>JBEPUI010000049.1:0-24114 GCA_041691615.1 Pseudomonadota bacterium
ACCGAGTGTCGTGCGCCGCCCGATGCCGTCATTCCCGCGAAAGCGGGAACCCAGCGTCGTGCGCCGCTTCATGCCGTTATTCCCGCGAAAGCGGGAACCCGGCGTCGTGCGCCACTCCATGCCGTCATTCCCGCGAAAGCGGGAACCCAGCGTCTTTCCGCGCACGACACTGGGTTCCCGCTTTCGCGGGAATGACGACTGGGGAGGCGGGAATGACGGCTGCGGAGGCGGCAATGACGACTGCGGAAGGGGCAATAACCTCACGTGGGTTCTCATCCGTTGCTCTCCGCGAGCACGTTTCGGCCGATGACCAGCCGCTGCACTTCGGATGCGCCTTCGTAGATGCGCAACGCGCGGATGTCGCGATAGAGCCGCTCGCAAACGTTGCCTTGTTGGACGCCCGCCCCACCATGAAGTTGCAGCGCCGCGTCGATCACGCGCTGCGCCGATTCGGTGGCCTCGAGCTTGGCCATCGCCGCCTCGCGGGTCGTGCGCACGCCCTTCACGTCGCGCAGCCATGCGGCGCGATAGGTGAGCAACGCCGAACGATCGATCGCGGTTGCCATGTCGCCCAGCGCCACCTGCGTCAACTGCAAGTCGGCGAGCTTGCCGCCGAACATCGTCCGCGAGCGCGCCTGCGCGACGGCCGCGTCGAGCGCGCGTCGCGCGAAGCCGACCGCAGCGGCGGCGACCGACGCGCGAAAGATGTCGAGCGTGCGCATCGCCAGCTTGAACCCTTCGCCCTCGGCGCCGAGCAGCGCATTGGCAGGAATCCGGCAACCATCGAACGCGATGCGCGCCAGCGGGTGCGGCGCGATGACGTCGAGGCGTTCGGCGATGGCAAGTCCGCGCGCATCCGCCGGCACGACGAACGCCGAAATGCCGCGGCTGCCCGCGTCGGAAGTGCGCGCAAACACGCAGTAGAAATCGGCGATTCCGCCATTCGAAATCCACGTCTTTTCGCCATCGAGCACCCAGCCGTTGCCATCGCGCAGCGCACGCGTCGTCAATGCCGCGACGTCTGAGCCTGCGCCCGGTTCCGACAGCGCGAACGCAGCGATGGCGCGGCCCTCGGCCACCGAAGGCAGCCAGCGTGCGCGCTGCGCATCGCTGCCCGCGAGTGCGATCGCGCCGCTGCCCAGGCCCTGCATCGCGAATGCGAAATCGGCGAGCCCGTCGTGATAGGCGAGACGCTCGCGCGCGATGCACACGCTGCGCGAATCGACCGACGCGCGCGCTCCACCCCCCACCTGCGGCACGCACTGGCGCAGCAGCCCCGCGTCGCCCATCGTCCTCACCGCGTCCTTGCATGCGCGATCGACGGCATCGCGCGCCGCAGGATGTGCAGGATCGCCCTGCGAAACGCACCAGCCATCGACCATCGCCGCATACGCGCGATGCGAGTCGTCGAAGAACGGCCAGTCGAGATGATCGCCGCGCATCAGTTGCCCTCGAACTTCGGCCGCGTCTTGGCCGCGAATGCGCGGTACGCACGCCGGAAGTCCTCGGTCTGCATGCAGATCGCCTGCGCCTGCGCCTCGGCCTCGATCTCGGCGTCGAGATCCATCGCCCACGCCTGGTGCAGCAGCTTCTTGGTCATCGCGTGCGCGAAGGTCGGACCGTCGGCGAGCTCGCGCGCGAACGCCGCCGCGGCGGCGTGCAGATCGTCGGCGGCGACGACGCGGTTGAAGAATCCGCAGCCCAGCGCCTCTTCGGCATCCATCGTGCGTCCGGTGAGCAGCAGTTCCGTCGCGCGACCCTGGCCGATCGTGCGCGGCAGCAACGCGCACGCGCCCATGTCGGCGCCGGCGAGTCCGACACGCACGAACAGGAACGCGGTCTTCGCATGCGGAGCGCCGAATCGCACGTCGGCGGCGAGCGCGACCATCGCGCCGGCGCCTGCGCAAATGCCGTCGACGGCGGCGATCACCGGTTGCGGGCAATGACGGATCGCTTTCACGAGGTCGCCGGTCATGCGCGTGAACGCAAGCAACTGAGTCGTGTCGCTGCGGGTCAGCGGCTCGATGATCTCGTGGACATCGCCGCCGGAGCTGAAATTGCCGCCGGCGCCGCGGATGACCACCGCCTTGACGTCGTCGGCGTACACCATCGCGCGAAAGAGATCGCGCAATTCGGCGTACGACTCGAACGTCAGCGGGTTCTTCTTCTGCGGCCGGTCGAGCATGATCGTCGCCACCTTGCCGTCGGCGTCGCATGCGTAGTCGAAGTGGCGCGCGCGATAGTCGCGCAGCGACCTCGCAACCTGTGGCGTGGTCATCGCTTGTCTCCTGTGCCGGCGAGCTTCGCCGCAACCGCTTGCTTGAGGGTACCCAGCAGCCGGTTGAGCGCTTCGCGTTCGGGCGCGGCGACGCCTTCGGTCAGCTCGACGATCCAGCCTTCGTGCGCCTTCGCCATCACGTCGAATGATTGCCTTCCCTTGGCCGTCACGCACACCGCGTGCGCGCGCCGGTCGCCGGCGATGGGACGGCGCTCGACCAGTCCTTCCGCGACCAGCAGGTCGGTGAGGCCGGTGATGTTTCCGCCCGTCACCATCATCCGCCGCGACAGCTCGCCCATCTTGAGCCCGTCCGGGTAGCGCTCGAGTTGCGACATCAGGTCGAAGCGCGGCAGCGTCATCGCGAACTGCTCGCGCAGGCGCACGCGCACCTCGCCCTCGATCATCGCCGTGCATGTGAAAAGCCGCAGCCACAGCCGCAGCGCGTCGTGGTCGTGCGCGGCGAGTCGCGACTCGGCGTCGCTGGCGGCAGCCTGTACGGGAGTATGCAGTTCGCTCATCCGCTTCCCACCTCGCCACCGGCCACGGCGATCGCCTGTCCGGTGATCGCCTGCGATTCGGGCAGGCACAGCCACGCGACGCTCGCCGCGACCTCATCCGGCGTCACCAGGCGTCCCTGCGGATTGCGCGACGCCAGCGACGTGCGCGCCTCCTGCTCGCTCTTGCCGGTGCGCGCCAC
This sequence comes from Pseudomonadota bacterium, assembly GCA_041691615.1. GTDB lineage: Bacteria > Pseudomonadota > Gammaproteobacteria > Burkholderiales > Casimicrobiaceae > VBCG01. The sequence continues at coordinate 2,976 of JBEPUI010000049.1, forward strand.
CACGTTCGACACCGCGTCGCGCACGAGATCGGTGTCGGTATACCCAGGACACACCGCGTTGACGGTGACGCGTGTCGTGGCGAGCTCCTGCGCCAGCGCGCGCGTCAGGCCGACGAGCCCGTGCTTGGCGGCGCAATAAGCGGTGACGTACGGGTAGCCTGCGAGTCCCGCGGTGCTCGCGACGTTGACGACGCGCGCCCAGGGCGCCTGCAGCAGCGCCGGCATCGCCGCGTGCGTGCACAGGTAGGCGCCGGTGAGGTTGATGCGCAGCATCTCGTCCCACAGCGCGCGGTCGGTGCGCGCGAACTTGGCGCTCTTCGCGACCCCGGCATTGTTGACGAGGATCGCCATGTTCCGCACGCGGTCGATCGACGCGAAGGTCCGCGCCACCGCCGCTTCGTCGCCGACGTCGCAGACCTGCGCGTCGCAATTGGCGCCCGGCAGCTCGGCGATCGCCGCGAACAGCCGTTCGCGGTCGCGGCCGACCAGCGTCAACGACGCGCCCATCGCCGCCAGCCGCGTTGCGACGGCGAAGCCGATGCCGCGCGCCCCGCCCGTCACCACCGCGTGAATGCCCGCCAGCGGCGTAGATGGTGCGTTCATGGCGCGGGCACTTCGGCGGCGCGCGCGAGATTGCGCTCGAGCTGCGCCTTGCCGGAAAGGTACTGAGATGGCCACGGAATGTCGTGGTAGCCGAGCGCGGCGGCCGCATGCAGCGTCCAGTACGGATCGGCCAGGTGCGGCCGGCCGATCGCGCATAGATCGGCACGCCCCGCCATGATGATGCTGTTGACGTGGTCGGGCTCGTAGATCGCACCGACCGCCATCGTCGCGATGTCGACTTCGTTGCGGATGCGGTCGGCGAACGGGGTCTGGTACATGCGGCCATACACCGGCTTGGCGTTTCGCGTCGTCTGGCCCGACGACACGTCGATCAGGTCGGCGCCGGCATCGCGGAACAGGCGCGCGATCGCCACCGCGTCATCGCCGGTGTTGCCGCCGGCGCACCAGTCGTGCGCCGAGATGCGCACCGACATCGGGCGATCCGACGGCCATAGCGCGCGCATCGCCGTGAACACTTCCAGCGGAAAGCGGCAGCGCGCGACGATGTCGCCGCCGTATTCGTCGTCGCGCAGGTTGGTGAGCGGCGACAGGAACGCCGACAACAGGTAGCCGTGCGCGCAATGCAATTCCAGCCAGTCGAATCCACATTCGACGGCGCGCTCGGTGGCGCGCACGAAATGCGCGAGCTCGCGATCCATGTCGGCGCGCGTCATCGCCGCCGGCACCTGGTTCTGCGCGCCGTAGCGCACTGCCGACGGCGCGATCAGCGGCCAGTTGTCGTCTGGCAGCGGCTCGTCGGGAGATTCCCAACCCAATTGCGTCGAACCCTTGGCGCCGGAGTGACCGAGCTGCAGCGCGATCTTCGCCGGCGTGCGCGTGTGCACGTAGTCGACGATTCGCTTCCATGCGTCGCGCTGCGCATCGTTGTAAAGGCCGGCGCAACCCGGGCTGATCCGCCCTTGCGCCGACACGCACACCATTTCGGTAAAAACGAGGCCCGCGCCACCGTGCGCGCGACTGCCCAGATGCACCAGGTAGTAGTCGTCAGGCACGCCATCGACGCACGAGTACTGCGCCATCGGCGACACGACGATGCGGTTGGCGAGCGTCACGTCGCGCAGCCTGAACGGCGTGAACATCGGCGGCACCGCTTTCGCGTCCGGCGCGAACCACGACTCGAGGCGGTCGACGAACGCGGCGTCGCGCAGGCGCAGGTTCTCGTGCGAAATGCGCTGGCTGCGCGTCAGCAGGCTGTACGCGAACTGCTCCGCCTCGAAGCCGCTGTAGCGGTCGACGTTCTCAAACCATTCGGTGGAATTGCGCGCCGCATTCTGGATTTTGAGCACTTCGACGCTGCGCTCGGCTTCATAGGCGGCGAGCGCCCCGCGAATCGGCAATGCGGCGAGGTTGCGGGCAAGGACGATCGCATCCTCGAGCGCGAGCTTGGTTCCCGATCCCACCGAAAAGTGCGCGGTGTGCGCGGCATCGCCGATCAGCACGATCGGCACGTCGCGAGCGCCGACGCGCACGTTGTGCGTCCAGTGCTCGCAGATCACGCGCGGGAAGCGGATCCACATCGCCGACCCCCGCAGGTGCGTCGCGTTGCTCAGCAGCGGCTCGCCATCGAGATAGTCGGCGAAGAGGCGCTCGCAGAACGCGATGCTCTCCGGCTGCGACATCTTGTCGAGGCCGGCGCGCAGCCACACATCCTCGGGCGCCTCGACGATGAACGTCGACGTGTCGCCGTCGTACTGGTACGCATGCGCCTGGAACCAGCCGAACGGCGTCTGCTCGAACGCGAACGTGAACGCCTTGAACCGCTTGCGCGTGCCGAGCCAGACGAAGCGGCACTGGCGCATGTCGATGTCGGGGCGAAACGCGGCGGCGTAGCGCGTGCGGATGCGGCTGTTCGAGCCATCGGCCGCAACGATCACGTCGGCATCGAAATCACCTGCGAGCGCGACTTCGTCGTCGACGTTGCTGTCGAACACGAGCTCGACGCCGAGCGCTTCGCAGCGATGCTGGAGGATGTTGAGCAGCCGCTTGCGGCCGATGCCGCAGAAGCCGTGGCCGCCGGATGTAACCGTGCGTCTCTTGAAGTGGACGTCGATGTCGTCCCAGTGATTGAAGGCGCCGACGATCTCGCTCGCGCTTTCGGCGTCCGCCGCCTGCAGGTTGTCGAGTGTCGCGTCGGAGAACACCACGCCCCAGCCGAACGTGTCGTAAGGCTTGTTGCGCTCGACGACGCGCACGACGTGCCGCGGATCCGCGCGCTTGAGCAGCAATGCCGCGTACAGGCCAGCGGGCCCGCCACCGATGCAGAGCATGCGCATTGACGCCTGATTTTCCTTGAATACTTTCTGAATGAATATATTAGACCTAAACAAACTGACGTCAAGAGCATGTGATTGCGACGCGGCTGGCGAATGGCTCGAGGTCGTGCGGCAGTTTCTGTCCCATGCAACGACCACCGCTGGTCAATCGTCCTGATGACCTAGGCCATTGATCTGAAGGCAACAACTGTGTGCCGCTCGTAGGATTTCCCGATGGTGCGCGATCATCGATTGGATTCAAGTACACACGGTTTCACGTTGACTGAAACGCTCGTGACCCTGGCAATCATGGGTATCGTCACGGTCATGGCGGTACCGGCCTACGGCAACTTCCTGAGCTATTACCGTCTTCACAGCGAGGCGCAGATGCTTGCCTGGGCCCTCCAATTCGCGCGATCGGAGGCTATCAAGCGCAATACGCGCGTAAATGTCTGCAAGTCCTTCGATCGTGCCCATTGCGCCAAAACGGGCGGTTTCGACGCAGGATGGCTCATCCATGCCGACCCCGGATTGACCGGCCAACCCGACGATGACGACCCGCCCATCCGCGTCGAGCCCGCTGCACCCGATGGCATCACCATCCGCGGCAACAAGCCGGTCGCAGACCTCGTGTCGTACACACCTTATGGTCATCCGCGGCTCCTGAACGGAGGCCTGCAAATGGGCACGTTCACGCTGTGCCGGCCGGGCTTGGACGCCGTGCAAGTCGTGCTCGCAAACTCCGGTAGAGTGCGCATCGAAAATACGCACGACACATGCGGTTGAGCGCGTAACCTGCTGATTTATTTGGCACGAGCGGAATGCTCCATTAGCGACGCCGTCCATTCCCCGACGCCTGCCACTGGTCAGCACGATTCCCCGCCGCGGCATGGATTCAATACAGTGCACGCGTCCAAAGGGGAGCTTTCCATGTCCAGTCGTCCACGCCGCGCAGGCGGTTTTACGTTGATCGAAATGCTGATCGTCGTCGTGATCGTCGGCATTCTCGCGGCCGTCGCACTGCCGAGCTATTTCCAGTACATCCAGCGCTCGAAGATCATCGAGGCGACGACGGGGTTGTCGAACTGGCGAACAAGAATGGAGCAGTGGTTCCTCGACAACCGCACGTACGTCGGTGGTTGTGACCAGTTCAAGGCGTCGATCCAGGCGCAGGTGAAGGCGTTCACTTTGAGCTGCTCGGGCGAATCCGCCACTGCGTATGCATTGAAGGCAACCGGAGATTCTGCGAACGGCATGGATACGGCGTTCGTCTACACGGTCGACCAGAAGGAAGCCAAGACCTCAGCCGGGCCCAGCGGATGGACATCGAGCAGCACATGCTGGGCGACACGCAAGGATGGCTCGTGCGGCTGAGCATCATGCGAGCGCGCCTCCAATCCGGGTTCACGCTGATCGAAATGATGATCGCGCTGGTCATCGTCGCGCTGCTGGCGTTGCTCGCGGCGCCGATGTACGGTGACATGATTGCGAACACCGAAGTGCGCAATGCGACCGAAAACATCCTCACCGGCCTGCGCACGGCCCAGGCCGAGGCCATCAGGCTCAATGCACCCGCCAAGCTCGTGCTCGACACCAACGGCTGGCAGGTCATGGTGACCGATCCCGACACCAACGATTTCGACGTCACGCCGTGGCGCGAATACAAATTCGCCGAGGGCGCAAAGCGCGCCAGCGTCACGCCGACTCCGACTGCCGCGACCGACGTGGTTTTCAACGGCCTCGGTCAAATGCTGCACCAGGACACCGCGATCAGCCAGGTCGACGTCACGACGTCGTCGATCTCCAATCCGCACCCGTTGCGCATCCTCATCGGCACCAAGAACGTGGCTGCTGGAATGAAGATGTGCGATCCAGCCTTTTCCAGCACCGACCCGGTCGGCTGCCCATGACAATGAACATACCTGCCAATTCGCGTCGCGCACAAGGCGGCGCCTTCCTTCTCGAGGCGCTGATCGCCATCCTGATCGTTTCCTTCGGCATCCTGGGCATCGTCGGACTGCAGGCGCGCTCGCTCAAGGCGGTCGGTGACGCGCAATACCGTGGCGAGGCCGCGTACTACGCCGAAACGTTGGCCGGTCGCATGTGGGCGCACGACCCGACGGATGTAAAGGTGTACTTCGGTACTTCCGGCACCGGATTCACGACGTGGAGCGACCAGGTCACCGCGGCGGGAACCGGTCTTCCCGGCGCGGCGGTGATTCCGCCCACGATCGCGTTCTCCGATCTCAACTCGGCGAACGGTGTCATGGCGGTGATCTCGATCTGGTGGCAGAACCCCGGCGACGAGAAAGAGTGCGGCGGCGACACCTCTGATGTTAATTGCTATCACAAGTACGTAACGTCTGCCGTCGTCGGCAGCAACAAGACAACATGAACGTCTCGCGCAACGTAACTCAACGCCAACGTGGTTTCAGCCTGGTCGAGGTGATGGTCGGCATCGTCATCTCGTTGATCGCGATCCTGGTCATCTACCAGGTGTTCAGTGTCGCCGAAGGCATCAAGCGCAACGCCACCGGCGCCGGCGACGCGCAGCAGAACGGGCTGCTCTCGAGTTTCACGATGATGCTGCAATTCTCGAATGCGGGCGCGAACATCGCCGTGGCGGGGGATTCGCTCGACGCGTGCCCGTTCGTGAACGACATCAAGGCGACATTGCGGCCGATTCCGGTGCTGATCACCGATAGCGGCGATGACACGCTCTCGGACACATTCGTCGTCAACTACGGCGCATCCGAGCGCCTCGTCACTCCGGTCAACTTCCAGTCGGCGCCGACGATCGACTCGACGGCGGATTTTGTCGTGCAGAGCCCACTTGGTTTCCAGAAGAACGATGTCGTCGTGCTGGCGAGCGCGGATTCGGGCGGAGCGGGCAAATGCACGAGCGCCGTAGTCACGGACGTCTCCGCTGCCGACGCCGACGGATATGTCACGGTCAAGCACGGCGGGCCGGGCGATGGCACCTATGACGGCAATTCAGCGTTGCTCAACCTGGGCGCGGCGCCGCGTCGCATCCAGTTCGACGTCGATGCCAACGGCACGTTGCGCAGCCAGGAACTGTTCCACGTTGACGTCGACAATCCAAGCAGGCCGTTCGATACGCTGGTAACGCCGGTTCCCGTCGCCAACAACGTCGTGGTGATGAAAGTGCAGTACGGCCTCGCCGATCCGGCGACCGGCTACCTGCAAAAGTGGGTCTCGGCTACAAACGACGGCACCGAGGATTGGACCGCGAACGCGGTATTGAATTCGAAGACCTTCGTTGACCTGTCGCGCGTCAAGGCGATTCGCATTGCGCTGGTGGTGCGCAGCGAATCGTACGACAAGTGCGCCTATGCAGACGTGTGCCCCGACCCTACGACCAATGCTTTCAGCTACACGATGTTCAGCCAATGCGACGGCATTCCCTGCCCTGCCGCGATCACCGGATCGCTCGATCCCACGCCGGGAAAGGGCAACTTCCGGTACCGGGTCTACGAAACCGTCGTACCGATGCGCAACGCCATCTGGAACGTTCACAAAGCGACATGAACATGGATTCGATCAAGAGACCTTTGTCGATGCGCATGCGCTCCGGTCGCCCGCCGGGCGCAAAATCCCAGCGCGGCATTGCGCTGTTCGTGGCCTTGATCGTGATGGTCGCGTTGTCGCTCGCCGGTGTCGCGCTGGTGCGCTCGATCAACACCACGACGTCGGTCACCGGCAACATCGCGTTCCGGCAGTCGGCGCTGCTGCAGGCTAACTGGGCCGTCGAGGAAGCGATCGGCCATATCTATCCGGCCGACAGCAAGCTCGCGCTCGGCGACATGATCGATCCGACGGCGGATGCGACCCCGAAGTTCTATGTGGCGACCTTTGACCCGACCAAGGACTCGAACAAGACCGCGCAGCCTGCGCTGCCTGCAGGCGTGCCGAGCGTGCTGTGGAAGAAGGGGGGCGGATGGCCCACCGCATTCTCGGATTCCGATAGCGGCAACAACGTCAAGTACGTGATCCAGCGGATGTGCTCGACCGACCTCGCGCTTCCCGCACCGGCCAACCAGGCGCAATGCGAGCTGATGCAGCCAAAACAGGCGCTCGGCACCACCACCGGCGACGAAGCGATCAATGTCGGCAAGTACCCGCTCTACCGTGTCACCGTGCGCGTCGACGGTCCGAACAATGCACTGTCGTTCGTGCAGGCAATGATCCGTGGATGATCGCATCCGCGTGGGGAAAAAAATGAAAACGTTCCGCAAACCATCCCGCTTCAATCGAATCCTCGCGGCCTCGCTCGCGTTGTTCGTCGGACTCGGGCCGGTGGCAACTCCCACGTATGCCGCGCTGACCGCGCTCGCCGACGAGCCAATCAACGTCAAGAACTCGTCGAAGCCGAACATCGTGATGACGATCGACGACTCGACGTCGATGCTATTCGACTTCCTCCCCGACTACGTGATCGACAAGTATTGCCGCGACGGCACGGGCTCGATGAGCTCGGTCTGCGGTGTTCCGGGATACTCGGGCGACTTCTCCGCGTTCGGCTTCGGCAAGGACGTCACGCCGGGCTACATTTTCCAGCAGTACAACTTTCCCTATACGACGTTCTCGGACAAGGACGCCACGGTCTCGCCGGGTCCCGTCAGCTACGACATCGCGGGCCCGGGTTCCGGTTGCGATCTGTCGATCCCGAAATGTTCTGCCGGCGTCGACACCGGCGCAAGCCCCGGCATTCCGCTCTATCCCTCGTCGGCGCTCTTTTCCGACCAGACCAACGCCGACATCAATTCGAACACGCCGTATGGCGCGTACGGCTACTGGAAGCTGTGGCCGGCGCCGGCGCACAACAACGCGCTGAACCACATGTATTACAACCCCATGCTGACGTACGAGCCGCCTGCGCACGACGACGGCACGAGCTTCGACAGCATGAACGCCGTCAACACGGCGACCTGGACGCAGGTGCCCGTCGACCCGTGGGCTGCGACAGTGCGCAGGGTCGACCTGACGGCAACCGTCAAGGTAGGTCAGTGGTGCAATTCCGACTGGAACGTCGGCTTGGAGAACGATCCCGCGCATTGCCGCACCAACGGTTCGGGTCCGACCGCGGCGGATTCGGCGACCGCTTCCGCCGATGGCGACTACGCGTATCCATGGGTGCCTGCGGGTATCAATCCGTTCTACAACCTGGGCTACGCGAGCGACAACAACAATGCCGCTGCCGGCAAGTACACGATCGGCATGTCGATCGCCTACACCAAGGTCGATCCGTCGACCAAGGCGCTGAGCGCCGCGTGGACCGGAGCGCAGGACAGCAAGTATTTCTACGAGAACGACAACGTGCTGTGGTGCGACACCAGCGCTGCCAACTGGCCGAAGACGGGACCGACAATCCCGCAGGCCTGCAACGGTTATTCGAGCACGGCGCAGACGTGCAGCGCAACGTCGACGGCGCAGACCTGTGGTGGCGGCAACGCCCAGACCTGTGGTGGCGGCACCGCACAGACCTGCAACGGCTACCAGACGCAGACCTGCAACAACATCACGCAAACGCAGGTCTGCAACTCCTCGACGACGCAGACATGCGCCGGCATCACGGCGCAGACCTGCAACGGGACGCAGACACAGACCTGCGCCAATATCGCAGGTCAAAGCTGCAACGGGTTCCAGACGCAGACTTGCGCCACCAGCCCGCAGTCCTGCAACAACGTCAAGCCGCAAACCTGCGACAACATCACCTCGAATACGACGTGCGTCGATCCGCCGCCGGGCTCCTGCACGACGGCGTTCGACCCGCCAGGTTGCAATACTTGCGTCGGTCCCGAATGCGGCACGTGCTCGCTGAAGACCACGTGCCCGCCGCCGACCTGCACGACAACGACCGCCGGCAAGTGCACGATCAGCGGCGCCACCTGCACCTCGGCGAACGCCGCCGCCGTGTGCACGACGATACCCGGCAGCTGCACGCTCACCGGTACCTCCTGCCTCAACAATGCGGGTTGCGCGGCAGCGGGCAAGTGCAGCATCGACACCAGCACCGTGTGCACATCCAGCGCCAACTGTCCGGACAAGAACGGCTCGTGCAGCAAATCCGGAGCCGCGTGCCAACCGGCGAATGCCGGCACGCAGTGCCCGGCTATCGGCAACTGTTCGGTGCAAACGGGCACGTCCTGCACGTCGAACGCCAACTGCCCGACGATCAACGGCAGCTGCAGCATTACCGCCGCCTCCTGTACTGCGGCGAACGCCTCCACCAATTGTCCCGCGACGGGCGCGTGCAGCAGCACCGGGATCGCATGCACGTCGAATGCCAACTGCCCGACACTCAACGGCACCTGCAGCCTCAGCGCAGCGACATGCACGACCGCCAATCAATCGACCAATTGCCCACTCCAGGGAAAATGCAGCGTCAACACGGGTGTTTATTGCACGACTGCGAATGCGGCCACCAAGTGCCCGCCGATCAATGGCAAGTGCAGCATCACCAATGTCGCGTGCACGACTGCCAACGCGGCCACCAAATGTCCGGCGCAGGGCATGAAGTGCAGCATCACCAATGCCGCGTGTACTTCGAATGCGAATTGCCCGACGCAGAACCAGAAGTGCAGCATCACCAATGCCGTATGTACCTCCAATGCCAATTGTCCGGCGCAAGTCGTGCCCGGAACGTGCAGCAGTACCGGACTCGCGTGCACGTCGAACGCCAACTGCCCGACACAGGTGGTGATGGGTACTTGCAGCGTCACGGGCGCTGCGTGCTCACCATCTCCGGGGTGTCCGAATGCCCCGACTGCCGCGAGCGCCGCCGTCTGCAGCGACATGCTGCAGGACGCGTCGAAATCGCTGCGTCAGGACGCCGACACCAATGGAACCGTTTGCCGTCACAACAACAAGGCGTACGCCGACGGCACCACCGCGTCGAACTTCAACTATCCGAACGTCAAATACAACACACCGGTGACCGCCGGAACCGGCGCGAACGCCTGCACGGCGACACCGCGCTTCAAGTCGGTGGCGCGCCACTACTGGAAGACCAACGTCGAATGGTGCGACAAGGCGCAGGGTCTCAATGGCGACAAGTGGCATGGCTACGGCGACAACACCGGCTCCTGCCAGTCGTTCAAGGACACGACGCACACGTTCCCGCGCTTCTACCAGTTCGGCTCCGGCCCGGCCGATGCGTCCCACACCGACAACGTCACCAACCCCGCGTTCGCGCGTGTCGACCTCGTCGCCACGAACACGTACTCGCATACGTACAAGTCCGTCGACTGGCAGAACGCCGGCGGCCCCAAGGTCACAGGAACCGAAACCGTCGACCGCACCTATGAACAGGAAATGGAGAACTACGCCAATTGGTTCGCCTACTACCGCACCCGCATCCAGGCGGTGAAGACCGTGGTCTCACTGTCGTTCCTCGGCAAGGATCCGACGACCAGCAAGTTCAACGTCGACGACAAGTTCCGCGTCGGCCTGCACACGCTGTCGAACAATCCGACGACCACGTTCGTGCCGGTCGATGACTTCAAGGCCGCACAGAAGACCTCGTGGGCAACACAGTTGTTCGGGCTCTCGATCCGCATGAGCCAGGAAACGCCGAATTTGAACGCGATGGCGCGCGTCGGCGAGTACTACAAGAACGGCACGAGCGTCGACCTTGGCGCGAGCGTTGATCCGATCGTGCTCTCCTGCCAGAAGAACTGGCACATGTTGTTCACGGACGGCCTGACCAACCAGCAGACGCTACCCTCGTTCACGCCGCCGAAGGACCAGGACGATACGACGCCGACCAATGCCGAAGCGCCATGGCTTGCGGGAATTCTGGCGCAAGGCGTCGACTGGCCGGCGCCCTATCGCGAAGACCCATCCAACAAGATCGTCAACTCGGCGGCCGACTACGCGACCTACTACTGGGTCAACGACCTGCGCTTGGGAATGACCAACAACGTCGGCGTTAGCGCCGCGGACAAGGCGAACTGGCAGCACGTCAATTTCGCGGCGATCTCGCTTGGCACTGAAGGCAAGCTCGCCGCAGGCGACCAGAGTGGCGTCGAGTCGCAGCTCGCTGCCGGCGCGCTGCAATGGACCGTTCCGTATCCTTCGGTCATCCAGCCGGACGCGTCGGGGGTCGACGACCTGTGGCACGCCTCCGTCAACTCGCGCGGCCGCTTCGTCAACGCCGACTCCGCCGATGAAATCAAGGTGGGCATGGGCGCGATCCTCGCGGACATCGCCAATACCGCAGGCTCACGCGCAGGTGCGGGATTGCAGTCGGTCAACCTGACGGGCACCACCGCCAACGCGTATCGCGTGACGTTCGAACCGGGCTGGGGTGGCACCGTGTCCAAGGTCGTCATCGACACCAAGACGCTGAACGAGATTCCTCCAGCGCCCTGGCAAGTCGGCGGCGGCAAGGACGTCACCGCACCGTCCGACACGCTCTATGGCCAGTTGACGCCGACGCTCGCGAAACCGGATCCGTGGTACACGAACCGCAACATCGTGACCATGCACACCAACGGCACGGCGATTCCGTTCCTGTTCGACAGCCTGTCGGCCGCGCAGCAGGACACGCTTGCGCCCGGCAAGCCCGATCGGGGACTGCAGGTGCTCGAATACCTCCGCGGCAGTGCGCAAAACGAAGGCGCAACAACGCGCTCCTTCCGAAGGCGTATCAGCCCGCTGGGCGATATCGTCGATGCGTCGCCGAAGTTCGTGGGCCCGGCGAACCTGCCGTACCAGGAGTTCGCCGACCCGGGCTACTCGGCGTTCAAGGCCGCGACGAAGACGCGCCTGTCGATGGTCTACGCGGCCGCCAACGACGGCATGCTGCACGCCTTCGCTGATACCAACGGCATCGAGAAATTCGCCTACATTCCGCGTGTACTGTTCCGCAACTCCGACAACGCGGGGCTCGCGGCGCTGACGCTCAAGGAAGGCGCGCTGCCGCCGTTCCAGCACCATTTCTACGTCGACAGCACGCCAAAGGTCGTCGACGTCGACTTCGGCAGCCAGAATTGGCATTCCATCCTCGTCGGTGGCCTCGGCAAGGGCGGCCACGCCTACTATGCGCTGGATGTCACCGATCCCGGCAGCGTCGTGACCGAGACGGATGCCGCGTCGAAAGTGCTGTGGGAGTTCACCGACGCAGACCTCGGCTATACCTATGGCCCGGCCATCGTCACGAAGACCGCGGGATGGAGCGGCAAATGGGTGGTGATCGTGCCGTCGGGTTACAACAATGCGTCCGGCGTCGGCAAGATCTGGATCCTCGACGCCAAGACGGGTGCCGTGCTGAAGACGATGTCGACCGGTGCGGGAAGCAGCGGCAGCCCGGCGGGCCTCGCACAGATCGCGGGATTCACGCAGGACTACCACAACTACATGACCGACGAAGTCTACGGCGGTGACCAGTATGGCAACCTGTGGCGCTTCGACATGCGCAATTCCGATCCCTCGGCGTGGACGGTCGGCTTGTTCGCCAAGCTGACTGATCCGTCGGGCAATCCGCAACCGGTGACGACGGCGCCGCAGATCGAAGTCGACATCGTCAACGGTGCCGACCGCTGGGTGTTCGTGGGAACAGGGCGGCTGCTTGACGAATCCGACCTGAGCGACGATCAAATCCAGTCGTTCTACGGGTTGCGCGATGGTACGCAAAAGCTGCCGAGCACTGTCGTGTCCGGGTCGCCGATCATTCGCAGCGACCTGCTGCCAGTCACCGATGGCAAGGGCACCACGGGCATCACGGCGCATGGATGGGTGCACGATCTCGCCGAACACAGCCGGATCGTGTCGCCGTACCAGGCGGTGCTTTCGGTGGTGGTCTATTCGGCGACGAAGCCGCAGACCGACCCCTGCCTCACCGGCCAGTCGGCGGACGTGTTCATCCGCAACTTCGCGCAGGGCGTATCCCAAACCGATGCGTCGTTCTCGAGTACTGGCATCACGTGCACGGATGATTCATGCTTCTCCGAGGGTGGTGCGGTGGACGCGCAGATCGTCGGTTCCACGCCGGACGGCTCGACCACGCCAGATCTCTACGTCGCCATCACACTAGGCACGACGGGCCAGGTGGCGAAAATCCCGGTGAAGAAGCAGAGCTACGACTACTCGCACCGCCTGTCGTGGCGGATCCTGTCGGAATAACCGCCGACTGTGATTCAATGACGGCCGCGCCGCGCATAGCGGCGCGGCCGTCCTCTTTGAACTTGCCGAAATCTCAGTACGTGAACGCAGCGATCATTTCCGCCGCGCCCGGCAGCATGACTGCGTCGCGTTTGCCGCTGTCGTTCACCGCTTCAGTCGTCATTCACCTGCTGGTGCTGGTGATGCTGGCGCTGCTGTTGCGTGCGATGCCGGCGACCGTTGTCGACGCGGGGCCGACGTCGGTGCTCTCGGCGAATATCATTGTTCTGCCTCCACTCAGGGTAGCGGCCGGTGAGCCATTGCCCGTTCTCGAACCGGTCGCGCCGATACAGTCGATGCTGCCGCTTCCGGCCGAGATTCCGATCCGTACGACGCAAGTTCCAGGTGTCTCCGTCGCGCCCGCCAAAATCCAGGTCGTCGCCGAGTTCGCGCCGATCGGGAAGATTTCGTATGGCGCCAGTGATGCGCGTCAACTTTTCGGCGACGACATCGCGGCAAAGTTGGCACGGCGTTTCTCCGACCCCGCTGCGCGCATGCCGCGTCTCAACGGCACGCTGTCGGCGATGTATCCGATCAAGGGTGCGGCGAAGGGACAGTCGCTGGCGCTCACCGCTCTACTGATGATCGATCAGGCCGGCAAGATCAGCGAAGCGCGGGTGTTGCCGGATGACCCGGTATTTGTCGCGGCGGTGATGGCTGCGCTCAAGAACGCGCCGTTCTATCCCGCGCAGTTCAACGGCAAGCCAATCCCCTACTGGACCGCGCTGGATTTCAAATTCAGCATCGACGGCCCGACCGGGCCCGATGGCAAGCGCCTCGACCGCTGAAACTCAATCGGGGTCGTAGTCGTTGCGTTGAACCCCTTTCCGCTCGCGGCAGAGGGGTGGTCATCGAAGCGTCGTCGCGCAACTCCTTCGCAAGGCCCTACCCCATCACCGGCATGTGGAATCCCGGCGCGGCGCTGCCATCGTCGGGCCAGCGACCGGTCATCACTTTCGTCCGCGTGTAGAAACGCACGCCGTCCATGCCGTGCACGTGCAGGTCGCCGAACAGCGAGTTGCGCCAGCCGCCGAACGAGAAGAACGCCATCGGTACCGGGATCGGCACGTTGACGCCGATCATTCCCATCTCGCAGTCCTGCTGGAAACGCCGCGCGGCGTGTCCCGAGCGCGTGAAGATCGCAGCGCCGTTCGCATAGGGATTGGCGTTGATCATCGTGATCGCGTCGTTCAGCGAATCGACGCGCGTGACGCCGAGCACCGGCCCGAAGATCTCCTCGCGATAGATCGACATCTTCGCGTCGACGTTGTCGAACAGCGTGGGGCCGACGAAAAACCCGTTTTCGCCGCCGGCGACCGAAAGCTTGCGGCCGTCGACGACCAGTTTCGCGCCTTCGGCGACACCCTTGTCGATCAGCCCGGTGATGCGATCACGTGATGCACAGGTGATCACCGGTCCCATCTCGATCTCGTCGCGGTCGCCGGGCCCCGTGGTGACGGTGCGCGAGCGCGCGGCCAGCTTCTCGACCAGCGCGTCGCCGACGTCACCGACGGCGACGATCGCCGACAGCGCCATGCAGCGCTCGCCTGCCGACCCATAACCCGCGCCGATGATGGCCTCGGTCGCGTAGTCGAGATCGGCGTCGGGCATCACCACCGCATGGTTCTTCGCGCCGCCCAATGCCTGCACGCGCTTGCCGTAGCGCGCGCCGGTTTCGTAGATGTACTTGGCGATCGGCGTCGAGCCCACGAACGACACCGCACTGATGCCGGGATGCGCGAGGATCGCGTCGACCGACTCCTTGTCGCCGTGCACGACGTTGAACACGCCGTCGGGAAGCCCCGCGTCCGTCAGCAACTCGGCCATCCGCATCGCCATCGTCGGATCGCGCTCGGAAGGCTTGAGGATGAACGTGTTGCCGCAGGCGATCGCCACCGGATACATCCACATCGGCACCATCGCGGGAAAATTGAACGGCGTGATTCCTGCACAGACGCCCACTGGCTGGCGCAGCGACCACGTGTCGACATCGGTGCCGACGTTCTCGCCGAACTCGCCCTTGATCAGGTGCGGAATCCCCATCGCGAATTCCACGACCTCGATGCCGCGCGTGATCGAGCCTTCGGCGTCGGACAGCGTCTTGCCGTGCTCCTGCGTGATGATCTTGGCGAGCTCCTTCTTGTTCGCGTCCATCAGCTCGCGGAACTTCATCAGCACGCGTGCCCGACGCAAAGCCGGCTGTGCACGCCACTTGGGCAGCGCCGCGGTGGCCGCCTTGACGGCGGCATCGACGTCGGCGGCGTTGCCGAGCGGGACGTGGCGCACCACTTCACCAGTCGCGGGATTGGTGACTTCGCCATAGCGTTTGGTCAGCGCGGGCGTGGCGCGTCCATTGATCCACAGGGGAAGGCGTTCGAGTGTCGTCAGGTCCATGGTGTTCTCCAGATTATTCGAGTGCTGCCGTCATTATCGCGCGGTCGAGTCGTGGGTTCCTGCTGACATGCAACGCTTGCCGTTATTCCCGCGAAAGCGGGAACCCAGAGTCTTGCGCGCGCAGATGCAAAGTCGCTGGGTTCCCGCTTTCGCGGGAATGACGGCATGGCGGAGCACAACGGCACTGGGTTCCCGCTTTCGCGGGAATGACGGCTGAAAAACGCACAGCATCCATCCGCCCATCACCGTTCGACCTCCAGCAGCCGCGCCGCATACCGCGCCATCATGTCGACCTCGAGATTGACGCGCGCGCCTGACGCCAGCGCGTTCAATGTCGTCACCGCCAGCGTGTGCGGAATCAGGTTGACATCGAAGCGCCCGCCCTCGACGGCATTCACCGTCAGGCTCACGCCGTCGATCGCGATCGATCCCTTGCCGGCAATGAAGCGCGCGAGCTCGCGAGGCGTATCAATTTCCAGCCGCCAGTTGCGGCCCTCATCGCCTTCGACCGCGGCGAACTCCGCAACCGTCCCCACGCCATCGACGTGTCCTTGCACGAGATGGCCGCCCAGTCGATCGGACAATCGCAACGATTTCTCGAGGTTGACCCGCGCGCCTTCCCGCAGCCCCACGGTGTGCGCAATCGTCTCCGCCGACACATCGAACGCGAGATACGAATCCCTGATCGACACGACGGTGAGGCAGCAGCCGCTGACGGCAATGCTGTCGCCGACCGCGACGTCGGCGAGGTCCAAAACCTGCGCATCGACGACCAGCCGCTTGCCTTCGCCAAGGGTTTCCACCGCGTCGATGCGCCCGACCGCCTGCACGATGCCGGTGAACATCAGCTCTCCTTGCCAGCGTCGCGCAGCACGCGCGCCACCACGCGCAGGTCGTCGCCGATGCGGTCGACGCGGTGAAACGCCAACGCCGTGCACGCCGACAGTTCGGTGATCGGCGCCATGCGGTCCACCATCCCTCGCGCCGGGTCGCCGAGAATCGACGGCGCCAGGTAGACGAGGAACTCGTCGATCAATCCGCCGTCGAGCAACGCGCCATTGAGCTTGGCGCCCGCCTCGACGTGCAATTCGTTGATGCCCCTCCCGGCGAGCATGCGCAGCAACTGCGCGAGATCGACGCGACCGTCGGCATCCGGCAACTGCAGCATCTCGACGTCGCCAAACGCCGCGCCGGGCTTCGGCCGCGCCGTCACGATCAACGCGTTGCCTTGGTCGAGCACGCGTGCGTCGCGCGGCGTGTCGCCATGGCGATCGATGACCACGCGCAACGGCTGTCGCGTCGTCGCGACGTCGCGCACCGTCAACGATGGATTGTCCTGGATCACCGTGCCGATGCCCGTGACGATCGCGCAGGCGCGCGCGCGCCACGCGTGTCCGTCGGCGCGCGCAGCCGCGCCGGTGATCCACTGGCTCCGGCCGTTGATCAGCGCGGTACGGCCGTCGAGCGACGCCGCGATCTTGCTGCGCACCCACGGCACGCCGCGCGTGGCGTTCGACACGAAGCCGATGTTGAGCTCGCGCGCGTCGTCCTCCATCACGCCTTCGGTGACGTCGATCCCCGCTGCGATCAACGCCTCGGCGCCGCCTTTCGCGGGCGCGTGGGGATCACGCATCGCCAACACGACGCGAGCGACGCCCGCGTCCATCAGCGCCTTGCTGCAGGGTCCCGTACGTCCCTGGTGGTTGCAGGGCTCGAGATTGACGTAAACGGTGGAACCGCGGACATCGTTGCCGCGCGCGCGCGCGTCGGCGAGTGCCGCGACCTCTGCGTGCGCTTCGCCGGCGCGTTGGTGGAACCCTTCGCCGATGACGGCACCATCACGAACGACCACCGCGCCGACATGCGGATTGGGCGTGCTGGTGTAGCGGCCGCGCTCGGCAAGCGCCAGCGCCCGGGACATGAATGCGCGATCGGCCGCCCGCGTGTCCGTCACCGCCATCGTCAGCGGCGCACCCGGCGCACGGGCGTCTCGACTTCCTTGATCGCGTCCTGGAAGTCGGAAACATCCTCGAATGCGCGGTACACCGAAGCGAAGCGGATGTAGGCGACCTTGTCGAGCTTCTTCAATTCGTCCATCACGCGCTCGCCGATGTCGCGCGCGGGTATCTCGCGCTCGCCCAGCGACAGCACGTGCTGGACGATGCGCTTGATCGCGGCGTCGACGTATTCGGTGGGCACCGGCCGCTTGTGCAGCGCGCGTTGGAAGCCGACGCGAATCTTGCCCTCGTCGAAATCGGCGCGCGAGCCGTCGGCCTTGACGACCTGCGGCAGCCGCAGCTCGGCGTTCTCGTACGTGGTGAAGCGCTTCTGGCAGGCCATGCAGCGACGGCGGCGGCGAATCGAATCGCCGGCCTCCGACACGCGCGAATCGATGACTTGCGTGTCGGCGCTGGTGCAGAACGGGCAATTCATCGCCGGCTACTTGTAGACCGGGAAGCGCGACGTCAGCTCCGCGACCGATTTCTTCGCCACGCGCAGCACACCTTCGTCGGCCGGCGCGTCGAGCACGTCGGCGATCAGGTGCGCGAGCGTCTCGCTCTCGATCTCGCCGAAGCCGCGCGTCGTGATCGCCGGGCTGCCAACGCGGATGCCCGATGTCACGAACGGCTTTTCCGGATCGTTGGGAATCGCGTTCTTGTTGATCGTGATGTGCGCCTGCGCCAGCGCCGCTTCGGCGGCCTTGCCGGTGATCTTCTTCGGCCGCAGGTCGACGAGGAACATGTGCGAATCGGTGCCGCCCGACACGATGCGCAGCCCGCGATCCTGCAGCACGCGGGCGAGCACGCGCGCATTCTCCAGCACGCGTTCCTGGTACACCTTGAAGTCGTGCTTCATCGCCTCGCCCAGCGCCACCGCCTTGGCGGCGATCACGTGCATCAGCGGTCCGCCCTGCAGGCCGGGGAACACCGCCGAGTTGATCGCCTTCTCGTGGATCGCGTCGGCGAGGATCAGCCCGCCCCGCGGACCGCGCAACGTCTTGTGCGTCGTCGTCGTGACGAAGTCGGCGATGCCCACCGGCGATGGATACACGCCGGCGGCAACGAGGCCCGCGTAATGCGCCATGTCGACCATCAGCGGCGCGCCCACCTCGTCGGCGATCGCCTTGAACCGCTTCCAGTCGATGACGCGCGAATACGCGGAGGCGCCGGCGATGATCAGCTTGGGCTTGTGCTGGCGCGCGAGCCGTTCGGCAGCATCGTAGTCGATCAGTTCGGTTTCGGCATCGAGGCCGTAGGCGACGACGTTGAACCACTTGCCCGACTGGTTGACCGGCGATCCGTGCGTCAGGTGGCCGCCGTGCGGCAGACTCATGCCGAGCACCGTGTCGCCGGGCTTGACCGTCGCGAAGAACACCGCCTGGTTGGCTTGCGCACCGGAATGGGGCTGGACATTGGCGAATTCGGCGTGGAACAGCTTCCTGGCACGCTCGATCGCCAGCGTCTCGACGATGTCGACGTACTCGCAGCCGCCGTAGTAGCGCTTGCCCGGATAGCCCTCCGCATATTTGTTGGTGAGCTGCGACCCTTGCGCGGCCAGTACGGCCGGACTCGCGTAGTTCTCGGATGCGATCAGCTCGATGTGGTCTTCCTGCCGGCGATTCTCGGCGGCGATCGCCTTCCACACGTCGGGGTCGGCCATCTCGAGGGTGATCTTGCGCGAATACATGCGGAACCGTTGGCGGGGAGGGAAGTCGATTTTAGCATTGCAATCGCCGCGCGATTGCGCTCGCAGGCCGCAGCGCTCCCGGCGCGCAATTCCCCTATAATTGCCCCGGTTTTGCCGCGATTGGGCGGTCGACCGATCGATTTCGAGGCGGCGCCAAGCCCGCCCTTCCGGAGGTACCCGCTTGAATGCCCTGCTCGGATTGTCGAAGGCGATCGACGCGATCAACGAACGCCTCGGTCGCGCGCTGTCGTGGGTCGTGCTGGTCATGGTGCTGATCAGCGCCGCCAACGCCACGGTACGCAAGATCTTCGACTACAGCTCGAATTCGTTCCTCGAGATCCAGTGGTATCTGTTCGCCGCGGTGTTCCTGCTCGGCGCCGGCTACACGCTGCTGCGCAACGAGCACGTGCGCATCGACATCATCTCCGGCCGCACGTCGGCGCGCGCGCAGAACTGGGTCGACATCATCGGCATCCTGTTCTTCCTGTTCCCGATGTCGGCGATCATCATGTGGCTGTCGTGGCCGCTGCTGGAGGACGCGTACCTGCGCCACGAGGTGTCGAGCAACGCCGGCGGACTCATCATCTGGCCGGCGCGGCTGCTGGTGCCGTTGGGATTCTTCCTGCTGATCCTGCAGGGCATCTCCGAGCTCATCAAGCGCATCGCGTTCCTGATGGGTCGCATCCCCGATCCATTGCAGAAGCAGCACAGCAAGAACGCGGAAGAAGAGCTCGCCGATGAAATCGCGCGCCTGCGCGGGGTCGAAACCGGAGACCGGCCATGAGCGCATGGCTCGTCGCGAATCTCCCGCCGCTGATGTTCGTCGCGCTGATCGTCACGCTGCTGATCGGCTTTCCAGTGGCGTTCTCGCTCGGTGCGGTCGGCATCGCCTTCGGCTTCGTCGGCATCCACCTCGGGCTGCTGGACTTTTCGCTGCTGCAGGCGTTGCCCGACCGCGTGTGGGGCGTGATGTCGAACGACACGCTGCTGGCGGTGCCGTTCTTCACGTTCATGGGACTGATTCTCGAGCGCTCCGGAATGGCCGAAGACCTGCTCGACACCATCGGCCAGCTGTTCGGGCCGATGCGCGGCGGCCTGGCCTACGCGGTGATTTTCGTCGGCGCGCTGCTGGCGGCGACCACCGGCGTCGTTGCGGCGAGCGTGATTTCGATGGGACTGATCTCGCTGCCGATCATGCTGCGCTACGGCTACGACCGCCGCGTCGCCACCGGCGTCATCGCGGCATCGGGCACGCTGGCGCAGATCATTCCGCCGTCGCTGGTGCTGATCATCATGGCCGACCAGCTCGGCCGCTCGGTCGGCGACATGTATGCGGGCGCCTTTATTCCCGGCATCACGCTTGCGGCGATGTACGCGATCTACATCGCCGGCGTGACGGGGTTCCGGCCGAAGTTCGCGCCGGCATTGCCGCCCGAAGCACGCACGATCCGCGAGCCCGACGGCAGCAGCGGGGTGCGCTCGCTGCTGGTACTGACGGCGATCGCGATCGGCTGCGCGGTCGCCTACGCGAAGCTGCGGATGGCCGAGCGCGCGCTCGACGAAACCATTGTCGTGTCGACTGTAGTGGGCGCCGGCGTCGCGTTCTTCGCCGCGGCGATCAACCGTCTGCTGAAACTCGGACTGCTGTCGCGGATCGCCGAGCGCGTGACGTTCGTGATGATCCCGCCGCTCGCGTTGATTTTCCTCGTGCTCGGCACGATCTTCCTCGGCGTCGCCACGCCGACCGAAGGCGGCGCGATGGGCGCGACCGGCGCGCTGATCATGGCGCTCGCGCGGCGGCGGCTGTCGCTGTCGCTGCTGAAGCAGGCGATGGACACCACGGTGCGGCTGTCGACGTTCGTCGTATTCATCCTGGTCGGTGCACGGGTGTTCAGCCTGACGTTCTACGGCGTCAGCGGCAACGTGTGGGTCGAGCACCTGCTGACGAGCCTTCCCGGCGGGCAGCTCGGGTTCCTGATCGTCGTCAACATCCTGAT
>JBEPUI010000050.1:0-23999 GCA_041691615.1 Pseudomonadota bacterium
GCGCGTCAGTCCACCTCGTGCGGCGCAAGCCGCACGTCAGTCTACTTTCGCGCCTGACTCCTTCACCACCTTCGCCCACTTGACGGTTTCGGCGGCGATGTGGCCAACGAAATCGTTGGGCGAGCCGCCGCCCGTGATCGCGCCTTGCGATCCGAGCTTGTCCTTCGCATCGGTCGAGGCGAGCCACTTGTTGCCTTCGGCATTGATCTTGTCGACGATTGCCGGCGGTGTGCCCGCGGGCGCGAGCAAGCCGAACCAGCTTGACGCCTCGAAGCCCGGCAAGCCGGACTCTGCGATCGTCGGAATGTCGGGCAGCGCGGTCGACCGTGTCGCGCTGGTGACGGCGATCGGGCGCAGCTTCCCGCCCTTGATCAATGCGATCGACGACGGCAGGTTGTCGAACATCAGGTCGACCTGCCCACCCATCAGGTCCTGCAATGCCGGCGCGCTCCCTTTGTACGGAACGTGCTGCATCGACACGCCAGCCATCGTCTTGAACAATTCGCCGGACAGGTGGATCGACGTTCCGGCGCCGGAAGACGCGAAGTTGAGCTTGCCGGGGTTGGCCTTGGCGTACGCGATCAGTTCGGCCACCGTGTGCACCGGCACGTTGGGATTGACTTCGAGGATGTTCGGCACGCCGGCGACCAGCAGCACCGGCGCGAAATCCTTAATGTGGTCGTAGGGCATCTTCGGGTAAAGGCCCGGGTTGATCGCGTGCGTTCCGACAGTGCCCATCAACAGCGTGTAGCCATCGGGCGCGCTCTTGGCGACGAGCTCGGCGCCGAGGTTGCCGCCGGCGCCGGGGCGGTTGTCGACGATGAACGGCTGGCCCATCGCTTCGGACAGGCGCTGTGCGATCGCGCGCGCCAGAATGTCGGTGGTGCCGCCGGCAGGAAATGGCACGACGACGCGCACGGGGCGCGACGGATAGGCACCTGCCTGCGACCATGCCGACGGCGCGGCGATCAGCGCCACCACCGCCATCAACATTCCCAAGCCACGCAGCAATCCTGTTTTCATCCTGCCTCCCCGATGTGACTGCGGTCAGTCGACCTTCGCGCCCGACGCCTTGATGATGCGCGCGTACTTCGGCACTTCGGCCTCGATGAATGCCGCGAAAGCGGCGGGCGACATCGGAGCCGCTTCGGCGCCTTGCAGCGCGAGCTTCTGCTTCATGTCCGGTGTGTTGAGGATCTTGACGAGGTCGGCATTCCAGCGCGCCACGATGTCCTTCGGTGTTCCGGCAGGTGCCATCAGTCCGAACCACGTCGAGATGTCGAATCCCGGCAAGCCGGCCTCGGTCATCGTCGGCAGGTCGGGGGCCAGCGCCGAGCGCTTGGCGGTGGTGACGGCGATCGCGCGCAGCGCACCGCCCTTGACCTGCGCCATCGCATTGGCGAGGTTGTCGAACATGAACTGCGTGTCGCCGGCGAGCAGCGCCTGGGTCGCGGGGGCGGCGCCCTTGTATGGCACATGAATGATGTCGGTGCCGGTCTGCACCTTGAACAATTCGCCGGCGAGATGGCCGGCGCTGCCGTTGCTGCCCGAGCCGAACGCCAGCTTGCCCGGATCCTTCTTCGCCGCGGCGACCAGGTCCTGCACCGAGTGGTAGGGCGACTTGGCCGACACCACCAGCACGTTGGGTGTGATCGCAACCATCGAGATCGGCGCGAAGTCCTTGACCGCGTCGTACGGCATCTTCGGGTAGAGCGTGGGGTTGACGGCGTGGGTCGAAAGCGCCCCCATCACCACCGTGTAGCCGTCGGGCGTCGACTTGGCGACGTAGTCGGCGCCGATGTTGCCCCCGGCGCCCGGCTTGTTCTCGACGATCACGCTCTGGCCCCAGGCCTCGGACAGCTTCTGCGCGATCTCGCGGCCGATGATGTCGAGCGACCCGGCCGCCGGAAACGGGATCACCAGCTTCGCGGGATGGGACGGAAACGAGTCCGCGCGGACGACGGGCACCGCTGCACCCGACAACGTGACGAGCACAATCAACAATGCGCGCAAAAACGATGACATCAACCGGCTCCCCGCCCCTGGATTAAAAAGCGCCAGCGCATTCTAGCAACTGCATGGATTTGTTTGCGAGGGCGCAAGCCGGTAGCGCATAATCGA
This sequence comes from Pseudomonadota bacterium, assembly GCA_041691615.1. Lineage (GTDB taxonomy): Bacteria > Pseudomonadota > Gammaproteobacteria > Burkholderiales > Casimicrobiaceae > VBCG01. The sequence continues at coordinate 2,122 of JBEPUI010000050.1, forward strand.
CGCTTTGAACTTCTTGCACAGCTTGCAACAATGAACAAAGCAGTCTTGGGCGCCTGCGCCGTGGCGGGCGTCATCCTGGCGTTGTCGGCCGGTTACTGGCTAGGCCAGCATCGTGCGCCGAACGCCGCGGGCATTGCGACAAGCGGCAATGGCCCGAACGCAAATGGCACCAACGTCGCCAAGGCCGCTGCCGGTCCCCGCGCCGTGACCGTCGAAGCCATCAAGGTCGCGCGCGCGTCGATGCCGCAGACGATCACCGCAGTCGGCAGCCTGCGCTCCGACGAATCCGTGGTGTTGCGCCCCGAGGTTGCCGGGCGCATCAGCGCGATCCAGTTCAAGGAAGGCGAAAAAGTGACCAAGGGATCGGTGCTCGTGCGGCTCGATCCCCAAGTCAACCAGGCCGAGGTCCAGCAGGCCCGCGCGAACCTGACGCTCGCCGAATCCAAGTACAACCGTTCGGTCGACTTGGCCAAGCAGAACTTCATTTCGGGACAGGCCAAGGACGAAGCCGAGAACAACCTCAAGGTCGCGCAGGCCTCCGTGGCACTCGCGCAGGCGCATCTCGCCAAGACCGAGATACGCGCGCCGTTCTCAGGCGTGATCGGCCTGCGCTCGGTGTCGATCGGCGACTACGTCAAGGAAGGCGCCGACATGGTCAACCTGGAGTCGATCGATCCGCTGAAGGTCGACTTCCGCGTTCCCGAGGTGTATTTGCGCCAGGTGCAGAACGGCCAGCCGCTGTCGATCGCGCTCGACGCGTTCCCGGGCAAGCTGCACGACGGGCGGGTGATCGCCGTCAACCCGCTGATCGACACCGCGGGCCGCTCGGTGGTGATCCGCGCGCAGGTCAACAACAGCGATGCGCGGCTGCGTCCCGGCATGTTCGCGCGCATCCGCCTCGTCACGCGCGACGTGCAGGACGCAATGGTGGTTCCCGAGCAGGCGATCGTCCCGGAGGGCGACGAGCAATACGTGTTCCGCGTGCTCGACAACAAGGCGGTACGCACGAAGGTCGAGACCGGGCAGCGGCGCGACGCCAAGGTCGAGATCGTCAAGGGCTTGAGCAACGACGACATGATCGTCACGGCCGGGCAGATCAAGCTCCGCGATGGCTCGCCGGTGGCGGTGGCCAACGCCACGCCGCTGGTACGCGACGCCAAGGACGACAGCAGCGCCTTGACCAAGCCCGGTGCGGCCGTGGCGTCGCCGCGTTCCTGATCCGATTCCGACCTCGGCCCGCACGTGCAGCTTCCCGAGATTTGCATCAAGCGCCCCGTCTTCGCGACGGTGTTGTCGCTGGTCATCCTGCTGATCGGGCTCATTTCCTACCAGCGCCTGTCGGTGCGCGAATATCCGCGCATCGACGAGCCGGTGGTGAGCGTCAACACCACCTATCGCGGCGCCTCGGCCGAAGTGGTCGAGTCGCAGGTCACCAAGATCCTCGAAGATTCGCTGGCCGGCATCGAAGGCGTCGAGATCATGACGTCGCAAAGCCGGTCCGAGACCAGCCGCATCAACGTCCGCTTCTCGCTGAAGCGCGATCCGGATTCGGCGGCCGCCGACGTGCGGGACAAGGTGTCGCGCGTGCGCGCCAAGATGCCCGACACGATCGACGAGCCTGTGATCGCCAAGGTCGAGGCCGACTCGCAGCCGGTCATCTACATTGCCGTGCAGGCGGGTTCGCTGTCGACGCTCGAAGCGTCCGATTACGTGCACCGGTACATCCAGCCGCGCCTGTCGGTGCTGCCCGGCGCATCCGACGTGCGCATCTTCGGCGAGCGCCAGGTGTCGATGCGCGTCAACATCGACCGCACGCGCCTCGCCGGCTACAAGCTGACGGTGCAGGACGTCGAGGACGCGATCAACCGCCAGAACGCCGAGATTCCCGCCGGCCGCGTCGAGTCGGCGTCGCGCGAATTCACCGTCGTCGCCGAGACCGACCTGTCGACGCCCGATCAGTTCAACAACATCATCATCGCCAATGTCGGCGGCTACCCGGTGCGCATCAAGGACGTCGGCAACGCCGCGATCGGGCCGGTCGACGAGCGCACGGTGTCGCGCTTCAACGGCAAGCCGTCGCTCAACATCGGCGTGATCAAGCAGGCGGTCGCCAATCCGCTCGACCTGTCGAACGCCGTGCGCACCGAAGTTAAGCGGATGAACGAGTCGCTGCCGCCGGGGATGAAGCTGATCATCGCCTACGACACGTCGGTGTTCATCGACCGCTCGATCCATTCGGTCTTCGAGACCATCGGCGAGGCGATCCTGCTGGTGGTGCTGGTGATCTTCTTCTTCCTGCGCAGCCTGCGCGCGACGATCATCCCGATCGTGACCATTCCAGTGGCGCTGATCGGTGCGTTCGCGCTGATGTATTTCGCCGGCTTCACGATCAACACGCTGACCTTGCTGGCGATGGTGCTGGCAATAGGCCTGGTCGTCGACGACGCGATCGTGATGCTCGAGAACATCTTCCGCCATATCGAGGAAGGCATGCCGCGCATGCGGGCTGCGATCACCGGCGCCAAGGAGATCGGCTTCGCGATCGTGGCGATGACGCTCACGCTCACGTCGGTGTTCGCGCCGCTGGCGTTCGCCACGGGACGCACGGGCCGTCTGTTCATCGAATTCGCGCTCACGCTCGCCGGCGCGGTGCTGGTGTCGGGCTTCGTCGCCTTGACGCTGTCGCCGATGATGTGCTCGCTGCTGCTGCGCCACCAGGACAAGCACTCGAAGATCTACAACCTGATCGAAGGCTGGATCGTCGCGCTGACCAACGGCTATCGGCGCGCGCTCACGTGGGCGCTGCATCATCGCTGGGTCGTGGGCACCGCATGGGTGGTGATCTTCGGCATCGGCGCGCTGACGTTCACGCAGCTGAAGAGCGAGCTGGCACCCACCGAGGACCGCGGCGTGATCTTCGGCACCGTCACCGCGCCGCAAGGCTCGACGCCGCAATACACCGCCGACCTGACCGAGCCGGTGGAGCGGTTGTACGACCAGATTCCCGAAACCGAGGCGTACACGGCGATTTCGGGCTATCCGACGGTCGTCGACGGCAACGCGGTGCTGCGGTTGAAGCCGTGGGAAGAACGCAAGCGCAAGCAGCAGGTGATCGCCGAGGAAGTGCGGCCGAAGATGGCGCAGATCCCCGGCGCGATCATCTTCGCGATCAATCCGCCGTCGCTCGGCCAGTCTTTCCGTTCCACGCCGATCGAATACGTGGTGATGTCGCAGGTCGCCTACCCGGAGCTGCAGCGCATCGTCGACAATTTCCTCGACGAAGTCCGCAAGACGCCGGGCATTCTCAATCTGCAAACGGATCTCCGCCTCAATACGCCCGAAGTTCGCGTCAACATCAAGCGCGACAAGCTGTCCGACATCGGCGTGCGCGTCGACACGCTGGGCCGCACGCTCGAAACCTATCTCGGCGGCCGCCAGGTGACGCGTTTCAAGAAGGACGGCGAGCAGTACGACGTGATCGTGCAGGCCGCCGCCGGCGACCGCACGGTGCCGACCGACATCAGCGATGCCTACGTGCGTGCCCGCGATGGCGGCATGGTGCAATTGACCAACCTGGTCGACGTGCACGAAGGCGTGGCGCCGCAGTCGCTCAACCACTTCAATCGCCTGCGCGCGGTCAAGGTCACCGCCACGCTGGCGCCGGGCTACTCGATCGACGAGGCGTTGAAAGCGATGGACCGGGCGGCCAAGGCGACGCTGCCGGTCACGGCCCAAACCGACCTCGACAACCAGTCACGCGAGTTCCGCAAGTCGGGCTCGGAAATCTACTTCACGTTCGTACTCGCGCTCGCCTTCATCTACCTCGTATTGTCTGCACAGTTCGAGAGCTTCGTGCATCCGTTCGTGATCATGCTGAGCGTGCCCTTGTCGATGACCGGCGCACTGATCGCGCTGTACCTCGGCGGACAGACGCTCAACATCTATAGCCAGGTCGGACTGGTGACGCTCGTGGGGCTCATCACCAAGCACGGCATCCTGATCGTCGAGTTCAGCAACCAGCTGCGGGACAAGGGCGAAAACATGATGGATGCGGTGGTCGACGCGGCGACGCTGCGGCTGCGGCCGATCCTGATGACCACCGGCGCGATGGTGCTGGGCGCGCTGCCGCTCGCCATGGCATTCGGCGCGGGCGCCGAGTCTCGCATTCCCATCGGCTTCGTGATTGTCGGCGGAATGACATTCGGCACGATCCTCACGTTGTTCGTCGTGCCCACCGCCTACACGCTGCTGGCCAGGCACCGCCGGTCCGAGTCGTTCGACGATCCGGCGACGCATGTCGTCCCCGCCGGCGCGATGCCGGCACACGCCGACGACTGAGCGGCCAGTCGCCGCGGGCGTCGCGGGCCGTCGCTTGCTTGCGGCATCCGACGACCGACCGGCCCGGCGCCCCGTGCTTCGCCGATCGCCGCGTGCTTGCGGCATCGCTCACACCGGCCGCCGGTTTTGCAATAGAATCGCAACGCCAAAGCGGCACTATGACCGCGTTATCCGTTCCCTGAGGAGGTTCCATGTCCCTGATTACCCGGCGCTTCGCAAGCGTCCTGTGCGGTGTTTCGCTCGCGGCGCTCGCGTCGTCTGCGCAAGCCGTCGTCGAGATCCAGTGGTGGCACTCGATGACCGGCGCTCTCAATACCAAGGTCGACTCGATCGCCGACAAGTTCAACGCGTCGCAATCGGACTACAAGGTGGTGCCGGTCTACAAGGGCCAGTACGACGAATCGATGGCCGCCGCCATCGCCGCCTACCGCGCCGGCAACCCGCCGCAGATCGTGCAGGTGTTCGAAGTGGGCACGGCGACGATGATGGCCGCGAAGGGCGCCGTCAAGCCGGTGTACCAGATGATGGCCGAAGCGGGCGAGAAGCTCGATCCGAAGGCTTTTGTCGGTGCCGTCTACGGCTATTACGCCGACACGCAGGGCCACCTGATCTCGATGCCTTTCAACAGCTCGACTCAGGTGCTCTACACCAACAACGACGCGTTCAAGAAGGCCGGTCTCGACCCGAAGAATCCGCCGAAGACGTGGCCGGAAATGGCCGCGGCGATGGAAAAGCTCAAGGCGTCCGGCTCGAACTGCGCGTTCACCACCGGCTGGCAGGCGTGGGTGCAGCTCGAGAGCTTCAGCGCGTGGCATAACGTGCCGTACGGCACCAAGGAAAACGGCTTCGGCGGCCTCGACACGCGCCTCGACTTCAACGGCCCCGTGCAGGTCAAGCACATCCAGAACATGAGCGACTGGCAGAAGAAGGGCCTGTTCGTCTACAAGGGCCGCAAGGACGAGCCGCTGGCGTCGTTCAACAGCGGCGAATGCGCGATGATCACCACGTCGAGCGGCTCGTACGCCAATATCAAGGCCAACGCCAAGTTCGACTGGTCGGTCGCGGCGCTGCCGTACTACCCGGACGTCAAGGGCGCGCCGCAGAACACCATCATCGGCGGCGCGACGCTGTGGGTGCTCACGCAGAAGGACAAGAGCGTCTACAAGGGCATCGCCAAGTTCTTCACGTACCTGTCGTCGCCCGAAGTGCAGGAAGACTGGCATGAATCGACCGGCTATGTGCCGGTCACGCTGGCGGCCTATGACCTCGCCAAGAAGAAGGGCCTGTACGAGCAGAAGCCCGGCTTCGACATCGCGATCAAGGAGCTGACCAACAAGCCGCCAACCGCCAATTCGAAGGGCGTGCGCTTCGGCAACTTCGTGCAGATCCGCAACATCGTCGACGAAGAGCTCGAAAGCGTCTGGAGCGGCCAGAAGAACGCCAAGCAGGCGCTCGACGAAGCCGTCAAGCGCGGCAACGAGCAGCTCGTACGCTTCCAGAAGGCCAACAAGTAGTCCGGTCGCACAAGCCCGGGCGACGCATTCCGCGCCGCCCGGCGTAACCGTTCGGCGCCGCACGCGGCGCCGTCGATTGCCCATGGGCCCCCGAGGCGATGGAAAAAAGGGTCGTCTGGAAATCATCGTGGCTGCCGCTGGCGCTGGTTGCGCCGCAGATGATCATCACGCTCGTATTCTTCTTCTGGCCGGCGAGCCAGGCGCTGTGGCAGTCGATGCTGTTGCAGGACGCGTTCGGCGCGAAAACCGAATTCGTCTGGTTCGACAACTTCCGGGAACTGTTCAACGATCCGCGCTACCTGGCGTCGTTCCGCGTCACCGCCGTGTTCTCGTTGCTGGTGGCGGTGGTCGGATTGTCGGTTGCGCTGTTCCTGGCGGTATTCGCCGACCGGGTGGTGCGCGGCGCGCAGATCTACAAGACCCTGCTGATCTGGCCGTACGCGGTGGCCACCGCGGTGGCCGCGATCCTGTTCGTGTTCCTGCTCAATCCCACGCTGGGCGTGCTGACGCATGTGCTGCGCGCAATGGGCATCTCGTGGAACTACCTGCTCGATCCCACCGATGCCCTGATCCTGATCGTGACCGCCGCGGTGTGGAAGCAGATCAGCTACAACTTCCTGTTCTTCCTGGCCGGACTTCAATCGATTCCGAAGTCGCTGATCGAGGCCGCTGCCATCGATGGCGCGGGGCCGCTGCGGCGGTTCTGGACGATCGTGTTCCCGCTGCTCTCGCCGACGACGTTCTTCCTGCTGGTGGTCAACATCGTCTACGCGTTCTTCGACACGTTCGCGATCGTCGACGCGTCGACCAGCGGCGGTCCGGTTCAGGCGACGACGATCCTGGTGTTCAAGGTGTACCAGGACGGCACGCAGGCGCTCGACCTCGGCAGCTCGGCCGCGCAGTCGGTGATCCTGATGGGCATCGTCATCGTGCTGACGGTGATCCAGTTCCGCTACGTCGAACGCAAGGTGCAGTACTGATCCCATGGTCGAGCGCCGTCCCCTCCTGTCCGTCGCAAGCCACCTGGTCCTGATCGCGGGCGTGGCCGTGGTCGCGCTGCCGCTGTACACGGCGTTCGTCGCGTCGACGCTGACCTTCGACCAGGTGACAACGGTGCCGATGCCGATGTTGCCGGGCGGCAACGCCATCAAGAACTACGGCGACGTTCTCGCGCACGGCAGCACGCTCGGCTCGAAGGCGCCGGTCGGCCGCATGATGTGGAACAGCCTCGTGATGGCGCTGTGCATCGCCGTCGGCAAGATCACGATCTCGATGCTGTCCGCGTTCGCAATCGTCTATTTTCGCTTTCCGCTGCGCCGCACGTGTTTCTGGATGATCTTCCTGACACTGATGCTCCCGGTCGAGGTGCGAATCTTTCCGACCTACAAGGTGGTCTCCGACCTCGGGCTGCTCGACACCTATGCCGGGCTCACGCTGCCGCTGATCGCCTCGGCGACGGCCACATTCCTGTTCCGCCAGTTCTTCCTGACCATTCCCGACGAGCTGGCCGAAGCGGCGCGCATCGACGGCGCCGGGCCGATGCGATTCTTCTTCGACATCGTGCTGCCGCTGTCGCGCACCAGCATCGCGGCGCTGTTCGTGATCATGTTCATCTACGGCTGGAACCAGTACCTGTGGCCGCTGCTGATCACGACGCAGGAGAACATGTACACGGTGGTGATCGGCATCAAGCGGATGGTGGCCGGCGGCGACCAGGCGACCGAGTGGCAGTTGGTGATGGCCACCGCAATGCTGGCGATGCTGCCGCCGGTGCTGGTCGTGGTACTGATGCAGCGGCTGTTCGTCAAGGGTCTCGTCGAGACCGAAAAGTAGCGGACACACTGGATACCCATGGCTAGAGTCGAATTCCGCGATGTCAGGAAGAGCTACATCGCGCAGGAAGTCATCCACGGCATCACCATGCAGGTGACCGACGGCGAGTTCATCGTCATCGTCGGCCCGTCCGGGTGCGGCAAGTCGACGCTGCTGAGGATGGTGGCAGGGCTCGAGGAAATCACCAGCGGCGAAATCGTCATCGGCGATCGCGTGGTGAACGATCTCGAGCCCAAGGACCGCGACATCGCGATGGTGTTCCAGAACTACGCGCTGTATCCGCACATGAGCGTGCGCGAGAACATGGCGTACGGCCTCAAGATCCGCGGCTTCGAGAAGAGCGACATCGAGACGCGCGTGCAGCGCGCCGCGGGCATCCTCGAGCTCGCGCCGCTGCTCGACCGGCGTCCCCGCCAGCTGTCCGGCGGCCAGCGCCAGCGCGTGGCGATGGGGCGCGCGATCGTGCGCGAGCCGGCGGTGTTCCTGTTCGACGAGCCGCTGTCGAACCTCGATGCCAAGCTGCGCGTGCAGATGCGCCTGGAGATCCAGAAGATGCACCGCCACCTGGGGACGACGAGTCTTTACGTCACGCACGATCAGGTCGAGGCGATGACGCTGGCTCACCGGATGGTGGTGATGAATGCCGGCCGTGCCGAGCAGATCGGCACGCCGATGGAAGTCTACGACGATCCGGCCACGCAATTCGTCGCGGGCTTCATCGGATCGCCGGCGATGAACTTCATGCCGGGCAGGATAGAGCGGCCCGGCGTCGTCAAGCTCGATGGCGGCGGCACCGTGGCATTCACGCAGGGACCGGCGCAGGCAGGTCGTGCGGTGGTGGCGGGCATCCGGCCGGAGCACCTGGCCGTCGTCACCGCGGGGGACGCAACGATCAGCGGTCCCATCGAGATGATCGAGCAGCTTGGCGCGGACACGCTGACGCACATCGGGCACGGCGGCGCGACGGTGGTCCTGCGCACGCCCCACGACACGCAGCATTCGGTGGGCGCGACGCTGGCCGTGGCGGCCGACCCGTCGCATGTCTACCTGTTCGACGTCGAAACCGGCGCAAGAGTGCGTTGAGGCGCGCTCGCCATGACGATGCCCGACAGGATTCGCCGATGAATGCCTGCGCCGCACCGGCACACCAGAGGATTCGCCGATGAATGCCTGCGCCGTATCGACACACGATGGGATTTACCGATGAGCGCGCTCGCCGCGTGGCCTTATCCGCGACTGTGCGCGCATCGCGGCGCCGGCAAGCTCGCGCCCGAGAACACGCTGACCGCGATGCGCGTCGGCCATGCGCACGGCTACCGGATGGTGGAGTTCGACGTCAAGCTGTCGGCGGACAACGTGTCGTTCCTGCTGCACGACGCGACGCTCGAGCGCACGACCACCGGCCGCGGGCGCGCCGACGCGCTGCCTTGGCGCGAGCTCGCGCGACTCGATGCGGGGGGATGGCATTCGGCCAAGTACGCGGGCGAAATGGTGCCGACGTTCGCGGCGATTGCACGCTGGGCGCGCGCGCACGACGTGCGCTGCAATGTCGAGATCAAGCCGACGCCCGGGCGCGAACGCGAAACCGGCGCCGCGGTGGCGCTCGATGCCGCCGCGCTGTGGCGCGATGCCGAAGTGCGGCCGCTGCTGTCGTCGTTTTCCGAAATGGCGCTCGACGCCGCACGCGAAGCCGCGCCGATGCTGCCGCGCGCGCTGCTGCTCGACCAGCTGCCCACGGACTGGCTCGAGCGGCTGCGGCGCCTCGAATGCATCGCGCTCGACGCCAATCACAAGGCACTCGACGCCGGTGTCGTCGAGCGTGCGCACGCGGCGGGCTTTCGCGTCGCGTGCTATACGCCCAACGAAGCGGCTCGCATCGACGAGCTGCACGCGTGGGGCGTGGACACCGTCATCACCGACGCGATCGAGACCGTTTCGCCCTGAGACCCGGCGTCGTCCCCGCGAGCGCGGGCGCAGCGTCGCTGGATCGCCCTCGTTCGCGGGAATGACGGCATATCGGCGCCGTCCCACGGTGCCGGGCGCGTCCCGCAACACGTCGTTACATCACCCGGTAAACAATGCACCGGCGCTCCCCGTTGTCGGGGTGTGGGCATGTGCCCATGCCAACCACGAGGGACCATCATGATCAACAAGACCACTGCGGCGATGCTGCTGGCGCTGACGTTCGCATCCGTGCCCGCATTCGCGCAGGCGCAGGACAACACGCCGCGCATCGACCATAGCGAGGACCACCAGGCCGATCGCATCCAGCAAGGCATGGACTCGGGGGCGCTGACGCCGAAGGAAACCGCCCGTGTCGATCGCGGGCAGGCGCGCGTGCAGGCCGACGAAGCCCATGCGAAAGCCGATGGCAAGGTCACCCACCGCGAGCGTGCGCAGATCACCCGTGCGCAGAACCACCAGAGCCACGTGATCAAGCACCTAAAGCACAACGATCGCGCGGCGTCCTGATCGGTCGCGTCGCGTTCGGCGTGGTCGCGTGCAAGGCCGGTTGCGCCTGCGATCGCGCGATCGCGCGATCGTCGGTCGTCGCGCGCCAGGCCGGTTGCGCCTGGGCGCGATGGCGCGCTCGTCCGTGGTCGCGCGCTAGGCGGTTTGCACCTGGCCGCGCGCGATCGCGCGCTCGTCGATCGGCAGGTTGATGATGCCCGCCACGATGCCGAGCGCGATCGACAGGTACCAGACGATGTCGTAGCTGCCGGTCAGGTCGAACACCTTGCCGCCCAGCCATGCCCCGAGGAAGCTGCCGACCTGGTGGCTGAAGAACGTGATGCCGGACAGCATCGCCAAATAGCGCACGCCGAAGATCTGCGCGACGATGCTGTTGGTCGGCGGCACGGTGGACAGCCACAGCGCGCCGAGCAGCACCGCGAACCCGTAGATCGTGAACGTGGACAGCGGCAGCCAGATGAACAGCGCGATGACCACGGCGCGCGCGAAGTAGATGAACGACAGGATCCAGCGCTTTGGAATGCGGCTGCCGAGCCATCCGGTGGTGTACGTGCCGATGATGTTGAACAGCCCGATCAGCGCCAGCGACGTGACGCCCACGCTGGCGGGAAAGCCCTTGTCGAGCAGGTACGACGGCAGGTGCACGCCGACGAACACGACCTGGAACCCGCAGACGAAGAACCCGAGCGTCAGCAGCATGTAGCCGCGGTGGCCGGCCGCTTCGCGCAGCGCTTCGCCCGTGGATTGGCGGAACGCGTGCGCCACGCGCTCGCGGCGCTCGACCATCGCGATCGCGAGCGGTCCCATCAGCAATCCGACCGAGGCGAGCGTCAGCAATGCGCCGTGCCAGCCGACATGCGTCAACAGCCATTGCGTGAGCGGCAGCATCGCGAACTGCCCGAACGATCCGGCGGCCGCTGAAATGCCCAGCACCATGCTGCGTTTTTCCGGCGGGAAAGCGCGCCCCAGCACGCCTGCCACGATGCTGTAGGTGACGCCCGACAGGCCGGTGCCGATCAGCACGCCGGCCGACAGCACGAACGTCCACGGGGCGCCGGGAAACGCCATGCAGGCGAGCCCCAGCACGTAGAGCACGACGCCGCCCAGCACGACGCGACCGCTGCCGTACTTGTCGGCGATCATGCCGGCGAACGGCTGCGTTGCGCCCCACACCAGGTTCTGCACGGCAATCGCCAGCGCGAACGTTTCGCGGCCCCAGTGCAGGTCGTGCGACATCGGCGGCAGGAACAAGCCGAAGCCGTGGCGTATGCCCATGCCGAGCGTCAGGATCAGTCCCGCGCAAACCAGCACGACGGTGGGTGTGCGCCAATCGGCGCGTGCGGTGGTCATCGGTTGCTCCTGCAGTCGTCGTTCAGACACGCGCGAGGGCATCCGGATGAACACCCGCCCGGGCATCCGGATGAACATTCGCCCGGGCATCCGGCCGAACATTCGCCCGGGCATCCGGATGCAGCGCCTCGAGCTCGCCCAGCACGCCGATCAGCACCTCCAGCCTGTCCGCACCCAGCGTCCGCGCGACCTGCGCCTGCGCGCGTTTCCAATGCGGTTCGGCGCCGGCGAACGCCGCCTTGCCGGCTCGCGTGATGCAGGCGATTCGCGTGCGCGCGTCGCGGCCGGTCGACACGTCGACCCATCCATGCTCGACCAGCGGCTCGAGCGTGCGCGACAGCGCCGTGCGATCGAGCAGCAGTCGCGCGGCGAGGTCGCTGATGCGCACCGGCCCGTCGCGCACGAGCGTGCGAACCAGCGAGAACTGGGTGATGCGCAGTCCGGACGGCGCCATCGCGTCGTCGTAGAGCTGCGTCAGCGCGCGCGTGGCGCGGCGCAGCCGCCCGCAGGCGCAGGCCGGGGACAACGCGGCCGCGCGCCGGACGGCGGCCGACGCGGCAGGGGACTTGGCAACGGGTCGGTTCACGGGAGATTCAGGCTTCGCGAGAGGTATAGGTGCATATGCGCGCTTTTTAGGAGCATATACACCTTTGTGCCGGTGCGCAATGCTGCGAAGGCAACGCGATACCCGACGGTGGCTGGGTCGCGAATGCGATCCCCGAAATCGATGGCCCTGGAAACGCGACGGCCGAAGCGGGGTGGCGTGCGGCCGTCACGTCGACTGATCGGCCCATGCCATGCTGCGCGCGACCGCCTTGTCCCACCCGGCGGTGAGCGCCGCCACCCGGTCGCGCGGCATCGACGGCTCGAAGCGCCGGTCGACCTGCCAGTTGGCGGCGACTTCGGCGGCATCCTTCCAGAATCCGACGGCCAATCCCGCGAGATACGCCGCGCCCAGCGCCGTGGTCTCGGCGACTTTGGGCCGCACCACCGGCACGCCCAGCAGGTCGGCCTGGAACTGCATCAGCAGATTGTTGGCGGTGGCGCCGCCGTCGACGCGCAATTCGGTCAGCGTGATGCCGGCGTCTTTTTGCATCGCGCGCAGCACGTCGGCGCTTTGATAGGCGATCGACTCGAGCGCGGCGCGCGAGATGTGGGCGGACGTCGCACCGCGGGTAAGCCCGAACATCGATCCACGCGCATAGGCGTCCCAATGCGGCGCGCCCAATCCGGCGAACGCCGGCACGAAATACACGCCGCCGTTATCCGGCACGCTGGCCGCCAGTGCCTCGATGTCGCTCGCGTGGCGGATGATCTTCAGTCCGTCGCGCAGCCACTGCACGACCGCGCCGCCGATGAACACCGAGCCTTCCAGCGCGTATTCGGTGACGCCGTTGCGCAGCCACGCGACCGTGGTGAGGAGATTGTTGCGCGACGCCACCGCGCGGGTGCCGGTGTTGAGCAGCAGGAAGCAGCCGGTGCCATAGGTATTCTTGGCGAGGCCCGGTGTGTGGCACGCCTGTCCAAACAGCGCCGCCTGCTGGTCGCCGGCGATGCCCGCCAGCGGAATGCGCGCGCGCTCGAGGTTGATTTCGGCGCACACGCCTGACGAGGCGACGACCTTGGGCAGCACCGAGCGCGGCACGTCGAGCAACGCCAGCAGCTCGTCGTCCCAATCGCCGCGATGGATGTCGTACAGCATCGTGCGGCTGGCATTGGACGCGTCGGTCAGGTGAACGCCGCCACCGCGAACGGCGCTCGCAGAAGTGTCACCGTCCGCCATCGCACCGCCGGTCAGTTGCCATGCGAGCCACGTGTCGACGGTGCCGAATGCGAGCTCGCCGCGCTGCGCGCGATCGCGCGCGCCGGGCACGTTGTCGAGCAGCCACTTGAGCTTGGTGCCGGAAAAATAGGCGTCGACGACGAGGCCGGTCTTGGCAGCGATCATCGCCGCATGTCCCTGGGCACGCAGCCGGTCGCAGATGTCGGCAGTGCGCCGGTCCTGCCAGACGATGGCGTTGGCGAGCGGGCGGCCGGTGTTGCGGTCCCACAGCAGCGTGGTTTCGCGCTGGTTGGTGATGCCGATCGCGGCAATGTCGCGCGCGGCGATGCCGGCCTTGGCGAGCACCGCGTGCATCACGCCCGATTGCGACGACCAGATTTCCATCGGGTCGTGCTCCACCCATCCGGGCTGCGGAAAAATCTGCCGGAACTCGGCCTGCGACACGGCAACGACGGCGCCCGCATGGTCGAAGACAATGGCGCGCGAGCTGGTCGTGCCCTGGTCGAGTGCAAGGATGAACACTGCGATCCTCCGATGGTTGCGACAGCAGCGTGCGATGCCCCGAAGTTGCGGCAGTAGCGTGCCGCACCTAAAATAGGCGTTTTGCCACGCATTGTAATCGTCCGCAACGGGCGAATCGCCGCCGTGGCCGATGCCATCGCACGCACCACGGGAACCTTCAAGCGAATGCCCCTCACGCCTCCCACCGACCGCAAGCGCCTGCATGTCCGCAGGGCCACCTACGAGGGTTTCGAACGCACGGACGGACTGTTCGACATCGATGCCCACATGACCGACGTCAAGGACCAGGACTTCGTCCTGCTGACCGGACGCCGCGCCGCCGGCGAGCCCGTGCATGAAATGTGGGTGCGCGTGACGATCGACCGGGAGCTCAACGTGCGCGCGATCGAAGCGCGCATCGACGGCATGCCCTACCCGGGGGAGTGCGATCGCATCGAGCCGGCGTACGAAAAGCTGGTGGGCAGCAACCTCGCGCGCGGATTCCGCTTCGCGCTGCACGAGGCGATGGGCGGCGTCAAGGGCTGCACCCACCTGACCGAGATGCTCGGGTATCTTCCTACTGCGGCGATCCAGACCTTTGCCGGGCTCGACCGCGAAGGTGCCGGCGACGCCAAGCCTTTCCAGCTCGATCGCTGTCACACGCTCGAGACGACGACCGATACCGTGCGCCGGTACTATCCGGACTGGTATCGCGGCGCCGCTGCAACCAAGCCTTAAGGGCTAGCACGCGCAACACCCTCCCTGGCGAACAATGCGTCGCCAATCACCCTCGGACGTCGCGAATTCAGGATTGGACCGATGAAGATCCACGAATATCAGGGCAAGGAAATCTTTCGCCGCTACGGCATGGCGGTGCCGCGCGGCATTCCGGCGTTCAGCGTCGACGAAGCGGTGGCCGCCGCCAAGTCGCTGGGCGGCCCGGTGTGGGTGGTGAAGGCGCAGATCCATGCCGGCGGTCGCGGCAAGGGCGGCGGCGTCAAGGTCGCCAAGTCGCTCGACGAGGTGAAGGCGCGCGCCGGAGAAATTCTCGGCATGCAACTTGTCACGCACCAGACCGGGCCGGGCGGGCAGAAAGTCCGCAGGCTGCTGGTCGAGGAAGGCGCGGACATCAGGAAGGAGCTGTACATCGGCATGGTCGTCGATCGCGCGACGCAGCGCGTGACGATGATGGCGAGCTCCGAAGGCGGCATGGACATCGAGGAAGTGGCCGCGCACACGCCGGAGAAAATCCATCGCGTGGCGATCGACCCGATCGGCGGGCTGACCGATGCGCAGGCCGACGACGTGTCGCGCAAGATCGGCATTCCCGAAGCCAGTGTCGCGCAGGCGCGCACGATCCTGCAAGGCCTGTACAAGGCATTCGACGAGACCGACGCATCGCTGGCCGAGATCAACCCGTTGGTCGTCACCGGCGACGGCACGGTGATCGCGCTGGACGCGAAGCTCAACTTCGACGCCAACGCGCTGTTCCGCCATGCCGACATCGTCGAGATGCGCGATCTCGACGAGGAGGACGCGAACGAGATCGCCGCGTCCAAGTTCGACCTGTCGTACATCTCGCTCGACGGCGACATCGGCTGCCTGGTCAACGGCGCGGGCCTCGCGATGGCGACGATGGACACGATCAAGCTCTACGGCGGCGAGCCGGCGAATTTCCTCGACGTCGGCGGCGGCGCCACCGCCGAGAAGGTGACGGAGGCATTCAAGATCATGCTGCGCAATCCCAAGCTGAAGGCGATCCTGGTCAATATCTTCGGCGGCATCATGAAGTGCGACACCATCGCCGAAGGCGTGATCGCGGCGTCCAAGGCGGTGTCGCTGCAGGTGCCGCTGATCGTGCGCATGAAAGGCACCAACGAAGAACTGGGTCGCAAGATCCTGGCCGACTCTGGCCTGCCGATCATCAGCGCGAACAACATGGCCGAGGCCGCGGAAAAGGCGGTTGCCGCCGCCAGGGGAAAGTGACATGAGCATTCTGATCAACCGGAACACCAAGGTGATCACGCAGGGGATCACCGGCAAGACCGGGCAGTTCCACACGCGGATGTGCCGCGATTATGCCAATGGCCGCAACTGCTTCGTGGCCGGCGTCAACCCGAAGAAGGCGGGCGAGGATTTCGAAGGCATCCCGATCTACGGAACGGTCAGGGAAGCCAGGGAAGCGACGGGCGCGACGGTGTCGGTCGTCTACGTGCCGCCGCCCTTCGCCGCCGCGGCGATCGACGAAGCGGTGGACGCGGGGCTCGACCTCGTCGTGTGCATCACCGAGGGCATTCCGGTGCGAGACATGATCCGCACGCGCTACAAGATGCAGGGCAAGCGCACGATGCTGCTGGGCCCCAATTGCCCCGGCACGATCACGCCGGATGAAATCAAGATCGGAATCATGCCCGGGCACATCCACAAGAAGGGGCGCATCGGCGTGGTGTCGCGCTCGGGCACGCTGACCTATGAAGCGGTGGGACAGCTGACCGAGCTCGGCCTCGGGCAATCGTCGGCGGTGGGCATCGGCGGCGATCCGGTCAACGGCCTGAAGCACATCGACATCCTGAAGCTCTTCAACGACGACCCCGAGACCGACGCCGTGATCATGATCGGCGAAATCGGCGGCACCGACGAGGAAGTCGCGGCGCAATGGGTCAAGGCCAACATGAAAAAGCCGGTCGTCGGTTTCATCGCCGGCGTGACCGCACCGCCGGGCAAGCGCATGGGCCATGCGGGCGCGATCATTTCGGGCGGCAAGGGCACGGCGCAGGAAAAGCTCGAAGTGATGGCGGCGTCCGGCATCAAGGTGACAAAGAATCCCGCTGAGATGGGCAAGCTGCTGAAATCGGTGCTGTGAAATGGTGGAGGAACTGGCAACGCCCCAGTTCTGGGTGGCGGCGGTCCAGATCGTCATCGTCAACATCCTGCTGTCGGGCGACAACGCGGTGGTGATCGCGCTGGCGTGCCGCAACCTGCCGCCGAAACAGCGGCGGTTGGGCGTGTTCTGGGGTGCGGCCGGCGCGATCGCGCTGCGCATCGTGCTGACGATTTTCGCGCTGTCGCTGCTCGCGCTGCCGTGGCTCAAGCTGATCGGCGGCCTGCTGCTGCTATGGATCGGCGTCAAGCTGATCGCCGAGGAAGAGAGCGACGGCGACGAGATCGCCGGCAGCGACCGGCTGTTCTCGGCGGTCAAGACGGTCGTGATCGCCGACCTGGTGATGAGCCTCGACAACGTGTTGGGTGTGGCCGCGGCGGCAAACGGCAGCGTGCTGCTGCTGGCCTTCGGCCTGTTGGTGTCGATCCCGCTGGTGGTCGCGGGCAGCCAGCTGATCCTCAAGCTGATCGTGCGCTTCCCGCTGCTGATCCTCGCCGGCGGCGCGTTGCTGGGCTACATCGCCGGAGAGATGTTCGTGCGCGAGCCGGTGCTGCTGCCATGGATGGATGCGCATGCGCACTGGCTGCACGGGGCGCTGCCGATCCTGTGCGCGGTGCTGGTGGTGGTCGTCGCCAAGGGCCTCGAGCACCGCCGCGCAAGTCGCTAGCCGCATGCGATAGATCCGGATCAACGACGTGCTCGACGCGGGCGCGCGACAACTGCCAGGAGTGGCGACAACATGATCGAGAACGACGTATTCGTAACCACGAAGTACGGACGCCAGCCGGCGTTCGCCGCCTATCCTTCGATCGGCGGGCCCTTTCCCGGAATCATCCTGTACATGGATGCACCCGGGTTTCGCGAGGAACTGAAGGACCACGCGCGGCGCATCGCCAAGCACGGCTATTTCTGCCTGGTGCCCGACCTCTACTACCGGCTCGGCACGATCCGCTTCGACGTGCCGCGGCGCAGCGATGCGATGTCGGTGGTGATTCGCGGCGCGATGAGCAGCCTCACGCTCGCCACGGTCGCTGACGACACGGCCGGGATGCTCGCGTTCCTGGAGGCGAAGGAGGCCGTCAAGCCCGGCGCCGTGGGTTGCGTCGGCCACTGCATGAGCGGCCCGTTCGCGGTGATGGCGGCGGTGCGCTTTCCGCAAATCCGCGCGGCGGCGTCGCTGTATGGCGTCAACATGGTCACTGACGCCGCCGATTCGCCTCACCTGCAGCTGGACGGCGTCAAGGGCGAGCTCTACCTCGCATTCGCCGAAACCGACCCATCGGTGCCGGCGAACGTCTTGCCCGCGCTCAAGACCGCGCTCGACAAAGCCAAGGCGAAGTATGTGATGGAAACCGTTGCGGGCACCCACCATGGCTATTGCTTCGCCGCCCGCAACGACTACAACGCGGCTGCCGCCGAAGCGACGTGGACCAAGCTCTTCGCACTGTGGCAGCGCAACCTCAAGTAGTCGCGCGCTGCCGCGGCCATGCCGACGCTCGACATTCCCGCCGGATAACTGCACTACGAAGTGGCGGGCGGCGGCTACCCCTTGCTGCTGTTCGCACCGGGATTCCTGAGCTCGCGCAGGCGAGGCCGGGCCTCGTATCGGCGACGGTGCTGCAAAAGCGACCCGCATTGACCCCTCCAAGGACACTCATGCAGACAGCCACTCGGAAACTGCGTCGGAGCATTCCATCGTGACGCGCGTCGCCGTGCTGGACGACTGGCAAAAGGTCGCGCAAGCGAGCGCCGACTGGTCGCCGCTGCGCGCCCGCGCCGACGTCACATTCTTCGAGGAGCCGTTCGCAGACGAGGACCTCGCCGCGCGCGAACTGGCGCCGTTCGAGATCGTGCTCGTCACGCGCGAGCGCACGCCGTTTCCGGCGTCGCTGGTCGCGCGCCTTCCGGCGCTGCGCATGTTCGGGCTGACCGGCGCGCGCGCCGGGCTGATCGACTTCGCCGCACTGCGGGCGCGCGGCGTCACGATCTGCACCACCGGCGGCGGCCCGTCGAGCAGCTCGACCGCGGAAATCGCGCTGGGACTGATGCTCGCGGTGGCGCGCGACATGGCCGCCGGCGATGCCGCCGTACGCGCGGGGCGCTTCCAGCTCGGCACGCGAGCAGGCCCCGTGCTCGACGGCAAGACGCTGGGACTGATCGGCCTCGGGCGCATCGGCGCGCGCATGGCGGCCTACGGCAAGGCACTGGGCATGACGGTGCTGGCATGGAGCGAGAACCTCACCGACGCCAAGGCCAGCATCGGCGGTGCGACGCGCGTCGCCAAGGATGAGCTGCTGAAGCGCGCGGATGCGATCAGCCTGCATCTCGTGCTGTCCGATCGCACGCGCGGCGTGCTGGGCGCGCGCGATCTGGCGTTGATGAAGCCGGGCGCGATCCTGATCAACACCGCGCGGGCGCAGCTGGTCGACGAACAAGCGCTCGAGCAGGCGGTGATGTCGGGCCGCATCATGGCCGGGCTCGACGTGTTCTACCAGGAGCCCCTGCCTTCGAGCCACCCGTTCACCCGCGCGCGCAATGTCGTGCTGACGCCGCACCTCGGTTATGGCGCGCTCGAGGTCTACCGCGAGTATTACCAGGAATGCATGGAAAACGCGCTGGCCTTCCTCGACGGCAAACCCATCCGTGTGATGCCCGCGATCTGAGGGAAATACGGGCACCCGCGATTGCGCATTCCCGACCGCGCGATCGATATTGGCGCCGGAGGAAACGCGCGAACAGTAACGCCGCTAACCATTAACGAGGAGTCGAAAGCGTGCTGAAGATCTACGGAACCAAAACGTCGAGCAACGTGCAAAAGGTATTGTGGTGCTGCGGCGAAATCGGCCTCGAATTCGAGCGACTGGATATCGTCGAGACCTTCGGGGCGCCGCGCGCGCCGGAGTACCTGGCGCTCAATCCCAACGGGCTGATGCCTACGGTTGACGACGACGGCTTCATCCTGTGGGAATCGAATGCGGTGGTTCGCTACCTGTGCGCCAAGCACAGCCTGGGCAAGCTGTACCCGACCGATCTTGCGCAGCGCGCTGATGGGGAGCGCTGGATGGACTGGCAGCAGACGTCGCTGGGCGTGCAGATGGGACCGGCATTTCGCGCGCTGCTGCGCAATCCCCGCGAGGAGCTGCCGGCCGACAAGCTCGCCGTCGTGCTGCAGAAAGCCGCCGATTGTTGGCGGATGCTCGATGCGCGTCTCGCGACGCGCGAGTACGTCGGCGGCGCATCGCTGACGATGGCCGACCTGGCGCTCGGCAACGCGATCCACCGTTGGTACAAGTTTCCGATCGAGCGCCCCGACCTTCTGCACCTGCGCGCATGGTATGACCGCTGCTGCCACCGCCGGGCCTACCAGCAGCACATCGCTTCGATCTGAGGCCGCGACGGGCGTGATCGCTCGGATCGCACCCGTTCCGGCCGGAACCGCGACCCGGCGTATCGCGCCGGCGGTCACTTTGTAACGTACTGCATCGCCGTGCGGGCGGGCGCTGGTTGCGCCGGGACTATCGCCGCCTGTGCAGCCTGCGTAAACTTCGGGCTTTGCCGGGAAGCTTGATCGCTCAATGACGCAACGTGCGGAACTCGAATCGGCGAGCCTGTCGCACCCGGGCATGGTGCGCTCGCACAACGAGGACACGATCTACGTCGACAACGCGGCGGGCATCGCCGTGCTGGCCGACGGCATGGGTGGCTACAACGCCGGTGAAGTGGCAAGCGGCATCGCCGTCAATGTAGTGTCCAACGGCATGCTCGAGCCGCTGCGCTCGGGCCGCGAGCTGTCCAAGGTCGACCTGCAAAGCGGACTCACGCATGCGGCGCTGCTGCTGCAGCAGCAGATCGCGTCGGCCAACAAGAGCATCTACGAAGCGGCGCAGGCGCGGCCGGAGTGCGCCGGCATGGGCACGACGATCGTCACCGCCGTGTTCTTCGGCAGCCGCGTGTCGATCGGCCACATCGGCGACTCGCGCTGCTACCGGATGCGCGGCGAGAAGTTCGAGCAGCTGACGCACGATCACTCGCTGCTGCAGGAACAGATCGACTCGGGCCAGATCACGCCCGAGCAGGCCAAGTATTCGCTCAACAAGAACCTAGTCACGCGCGCGCTGGGCATCGAGGCGATCGTCCCCGCCGACATCAGCGAATATCGCGTCGAAGCCAACGACATCTACCTGATGTGCTCGGACGGCTTGACCGACATGGTCGACCCCGAAGTTGTGCACACGATCGTCGACGAGCATAGGCTTGACCTGGCCGAAGCGGCCGCCGAGCTGATCGACCTGGCCAACAAGAACGGCGGGCGCGACAACATCTCGGTGATCATCCTGCAGGTGCCTTCCGATTTCCTGCCCGACAACACCTGGGCCAAGCGATTCCTGGCCAAGAAGAAGGCCAAGTAGCCCACCATGGGCAAGCTCGTGCTGTTCCTGCCCGACGGGACGATGAGGCCCGTCAACCTGAGCAAGGAGCGGCTGGTGATCGGCAGGCGGGTGGACAACGACGTGTGCCTGCCGTTTCCCGCCGTGTCGAGCGAGCATGCGGCGGTGGTGACGATCCTCGACGATTCCTTCCTAGAGGATCTCGACAGCACCAACGGCACGCTGGTCAACGGCAAGGCGATCCAGAAGCATTTCCTGCGCGACCGCGACCAGATCGACATCGGCCAGCAGAAGCTTGTCTATCTTTCCGACGACCTGGCACCGGTGGCCGACGAGAACATCGAGACCGTGCGCAACGAGCTCAAGACGTTCGGCGAGAAGGTGCAGCGCGCGAACGCGGCGCGGCGCACGCGCGACGTGCGCGTGGATGTGTCCGGGGATGGCAACACCGAAGGTTCGGCGAAGACGGTGGATGCGCCGCCAGCGGAGCGCGTGGAACCGTTCTTCACGCATGCGGAGCTGTCCGCGGAGGCTGCGCGGATGACCGCCGTGCCAGGCGATTCTTCTGCACCGGAAACGGACATCTTCGCGGATGCCGTCGAACCGATGTTCGGTGCGGCGCCAAAGTCGTTGCTCGACCTGCCGGCGCCCGAACTGTCGAGTTCGATCCGGCGCCGACCTGCGATCAAGGCCGAGTCGACCATCGCCGAAAAAGCAGATCGCGTATCGACCGACCGCGGGCTGGATGAAATGGCGCGAATACGGGCGAGCGAAAACGGCAACGGGGCGCATGGCAACGGGACGAACGGGAACGGGAC
>JBEPUI010000051.1:0-22659 GCA_041691615.1 Pseudomonadota bacterium
ATGCGGATGCGGATGCGAATGCGGATGCGAATGGTAAGCGGCTACCCAAGCCCGAGTCCGTTCCCACGACATTTGGTTGCACCCCAAGCGCATCGCCCTGAACGACGCGGCATGCGCTTCATAGCGCTTGAGAGGGCGACGCTGCGGCATGCGCTTCATGGCGATTGAGACGGTGCCGCCGCGGCAACCAATCCGCGTGCCCGGGCCCTTGCGATGCCGAGGTCCGATTTCGGCTCGACTTCCGCTTCGGCGGTCATGCGCTCGACCTCGTCGAATATTTCCCTGGCGCGACGCGGGTCGCCGGACAACTGCGCGACTTCGACGTCCGCGCACAGCAGCACGCCGAGGCTGACATTGTCGGACACGGCCCGCAGCAACGCCGCGCCGTTCTCCATGCAAGCGGCAGCCGCGTCGAAACGCTGCAGCCTCGCATGCGATAGACCCAGGTAGCCCAGGAACTGTCCCTCGAATCGACGATCGCCCAAGCGGCGCGCGAGGTCGACGGCTTGCAGATAATGCTGGTGTGCGCTCTGATGTTGCGCGCGCGCTTCCAGCACGATGCCGAGGTTGCACAGCACCACGCATTCCAGGCGCGCGTGACCCAGTTCGCGTGCCGATGCAAGTGCGGCATCCAGCTGGTGGGTTGCGTCGTCGAGCCGCCCTTCGGCCTGGTACAGAAGCCCCAGGTTGCAGCGTACGTTGCCCTCCCACTGGCGATCGCCCAGTTCATGCGCGACGGCGATTGCCGATTCGTAAAACGACTGCGCTTGCGTCGACTCTCCAAGGTTCGCGCTCAACTGGCCGAGATTGCCCAGCGCGCCGCCTTCCCACCGGCGCTCGCCGCTCGCGCGCGCGACGTCGAGCGCTTGCCGATAGTAGTCACCCGCGCGATCCAGTTGGCCCAGATACTCGTGGCACGTGCCCAGTCCGGTAAGCACGCCGCATTCGAAGGCTGAATCGGTAGCGTCGGAGTGGCGCGCGAGTGCCTCTTCGAAATGCTGGAGCGCCTCGGCAACGAAACCCTCTCGCATCGACAGCTCGGCGAAACTGGCAAGCAGGTGCGGCAGGTCCCCGGCGGCAGTGGCCGAGGCATTCGCGAGCGCGGTTTCGAATTGGATGCGAGCTTCGGCCATCCGTCCGCTCAGCATCAGCGCCGAAGCGTTAATTCGCGTCACCGTTGTCGCAATTGCCGGGGGCAGCGCTCCCATCGAACGGACCTTCTCGCTGATCGCGACGGCGATCTTGAACGGCCCGCGCAGCTTGAGCGCCGACCATGCGCCGGCAAGCGCAAGTCCTGCGATTTGCGCGTCGTTTGCGCGCACCGCGCGCTCGCACGCAGCAACCAGGTTGTCGACCTCCGCGCACGAATGTTCGATCGCCCGCTTCGGACCCAGCGACGCGAAAAAAAGTCCATGCCGGTGTTCCGCAGCCACCAGCGCCGAGGGTCCACTGCGGTGAAACCGGCCGGCGGTCGCGAGGTGCTCGGCGGCGTAGGCGCGAACACTCGTGAGGCAATCGAAGCGATCGCTTTCGGTCCGGCGCACAAAACTCTTGTCGACCAGCGACTGCACGACATCGACGATCCACGGGGCGTCGGCGACATCGGACAAGTCGATCACTGCAGTCGCCGATTCCAGCGTGAAGCCACCTTCGAAAACAGAGAGCTGCGCAAGCGCCGCTTTCTCCGCATCGCTCAACAGGTCCCATGACCAATCGAACGCCGCGCGCAGCGTCGCCTGGCGATCGAGGCGGCCGGTACGAGCGCCGAGCATCCTGAAGCGGTCGCGCATATGCGCCAGCACCATGCGCGGCGACATCACGCGGATTCGCGCGGCGGCGAGCTCGATGGCGAGCGGCAAGCCATCGAGCACGTCCACGAGCTCCGCGATCGCCGACAGGTCGCTTGCGTCCGGGCTAAACCCCGGAGTGGCCGACATCGCGCGACTCACGAACAGCGCGACAGCGTCGCCGCTGGCGAGCGGCGGCAGCGCCAGTGCATGCTCGCCGGCGACGCCGAGCAGCTCGCGCGTGGTCACCACGAACTGCGCATCGGGTGCCCGTTCGAGCCAGCGCCCGACAGTCTCCTCGGCGTGCCGCGCCACCTGCTCGAAGTTGTCCAGGACGACCAGGCACCGACCGCGTCCTGAAATCGCATGCCCCAATTGCACGACCGGATCCGACTTCCCGAGCGGCACGTCGAGTCCTTGCGCGACGGCTGCGACAATGCCGTCCACGTGGCGCGCCTGCGACAGGTCGCAGAACCATGCGCCACCGGGAAAGTCGCCCAGCCACGTCCGCGCGAAGTGCGTGACCAGGCGGGTCTTGCCGGTGCCACCCATCCCGAGCACCGAAACCAGACGCGCGCCGCGCTCCAAGGCGCGCGCGAGCGACTGCATCGCTTCGCCGCGCCCGACGAACAGGTCCCGTTCGGCCGGCAGGCTGTGCTTGATCTCGCGCACGGGCAGCCACGCATTGCCCTCGCGGACGACGCGATAGGACTTGTCGGCATCGGGTGGCGGCGTGAATGCGGCGTGCTCGTCCCCGACCTCGAACAACTCGACCGGCTCCTGCAGCCCCTTGAGTCGCCAATGACCATGCGACTGCACGCGCAAGGCGGATGCGCCCAACATGCGCTGCGCATCAACGGTGAGCAGCGTCTGTCCGCCCAGCGCCGTGGTCATCACCCGTGCCGCAATCGAGATGGCGAGGCCATCGACTTCGAAGCGCCTGGCGCCCAGCGCAACGTCGGCTTCGCTGCGTTCGCGAAAGGTGATCGGCCCGGCGTGCAATCCGGCACGCGCCTTGAAAGGCAGGCCCAGCATCGCAAGCATGCGGTGGTAGTCGACGGCGAAAGACGCGCCATCGGCGGCGTCGTCGAACACGGCGAGCAGGCCGTCGGTTCGTTCGATCTCGCGGCCGCGCCAGGTGCGCAGCAAGTCGCGAGCGGCGCGATCGTGGGCGATCCAGTGGGCGGCGATCGCGGCTTCGCCGAGAGCCTCGGTAAGCCGGGTGCTGTCGATCACGTCGGTCAGCAAAAGCGCGCGGAATTCGCCCATCGCCAAGTGCTCCGGTCTGGCCGGCGTCACGGCAACGGTGGCCGCCAGTGCACGAATGTACCTCACGGATCGCGCGTCGCGTTCTTCCGTAGCGGAATTTGGCGAGGCCGCCCTACAATGTGGCGGCCCGCGTTCAATCGTCGCCCGCTGTCCGGGTGCGCGGGTCGAGAGGGAATTCGATGCCGCCACGCCGCGCCCGTCGCGAAGACCTGGGCCTCACCCGCAGCGAGTTCACGACGCTCGGCCGCCTGGACACGCCGCAACGCATCCAGCTGTTCGTCAATGCATTGCCGTCCAATCACGAGCTCGGCGGCGAAACCCTCCTCTCGGTGCGAAGCGTGCTCGCCAATCGCCGTGCCCATTGCATGGAGGCGGCGATGCTCGCCGCGTGCGCGCTGTGGATCCATGGAGAGCCACCGATGCTGATGCACCTGGGTTGCGAGGCTAGCGACTATCCGCACGTGGTCGCGTTGTTCCGCCGCGGACTGCAATGGGGCGCGATTTCCAAGTCGAACGGAATCGCGTTGCGCTATCGCGATCCGGTGTATCGCTGCTTGCGCGAGCTCGCAATGTCGTACTTTCACGAATACGCCGACAACGCCGGACGCCGTACGTTGCGAAGCTACTCGCGGCCGTTCGACCTGCGACGGCTCGGGGCGGACCTGTGGGTGACGGCGGAAGGAAACTGCTGGCAGGCGCACGGACACGTCGAGAACACGCGCCACTATTGCCTAATTGGTCCCGCAACCGCGCGCAAGCTCAGCAAGCGCGACCGCTTCGAGCGGGAAAACGCGAAGAGCGTCGAGCACCCGCGTCCATTCGCCTAGGCCCCGTCAAACAAGCATCATCAAGGAAGCCCATGCTCGTCGAGAACATCAAGAAGGTCGTCATCGTCGGATCGGGAACGATGGGGCCGGGCATCGCCGCGACGTTCGCCCGCAACGGCTACACGACGACACTTTCGGACATCGACGCCGGCCAGATCGAAAAGGCCCGAGGGACGCTCGACTTCGTGTTCGCCTCGCTGCAGGGCGGCGGTTTCGTCACCGAGTCCGGCGTCGACGAGGCGCGGGCGCGCCTGACACTGGCGCACGACGCCGACGCGGCCATTGCCGGCGCGGACTTCATCGTGGAGAACGTTTCCGAACGCCTGGAAGTCAAGCGCTCGGTCTTGCAGCAGCTTTGCGCGCTCGCCCGCGCGGACGCGATCGTCGCCTCCGATACCTCCGGCATTCCAATCTCGGCGCTGCAGGCGGGAATGCAGAATCCGGGTCGCATCGTCGGCATGCACTGGTCGAATCCCCCGCACCTGATTCCCGTGATCGAAGTGATCAAGGGCAACGAGACCGACGCGTCGACGGTTGCCGCGACCGTCGCGGTCGTGGAAAGCATGGCCATGGTGGCCGGAATCGTCGATCGCGATGTTCCGGGGTTCGTGGAGAACCGCATTCTCTACGCGATCATGCGCGAAGCGCTGCACCTGCTCGACGAAGGTGTCGCGTCGGCCGAGGCCATCGACGCCATTGTCAAATGGGGCATCGGCTACAAGCTGGGCGTCATTGGTCCGCTGGCGCTGCTCGACGTGGCGGGCCTGGACATCTACACCGCCGTCGCCAGCTACCTGAACAAGGATCTGTGCAACGACACCGGCGTGTCGGCGACGATATCGCGCAAGGTCGCCGAAGGCAAGCTGGGACTCAAGACACAGGGCGGCCTGTTCGATTATTCGGTGGAAGAAATGCAACGCCTTGCGCGCGAACGCGGGCGACTGCTGATGGCTTCGAAGAAAGCGCTGCAATCCGGCGGGCGGTGAACAACACCGGATTCCCGCTTTCGCGGAGACTGCGGCAAAGCTCTTGTCGCGATCGCCACCACGGAAGCTCGCTCGCGGGCGGCGCGGCTTACGCGGCGTCGCTGGCAAGCAGACGATCGAGAATGATGCGATGCACGGCGTTGAGGTGTGCGCGCATCGCCGCCTCGGCGCGCTCGGGGTCGCGCGCCGCAATCGCATCGGCCAGCGCATGGTGTTCCTGGTCGCGCTGCGCAAGGCGGTTGGGACACGCCGGCGCGGTGGTTTGCACGCGCACGCGCGAATCGGCGCCCACCTTCCGCAACAGCGAATAAAAATCGGCCGCGAGGCCGTTGCCGCTGGCGGCGGCGACGAGCTTGTGGAACGCGAGGTCGGCGGTGCTGCGCTGCATGTCCGGCGGCGTGGTCGCGGCGCGCAGGATGCGCGCGATCTCGAGCGGTGACGCGCGCACGGCTGCCAGTCGCGCCAGCGCGGGTTCAAGCGCCAGGCGCAGTTCGATCACCTCGAGCGGATTGGTCGAGCGGATCAGCGACTCGCCGCCTGCCGCGGTACTGCGTCGCGTCGCCTCGATGTCGCCTTGCTCGCGCAACAGCGCCAGCGCCTGGCGAACGCGATGCCGCTTGACCGCATATTCCTCGGCGATCGCACGTTCCGCCGGCAGGCCCTTGCCGGCGGCAACGCGCATTCTCAACTGGCTCACCAGCTCTCCCAAATCGGGTGATTTGTCGATTTCTGGTTGAGTCTGGTTGCGCATGGTGTTCACCCTCGCGAAGAATGGCATGCTAAACACTAACGCCGTCGCCTACAAGCAGTATGACAACCAAATCACGTTTGGTTGTGAATGGTTGACATTGCCGCGATTGGTTGGCACCATCGCCCGGTCGAGTCGTTGCAGGCAGGCAAACCCCATGGGCAATCACCGCGAAATGACTATGTCGGGCGCCGCGAAGGACGTGGCGTTGCGCGAGATGTACGCCGAAATCAGCGCGAAGAACCTGTTCCCGTTCTGGGCCAAGCAATCGGACGTCGAGCACGACGAGATCCTCCAGTTGATGAACGGGCCCAAGCCGGTGCCATTCCGCTGGAGCTACAAGGACGACCTCGAATCGCTGCTGCATCGCTCCGCCGAACTGATCACGGCACAGGACACCGACCGCCGCTCGCTGGTGCTGATCAATCCGGGACTCGCGCCGCGCCGCGCGACGGTAAGCACGATGTACACCGCCTATCGCCAGAACGATCCGCACGAGCTGATGCCGCCGCATCGCCACACCGCCAGCGCCATTCGCTTCGGGCTGACCGGCTCGCAGAATTTCACCGGCGTCGAAGGCGAGGACATCACGTTCGGTCCGGGCGACATGGTGCTGACGCCGCGCGACACGTGGCACAACCACGGCAACACCGGCGGTGAGCCCGCGATCAATCTTTCGGTGCTCGACTATCCGCTCGTCGAAAGCCTCAACGCGCTGGCATTCGACCACGATTACAAGGAAGCCGGCGTGGCCACGGCGAAGCAGAGCGCGCGCTTTCCCACCGACTATTCGGCGCGGGTCTACGGCGCCGGCGGCCTGCGTCCCCGCTTCGTCAATCATTTTCGCGGCGTCGGCGGATCGTCGCCGATGTTCGTCTATCGCTACGACGCGATGCGCGAGCTGCTCGAGAAGCACCGGGACTACGCTGAGAACCAGCACGAGGGCCTGCTGATCGAGTACGTCGATCCGCTGTCGGGCGGCCCGGTCTACAAGACGATGACCTATTTCATGCAGATGCTGCGCGCTGGCGAAAAGACGCTGCCGATCAAGCAATCGGCGAGCCTGTTGGTCGCGCCGTTCGAAGGACGCGGTCACGCGCTCGTCGACGGCCAGCGATTCGCGCTGGAACGATTCGACACCGTGGCGATACCCGGCGGCATGTGGACCGAGTACGTCAACGACGGTACCGATCCGCTGATCCTGTTCGTCGCCAGCGACGAACCGGCGCTCGTGGCGTTCGGGTTGCTGACCCGCTACGGCCGCACGGCCTCGGGCGATGTCGTGAAGCTGCTGTAAGGATCAAGCCGGATGGCACGCGCGTCGAACACCAAGCTCGTCAGTCACATCGACTGTCCCGGAGGCGGCCAGGTGTGGTGGGACAAGAACATCTTGTATGTGTCGCACATGCGGCCCCCGGACGGCACGTCGATCTACGACGTCGCCGATCCGAAACATCCGAAGTTGCTCGCGAAGCTCGACGTGCCGATGGGCTGGCATTCGCACAAGGTGCGTGTCGCCAACGACCTGATGGTGATCAACTACGAAAAATTCCGCGAGGGCGCGCCCGAATTCGGCGGCGGCCTCGGCATCTTCGACGTTTCCACGCCGTCGAAACCGAAGCTCGTCCACAAGTGGCGTGTCAGCGGCGAAGGCGGCGGCGTGCACCGCTACGATTTCGACGGCCGCTACGCATACATCTCGCCCACAGCGGACGGCTATGTCGGCAACATCATGATGATCCTCGACCTGGC
The DNA here is from genome assembly GCA_041691615.1 of Pseudomonadota bacterium. Classification (GTDB taxonomy): domain Bacteria; phylum Pseudomonadota; class Gammaproteobacteria; order Burkholderiales; family Casimicrobiaceae; genus VBCG01. Next base: position 7,370 of record JBEPUI010000051.1, read on the forward strand.
CAAGCCGGATGCGCCGCAGGAGGTAGGGCGCTGGTGGATCCCCGGCCAGCACGTCGCCGGCGGCGAAGAGTATCCGTGGGACAACTACGTCAAGCCGCGCTGCCATCATCCGCTGCGCCATGGCAACCGGCTCTACGTGTCGTACTGGCATCACGGGTTTTTCATCCTCGACATCGACGACATGAGCAAGCCGAAGCTCGTGTCCGCCGTCAACAACGGACCGGCCGATCCGCATCCGACGCACACTGCGCTGCGCATGCCCACGAAGCTCAAGGGCCGCGACATCATGCTGGTCGCCGACGAGGACGTCGCGAAGCTGCGGCCCTCGGCGCCTGCCTTCGCCTGGGTCTACGACATCAGCTTCGAGCGGCAGCCGACGCCGATCGCGACGTTCCAGGTGCCCGGCGTCGACCCGGATGGCGCGCCGCAGCCGCCGATGATGGGCTGCCACCAGCCGTCGGAACGCTTTCACGGCACGGTGATTCCCTTCGCGTGGTTCGCGCGCGGATTGCGGCTCGTCGATGTCGCCGATCCCTTCGCGCCGAAGGAAGTCGGCTACTACGAGCCCGACGTGCCCGAGGGTTATGAAATGGTCTCGTCGAACGACGTCACCGTCGATCCATCGGGCCTCATCTACCTGATCGACCGCCAGCGCGGACTCAGCATCATCGAGAGTTCCGTCGGATGATCCGACTTCACCGGAATCGCCAAGCATGAGCCAAGCCAAAATCGAGGTCTACGGCAAGAAGAACCCGAACCTGCCGTTCCATCCTGCGGTGCGCGCCGGCGACTTAGTGTTCGTGTCGGGACAGGTTGCCAAGGATGCGAACGGCAACATGGTGGGCGGCACGATCGAGGAACAGACGCGCGCCACGCTCGAGGCGGTCAGGCGCGTGCTCGCCGAGGCGGGATGCGAGCTGTCCGACGTCGTCAAGGTCACGACGTTTCTCGACGACGCGCGCGACTTCGGCCGCTACAACGGCGTGTTCAAGGAGTTCTTCCCCGACGGACGCATCGCACGCTCTACAGTCGAAGCGCGCGCGGTGATCGACACCAAGATCGAAATCGAATGCATTGCCTACAAGCCCCTTTGATCACTTTGCAACCCTGACCGCCTTGCCGGCCCCTTTGACCGCCTTACCAGCCCCATTGACCGCATTGCCACGCTGACAGCGTGCAGCGCCTGATTCAACCCGCACGACGCACACGAGGAAACCGATGATAGAGCTATTGGGCCGGGCGACATCCGGCAATGTCCAGAAGGTGATTTTCATGCTCGAGGAACTGGGGCTGCCGTACGAGCGCAAGGACTATGGCAAGCAGTTCGACAACACCGCGACTGCCGAGTATGCCGCGATGAATCCGATGAAGAAGGTGCCGACGCTGGTCGATGGCCACACGGTGGTGTGGCAGTCGAACAGCATCCTGCGCTACCTCGCGAACAAGACCGGCAGCGCGCTCTATCCGTCCGATCCCGCGCAACGATCGGCGGTCGATCGCTGGATGGACTGGACGCTGGCCGAGCTCAATCCGGCGTACCTCGCCGGTTTCCGCGACGCGAAGAAGGCCGAAGGCGATCGCGCCGCCGATACGGCGACCAACCTGGGCAACGAGCTCAAGATGCTCGAAGGCCAGCTCGGCGCGACCAAGTGGGTGGCCGGCGCGCAGTTCTCGCTTGCCGACATCGCGCTCGGCCCGATCGTCAAGCGCTGCATCGGCTTTCCGCTCGGTCTCGCGCCGTTGCCGAAAATCTCCGGCTGGGTCGAGGCGCTGCAGAGCCGCCCCGCGTTCCAGAAAGCCACCGCCACCGGTTGACCGGTGCGCGACGAGGCGAGCGCGATGAGCGCACTGTCCAGCACGCCTTCGCCGGCGCCCGCGCATATCCTCGCGCGCGGCGTATGCGTCGACTTCACGGTGGCCGGGCGCGTCAATCGCGTGCTGCACGACGTCAGCCTGTCGGTGCCGAAGGGTGGCTTCGTGTCGTTGATCGGCCCATCCGGATGCGGCAAGAGCACGCTGCTCAAGGTGCTGGCGGGGCTGTTGCCACCGAGTGCCGGCGAAGTATCGGTGGCCGGCGTCACGCCGATCGAAGCGGTGCGCCAGCGCAGGATCGGCATCGTCTTCCAGGAAGCGACGCTCTTGCCGTGGAAGAACGCGCTCGCCAACGTCGCGATGCTGATGGAGGTCGCGCATGCCGGGCGCAGCAAGGACGAGATCCACCAGCGTGCGACCGACATGCTGCGGCTGGTCGGCCTCGAGCATGCGGCGCAGAAGCGGCCGGCGCAATTGTCGGGCGGCATGCGCCAGCGGGTGTCGATCGCGCGCGCACTCGCGCTCGATCCCGAAGTGCTGATGATGGATGAGCCTTTCGGCGCCCTCGACGCCATCACACGCGAGGAAATGAGCGCGTTCCTGCTGGAGATCTGGGAACGCACCGGAAAAACCATCGTGCTGGTCACGCACTCGATCGACGAGGCGGCCTTCCTGTCGCGCGAAGTGCACGTGATGGCGTCGAACCCCGCCAAGATCATCGAGGCGATGCCGATCGACCTGCCGTATCCGCGCAACGAGGAGAGCTACGCCGCGCCGGAGTTTGCGCGCGCGACGGCGCGCCTGCGCCGACTGCTGAAGGAAGGCCACCGCCAGGCGGCGGCATGATGGAACGAATGAACGAGGATCGTGCAGCCACGGCGGCGACCGCGCAAACCGGCGGCGGCTCGACGATCAGCGCACGCGGAACGTCGCCCGCATTCTTGCCGGCACTCGGCCTGTTCGTCGCGGTGCTCGTGGTTTGGGAGGCCGCGTCGCGCCTTCTGAAGCTGCCCGAGTTCGTGCTGCCGGCGCCCACGGCCATCGTCGCCGTGCTGGTCGAGCATCAGCGCGACTTGAGCAGGGCCGCCTACGTGACGGCGATCGAAGTGCTCTATGGTTTCATCCTCTCGGCCGTGATCGGTGCCGCGGTTGCGCTGGTGATCGCGCGCTTCGCGCGGTTCGGCCGCGCGCTGTATCCGCTGGTCGTGCTGTTCCAGACGGTACCCAAGGTCGCGCTCGCGCCGCTGTTCATCCTGTGGTTCGGGTTCGACCTTGCGCCCAAGGTGATGCTGATCGTGGTGATCGCATTCTTCCCGGTGGCGATCAACATGCTGGTGGGATTGCAGACGGTCGACCCGAACCTGATCGCGCTGATGCGCTCGGTGGGCGCGAGCCGCAACGAGATCCTGTGGCGCATCCAGGTGCCCAATTCGCTGCCTTACCTGATGGCGGGACTGAAGGTGGCGGTGACGTTCGCGGTGATCGGTGCGATCGTCGGCGAGTTCGCCGGCGCGCAGGCCGGGTTGGGATACATGATCCAGTTCGCATCGACGCAAATGCAGACTTCGCTGGTGTTCGCGGCGCTGGTCGAAGTATCGGTGCTCGGCCTGCTGTTCTACTACGTCATCGAATGGCTGGAGAAGCGGTATATCAATTGGGTGCCGTCCGCGAACTGACCGTTGCAGGTCGGGTGGCGCGCGGAGGGCATGTCGATGCACATCGTTTTCAACGTGAGGAGCGAATGATCATGATCAACAGGAAGCTAACGGGGTGGCTGCTCGCGCTCGCCGCAGTGGGTTCGATGTCGACGGGAATTGGAATCGGCACCGCGGCCGCGGCCGACGACGTTTCGGTGCAGCTCGACTGGCTGGTGCGCGGCAACCACGCGATGTTCTTCGTGGCGCGCGACAAGGGGTACTTCTCGCAGGCCGGCATCAACGTCACGGCGATTCGCAAAGGTACCGGCTCGACCGATGCGCTGAAACTGGTCGCCAACGGCAACGCGGATTTCGGCTTTTCGGATTTGCCGACGCTGCAGGTCGGTCGTTCGCAGAAGCTGCCGGTCGTGGCGCTGGTCGCGGTGAACCAGGAGAGCCCGCTGGCGATGATATCGATCAAGGCCAAGCACCCGATGTCAAAGCCTGCGGACATGAAGGGAATGAACCTCGGCGTGCATCCCAGTGGCTCGACGTATGTATTCATGAAGGCGTTCTTTGCCAAGAACTCGCTCGCGCTGGCGGACTTCAAGCAGAGCACCGTTGCGCCGCCCTATGAAAACATGCTGCTCCTCGGACGCGTCGACCTGGTTCCCGGCTACGTCGATGCCGAAGTGCCGGAGCTCGAAGCGAAGGCGGGCGGGCCAGGCTCGCTATCGATCCTGCTGGGTGCCGACTACGGTTACACCGCCTACGGCTCGGGCGTGTTCACATCGGAAAAGATGATCGCCGACAAGCCCGACGTCGTGCAGCGATTCGTCAAGGCCTACCTGCAGGCGTTCAAGTTCGTCGTCGAGAATCCGCAGCAGGCCGTCGACATCGTCGTCGCGGCCAACCCGGAATACAAGGGCAAGGAAGACACGCTGTTGAAGCAGCTCGACGCCGACATCAAGTCGACGTTCTTCAGCGCGTACACCAAGCAGCACGGCATCGGCGCCATCGGCGACAAGCAATGGACCGAGACCGCCCAGGTGTTGAAGGAGCAGGACATGCTCCCGGCCGATTTCAGTGCGGCCGGTGGATACAACTCGAGCTTTGTCGACAAGAGCGACGCGCTGAAGCGCTAACAGCGCGCATCGATCGCTGCCGACGCCGGCTCGCGCCAGGGTCGGCAGCGTCGAGACGCTTGCATCGGCGCCGTCCGGCCGATGCTCCAGTCGCCATGTCCGCTCCCGTGTCAGCCGCCACCGAATTCGATTACGTCATCGTCGGCGCCGGCTCGGCCGGCTGCACGCTCGCCTATCGGCTCGGCGAAGATCCCGGCGTGCGCGTGCTGGTGCTCGAAGCCGGAGGGTGGGACCGAAGTCCATGGATCCACATCCCGTTGGGGTGGGGCAAGATCCTGACCGAACGTCTCGACGACTGGCAGTACTTCGCGAGCCCCGAGCCCAACGTGGGGGGCCGCGCGGTGGAGTGCGCGCGCGGCAAGGTCGTCGGTGGATCGTCGTCGACCAACGCGATGGCCTATGTGCGCGGCAACCCGGCGGACTTCGACCGCTGGGCCGCGACCGGCTTGCCGCAATGGGACCACATGCACGTGCAGCCGTACTTCAGGCGGATGGAGCGCTGGGAAGGCGGGGCCGATGCGTGGCGCGGCGGCGACGGCCCGCTGGCGATGCAATTCTGCCGCTACCAGGATCCCCTCAACGACGCGTTCTTGGCGGCGGCGCGCGAGGCGGGACATCCTACGACCGACGACTACAACGCGCGAAGCCAGCAGGGGTTTGGCCGGCTGCAGGTCACGATTGAAGGCGGCAGGCGCATGAGTGCCGCGCGTGCCTATCTGCGGCCGGCGATGGCGCGCGGCAACGTCGAAGTTCGCGTCAATGCGCACGCGACGCGCGTGCTGTTCGACGGCGACCGCGCGCGGAGTGTCGAATATCGGCGGCACGGCGTGACACACGCTGTGCGCGCCACGCGCGAAGTTATTCTCGCCGGCGGCGTCATCAACACGCCGCAGTTGCTGATGTTGTCCGGCGTGGGCGATGCGGCGGCCCTCGCGCGGCTCAAAATCCCTGTGACTGCCGCGCTTCCGGGCGTGGGCAAGAACCTGCAGGACCACGTTTCCGTGATCATGATGTACGCACGGCGCGAGCGCAGCCCGTTCCATCGCAACATGCGTGCCGACCGGATCGCGCTGTCGCTCGTCAATGCCTACGCGTTCGGCCGTGGGTTCGCCGCCGACATACCGGGAGGCGCAATCGGCTTCCTGAACAGCGAGCCGCAGATCGCGTGTCCCGACATGCAGGTGATCCTGACGACGGCGTCGCTCCCCGCATGGCCGTGGTTTCCGCTGGTCAGGAAGCCGTTCGCCGACGGTTTCGCATGCCGCACGGTGATGCTGCATCCGCGCAGCCGCGGCCAGGTGCTGCTCGCATCGGCCGATCCGCTGGCGGCGCCGCGCATCGACCAGAACTTCCTCGCCGATGCGCGCGACTGGCAGGTGATGCGCAAGACGATACGCAGTGTGCGCGCGATCGTCGGCCAGCCGGCGCTCGCGCGCTATGCCGAGCGCGAAACGCTGCCCGGCGCGGATGTGCTGAGCGACGACGCGCTCGATGACTTCATCCGCCGCACGGCAATCACCGTGCATCATCCGGCGGGCACCTGCAGGATGGGACCGGCCGGTGACCCGCTCGCAGTGACCGACGGTGAGGGACGCGTGTTCGGGGTACGTGGCCTTCGCATCGTCGATGCTTCGCTGATGCCGGACCTGACATCCGGCAACATCAATGCGCCGGTGATCATGATCGCGGAAAAGATCGCCGACAGCGTGCGCGGCAGGCCGGCGCTTTCGCCTGAAGTTGCGTGACGTGGAACTCACTTTCGCCGGACTGGGTCGTCACTCGGTGCTCCTGTGCGGACCCGCCGACGCGGAAACGCTGGCGCGCCTCCAGAAATTTTTCGAGGTGGAATTAAGGGACACGGCGGAGGCGCTCGATGCCGCAGTGTTCGCCCGGCGCCTTGCGGGGAAATCCGGTTTGCTGGCGACGCGAACCGCCGGCGTCGACGCGGCACTGCTGTCGACGCTGCCCTGCCTCAAGGCCGTTTGCAAGGTGGGACCGTCGCATGCGGACGTCGACCTGGATGCCTGCACGCGTGCAGGGGTCATCGCGACCAATACGCCCGACATGGGCTGCGACGAATCCGGCCTCCGGCAGATGTCGCTCATCGCGGCCGAGAACCTGATTGTCGCGTTCGGGTTCGGACGCGCGGCCGGTCATCCGCCGCACATGCTCAATACCGATCTTCTTTGCATGCTCGGTTGCTGCTACTAGGCGAGGCGCTGTTTGCCGGCGACATGACGCTGGCATCGCGGTGGCCGGATGGGAACTGCATCTTCAGTTCGCAGCGGCTCCGGACTCGGCCCGCGGTAGCCATTGACGGATAACTAAATGATTATGGGTACGGACTTGACGCACGGCTTTACCACCGGTTATGATGGAATCAATAACCAAGGAGTTATGGAGAAATGCCCAAGCGTCACGACGTGCTTTTCAGGGCACTCGCCGATCCGACCCGGCGGGCGCTCTTCGAGCGCCTGTGCCGCGAAGGCGAACAGACGGTCGGGGCGCTGACGGCTCGCGCCGGAGTCTCGCAACCGGCCGTCTCGAAGCATCTTGGCGTGCTGAAGCGGGCGGGGCTCGTTCGCGACCGTCACCAAGGCCGCCAGACCCACTACAGCGGGCACCTCGGCGCATTGGCGCCGCTGATCGACTGGACGAGCGAGATGGCAGGGTTCTGGCAAAGCCGATTCGACCGCCTCGAGGACCTACTCAAAAGGATGGACCAATGAACAATGTCGCTACCGAAACGCTATCTGTCGTTGTCGAACGAGAGCTTGCATTTGCGCCGGAGAAGATCTGGCGCGCGCTTACTCAACCACATCTGATCGAGGAGTGGCTGATGAACAGCGACTTCAATCCCGTCGTGGGCCACCGATTCAATTTTCGTGCAGACTGGGGCGTTGTCGACTGCCAGGTTCAGGCGGTCGAACCGAACAGGACGGTGTCTTACACGTGGAATGCGATGGGCCTCGAAAGCATCGTCACATGGACACTGACCCCGACGAGCACGGGAACACGCCTGCGCATGGAGCAATCGGGGTTCCGGCCTGATCAGCAGCAGGCCTACCAGGGCGCCAAGTACGGGTGGCAAAAATTCCTTGCGGCGCTCGAGCAGGTCGTTGCGCGGGAAGGTTGACGTGAAAAAGAGCGCAACAGCGCCGGGAGAATCCCCTTCCACGCTGATCGACGCGAGGATCAACGAACTGGATGACTGGCGGGGCAAGATGCTCGCGCGTCTGCGCGCGCTGATCAGAGAGGCCGACCCCGCGATCGTCGAAGAGTGGAAGTGGAGCGTTCCGGTGTGGTCTCATGATGGAATCATCTGCACCGGCGAGTCGTACAAGAGCATCGTGAAGCTGACTTTCGCCAAGGGCGCGTCGCTCGAGGACCCTTCGCGACTGTTCAACTCGAGCCTGGAAGGCAACGTCCGGCGCGCGATCGATTTCAATCAGGGCGATGAGATCGATGAGCGCGCCTTGAAGGCGCTGATACGCGCCGCCGCGACGCTCAACGGGCCATCGGCCCGGTAGTCGGGTTGATTCAATCGCCGGAGATCCACTGGCGATACAGGTCGCTGACGCTCTGGGGGACCGTGTCTTGCCTCACGCCGGGCAGTACAATCGGCCCGACGACGGACATCCATCCCGTCTGCCACGAGCAAAGGATCGACCATGGAAACGAACGAGCAGCTAGCGGCGCTCGCCCGTCATGTGGCCTCACGCCGCGAGGCCACGCTGCAAGCGTGGATCACCGCGGTCGATCGCGATCCGCAGATGACGACCGGCGCGTCGCTTCCGCGGTCACAGCTCAGCGACCATGTTCCCCAGCTGCTGGACGGGTTCTGCGACAAGCTGCTGGTCCTTGCCGGCATGGCACCGCGCGCATCAGTCGCCAAGCACGCCGATGACGCCGCGGTGCACGGGCTGCAACGTTGGCAGCAGGGTTACGATCTACGCGAGGTGACCCGCGAGTGGGGTCGCCTGCAACTATGCATGGCCGAGGAGCTCGAGCGCTACGTCGCCGCGCATCCGCAAATGGAACGCACGGTGATGCCGATGGCGCGCCGCGCGTGGCTCGATATCTGCACCGAAGGCGTCGGCGAAAGCACGGCGCAGTTCTTCCATTTGCAGCAGATCGAGGCGAAGGGTCACGTCCGCGACCTGGAGCAGGCGCTGGAACAGATGCAGACGATCGAGCAACAGCGCGTGGCACTGTGGCGAGAGGCCGCGCACGACCTGCGCGGCAACCTGGGCGTCGTGGTCAACGCCACGACGGGTCTGGGCCTGCAAGGCGTTTCCGAAGGCTCGCGCGAAGACCTGCTGCGCATGCTCAAGCGCAACGTCGTGTCGCTGCATTCGCTGCTCGAGGACGTGACCGACCTCGCGCGCCTGCAGGCCGGGCAGGAGCTGCGGCAGGTTGCCGCGTTCGACGCGGCGGCACAGCTTCGCGACCTGTGCGAGCGAATGAGTTACCAGGCGAAGGAGCGCGACCTCTTTCTAAAGTCGGAAGGCCCGGCCGAACTCGGGGTGCGGGGCGATGCCGTCAAGGTGCAGCGCATTGTCCAGAATCTGTTGGTCAATGCCATCAAGTACACGCGGCGCGGTGGTGTGACGGTCAGCTGGGGCGACAGCCGCACGAACGATGCGAATCGGTGGATGGTCTGCGTGCAGGACACCGGCCCGGGCTTCCATGCAGGTCCCGGTGCGATGATGGCCGGCGCGATCGAGGAGGCGACCGAGGAGTCGCGCCATATCGAGGCGAAGGCGCGGGGCGATGCCGATAGCGCCGCCGATCCGGTGCGCACGAGCGCCGCAAAGCCCGACTCGCGGCCGGTGAACCAGGAGCGAGGCGAGGGGATTGGCCTGTCGATCGTCAAGCGCCTGTGCGAGCTGCTGGATGCGACGGTGGAAATGGATTCGGTGCCGGGCGAAGGCACGACCATTCGCGTGCTCTTTCCGCGTACCTATGGAGAGTCCTGATACATGAGCACCGCACCGCAGGTCAAGCCTGCGCCCACGCCTGCACCCGCGCCGGACTATCTCAATCCATCGCTGCCCGAGGGCTTGCGCCGCGTGCGCATGCCGATCGTCGACGCCACCGACCAAACGCTGCATGGCTACGGCCGCCTGGTCGACGATCGCACCAGGTGCAATGTCGAGATCGTGCGCTGGCCCGCCCAGGGATGGCGGCCGGTCGACGACGACTCCGGTGACGAAGGAGGCACAACCGAAGGCGTGTTCGTCAGCGAATGGCGTGGCGACATCCTCTACGGCAGCAACGCCGCGGTGGGCGGCCACTATGTGCTGGCCTACGCCTGCGAGCCGTCGCGCGCCGACGACACGCATGCCCGTCCGCCCGAGCGAATGCTGCTGTGGCATTGCAACTACCACCCGGATGGCGGGCAGCTGTTCTTTCCGCAGGATGCCGCGCCGTTCATGGTGCCGCTCGCGCTGCCCGGCGACGACGTCAAGCCCGAGCAGTTCGTCTGCTTCCGCTTCGACGGCCTACGTGGCCTCTACATCCACCCCAACGTCTGGCACGAAGGCGTGTTCGCATGCGCGGGCAAGCAGCGCTTTTTCGACCGGCAGGGCGCGGTGCACGCGCGCGTGTCCGTCGATTTCGCGCGCGAATTCGGTTGCCTGCTCGAGGCGCCGCTGCGCTGAGCGGATGGTGATCACGCCGCTTCGATTGCGCACGATCCTGAGTCTCCAGAATGGCCAGCAACATGTATAGCGACGACGAAATCGCGTCCGCGGTGGTAGCGGGTGTGCTGACGCAGGCGAGCGCCGACGCCTTGCGCGCGCATGTGGACCAGCGGCGCGGCACGTCGGTGATCGACGACGAGCGCTTTCGGCTGATCGCCGGCTTCAACGACATCTTCGTCGTCGTCGCATGCGCGCTGCTGCTCACGGCGCTTGGGTGGATCTTCGGCGACATCGCAAGCTGGCTCGGTGCGCTGGCGGTGGCGGTCGCCGCGTGGGGGCTGGCGGAATTCTTCGTGCGCACTCGCCGGATGGCATTGCCCGCGATCGTGCTGTTGCTGGCGTTCGAAGGGGGCCTCGTATTCACCGGCGCGCTGATTTTTGGCTCGACGCCTCCCAATTTCGTCCTGGGAAGCCTGCTCGGGGTCGCCGGTGCGTGGCTGCATTGGCGGCGCTTTCACGTGCCGATCACCATTGCGGCAGGTGCGGCCGCGGTTGCCGGGACGCTCGTGGCCCTGGTGCTCGCGCTGGTGCCGGCGTCACGCGACCGGCCGAGCGCAATCGCATTCGTGGTGGGGATCGCGGTGTTCGTGTTCGCGCTTTATTGGGATGCGCAGGATCCCCTTCGGCAAACCCGCAAGTCCGACGTCGCGTTCTGGCTGCACCTGCTGGCCGCGCCGTTGCTGGTGCGCGCGGCGTTTGGCGCGATCGGTGTCGTTGGCGGCCAGGCGACATTTCAACAGGCCATTGCGGTATTCGTGCTGTACCTCGCGCTAGGGGTGGTTTCGCTGATCCTCGACCGCCGGGCGCTGATGGTCGCCGCACTCGGTTCGGTCCTGTACACCTTCACCGGCGTGCTGAACAAGCTTGGCGTCGTGAGCTCCAGCTTCGCTATCACGGCGCTGGCCGTCGGATCGGCGCTGCTGTTGCTATCCGCCTTCTGGCATCGCAGCCGCGCATTCGTGCTTCAGCATGTGCCGCCGGCGCTGCGCAGATGGATTGCGCCAGCGCGATGACACGCTCGACATCGCACTCGCGGGATTCGCCGCAATGACAGAACTGCGCGAGCTTTGCGCTTTCGGCATCGGACTTGCCGAATGGGCGGTCGCGGCCATTTCGCAAAGCCGTCCCAGTCCAGGCGACTCGTCGACCAAGCGCGACGCCGGCGACTGGTCACGCCATTCGACCGGTCTGTCGAACTCGAGGTTCGCCGGCGCATCGCCGAGCGTTTTCCGGATCACGCCATCGTGCGCGCGGCCGGCGGCTTGGCCTGCTCGGCCCGCTTGCGCAACCGCGCCTTGGCTTTTTGCGTATCGTCCTCGATGGCGCGGCATTCCGGCCCCGTGAAATTGGTAGCGAGCGCGTCGAGGAACACGCGCGTGCGCGCCGGCATCAGCTTGCGTCCCGGAAACACCGCCCACGCGGTGACCGGCGGCAAGCGCCAGTCGGGCAGCACCTGCAGCAGTTCGCCCCGTTCGAGGTATGCAATCGCGAAGTGATCGTTGACCACCGTGATGCCCACCCCGGCCACCGCCATCCGCATCAGCAGCTCTGGCGAGTTCGCGGTGATGCGGCCCGGCGGGGTGCCTTCCCATTGCTCGGCGCCGCGCGAAAGCAGCCAGGGCATCGGCTCGCCGTTGCGCGCGAGGATGCGCAGCGCATCGTGTTCCATCAGCGCTTCGGGTTCTTCCGGCGCTCCATGCACCGCGAGGTACGCCGGCGCCGCGTAGAGGCTGACCGTAAATACGGCGAGCTGGCGCGCGGCCAGCGTCGCATCGTCGCGCAGCGGGCCCATGCGGATCGCGACGTCGACGTTCTCGCCGATCAGGTCGACGAAACGCGCCGACAGATCCACTTGCAGCGTGATCGCCGGATGTTCGAGGGCAAAGCGCGCGAGCAACGGGGCGAGCATGATGTTGGCGAGGTCGCCGGGCATCGTCACACGCAGGCGGCCGCTCGGCTCGACCTGCCGGTTCTGCGCGAGCGACGCGGTGGCCTCGACTTCGTCGACGACATGATGCGCGTGGTCGAGCACGGCGGTCCCGAAATCGGTGATCGTCAGCTTGCGCGTCGTGCGCAACAGCAGCCGTTCGCCGAGCTGCGCCTCGAGCGCGGCAACGCGCCGCGACACCGTCGACTTGGGCAGGCCCAGGCGCTCGGCGGCGCGCGAAAAGCTGCCTTCGTCCACCACGCGTGCGAACAGCAGCAGGTCGTTGGGCTGGACGTTCATCGACTCGACATTCATCGGCTCGCCGTGTCCGGCGTTCTGAGGCTTGCTCGTTCGCACATCCAGATTCGGGGACTTTGGCATGCTCAATTGTTGTCCTGGTGGAACAATTAAACCCATTCTGATGGCTTCTGGTACTGGGTAGCAACAATTATATTGTGTACATCGACCCGAATCCACCCACGGAGACGTCATGAACATCCTGCAGATCAATTCCAGCGCCCGCCGCGATGCATCGCACTCGACGCGCCTCGCCGGCCAACTGGTCCAGCGCCTGCGCAACGCCGACCCTGAAGCCGTGTTGACGGTTCGCGACCTCAACAATCCGGCGCATCCGACGCTCGACGAGGACGGACTGGCGGCGCTGTTCACGCCGACGGACCAACGCACGCCGGAGCAGGCGGCACGCGTGTCGCAGGATGACGCGTTGATTACCGAGATCCAGGCCGCAGATGTGGTGGTGCTGGGGGTGCCGATGTACAACTTCGGCGTGCCGGCGCAGTTGAAGAACTGGATCGACGCGATCTCGCGCGCAGGCGTCACGTTTCGCTACACCGCGCAGGGTCCCGAGGGACTGCTCAAGGGCAAGAAGGTCTACGTCGCGTTGACGCGCGGCGGCAAGTATCGCAACACGCCGTCCGACACGCAGGTGCCGTATCTGCAGACCGTGTTCACGTTCCTGGGCATGACCGACGTGCATTTCGTCTATGCCGAAGGCTTGTCGATGGGACCGGACGCGGAGCAATCGGCGCTGAGCGCCGCCCTCGAGCAGATCGAGGAGGCGGTGGCGGCGTGAGCGACGCAACAGGCAACGGGTTCCCGTTTTCGCGGCAATGATGGAGAGGACGCTCGATTCCCGAATTAGCGGGAATGACATCAAGGAGAAATGCAATGACGACTACGACTCAAACCAATACCAAACCTGAAACAGTCGCTCGGTCGCGCGCAGTCGAGCGCGTGATCGCCGGTCAGCCGACCTCCGATGGCGCGGGCGTGAAGCTCACGCGCGTACTCACGCAACCGCTGCAACAACGGCTTGATCCATTCCTGATGCTCGACGCGTTCGGCACGGACGATCCGCAGGATTACATCGGCGGCTTTCCGGACCACCCGCATCGCGGCTTCGAGACGGTCACCTACATGATCGCCGGGCAGATGCGGCATCGCGACAGCGCGGGCCACGAAGGCCTGCTGTCCGATGGCGGCGTGCAGTGGATGACCGCCGGCCGCGGCGTGATCCATTCCGAGCTGCCGGAGCAAACGGACGGCCGTATGGAAGGCTTCCAGCTTTGGCTCAACCTGCCGGCGAAGGACAAGATGCGTGCGCCGTGGTATCGCGACATCCAGCGCAGCGAGATCCCGGAATTCAAGACGGAGCAGGGCGTCACGGTACGGGCGATCGCAGGCCGCAGCCACGGCGTCGACGGCGCGATGCAGCGTGAAGTGACTGAGCCGCTGTATCTCGACCTCGAAATGCCGGTCGGATCGACTTTCACGCAGTCGCTGCCGTCATCGCACAACGCGTTCATGTATGTGTATCGAGGCGACGTGCGAATTGGCGACACGCAGGTGCCGGCGCAGCGGATGGCGGTTCTCGCGAACGCTGCGGATCGCGACGGCGTGGTGCTCACCGCGCAGGTGGCTTCGCGCGTGCTGTTGATCGCCGGCAAGCCGCTCGGCGAGCCGATCGCGCAATACGGCCCGTTCGTGATGAACAGCGAAGCCGAGATTCACCAGGCCGTGCGCGATTACCAGGCCGGAAGGTTCGTCGAAGCCGTGTAGAACTGCAAGCGTCGCGGTGCGAACCGCGACGCTTTTTTTTCCTGCGGCCCGGGAGGGTTCAAGGACGCGCGGCCCCGTTGGCAGCTAGGGGTCGATGTCGACGCCGCGAATCAGCACCACGCCGACGCCGATGTTCCAGACGGCTTGCAACAGCACGACCCACGTCATCCCCTGGACGTCGAGGTGCAGGAAACCCATCGCGAGCGCGGCCGCGGGCACGAGGCCGACCGACAGGCCGAGGATCGCCAGCGGCCGTGCGAGCGTTGGCGCCAGCAGCAGGTCGACCGACCACGCGACGATGCCCACGGACATCAGGATCGCGCCGGTATTGGCGAAAACCTGATTGAGTGTCGATGTAAAGTTGAGCAGCTGCGCGGACACCAGCAGATCAGCCGCACCCGTATGTGGCGCTGCGGCCGCCACGCGCGCGATGACGAACCCGCTCATCATCGCCGCGACGATCATCGCCGCGATCCCGGCGCCGTAGGCGATGAGTCCCGCGCAGACCAGCGGACGCTCCATGCCCCTGCGCCGGCTGTACTCCGCGTAGACGAACAGCACCACGAGCAGCAATCCGATCAACGCGGCATGCACCCACGCCGCCGTTGCCGCCACCGAGGCGATCTGGCCGAGCACTTCCGAGATGTTGTGCGACGCTACGGAAGGGTGGTGCGCCATCGCCAGGATCTGCAACAGCGTCGCTGCGATCAGAACGATGCCGATCGTGCGGGCGTTGATGCGCGTCATCAAGTCGGTTGCATCGGGGGCGATTTGGGGCATGATCCGTCTCGCTGGAATGGAGGTGCACCACGATAGACCCGGCGGCCGAAAAGTTGCCGGACACAATGGGGCAACTGTCCGGCATTCGCGCCGTTCGCCCGGTTAAGAGGCTGTGCTCCCGCTTGCGCGGGAATGACGCGACGACACTCAGGCGGCAATGACGTGCCGTCGCTTTCGCGGGAAACGGCGTGTTGTCACTTTCGCG
>JBEPUI010000052.1:0-22517 GCA_041691615.1 Pseudomonadota bacterium
GTCATGCGCGATATCGGTAAGAAGCCCGCCGACAGCGGGCGATTTGCCAGGTAACCACAGCCACCTTAGGAGGGTGCAATGAGAATTCATCGAGTGTCCATATTGCGCGGCGCCCTGACTGCGCTAGTTGCAGGAACCGTAGCCGCGGCCATTCCCGTTCCGGCTGCTGCATGGGAACCGACAAAGCCCGTCCAGTTCATCGTTCCGGCCGGCACCGGCGGTGGCGCGGACCAGATGGCGCGGTTCATCCAGGGTGTGGTGACCAAGCACAAGCTGATGAAGGAGCCCATGATCGTCGTCAACGAGTCCGGCGGTGCGGGCGCCCAGGGCTTCCTCGACGTGAAGGGCGCCAAGGGCGACCCGAATACGATCATCATCACGCTGTCGAACCTGTTCACGACCCCGATGGCCACCGGCGTGCCGTTCAGTTATCGCGATTTCACGCCGGTTGCGATGCTCGCACTCGACGAATTCGTGCTGTGGGTCAACGCCGAAACCCCGTACAAGACCGCAGCCGATTACCTCAACGCGATCAAGGCCGCGGGTCCCAATAAATTCAAGATGGGCGGCACCGGATCGAAGCAGGAGGACCAGATCATCACCGCCGAGATCGAGCAGAACAATCCAGGCGTCAAGTTCATCTACATACCACTCAAGGGCGGCGGTGACGTAGCCGTGCAGCTCGTAGGCAAGCACATCGACTCGACAGTCAACAATCCCATCGAGGCGGTTGCCCAGTGGCGCGCTGAGAAGCTGCGTCCGCTATGCGTGTTCGACGCGCAGCGCATGCCCTACAAGGCGAAGGTCACCAAGGACATGTCGTGGAACGATATTCCGACGTGCAAGGAGTCGGGTCTGCCGGTCGAATACCTGATGCTACGCGGAATCTTCATGCCCGCGGGCGTCACGCAGGAACAGGTCAACTTCTACGTCGACCTGTTCAAGAAGGTTCGCGAAACCCCGGATTGGAAGGAATTCTCGGAGCAGGCTGCGTTCAACCAGACTTTCATGACGGGCCCCGACTACGTCAAATGGGTTGACCACGCCGAGGCGACGCACAAGGAACTGATGGAAAAGGCCGGTTTCATGGCGAAGAAGTGAGCCGCATGCTGCGTTAGGTTCGAGGAGCTCGGCGCGGCGGGACAGCGGCAATTCCGATGTCCCGCCTGGCGGGCGGCGGCATCCGGCCAGCCAAGGCCGGGATCGTGTTGTTGATCGTACGGGGGAATCTGTGGAAGACGGAAAAGGGAACACGGACAACGACACCGTGGTTTCGATGCGCACCGCGGAAGTCGTCGTCGCCGCAATCATCTTTGTTGTCGGCGCGCTGTTCATGTACAGCAGCTACAAGCTCGGATTTCGTTGGAGTCCCGAAGGTCCGGAGTCCGGCTTTTTCCCCTTCTACGTAAACCTGATCATCTGCGCGTCCAGCGCGGTGGTCATATTCAAGACGCTCATGGTCAGGAGCGCGGAGTCGGGCGAAAGCTTCGTCGAACGACTTCAACTCAAGCGCGTGATGTCGGTATTGGTCCCGGCTCTCATCTATGTGCTGGGGATCCAGCTCATCGGCATATACGTCTCCTCGACGATCTACATCCTCCTCTTCATGCACTACCTGGGGAAGTACACCTGGGTCAAAAGCATTGCATTGGCAGTCGCGATCAATGTGATCTTCTTTTTCATGTTCGAGGTGTGGTTCAAGGTGCCGCTGTACAAGGGACTTTGGGATTTGACTGGATTCACAGGCTACTGAGTACGCTGTTTCGATGCCAGCAAGATCCTGGCCCCGCGACGCAAACCCGCCGCGCCGGCCGGGTCGATCACGAAAATTTCGGGGGTTCCGAGTGACAGATCTGGGTCTGCTTTTTCACGGGTTTGCGGTCGTTCTCACGCCGTTCAACATAGGGCTCATGCTGCTGGGCATCGTGCTCGGCGTGATCATCGGCGTGCTGCCCGGATTGGGCGCCGCCAATGGAATTGCCATCCTGCTGCCACTGACGTTTACGATGACGCCCACTTCCGGGATCATCATGCTGTCGTGCATCTACTGGGGCGCGTTGTTCGGCGGTGCGATCGCATCAATCCTGTTCAACATTCCCGGTGAGCCATGGTCGGTCGCCACCACTTTCGACGGCTATCCGCTCGCGCAGCAAGGTCGCGCGGGCGAGGCGCTGACGGCATCGTTCACGTCGTCGTTCATCGGGGCCTTCGTGGCCGTCGTGATGATCACGTTTCTCGCGCCGGTCATCGCGCGATTCGCGCTGCAGTTCGGTCCGCCCGAATTCTTTTCCGTCTATCTCCTCACGTTCTGCAGCTTCGTCGGCATGGGCAAGGGCTCGCCGGCCAAGATTCTTATTTCAATGATGATCGGTTTTGCGCTGTCGACTGTCGGAATCGACATCGTCACTGGGCAGCTGCGCATGACTTTCGGCTTTCAAAGCCTGATGAAGGGCTTTGATTTTCTCATCGCCGTGATCGGACTGTTCGGCATTGGCGAGATTCTGCTATCGATGGAGGAAGGGCTTTCGTTCAAGGGCACCGCCGCAAAGATCAATCTCAAGGTTGTGATCCAGACGTGGAAGAGCCTGCCGAGATACTGGCTCACGTTCATCCGCAGCACTTTGATTGGTTGCTGGATGGGAATCACGCCGGGAGGTGCAACACCGGCATCGTTCATGAGCTACGGTGTCGCCAAGAAGTTCTCCAAGGACGGCGACAAGTTCGGCACGGGCGTGGTGGAAGGCGTGGTGGCGCCGGAGACCGCGGCGCATGCGGCTGGCACCAGTGCGCTGCTGCCGATGATCACACTCGGGATACCCGGTTCGCCGACGGCGGCGGTGCTGCTGGGTGGCCTGCTCATCTGGGGTTTGCAGCCGGGCCCGCTGCTGTTCCAGGAAAAACCCGACTTCGTCTGGGGACTGATCGCAAGCATGTATCTCGGCAACGTGGCAGGACTGATCGTGGTGCTCAGCCTGGTGCCATTGTTCGCCAGTATTCTGCGGATCCCGTTTTCAATCATCGCGCCCGTGATCGTCGTCATCTGCGCGATCGGTGCGTTCACCGTCAACAATGCGATCCAGGACATCTGGTTCATGATGGGATTCGGCGTGGCCGGTTATGCGTTGAAGAAGCTGGCCTATCCGCTCGCACCGTTGGTGCTGGCGCTGGTCCTCGGCAACGCAGCGGAGAACTCGTTTCGCCAGGCGATGCTGATGTCCCAAGGCAGTGTTTCGATCATGTGGTCCAATGTGCTCGTCGGCACCATCACCACGCTGTCAATGATTCTGCTGTTCTGGCCGCTGATTTCGAAGGGGATCAGGATGGTCATTGCCACCAAGCCGAATGCGCTGGCCGATCAGCGCCCGGTCGAATGAAAGTGGGCGGCCGCGCGGGTGCTCGGACGTCTAGGCGGGTGCGGACCTCGCGAGTGGAAACATCGCCGTGATCCGCACGCCCGATTCCGGGACGCTCGACACCCTCAGGTCCCCGTGGTGGCGTTCGACGACCTCCTTGACGATCGCGAGCCCGAGACCGGAGCCGTCGCCGATTGTGCCCTTCAGACGGTAGAAACGCTCGAACACCTTGTTGTGCGCTTCCGCGGGAATGCCGGGGCCGCTGTCCTCGACGCTCAAGTACGCGCGGCCCGTCTCCAGGCGGCCCGAGCGCACCGTCACCGTGCCGCCGGGCGGCGTATAGCGAATGGCATTGTCGACGAGATTGTTCAGCAGCTCGGCCATAAGCATCGGATCGCCGGCAACGATGGCGCTGTCGAGGACAAATCCAAGGTCTGTATTGCGCGCGATCGCGCGCGGCACCCATTCCTGGACGGCGGCCGTGGCGATATCGCGCAAATCGAATTGCACTGCATCGGCGCCGGCGGCGACTTGCGTTTCGGCCCTGGCGAGGGCAAGCAACTGCGTGGCCAAGTGGCTTGCGCGCATCGTGGCGGTGTGCATGTCACCGATTTCCGACCTGACTTCCGGATCCAGGTCACGCCGCAGCAGAAGCTCGAGGTGCATTTGCAATCCTGCCAGCGGCGTGCGCAGCTGATGCGCGGCGTTGATCAGGAATCGTTGCTGAATGGCGCTTGCCTCGCGGATCCGGCCGAGCAGATTGTTGAAGGCGCTGATCGCGGGCGCGATCTCCGGGGGCGCGCTGGTTTCGGCAAGCGGATGAAGGTCATTGGACCCGCGCCGGAGAAGCTCGTCGCGGATTCGCGCCAGAGGCGTCAGGCCGTGCTTGACGCCGGCCCAAGCGAGCAACACCGTGGCGAGGGCAATCAACAGCGTAGGCACTAGCTCAGCCGCCAATATCTCCCAGATCAGACGCTGGCGCTTGTGCAGCGTTTCACCGACCTGGACGTAGATTCCCGATTCGGAACGAATCGCCGCGACACGCACGGGCTCGTCACGATAGACGCTGTCGAAGAAGCTTGGCTCTCCCGCCTTTAGATCCGGCCCCGGCGCCAGATCCTCGGCGCCAGCGATCACCCGCGAGTCCGCGGCGCGAATCTGGAAAATCATGGCATCGTATTGATCGTATAACAGGGCCTCCTGCGCCTGGATCAGGAGATCGAGGTGCGGGCCATCCGCGTCGACGCTGACGTTCTGCACCATGTCCAGTGCGGGGTCGAGCAACGAGCGATCGTATGCGGAGGTCGCGACGCTTAGCGCGACGCCGTACGTCAGCGCGCCGCCGCACAGCACCAGCAGCAGCAGTGACGGGACCAGGAACACCAGCAGACGCCGCCGTACGCTCTGCGCGGCAGCCGCGGTATCAGGCATCAAGTGTTTCCCAGAGATAGCCGAAGCCGCGCACCGTGCGAATGCGGACTTTCGCCGGTTCGATCTTGGCGCGCAGCCGCGAAACGTAAACCTCGATCGTATTGGGCGTCGGCAGATCGTCGTCGTTGAACAATTGCTGCGCGATATAGTCCTTGCTGAGGACTCGCCCGGGGCGCGTCAGGAACAACTCCAGCAGCGCCCATTCGCGAACGGTGAGCTCGATCGATGCGCCGTTGGCAATCACCCGCTTGGCGTCCATGTCGATCGTGAGGCCGCCGACGACGATCGATCCGGTCGGCAGTGAAGTCCGCCGCAGCAGCGCGCGTACGCGTGCTTCGAATTCCGTCAGCGAAAACGGCTTGGTCAGGTAGTCGTCCGCGCCGAGATCGAGCCCGCGCACCCTGTCTTCGACCGCGTCGCGCGCAGTCAGCACCAGCACGTTTGTATTCGATTGACGCTGTCTGAGCCGGCGCAGCACCTCGAAGCCATCGATGTCGGGCAGCCCGATATCGAGCACCAATAGCTCGTAAGGCGTCGCCCGCAGTGCGCTGTCTGCCGCAACGCCACCTTTTACGTGGTCGACTGTGTGTCCGGCGCGGGTTAACAGCCGCGTAAGTCCCGCCGCGAGCAACGCATCATCTTCGACGACGAGAAGGCGCATCTTTTTTTCGTTTGATCAACGCTACATTGCGTGAGTGGATGTTACCGGTATCGCGGGGCGCGGCGAGTGTCAGCAGAACGTCAGCGAAACCTCAGGATAGCGACAGTTTGCGCGCGTAGCATCGTTTTGCAAGGGTCGGACGATGTTCATCAAAATTCCGGTTCCTGCGCTTGGTAAAGGGCGTCAGAGACTGCATCGACCACGGGAATAAAAATTGCGGACCGTCGCGACAATGGCGTGGACGAGTCTCGCGTGCGTATACCAACGTTAGGAGGAGAGACAACGTGAACTCGAAGAAGGCGATGGTCGTTGCATGCTCACTCGCAGTTGCCGGCATTGGCACCGCACGTGCCGATGCAACTACCGATCTGCAGGCGCAAATGGAGCTGCTGCAAAAGCAGCTGGATACGGTGAAAACGCAGCTCTATGACATGCAACAGAAACAGAAGAGCGAGCAGGCGCACCCCGTGCCCAGCGGCGCCCCGTACCTGCAGATCAAGCCCGACTCCGGCGCGACGTTCCTCGTTCCCGGTGGCGGAGAGGTGCAGCTGTACGGCCTCTTTGATGTCTCGTTCGACTACACCACGAAGGGCATGAAAAGCGACTATGGCGAGAACGGCGGGATGCCTGTCGGCAAAGTCGGATGGCAGCCCGCAATCGCAAGCAACCTGTCCAGAATCGGCGTGCGCGGCAAGCATCCGGTGACGCCCGACCTCAATTTCATCTGGCAGCTGGAAGCGGGAATCGACATCTCGGCGACGCCCGGCATCAAGGAAACCACCTCTAACACCAGTTACGCCGTCAATGGTGCGTTGTTCTCGCGCAACAGCTTCCTCGGATTCTCGGGGAAGGAATGGGGTGCGGTGATGATTGGCAAATCGGAGACACCGTACAAGACGTCGACCGACCGGCTCAATCCCTTCTCCGGAATGCTTGGCGATTACCGTGTCATCTTGGGCAACACAGGCGGCGACAACCGCGTCGAATTCGGCTTGCGTGCGTCGCACGCGATCTGGTACGAGTCGCCGAGCTGGAGCGGCCTGTCGTTCAAGACGATGTATTCACCCGGACAAAACCGCGACGACACGAGCAGCATCGTCGCGTCTGCCGAACCCGACTGCGCGGGCGGCAACATCCCTGGCAGCGGCGCGCTTCCGCCGACCTGCAACGATGGTGCCTTCGGCGACCTGTTCAGCATCAGCGGCGCCTACCAGATGGGGCCGTTGTATGTGACGACCGCCTACGAGCGTCACAAGAACGTCAACCGTACCAGCGACCTCGGTGACCTCGACCCGCGCGACATTGCGGACGAAAGCGCGTTCAAGATCGGCGGGCAGTACAGGTTCGCAACGAAGACCACGGTCAGCGCGCTGTGGGAACGGACCTACCGCAGCCTTCCATCCGATCTTCAAACGCAGAACGAGCGTGCACGTAACAATGCTACCTGGCTGGCGTTGACCCAGGTTGTGACCGATAAGGACAGCATCAGTGCCGGCTGGGCGCACGCGGGCAAGTCGCAGGGCTTCTTGGGCGTGCACAATACGCCCGACTCGCAGACGACCTTCGACAATTCCGCGAACATGTACGCGCTGGCGTGGCGACATGCGATCGACAAGCATACGACCGTGTACGCCGACTGGGCGATGACGGCGAACCACAACGATGCGCACTACGACATCGGCGCCGGCGGACACGGTGTCACCACCGATTGCCACGATTCGACGCCGCTCGCGGCGTTCGACCCGACGACGGGCGCCGTATCTAACACTGGCCCGCACTGCTTCTCGGGAGCCAAGCCGGAAGGCGTCTCCGTGGGAGTCGCCTACTCGTTCTAGCGCGTCGCTGCAATGACGCGACCGACGTCGGGACACGAAGCGTCCGGACGTCGGTCTGCGGCTCCCGCCATCAAGCGGCGGGTGTCGCGATGCTTTCGCGCAACACGTTCTTCTGCACCTTGCCCATCGCGTTGCGCGGCAGCTCGAGCGCGAACACCACGCGCTTCGGCACCTTGAAGTGCGCGATCTCGCGCCTGAGTGCGCCGATGATCGATGCTTCGGTGAGCACGTGGCCAGCCCGCGCGACGACGACCGCCACCACCGACTCGCCGAAGTCGGCGTCGGCGATGCCCACCACCGCCGACTCGACGACGCCTTCGAGCGCATCGATGCGCTCCTCGATTTCCTTCGGGTAGATGTTGAGCCCGCCGGAGATGATCAAGTCCTTCGCGCGTCCTGAAATCGCCAGGTACCGCGCCGCATCCATGCTGCCGACGTCGCCGGTGCGGAACCATCCGTCGTCGGTGAATTCCTCGTGCGTCTTGTCCGGCATCTGCCAATAGCCGCGAAACACATTCGCACCGCGCACCTCGATCGCGCCGACTTCACCTGCGGCACAAGGCCCGCCTTCGGCATCGACGACGCGGACTTCCACGCCCGGCAGCTGCGGCCCGACGGTGCCGGCGATGCGCGGCCCGTCATGCGGATTGGACGTGTTCATCCCCGTCTCGGTCATGCCGTATCGCTCGAGGATCCGCTGGCCGGTGCGCGCTTCGAATTCTCGAAACGTCTCCGGCAACAGCGGTGCCGATCCCGAAACGAAGAGCCGCACATTCTTCGCCACGTCGCGCGTGAACGACGGCTCGGCGAGCAGCCGCGTGTAGAACGTCGGCACGCCCATCATCACCGACGCCTTCGGCAGCAGCGTCGCGACTTCGTGTGCGTCGAAGCGCGGCAGCCAGAGCATCCTCGCGCCGGCAATCAGCACGCAGTGCACGGCGACGAACAGCCCATGCACGTGGTAGACGGGCAACGCGTGCAGCAGCACGTCGCCGTGATTGAATCGCCATGCCTCGACCAGCGCCAGCGCATTGGTCGCGAGGTTGCGGTGCGACAGCATCGCGCCTTTCGAGCGGCCGGTGGTGCCGCTGGTGTACAGGATCGCCGCGAGGTCGTCCGGCGCACGCGCGAGCGTCGTGAACACCTCGGGCTGGCCGGTCGCGCGGTCAATGAGCTCGCCGCCGTGCGCGTCCAGTGTCAGCACCGTCGCGCCGCGCGCCAGCGTGGCGATCACACCCAGCATCTCGTCGCGGCATACGATCACGCGCGGCTTGGCGTCGGCGAAGAAAAAGTCGAGCTCGGCGCGCTGGTAGGCGGTATTGAGCGGCAGGTACACGAGGCCGGCGCGCAGCGTTGCGAAGTAGAGCGCCAGCACCTGCCAGTGCTTGTCCGCTTGCACCGCGACGCGGTCGCCCGGGATGCAGCCGGCGGCGCACAGCGCATGCGCAATCTGCGCCGACAGGCGATCGAGCTCGTCGTAGCCGATCATCGGGCCGCCCGGGACGATCATGCACGGTTGCGAGCGCTCTTCCGGAAAATGCTGTCCGAACAACGTGAAAAGGTTCGCGTCCATCGTGACCCGTGATAGTTTCGCGGGACATTATTCCATACCCGTCACGCCATCCACGTGGATTCCCAGCACCTGATCGCACCGCGCGAGCGGATTGCCGCGCTCGCCGACGATGGCCGCGTCGTCGAGCACGATGCGTTCGCGCCAAGTCCGCATCTGGCCCGCCACGCCATCGCGGCGCAGGACGACGACGGCGTGGTCTGCGCCACGGTTCGAATCGGCGGCACCCAGGTCGAAGTCGCCGCGCAGGACCCGCGCTTCCTGCGCGGCAGCGTCGGCGAGCGCCACGGCGGCAAGATCGTTGCAGCGATCACGCGTGCGCGTGCGGCCCGGTGTCCGCTGCTGCTGTTCGCCGCGTCGGGCGGCGTGCGGCTGCACGAGGCCAACGCCGGCGAGATCGCGCTGGCACGGGCGCTTCGCGCGCTGGTCGATGCGCGCGCCGATGGAATCGTCACGCTCGCCGTGGGCATAGCGGATGTTTTTGGCGGCATGTCGGTGGTTGCGGCCGCCTGCAATGGCCTGGCGCTCACGCCCCGCGCACGCTTCGGCCTGTCCGGTCCGCGGGTGATCGAATCGGTGCGCGGGCGCGGAGAAATGGATGCGGGCGACCGCGTTGCCGTCGACGCGCTGTTCGGCGCGGCCGCGCGTATCGCGGCAGGTATCGCCGATGGCGTCGACGACGATGTCGACGCCCAGCGCGCATGGATCGCGCGGCAGCAGGCGCGATCGTGGTCGTTCGCGGCGGACTTGCGCGACGGGCAGGCACGCTTGCGATCCGCCGTTGGGGAAGGGCACGTGCCGGCGATGGTCGCGGTCGAGGGCGACCGCGCGGTGCTGCACGCCTTTCGCCGCGAAGTCGATGCCCGCGTATTGAACGGCGTCGACGCGCAGCTCGTCGCGTTGCCGCGCAATGTGCGCGAACTGCTGATCGTCGAGGATTCGCGCGGCCACGAAGTGAGCGCCGGCGCCGAACGCGCGGGTCTGTCGCGCCATCTTGCCCACCATGCGCTGGTGCTGGGGCTGTTGCGCAGCCGCGGCGTGCGCATTGTCGGCGTGATCGATGGCGTCGGCCACAGCGCCGCGTTTTTCGCCAACGCGCTGCAGGCCGATGCGCTGTTCGCGCTGCCGGCGAGCCGCATCATCGCGATGGAACCGCAGGCCCTCGCGCGGATCATCGGCATCGACGCATCGGCGCTGGCGCAAGCGATCGACGCCGATCCCTTGCTCGGCCACTCGGTGCGGCACTTCGCGGCGATGGGCGCGTTGACGCTGGTCGATCGCGTCGACGACGCGCACTGAAGGTGCCCGCCCGCACCCGGCGCGACCTTTGCCGGCTCAATCGCTCGCACCCGGCGCGACTTCGTGCCGGCTCGACCGCGCGCACCCGGCATGACCTGAACCCGCGGAATTGCGGGGCCGCGCGATTCGCGGGCCGCACGGTCAGCTGTAGCGCAGCCGTGTCATCGCGAACGCGCGCGCGCTCAACCACTCGGCCGCGTGCTCGATCGACGCCGCCAGCGACTGCGGCCCCGGCGGCAGCGCGAAGACGCCATCGAACTTCGCGTTCAGTGCCGCCAGCGCGGCGCTGTCAATCGCGCCCGACAAGAGCGACACCGCCACCTTGCGCGCCCGCGCCCGCTCGGCGACGACCAACGGGGCCTTGCGCATCAGCGTTTGCGCATCCGAGCGGCCTTCGCCGGTGATCGCCCACGCGGCGCCGTCGAGCGCAGGATCGAGGCCGTTCAGATCCGCAACCACGTCGGCGCCGCTCTTGAACTGCGCGCCCAGCAACTGCAGCGCGAATCCCAGCCCGCCTGCAGCACCCGCACCAGGATTGTGCGCGACGCACCGCCCCGCAGCCGCTTCGACCAGCGACGCGTAGCGGGCGAGAATGCCGTCCATCGCCGCGACCGCGTCGGCGCGCACGCCTTTCTGCGGGCCGAACACCGCGGTGGCACCCTGCTCACCGGTCAGCGGGTTGTTGACGTCCGACATGATCGTCAGACGCGTGTCGCGAATGCGCGGGTCGAGTTCGCGCAGGTCGATGCGCGCAAGGCCGGCGAGACCCTCGGGGGTGGGCACGACCGCCGAGCCCGAGGCATCCAGCAGGCCGACGCCGAGCGCGGCGAGCATGCCTGCGCCGCCGTCGTTGGTGCTGCTGCCGCCGAGGCCGATCGCCACGTCGCGGCACCCTTGGTCCAGCAGCGCACGCAACACGATGCCGACACCGCGCGTGTCGCGCGCGCCGATCGCGGTGGCCATCGCAGTCGCGTCGGTGATGCCCACCACCTGCGCGATTTCGAGCACGGCAGAGCCGTCGGCGAGGCGACCCGCGTCGGCCTCGATCGCGGCCCCGCCCGCGCCCCGAGTGCGCACGCGCAACCTCTCGCTGCCCGCGGATGCGCCGAGAATCGCCGCGAGCGTGCCTTCGCCACCATCGGCCATCGGCCGCAGGCGCAGATCGGCGTGCGGCAACGCTGCGCGAATGCCGGCGGCGATCGCGGCGCAGGCGTCGGCTGCCGACAGCGATCCCTTGAACGAATCGACGGCAACGACAATGGCCGGCGCTGGCGAATCCATCGGGCGTTCCTTGCGGTTATCATCGCCGCAACGAAACACGGCGAGGCGTGATGGTAACAAGTGCGGCGATCGGCAGCCGAACGAATTTGCGCTGCGCGCGGCGGAGATCAGCGCGGTATTGCGCGTGCGTCGCGATGCTGGCGATCGCGCCGCTGGCGTGCGCGCTGCCGCCGGACTACGGCCGAGAGACACGCTGGGCCGAGCAGGTCGTGCCATCGGTGATGGTCGGCGACGCCGTATGGCTGAAGACGCCCGATCGCGAGCGCGTGCTTGCCCTGTTCACGCCGGCGCAAGGCACGCAGTTGGGCGGCGCGGTCATCGTGCACGGCGCGGGCATGCAGCCCGATTTCGGCGTTGTTGGCGAATTGCGCGGCGCGCTGGCCGAGCGCGGCTTTGCGACGCTGTCGGTGCAGATGCCGGTGCTCGATGCGGATGCGCTCGGTGCCGAGTATGCGGCGCTGTTCCCGGCCGCGGGCGATCGACTCGACGCTGCCGTCGCGTGGCTTAGCGCGAGGAACATCGCGCCGGTGGCCGTGGTCGCGCACAGCATGGGCGCTGCAATGGCCAATGCGTGGCTCGCGCGCGCTCAGCATGCCGATGTCGGGGCTTTCGTGGCGTTGGGGATGAGCGTGCCGTTTGCGGCGAAGTCGCTGCCCCCTGTGCTCGACGTCACCGCCGAGCGCGATCTGCCGCAGGTTCTCGCCAACGCGCCGTTG
Organism: Pseudomonadota bacterium; assembly: GCA_041691615.1. Classification (GTDB taxonomy): domain Bacteria; phylum Pseudomonadota; class Gammaproteobacteria; order Burkholderiales; family Casimicrobiaceae; genus VBCG01. The sequence continues at coordinate 12,147 of JBEPUI010000052.1, forward strand.
CGCGCGCTGGCGTTGTCGCCAAAATCCTGCTCGGCGACGCTGCGTATTGTCGGGGCCGACCATTTTCTCGCCGGCCGCATTGCCGAGCTCGCCGGCGCGATCGCGCCGTTCCTCGCGCGCGCATTCGGCGCGCAATGCCGCCGCTAGCGCCGCCCACCGACTTCTGCGTACAGCGCGCAAAGCCCCGGGTCAGTGCGTGGCGCGCTGCAGCCGGTCGCGCACCGCGCGCCAGGCCGGCGTGTCCGGCACCTCTTCGATCAGCAGCGAGTCGGCGTTCGCGGCATCGAGCTCACGTAGCGCCGCGTACAGCGCACGCGCGTATCCGTCGCTGTCTTCGCTCGCGGCGAACCATGCGCCGTCGAAATCCGGCGGCTTGCGGACCGTGCGTGCAAGCACGGCGAGCATTTCGTCGCGATCCTCGTGCTGCGCGATTTCCGCGAGCAGCGCGTGGCTTGGCACGAGGTGCGCGCGCGTCTTCGGCGCGTAATGCGAGGCGAGCGTGCCGGATGCGCGTGGCGCATGCGCATCCGGCGCCCGCAGCGGTTCGCCCAGCGCGTCGGCAATGGCCTGCGCGTCGATGCCGCCCGGCCGCAACAGCGTCGGCCCGGCGCCGGTGAACGCGACGATCGTGCTTTCGATGCCCACGTGCGTGGGGCCGCCGTCGATGATCATCGACACCGCATCGCCGAAGTCGTCGCGCACATGCGCAGCCGTCGTGGCCGACACATGGCCGAAACGGTTGGCCGACGGCGCGGCGATGCCGTGGCCGCCGCACGCGACGAACGCCGCAAGCAACGCCTGCGCGACCGGATGCGATGGCACGCGCAAACCCACGCTATCCTGGCCGCCGGTGATGGCGTCGCTGACACGCTCGGCGCGAGGCAGGATCAATGTCAACGGGCCGGGCCAGAAAGCGCGCGCGAGTCGACGCGCGCCCGGGGGAATGCTGCGCGCCCAATGCTCGAGCGGCGCGTTGTGCGGAAGGTGCACGATCACCGGATGTCCGGCAGGACGCTGCTTGGCGGCGTAGACGCGCCGCACGGCGTCCGCGTTGTCCGCGTCGGCGCCCAGCCCGTAGACGGTTTCGGTGGGAAACGCGACCAGGCCGCCCTCGCGCAATCGCGCCGCCGCATCGCGCAGCGTCTGTGCATCGGCAATGACGATGGATGGGGTCATCGATGTGGCGCGCGCGGTTCGTCCGTCCGTGGTCACTCTGCTAGAATTCGAGACTTTACAGCGCGGCGCAAACGCGGGCAGCCCAACGCCACGAATCGGCGGCAAGCGAACGCCCCGGAGAAAAATCCATGAGCGAATTTCTGTTCACGTCGGAATCGGTGTCGGAGGGTCATCCCGACAAGGTGGCCGACCAGATTTCCGATGCGGTGCTCGACGCCGTGCTCGAGCAGGATCCCACCGGCCGTGTGGCCGCGGAGACACTCGTGTCCACCGGCCTCGTGGTGATGGCCGGCGAGATCACGACAACGGCCAAGGTCGATTTCGCGCGCGTCGCTCGCGACACGATCCGCGGCATCGGCTACAACGACCCCGCGCTGCGATTCGACGCCGACGGTTGCTCGGTGATGGTGTGCTACGGCCAGCAATCGCCCGACATCGCGCAGGGTGTCGATCGTGCGTCCGACGACTACCTGAACCAGGGCGCGGGCGACCAGGGATTGATGTTCGGCTACGCGTGCGACGAAACGCCCACGCTGATGCCCTTTCCGATCTACTACGCGCACCGCCTCGTGCAACGGCAAAGCGAAGTGCGCCGCGACGGGCGCCTGCCTTTCCTGCGTCCCGACGCCAAGTCGCAGGTGACGGTCCGCTACCGTGACGGCAAGCCGCATTCGATCGACACCGTCGTGCTGTCGACGCAGCATCACCCGTCGATGAACGAACGGCAGAAGGAACTCGCCGAAGCCGTGATCGAGGAAGTGATCAAGCCGGTGCTGCCGAAGGACATGCTCGGCAACACCCGGTTCCTGGTGAATCCGACGGGACGTTTCGAAATCGGCGGCCCGCACGGCGACGCGGGCGTCACCGGCCGCAAGATCATCGTCGACACGTACGGCGGCGCGGCGCCGCATGGCGGCGGCGCGTTCTCGGGCAAGGATCCATCGAAGGTCGACCGTTCCGCGGCGTATGCCGCGCGCTACGTCGCCAAGAACATTGTCGCCGCGGGCATCGCGCGCCAGTGCCAGGTGCAGGTCGCCTACGCGATCGGCGTGGCCAAGCCGATGAACGTGACCGTCTACACCGAAGGCACCGGCAAGATTCCCGACGACCAGATCGCAGCGCTCGTCCACGAGCACTTCGACCTGCGTCCCAAGGGCATCATCCGCATGCTCGACCTGTTGCGGCCGATCTATCGCAAGACCGCCGCGTACGGACACTTCGGCCGCGACGAGCCCGAGTTCACCTGGGAGGCGACCGATCGTGCCGACGCACTGCGCGCAGCCGTCGGCCTAGGTTCGGCGACCAGCTCGCGCGAAACCGTCGGCGCTTGACGACATGCACAGCCAGCCGAAGAATCTGGCGAAGACGCTGGCCACGCTCGCAGTGGTCGCTGTGCTGGCCGGCTGCGCATCGCTTCAGCCACAGACGCCGACCGTCGTCCAGGCTTCGCAAAGCGGCGGCGCGATTCGCATGCTGCAGGGCGACACGCTGGTGGTCACGCTCGACTCCAACCCGTCGAGCGGTTATCGCTGGCAGGTGCGACCAATCGACGGCGCGCTGCTGCAGCAGATCGGTTCGGCGGACCTTTTGCCGGCGGAAGTCGCGCCCGGCACGGTCGGCGCGGCGAACGATACCGTGTACCGGTTTCGTGCGGCGGCGCCCGGTACGGGCCCCCTCGAGCTCGCCTATTTGCGGCCATTCGAGACCGCGCCGCCGCAGCGTACGGTTCGCTATGACGTGACCGTCGTCGCCCGTCCGGGCGAGTACGCGCAAGCCTGGGCCAAAACACGCTAAAATAGCGGTTTTGGCGCGCAGCTCTTCGCGTAGTGCCAAGTTCCAGCGCGCCGACTTCCCAAGCTTTCCACGAAAGATACCGATGGCCGATTCCAGAAGTCGCACCCGCCGCAACACGATCGAGCGTCGTTGCCTGCCGAAGACGTTCAAGCGCATGTTCGTCGGCGCGCCGAAGGGCATCTTCAAGATGCTGGAAAAAATCAAGAAGGCCTGATTTAGACGATTGCCAGAGTGATCACAAGCCGCCCCCGGGGCGGCTTTTTTTCGTTCCGCTCACCGCTCCATGCGCTCCGACCTGGATCAATTTAACCCGACGCCCATGCCCTCGATGCTGTTCTCCCCATTCGCGATGCGCGAGCTTGCGCTGCCCAACCGCATCGTCGTGTCGCCGATGTGCCAGTACTCGGCCGTCGACGGCCGCGCAACCGACTGGCACACGATCCATTGGGGCCAGCTGCTGCAATCGGGGGCGGCGATGTTCACCATCGAAGCCACCGCGGTGTCGGCGATCGGGCGCATCACCTACGGCTGCCTGGGCTTGTACGACGATGCGTGCGAGCAGGAAATCGCGCAGCGCCTCGCGATCGCCCGCGCCCACGCGCCGCCGATGGCGGTGGCGATCCAGCTCGCGCATGCGGGGCGCAAGGGATCGTCGCAAGTGCCGTGGGACGGCGGGCAATTGATCCGCGTCGACCAGGGCGGGTGGATGCCGGTCGCGCCGTCGGCGATCGCGCAACTCGCCGATGAACCCGCGCCGCAGTCGCTCGACGTCGCGGGCCTCGCGCAAATCCGCGGTGAGTTCGTCGCCGCGGCGCAACGCGCGCAGCGCATCGGCATCGACGCGGTCGAGCTGCATTTCGCGCATGGCTACCTGCTCAACGAGTTCCTGTCGCCGTTGTCGAACCGACGCGACGATGCCTATGGCGGGACGTTCGACAAACGGGTGCGCTTTCCGATGGAAGTATTTACCGCGGTGCGCGATGCGTGGCCGCAAACGAAGCCGGTCGGGGTGCGCATCTCTGCAACCGACTGGGTCGACGGTGGATGGACGATCGACGATTCGGTCGAGCTCGCGCGGCGCCTCGAGGCGGCCGGATGCGACTGGATCGACGTATCGAGCGGCGGTATCTCCCCGGCACAGAAAATCCCGCTCGGACCCGGCTACCAGGTGCCGCTTGCGCGCAGCATCCGCCGCGCGACCTCGGCCGCGATTGCGGTGATGAGCGTCGGGCTCATCACCGATGCCGCGCAAGCCGAGGCGATCGTCGCCGCACAGGACGCGGACCTGGTGGCGATGGCGCGCGCGATGCTGTGGGATCCGCACTGGCCATGGCATGCGGCCGCGAAACTCGGCGCACAAGTGCCGGCGCCGAAGCAGTATTGGCGCGCGGCGCCGCGCGACGCCGCCAAAGTGATCGCCCACGCGAAGGTCGGCGCTCGCTGAACGCGTGCGAAAGGCCAGGGGCGCAATCAGGCAGACCGCAAGTATCTGCGCCCGATGTGCCGCTCTTTGCCACCGCCAGCGACCGGTGGCGCACTTAAGCGAGGCTGGCGACCGGCGGCATCACTCAGCCAGGGTGGTGGCCGGCGGCGCACCCAAGCGAGGCTCGCGACCGGCGGCGTGACGCAGCCAGACATGGTAATGCAGCCACGACATCGCGCCGGCGTCGCTCAGGAGGCGCGTCTTCTTGTCGGCGGCGAGCGTCGCCGGATTGCCTTCCAGCGCTTCGCGGGCGAGTTGAGCGCGATCCTCGCGAATCGCCGGTGGGAAACGCCGCCGGTCGATCGCGACCGCGCAGGCCAGCGCGTTGACCAGCGGATCGACGATCGCCGTGGCGAACGTCGCCGGCGTGGGCGACTGCGCGAGATACGCGGTCATCGTGCGGATTTCGCGCGGCACGCGCACTTCCTCGGGAATCAGGAACAGGCCCGCGGCGCGCGCGCGGCGCCCGAGGCTCGAGCGGCTCGTGTAGACCGACAGTGGAATCGACACGATCAGCGCGCCGGCGACGGGCGCGAGCCACCACAGGAACGACGGGTTGAGCCACGCGACGAAAGACGCCCAAACCACGCCCAGCAGCGTCTGCATGCCGTGCTGGCGAAATGCATATGCCCACGTCGTCGACGCGTCGCCGCGCGCAGGCGAGCGCCACTGCAATCCCAGCCCCAATAGCGCGGTCACGACGAAGCGCGTGTGGAACAGCATGCGAATGGGCGCCAGCAGCATCGACGTCACGATCTCGCCGAGCGTGCTCGCGAAGATGTTGAGCCTTCCGCCGAACTCCCGCGCACGCGCGCCGAGGATCAGCGTGACCGCCAGGAACTTGGGCAGGAACAGGATCGTGCCGGTGGCGACGACGAGCTGCATCGCCCATTCGGGCCGCCATTCGGGCCAGATCGGGAACATCTGGAACGGCTGCGTGAAGTACTCCGGCGGCGAAAGGGTATGCACCGCCAGCACCGCCGTCGACAGCACCAGGAACGCGAACCACAGCGGCGCGGAAAAGTACGCCATCACGCCGGTCATGAACACCACGCGATGCGCGGGGTGCAGGCCTTTCATCAACGCTAAACGGAAGTTCATCAGGTTTCCCTGGCACCAACGCCGGTCGCGCTTCAGCTCGTCGATCAGGTTGGGTGGCATTTCCTCGAAGCTTCCCGGCAGGTCGTAGACGATCCACACGCCCCAGCCGGCGCGGCGCATCAGCGCTGCCTCGACGAAGTCGTGCGACAGGATCTCGCCCGACAGCGCGCCGCCGCCCGGCAGCCGTCCCAACGCGCAGAACTCGATGAAGGGCGCCACGCGGATGATCGCGTTGTGGCCCCAGTAATGCGATTCGCGCAGTTGCCAGTAGTGCAGGCCGGCGGTGAACACCGGGCCGTAGACGCCGGTGGCGAACTGCTGCACGCGCGCGTAGAGCGTCTCGCGGCCGGTGGCCCTGGGCGCGGTCTGCAGGATGCCCGCGTCCGGATTCGCTTCGGCGATGCGCACCAGCGTGGTCACGCATTCGCCGGTCATCACGCTGTCGGCGTCGAGCACGACCATGTAGCGATAGTCCTTGCCCCACCGCCGGCAGAAATCGGCGACGTTGCCGCTCTTGCGCTTGATGCGGTGCGGGCGCCAGCGGTAGTAGACGTGGCGAAAGCCGTCGACCGCGCGGCAAAGGTCGAACCAGCTCGACAGTTCGGCGACGCGGATGTCGGGATCGGCGCTGTCGGACAGCACGAAGAAATCGAAGCGCGACAGCAGGCCGGTGCGCGCGATCGACTCGTAGGTCGCGCGCAGGCCGGCGAACACGCGCGCCACATCCTCGTTGGCGATCGGCATGATGATCGCAGTGCGCGCGCCCGCGTCGATCGGCGCGTCGCCGGCGGCGGTGCGCGAAATCGCCCAGCGATCGCTGCCGCGCCACAGCACGAAAAATCCGGCGATCGCGGTCCAGAATCCGGCGGATACCCAGCCGAACAGGATCGCGAACAGGATCAGGATCGGAATTTCCAGCAGCGCGCCGCCGTGATAGGGCAGCACCGCTTTCATCAGCGCCGTGGCGAGATACGTCTGGCCGAGGATCAGCACCACCAGCACCAGGCGACGGTGCCAGCTGACCGGTCGCGCGCGCGGCTGCGGCACTGCGCCGGGGTCGGCGTGCGGCGGCCGCGCAGGGCGCTCGCGCAAGCGCGCGAACCTGCTGCGCAGCCAGTTCGACGGCGCCATCGACGTGCGCGCGAGCGGCGGCGACGTGGCGAGCCCCGAATCGCGGCGCGCCAGTGGCTGGGCGCCGAGCGTGCGTCCGGCGAGCGCATGCGCGATGCGTGCGCGTACCGACACGCGCGCAGGGTCGAGCGGATTCTGATCGTCGCGGGCATCGTGCGCGAGCGCCGCGTGCATCGCGGCGAATGCCGCGGCCACGGTGTCCTCCGCGCCGACCACTCCGGTCGCGCCCGCGGATTGCGCGATGCGAAGGCGCAATGCGGCGGCAGCGTTCTCATCGACGTCGAGCGCGGCGAGGTAGCGGTCGATGACGCCGGCGTCGACGGTGCGCGCCGCCGTCAATTCGGCGGCAACAGGTAGCTCCATGTTTCCGACAGGGTTCCCGTCGCGTTGCGCAGGAACGCGCGCAGCTCGACGGGCTTGGCGTCATCGACGCGATTGAAGCGGATCGTCATCCGGTAGCCGCCGGTGACATCGTTGCGGTAGGCGTTCGACTCGAGCAGCTGTGCATTGGCGACGGCCGTCACCACCGGCTCGACCTGCGCGTCCGGTGGGAGCTTCGACAGCGCCGGGCCCTCGAAGTCGACGACGAAATCGAGGCTCTTGTCGGGCGTCTTGCGATAGCCATGCCCGCGCCGCGTCTGCGTCACCCAGGCCTGCGGCGCGCGCGTCTCGTTTTCCATCTGCCACAGCAGCCGGTACTCGAAGTCGATCGGCTCGTGCGGCGGCGGCAGCACATCGGGCACCCAGTACACGACGATGTTGTCGTTGGTCTCGTCCGGCGTCGGGATCTGCACGATCTCGACGCGTCCCGCGTCGAACTTCGAGCGCGGCTGCACCCACAGGCTCGGCCGTTTTTCGTAGTGGGCTTCGAGATCCTCATAATGCGAGAACGTGCGGTCGCGCTGCTGCAGCCCGAATCCCGCGGGGTTGGTCATCGCGAACGAGCTTACTTGCAGGCGCTTGGGATTGACCAGCGGCCGGACGATCCACTCGCCGGTTCCCGACTGCAGCGTCACCGCGTCCGAATCGTGCACTTCGGGACGAAAGTCCGGAACCGCCGACGGCTGGTTCTCGCCGGACAGGTACATGCTGGTCAGCGGGGCGATGCCGAGGCGTGTCACCGGTTCGCGCAGGAACAGCCGCTCGCGCACGTCGACCGCGGTGTCGGTGCCGGGGCGCAGTATGAACCGAAAGGCTCCGGCGACCCGCTTGGAATCGAGCAGCGCATAGATTGTGAGCTCGGTGGCATTGGCCGCGGGGCGCACCAGCCAGAACTCGACGAACGACGGAAACTCCTCGCCCGACGCGAGTGCGGTGTCGACCGCGAGGCCGCGCGCGGAAATACCGTAGATCTGGCCCTTGCCCAGCGCGCGGAAATAGCTGGCGCCGAGGAACACCAGCACCTCGTCCTTGTACTTGCCGGAGTTGATCGGATAGTGGACGCGAAAGCCCGCGAAGCCGGGGAATCGCGTCGTCGATGCGTTCGGGAATTTGTTCTTGCCGTAGTCGAACTGCGCCGCCGAATACGGCACTTCGCTGACGCTGTTGCCCACGACTTCGTTGACGTGCACCGGATGGTCGAAATGAAAGCCGGGGTGGAAGAACATCACTTCGAACGGCAGCTTCTGCGCGCGCCACAGCGCGTGATCCGCGCGAAAGCGGATGTCGCGATACTGGTCGTAGTCGAGGTCCAGCCATTCCTTGGGCAACTTCGACGCCGACGGCTTGTACGGTTGCGCCGCCAGCGCGCGCGCCTTGCGCTCGACGTCATCGAAGCCGAATGCCTGCGCAAGCGTGCCGGCCAACGCGAGCACCAGCGCCGCGGCGGTGGCGGCCGCGCGCAACGTCGCGCGCCGGCGCGCGCGCGCTGCGGTACAGGCGGCGCGCGCCCCGGCGAACGCAGCGTCGAATGGCGCGACCGGCATCGGCTGCTTCGGAAGGTGCAACACGGGATGTTGGATTCGTGAAAGGAACGCAAGTTTAACGCGAGACCTCCGCCGCGCCGTGGGTGCGCACGCCGCGCGCGGCCGCGTGTGGAGCGATCGGACGCGACTGTCCGGGCGCTGCACTAGACTTGTCACCATGCCTTTCGCCTACTACGCGCGCCTTTCCCGTGCACAGCAGCAGGTCTACCGCCGCAGCGACGCGATCGTCACGCTCGCGCTTCCGCCGGGCGTCGATCCCGCCGCCGAAGTTCGCGCGATCGCGGACGCGCTGGACGCCGATCATCGTACGGACGTGCAAAAGCACTGCCAGGCGCTGGCCACGATGCTGGCGAAGGGCTTCGTCGTGCCGCCGGTGGCCGTCAAGGTGCTGGCACAGCGCCCGTCGAACGACTACGGCGAGCTGCACGGCCTCTACGATCCGCGCGAAGACGCCCCACCGGCGTTGATTTCGTTGTGGATGCGCACCGCCGCGCTCGGCAAGGTCGTGGCGTTTCGCAGCTTCCTGCGCACGCTGGTCCATGAATTCAACCATCACCTCGACTACGAGTTGTTCGCGCTCGCCGAGACGTTTCACACCGAAGGCTTCTACAAGCGCGAATCGGCGTTGTCCAACGCGTTGTTCGCGGCTGCGGGCATCGCGCCGCCGCCACCGCGCGGCGGCGCGGCGCGGCGGCCGCCGCCGCGGCGATGACCCGGAGACGGGCAAAAGTGGCACCGGTTCGCTCGGCGCCGCGGCAGGTATAGCCGGTCTGGCGTGACACGCCCGCGGTTTTGTATAATCGCGTCCTCTCCCCGAGGAGCGCTGCAATTCGGCCGACGGCCGACCCAGGCTCGGGGATGTTCCCATGGCAACGGCGCTCGTTGAACCGCGATGAACCGAAAACGCGGAACGGCGGGCGGACGATAAGCCCCCCTCCCTGTCCTCCGGTTTGTCGCCCACGACGAAAGTGAGCGCAATGAATACCGTAACCGACAAGGGCATCGCCGACTTCGACGCCAAGCAGGATTTCCGCGTCGCCGACATGAGCCTCGCGGCCTGGGGCCGCAAGGAAATCCTGATCGCCGAAACGGAAATGCCGGGATTGATGGCAATTCGCGAGGAATTCGCCGCGGCCAAGCCGCTCAAGGGCGCGCGCATCGCGGGCTCGCTGCACATGACGATCCAGACCGCGGTGCTGATCGAGACGCTGCAGGCGCTCGGCGCCGAAGTTCGATGGGCATCGTGCAACATCTATTCGACGCAGGATCACGCGGCGGCGGCGATCGCCGAGCGCGGCACGCCCGTATTCGCGTACAAGGGCGAGTCGCTGGCCGACTACTGGGAATACACGCACCGCATCTTCGAGTGGCACAAGGGCGTGAGCAGCACGCCCAACATGATCCTTGACGACGGCGGGGACGCGACGCTGTTGGTGCACCTGGGGGCCAAGGCGGAGACCGACCGCTCGGTGATCGCCAAGCCCGGCAACGAGGAGGAGTTCTCGCTGTACGCGGCGATCGCGCAGCGGCTCAACGACGACCCGACGTTTTATTCGCGGATCAAGGCCAACATCAAGGGCGTCACCGAGGAAACCACGACCGGCGTCAAGCGGCTCTACCAGATGCACGGCGAAGGCCGGCTGGCGTTTCCGGCGATCAACGTCAACGACTCGGTCACCAAGAGCAAGTTCGACAACCTCTACGGATGCCGCGAATCGCTGGTCGACGGCATCAAGCGCGCGACCGACGTGATGATCGCGG
>JBEPUI010000053.1:0-22389 GCA_041691615.1 Pseudomonadota bacterium
GGCGATTGTCGCCGACGAAACCCGCGATGCCGTCCTTGTTGGTCGCGGCGGCCACCTTCTCGACCTCGTCGAAGGTCTTGGGCATCGCGAGGCCCATCTTCTCCATGATGTCGTATCGGCCCGCGCATGCCATCGAGACGTCGACGGTCCAGGGAATGCCGTAGAGGTTTCCCTCCTTGTCCGACATGATCTTGCGCGTGGCCGGCAGGAAGTCGTCGACGTTCCATTCCTTGGGCGTGTCGTTCTTGACGAAGTCGTTGAGCGGCGCGAACCAGCCGGCGCGCAGCCACCGATCGACGTAGATGAACGTGATGTTCAGCACGTCGTACGACGCGCCTTTGGTGGACAGCTCGAGGTCGACGCGCTGGTTGTAGATCAGGAAGCCCGGCGTGTCGTAGTTGACCTTGATGCCCGTCAGCTTCTCGAATTCGGGGATGTACGTCTGCAACAGCTTGGGGAAGGGCGCGCTCCAGCACGAGACGTTGATCTCGGTGCCTTCGAAGGGCTTGCCCGCGGCAACGGCCGAATTGCCGGCCATCGCATAGGCACCGAGTGCTGCGGCGCCTTTGAGGACGCGCCTGCGGTCGAGGTTGGCGGATGACGTCATGATCTCCCCCTTTTTCGGACAGTTGGTGAAGTCGGATTTGGCGATGTTAACGATACCATAGGCGATCAGATTGTTGGAATACGAGGGGCGTATCGCGGAGCTGGCCGGCCATGTCCTGCGCCGGGGCGGGGCGGGGACCGCTACCTGCAATTGGCGCGCGGAGGACGAAAGAAGCGCCGCCGGCTGCAACTGCGTGCCGGCGGGGAGGAGGAAAGGACGCCGCCGGCTGCACCTGGTCGTCGGCGGGGAGGAGAGGAAGCCGCCGACCGCAACTGCGCGCCGGCGGGGAGATGGTGAATCTCAGCGCGCGCGGCGCGAGTACGCGAATCCGAGCAGGCCGATGGCCAATGCGAGCAGCGACATTTCCAGCGGCCCGAGTGCCGGAACTGCGATGGGCGCACCCGTCGCCGAAGGCGCGAGGATGGTGACCGACCAGTTGTCGATCCCGGCCGCGAGCGTGTAGCCGCCGCCGCCGGGACCGGTCCCGTTCGCCCGGAAGAAGCCGAACTGAATGGGTGCACCGCCGGCCGAAAAATTGGGGTGCACCGAGGGATCGCACGTGTTCGTGGACGTCAGCGCCACCAGCCCGAAATCCGCGGCGGTCAGGCCGGTGAGCGCATGGTTTATGAACGACGCGCCGGTGCCGGTGATGATCACCGGGCCGCATAGCGTGTAGTAGTTGCCGCTCTGCAGCACTGCGGGTCCTGTGGACTGGCCTTGGCCAAAACATCCGCTGGTACAGGCCGCATCCTCGCTATAGTCGATCGATCCGATCGCGCCGGACGCGGTGGGGGTGTAGGTAAACGGCCCATAGATACTGACGCCCGCCACGACGGATTCCACGCCTCCGCCCGTGAGCATGTCTGTCACGTTCCGGTACGAGCCGGGGTTGCCGCCCGAGCCGACTTGCACCGCGGTCGAGGTCCCGCCGGAACCCGACGAGAACGAGGCTATCGTCCAATCGGCGTCGGCGAACGTGCCGTCCGACACGGTGACCGCCGCAGCCAGCGACTGCCAGGACAGCAATGCACCGGCGATGCAAAAGATGGCGGTTCGTCGCGCGATCCGACCGCTCGACGTTGGCGCACGTCTCGTAGCGTTGATCATGCCAGTCTCCCCAATTTGACCAGCGTCAAGTTCTGCGCCTTTGCGGCGCTTGTCAAGGGGACGATTCACACCTGGCGGCAACGCCGTTTGGGCCGGCGTGCGCGACAATCATTCGACCAATTGATTGCCCTTAGGAGACTGCCATGCGCACGCTAACCGGATTGTTCGCCACCATCGCATTGTGTTCGACTTCGATAGTGATGGCTGCACCGTGCGCAGGCTTTACCGACGTCGACGACAGCAACAGCGAATATTGCGGCGCGGTGAGTTATTTGAAGGACAAGGGCGTCACCGACGGCTGCACGGGATCGGCGTTTTGCCCCAATCAGGCGGTTACCCGTTTGCAGGTTGCGTTATTCTTGCACCGGCTGGCTCAGGGTGGCCCGCAGAGCATCCTGAGCGACTGGACCCAGGTGATTGCGGGCGGCGATCATCATTCGGCCAGCGGCGTATATGGCGTCATCGGCGGCGGCTACAACAACCATACTAATGGACGCTGGGCGACGGTGGCCGGTGGTGTGGCGAATTCGGCCGGCGCGGATTATGCGTCGATCGGCGGTGGGGATGGCAACACCGCAAACGGTCTGTACAGTGCGATCCCGGGCGGCCTCTTAAATGAGACTTCGGCGTCGCTGACCTTCGCCGGCGGGTATCGCGCCAAGGCCACCACGATCGGCTCGTTTATCTGGTCGGACTATCACGACTTCGACTTCGGTCCGTCGGTCAACAACTTCTTCGGCGTGCGCGCGACCGGCGGTGTCGGCTTCACGGTGGCCATCGACGACACCGGCAAGCCCACCCAATTCTGCAATCTACTGGCGGGCACGCCGAGCTGGCAGTGCACGAGTGATCGCAACGCCAAGGAAAACCTGGTGCCGGCCAATGGCGAAGAGGTTCTCAATCGCCTGGCGGCAATGCCGCTCTATTCATACAACTTCAAGAACGCCGATCCGTCGATCCGCTCGCTCGGCCCGATGGCGCAGGACTTCTATGCCGCATTCGGACTGGGCCAGGACAACAAGATGGTCGCATCGATCAATCTCGAAGGGGTCGCCCTGTCGGCGATCCAGGGGCTGTACGCCGAAGTGCAGGCGGATCGCGAGCAATTGAAGTCGAAGGAGGCACACATCGCAGAGCTTGAGCAGCGTGTCGCGCGCATCGAAGGCCTGCTGGGACACTGAGGCGACGAAGACGGCGGGGCGCGCTAGGAGCTTCCATTCGCCTCGGCCTTGATGGTGAACGATGCGCAAAGTACTGGTTGCGCATCGTTCGGCTGTGACTACTGGCAATCAGGTTCCGCAGAACGTTTGGTAGCACGCAGTCACCGCCGCCGGCGCAGGGTCGGCGAAGAGAACGTTCTCGGGCGTTTCGTCGTACGGACGCGTGACCGCATTCAGCAACCTTTCGAACGGCGCGAGGTCGCCCTCGTTCGACGCGGCGGTGAGCGCCTCTTCCACTCGATGGTTGCGGGCAATCACAAAAGGATTGACGCTGCGCATTGCGTCCGCGCGCCTGGCCCCGGCGCTCTCCGAGGCGTGAACTCTGGCATCGTCGCTCGCGCAGCGCGCCCGCCAACGCGCGAGCCATGCGTCGGGCGCATTCGCATCGGCGAACAGCGCGCGCAGCGGCGCTTCGTCACCGGCCGCGGCGTCGGCCAGCCGGCGCCACGCAAGCGTGAAATCCACGTGCCCGGTTTGCAGCAGGGCCAGCCAATCGTCGGCGAGCGCGGTATCGGCGTCGTCGTCATCCGGGTTGTGTCGAGACAGGCCGAGCTTGGCGCGCTGTCCGCGCAGCAGGTGACCGCGGTATTGCGCTGGGAACGCCGTCAGGACTTCGGTGGCCATGGCCACCGCCTTGTCGGTATCGTCGGCGAGCAGCGGCAGCAGCGTCTCCGCAAAGCGCGACAGGTTCCAACTCGCGATGTCGGGCTGATTGCCGAATGCGTAGCGTCCGTGAGTGTCGATGGAACTGAACACCGTGGCCGGGTCGTACGCTTCCATGAAAGCGCAGGGACCGTAGTCGATGGTCTCGCCCGAGATCGTCATGTTGTCGGTGTTCATTACTCCGTGGATGAAGCCCACGTTCATCCATTGCGCGATCAGCGCGGCCTGGCGCTCGGCCACGGCATGCAGAAGTGCGAGGAACGGCTGCGCCGACGTCGCGATTTCAGGGTAATGCCGCGCGATGGCGTACTCGGCCAGCTTGCGCACGCGATCCACGTCGCTGCGCGCCGAGTAGAACTGAAATGTGCCGACGCGCAGGTGGCTCGCGGCCACGCGCGTCAGCACCGCGCCGGGCAATGTCTGCTCGCGGTAAACGGGCTCGCCTGTTGCCGCCACCGCAAGGGCACGCGTGGTGGGAATGCCCAGCGCATGCATCGCCTCGCCCAGCAGCACTTCGCGCAGCATCGGCCCGACAGCAGCCTTGCCGTCGCCGCCGCGCGCAAATGGCGTGCGGCCCGAGCCCTTGAACGCGATGTCGCGACGGTGTCCGTCACGGTCGATCACTTCACCAAGCAGCAGCGCGCGGCCGTCGCCGAGCTGCGGCGAAAAGCCGCCGAACTGATGGCCCGCGTAAGCCTGCGCCAACGGTTGCGCACCATCCGGCAGCGTGCTGCCGGTGAAAATCGCCGCGCCGGCGGGACCCTCGAGCGCTGCCATGTCGAGGCCGAGCTCCGCCGCGAGTGGCTTATTGAGGAACAGCAAGCGCGGCGCGGGCGCCGCGGCCGGCTGCCAAGGTTTGTAAAACCCCTCGAGGTCGCGGGCAAACGAATTGTCGAAGCGGAACGTGGCGGGTGAATCCATGAGCAAATAGATTGGGGCGAATCCGGAAATGGAAAGAGCGGGCACGCCGCTCTTCCTATTTCTGACTATAGACGATGCATCGCCGCATCGAACGCAATTTTCACGCGCGTTGCGCTACCCCCGCCGACGCAACCCGAACACCGCCAACCCGACCAGCATCACCGCGATCCAGGGCGCTGCACCCAACGGCACCGCGGTGGCGACCCCCGCATCCGCCGGCGGCGCGATGCGCACGTTGTCCAGCGCCGCGCCCGCATTGCGCGAGCCGGTCGACGCGCTCAGGTCGCTGACGAACTGAATCGTGGTGCTGGTCGACGTGGCGGTGAACTGCAGCGATTTGGTGGTCCATCCCATGGTCGTCGCGCCGTGACCGGTGGTGTCGAACGTGAAGTGCGTGGTGTTGCCGGCCACGGTAACGTCGAGCGGCTTGATCGTCGTGTCGGTGCCGCCGTAGTTGCCGGCCATGTCGAACTGCACCAGGTAAACGACGCCGGGAACGGTGTCGAACGTCTGCTGGATGCCGCCTATGCCGCCGGTACCGACCATGTCGAGACTGTAGTTTCCGTTGGAGGAGTTCCACCCGCAGCCACCGGAAGTTTCCCAGTCGATATTGCCGATGTAGATGTCCCAGCCGGTGATGACCGACGCGCCCGACTGATTGTTGGCATTGCACGGCGGTGGCGACGGGCCGAATTCGAAGCTGCCGTTCTGGAAGGGCGCGGCCCATGCGGAGATGGACAGCAGAAGGCCTGCGACGAGGCCGAGACTTTTTTGCATCACGCTCTCCCTGAGATGATGAACAGCCACCAGCCCGGCGCCGCCGGACCAGCCAATGCGGCGCCAATAATACGACAAATGCCTGGGCAAATGGCCTTGGCGCAGCAGGTAAATCCGCACATTTGCTCAACGATGGCCGACACTGGCGAAAAAGCGGCAATTCGCGCTGCATGCGCTTCGGGTAGCAGGATTTTGACGAAAGGCTAAATCGGAATGAGCAAGCTGCTGGTGGCAATGGGTTTGGCGTCCCTCGCCTGGGGCCAATTGGCAACCGCGGTGGCAACGGCCGCGTACCAGGACGAGGTGCTGGCCGACAATCCTGTGGCGTACTACCGCTTCGAGGAAACCACGGGCACCACGGCTGCCGACACCTCCGGCAACGCCAACGACGGCACGTACAACAACGGCGTGACGCTGGGCGTGAGCAGTGCGCCGGCACTCGGCAGGGCCGGACGATTCGACGGCGTCGACGACTACGTCAGCACGTCGCGCACGGTGTCGACGAATTTCACGCTGGAAATGTGGATCAATTCGAAGGCGCCCAGTTTGAGCGGAACCGATTCCTACGAGGGTAACGGATTGCTCTGGTCGGATGTCGGTGGCGGGGCCAACGATTTCACGATGGCGATCCTGAACAACGGGCTGTCGTTCTTCGCCGGCGATTCGAGCATCACCGTGACGAGCGCCAACGCGATCAACGATGGACACTGGCACCACTTGGTCGTGACCAGGGCCATGGGCGGGGTCACCCAGATCTACGTCGACGGCGTCGTGCGTGGCACCGTACCGAGCGGCAATAGCCCGCTCGACGCCAATCCGGCGATCATGATCGGCGGCAACGTACTGGACAACCGCTACTTCGACGGCCTGGTCGACGAGGTCGCGTACTACCCGAGCGTGCTTTCCGCTGCGCGCATCCAGGCGCACTTCCTGGCGGGGTCAGCGGCTGCAGCGTCCGTGCCGGCGTTGAGCGAAGGCGTGCTGGCCGGCCTGATCGCGGCGCTCACGGGCATCGGCATCCTGGCATTGCGTCGCAGAAGTCGTTGACCCCAACCCAGCCCCCTTTCACGATTTATCGTGCGCGGCGCATCCTCACGATGGATGCCGCGCAGTCCGACGCCGTCGCGGTCGCAGTGCGCGACGGTCACATCCTGGGCGTCGGCACGATCGCGTCGCTCGAGGGTTGGGGCGAGCATCGCGTCGACGAGCGCTACGCCGACAGCGTTCTCATGCCCGGACTTGTCGAAGCGCACAGCCACTTGCTCGAAGGCGGCATGTGGGCGCTGCCGTATGTCGGCTTCTATCCGCGCCGCGGACCCGATGGCGCGCATTGGCGCGGCCTGACCACGATCGATGAGGTCGTTGGCGCGTTGCGCGCGGCAGATGCGGCGATCACCGATGCTGCCGCGCCGCTGGTCGCGTGGGGCATGGACCCCATCCTGTATCGCGGCCGGCGCATGGTGACGAGCGATCTCGACAAGGTCTCGACGCAGCGGCCCATCGCGGTCATCCACTCGAATTTTCACGTGCTGAATGCGAACAGCGCGATGCTTGCGCTCGCCGGCATCACGCGCGATCTCGATGTCGACGGCGTCATCCGCGACGACGTGGGCAATCCGACGGGCGAGCTGGCCGAAATGGCCGCGATGTTTCCGGTGTTTCGCATCATTGGCGATCCATTTGGAATGGGCCGCTCCGAAGACGCCGCATGGAATTTCGCGCGGCTCGCGCAGACGGCGGGGGTCACCACGGCCGCGGACATTTCCAACGACCTGTCCGACGAGACCACCGGCGTGCTGCAGCGTGTGACATCGCGCGGCGACTTTCCGATCCGCCTGGCGGCGGCGTTTTTTGGACAGGGCGTCGATCCGCGTGTAGGCATCGAGCGGGTGAGGGCGCACGGGGAACGGGGCAATGAGCGCCTGCGATATGGCGCGGTCAAGCTCATCACCGATGGCTCGATCCAGGGATTCACCGCGCGGCTGCGCTGGCCGGGCTACTACGGCGGGCAACCGAATGGCATCTGGAACATCGCACCGACGCAGTTGAATGACCTGGTCGCGACCTACCACCAGGCGGGCTTGCAATTGAATGTCCACGTCAACGGCGACGAGGCGACCGACGTCGCACTCGACGCTTTCGAGCGCGCGCTGACCCGACATTCTCGGCCCGATCACCGGCACACGCTGCATCACTGCCAACTGGCGGACGCCGCGCAGTTTCGCCGCATGCGCGCGCTGGGAATGTGCGTCAATCTTTTTTCCAACCATCTCTACTACTGGGGCGATGTGCATCGCGACGTGACGGTCGGCCCGGACCGCGCGCGCCGGATGAATGCCGCGGGCACGGCCAAGCGCTTGGGCGTCCCGTTCGCGATGCACTCGGACGCGCCGATCACGCCGATGGCGCCGTTGTTCACCGCTTGGTGCGCGGTCAATCGACTTACTGCGTCGGGCCAGGCACTCGGTGAGGCCGAGAGAATTCCAGTCGCCGACGCGTTGCATGCGATCACGCTGGGCGCCGCGTTCACGCTGCAGATGGACGACGAGATCGGCAGCATCGAGGTCGGCAAGCGCGCCGACTTCGCGGTGCTCGCGGACGATCCGCTCGCGGTCGCGCCCGAGGCGCTCAAGGATGTGCGCGTGGTCGGGACGATGCTGGGCGGCGTGCCGTTCGACGCTCCGCACACGGATGCGCGTTAGGTTGTGAGTCCATGCCAGCGAGCCGACCGCCGATTCCATTTGTCGTGATCGGTGGTTTCCTGGGCGCGGGCAAGACCACGGCGGTCAATGCGCTCCTTGCGTCCCTTACGGGCCATCGCATCGTGGTGCTGGTCAACGATTTCGGTGGTCTCGCCATCGACGCGGCATTGATCGCGCAGCGCAACGCCACGACGATCAGCCTCACCAACGGTTGCGTGTGCTGCTCGCTGGTGAGTGGACTCGTGCAGGCCGTCATCGACGCTCTGGCGCTCGACCCGGCACCCGATTGCATTGTCGTCGAGGCCAGTGGCGTCAGCGATCCGCGTCGCATCGCGCAGATCGCGCGCGCCGATCCCGCCTTGGCGCCCGACGCCACGATCGTGCTGGTGGCGGCGGACCAATGGCTCGGATTGTCCGCCGACCGCTACGTCGGCGACGTCGTCAAGGCGCAAGTCGCGTCAGCCGATTTCCTGGTGCTGAACAAGGTCGATCTCGTCGACCCATCGCAACTTGAAGCGCTGCGTTTGCAGCTGCATCAGTTGGCGCCGCGTGCGCGGCAACTCGACGCCGTCGGCGCACGCTTGCCGTATGGCGACTTGCTGGGACACGCACTCGACGATGCGCTGAACGTCGTCGCGCCGACGCTTGCGAAGGCTCTACCTGGGGCCGGCGACGTGCAGTTGCCATCCGCCGCCAGCGATGCGAATGTGCCACCACGCGCCGGCGATGCGCACGCGCGCCAATTCGCGACGCGCATCCTGCGCTCTTCGCAGCCGGTGTGCGCGGCCTTGCTGCGCCAGGCGCTCGATCGCTTGCCGCCATCCGTGCTTCGCGCCAAAGGCTTCGTGCGCCTCGACGAGTCGCCCGGCGCGTGGCAGCTTGTGCAGGTGGTGGGGTCGCGTTGGACACTCGTCGAGACATCGCCGCGCGTTGTGCACGGCGCTGCCGGGCCGGCGATCGAGGCATCGGCAGCGACGCTCGCCGACTCCGAATTGGCAGTCAAAGAGGCGGCCGCGATGCTCGCCAACTGCGAACTGCCGGTCAAAGGGGCGGCAGCGACGCTCGCCGACTCCGAACTGGTGGTCATTGGGGCCGCGGCGACGCTCGCAGATGCCGACCTTGCCGGCTTGGCGGCCGCGTTCGGACCGGTGACTGCCGCTAGCGAGCGTCCGGTGTCACGTCCGGCGAGGGCGGCGCGAGTCCGATGACCGATTCGATCGCGAGGGCTGTCGCCAACAGCCTGCGGTCGTGGTCGGGTGCCGCACACAGTTGCAAACCTGCAGGCAAGGGCGCGCCGAGTTGATGCATCGGCAGCGAGATGCCGCACTGCCCGAACAGATTGCCAGGCCGCGTGTTCTGCGTGTTCAAGCGGTTCCAGGCTGCCGCCTGTTCAACAGTACGAAATTCGCTGCACGGTGCGGGCAGCGTGACCACCGTGGGACAGATCCATCCGTCGATGCCCTCGGCGCGCGCGGCGATCAGGTTGACGAGCGTCTCGTGGCGTGCAGAAAGGCGCGCGTAGCCGTCGGCCTTCAGGTCGAGCCCCGCGCGCAGGCGCGCGGCGGCGACCGGATCGAAGCGCGACTCGTTGGCGATGAAGCGCTCGCGTCCCGCAAACGCCAGCCACTCGGCTGCGATCAGCCCGCCGAATACCTCGTCGATCTCGGCCGCTTCGGGCAGCGGGACGTCGACGATCGTCACGCCGGCGTCGCGCAGGCGATCGACGGCGCGCGTGAAGCAATCCTGAACCTCGCGCTCGATGTGCTGCAAGAAATGCGCGCCCGGCAATGCCAATACCAGCGACGACAACGGCGCCGGCGTCACACTGCGTTCGGCCGCAAGCGCCGCGTCGACGGTGGCGGCATCCTCTGCGCAGCGGGTGAAAATCCCGATGGCGTCCATGTGCCGCGACAGGGGAAAGACACCGTCCTGCGGCCAATGGTCGGTCGTCGCCTTGTAACCGACGACGCCGCACAGCGCGGCCGGCCAGCGCACCGACCCGCCGGTGTCGGTTCCCGCCGTGAACCCGGCGAGGCCGGCCGCCATCGCGACGGCTGAACCGTGGCTCGAGCCGCCGGTCATCCGCGCGACCTTCGGGTCGCAGGGATTCCACGGCGGCGGCGTGTTGAGGTTGAATCCGCCGAGCGCGAACTCCGACGTCGTCGTCTTGCCGAGCACGATGCATCCATTGCGCTTGAGCTGCGTGACGAACGCGCCTTGGGGCTCGACCAGGTCGGCGATGTCGACCTGGCTGCCCGCGGTAGTCGGCATGCCATCGACACTGAACAGATCCTTCAGCGCCACCGGAACGCCCATCAGCGGGCCGAGGTCGACGCCGGATGCGAGCAACTGGTCGATCGCGGTTGCCTGCGCGAACGCGCCATCGTGATCGACGTAGGTGAATGCGCGCAAGCGCGGCTGCAGCGCGTCGATGCGCGCCAGCAGCGTGGCGGTGGTGGCCTTGGCGGAGATCGCGCCGCGGCGCAGTCGCGCGGCGAATTCCGAAAGCGTGATGCCCGCGAACGGTGATGCAGGTAGGGACATGATTATCCGGTGGAGATGGTCGATGCTGCGCGGCGCAGGCTCCAGTCGCGGCCGGGGACGGCCGCGAACAGCTCCTGCGTGTACGGGTGTTGCGGTGCGCTGAAGACAGTCTCGGTCGGTCCGGACTCGACGATTTCTCCGTGACGCATCACGGCGATCGAGTCGCACACCTGGCCGGCGACGCGCAGGTCGTGGGTGATGAACAGGATGGAAAGGCCGAGCCGTTCGCGGATGTCCGCCAGCAGGCGCAGTACCTGTGCCTGCACCGACACGTCGAGCGCCGACACGGGCTCGTCCGCGATCAGCACGTCGGGGTCGAGTGCGAGCGCGCGCGCGAGGCCGATGCGCTGCCGCTGTCCGCCGGAAAACTCGTGCGGAAACCGCGTGGCGGCTCGAACGTCCAGTCCGACCAGCTCGAGCAGCTCGATGGCACGCTTCCATGCGACCACGGCAGTCGCGCCATGCACGATCGGACCTTCGGCGATCAGGTTGCCCACCGAATGGCGCGGATCGAGCGAGCCGAACGGATCCTGGAACACCATCTGGATGCGCTTGCGCGCATCGCGCAGGGCGCGCCTCGCAAGCGTCTCGAAGTGGATGTCACCGATGTGGATCGTGCCCGCGTCCGGCGTGATCAGGCGTGCGATGCAACGCGCCACCGTGGACTTTCCAGAGCCCGATTCGCCGACGATGCCCAGCGTTTCGCCACGGCGAATCTCGAGGGTCACGTCCTTTGCCGCATGCACGGTTCGCACCGAGCGTGCGCGGAACGCACCGCCGGTGCGATATGACTTCTCCAAGCCTTCGACGCGCAGCGCGACCGGGGCCTCTTTGTCGAGGCCGCGCGCAGGTGCCGGGGCGAGGTTCGGCACCGCCGCCAGCAGCGCGCGCGTGTACTCGTGCTGCGGATTTTCCAGAACCTGCTGCGCCGGCCCATGCTCGACCAGCCTGCCATGCTGCATCACGGCAATGCGATCGGCGATTTCGGCAACGACGCCGAAGTCGTGGGTGATGAACAACACAGCCATTTGCCGCGTGCGCTGCATCTGGCGGATCAGCGCCAGTATCTGTGCCTGGGTCGTGACGTCCAGGGCCGTCGTCGGCTCGTCGGCAATCAGTATTTCGGGCTCGAGGATCAGCGCCATCGCGATCATCGCGCGCTGCCGCTGTCCGCCCGAGACCTGGTGCGGATAGGCGCCGTGAATGCGCGCCGGATCGGGCAGCTGCACGGCGGTGAGCATGTCCATCACCTGCTGCCGCCGCGAATCGCGCGCGCCGGGCCGGTGCATCTCGATCATTTCCTCGATTTGCCGGCCGATCGTCAGCACCGGGTTCAACGCCGTCATCGGCTCCTGGAAGATCATCGCGATGCGGCTGCCACGCAATTCGCGCATGCGTGCTGCCGATGCCTTGAGCAGGTCTTCGCCGCCGAAGTGAATCGTTCCGGCGCTTGGACGCACATGGCGCGACGTCGAAAGTCCGAGGATCGAGCGCGCCATCACCGACTTGCCGGAGCCTGACTCGCCGACGACACACAGGATCTCGTTGTGACGCAGCTCGAGCGTCACATCTTCGACCGCGTGCGGACGGTCGGCCCCCACGGGCAGGTCGATCGTCAGCCCCGCAATCTGCAGAATTGTCTCGGACTCGCTCATAGCGTCCGCAAGCGCGGATTGAGCGCGTCGTTGAGTCCTTCGCCGACGAGGTTGATCGACATCACCGTGAGCAGGATGGCGATGCCCGGGATCGTGCACACCCACCATGCGGAACGGATAGCCGTTCGGCCGGCGCCGATGATGAATCCCCAGCTCATGACGTTGGGGTCGGACAGTCCGAGGAACGACAGGCTCGATTCGATCAGGATCGCGGTGGCCACCATCAACGAAGCGGTGACGATGATCGCCGACAGCGTGTTTGGCAGGATGTGGCGCAGGATGATTCGGGTGTTGCTCATCCCCATCGACACGCAGGCGAGCACGAATTCGCGGTCGCGCATCGAGATGAACTCGCCGCGCACCAGCCGCGCCATCGGCGGCCACGACACCACGGCGATGGCGATGATCACGTTGGCGATCGACGGCGTGAGCACGGCCACCAGCAGAATCGCGAACAGGAAAAAGGGAATCGTCTGGAAGATCTCGGTGAAGCGCATCAGCCACGAATCGACACGGCCGCCGTAGTAGCCTGCCAGCCCACCGATGGTTGCGCCCACCAGCACGGCAATCAGCGTGGCGACGAATCCGATCAGCAGCGTGGTTCGCGCGCCGTAGAGGATCGCCGCGGTCAGGTCGCGTCCCAGCTGGTCGGTGCCGAACGCGAAGTCGCCGAGCGGCGGCTGGAACGGCTTGCCGATCAGCAGGAACGGGCTGGCCGGATGGATCACCGGCGCGAGCAAGGCCAGCAGCACGACGACAACGAGAATCGCGAAGCCGAGCACCGCGGGACGATTTCGCACGAACCGCCGGATGAACGCGTGCATCGCCTCAGCTCAACTCGATGCGGGGATCGAAAAGCGAATACGCGAGGTCGACCGCCAGGTTCACCAGCACCACGAGGCACGCGGAGACGAAGAAGATGCCGAGCAGCAGGTTGACGTCGCGCGCAAACAGCGATTCGTACGCGAGCAGGCCCAGTCCCGGCCAGCCGAACACGGTTTCGACGACCACTGCGCCGCCGAACAGCCCGCCGATCTGGATGCCCGCCATCGTCAGTACCGGCAGCGCGGCGTTGCGCAGCACATGGCGACGGGTAATCTGCCGCTCGGTCATGCCCTTGGCACGTGCCGTGATGACGTAGTCCATCGCGTATTGGTCGAGCACCGATGCGCGCATCAGCCGCGTGTACAGCGCGATGTAGAACAGCGACAGCGTGAACGCCGGCAGCACCAGGTGATGGGCGATGTCGGCGACGCGCGGCCAGCCTTCCTTGAACGCCGCAACCTCTTCCATCCCGCTCGTAGGAAACCAGCCGAGGTGGATCGAAAAGAGCACGATGAACATCAGTCCCGCCCAGAACACCGGGGTGGCATACGCGAGAATGGCGAGCATCGACAGCAGGTTGTCGGTCCAGCGGTTGAGGTTGCGCGCCGCGATCGTGCCGAGCAGCACGCCAAAGCCTACCGACACCAACAGCACTGTCACCATCAGCAGCAGCGTGGGACCGAGACGGCCCAGGATCAGCTCGGACACCGGCATGCTGTGGCGGAACGAATAGCCGAGGTCGAACGTTGCGATGTGCTTCATGTAGACGGCGAGCTGCACGTACAACGGCTGGTCGAGCCCGAACGTCTGGCGCAGTTGCGCCATGTACTCGGGCGTCGCCGCACCCGCCTCGCCCGCCAGCACGTCGGCGGCGTCGCCTGGCGCCAGATGCAGCAGCGCGAAATTCAGGACGACGATCGTGAGGATCGTGGGCACCGCCAGCGCCAGGCGGCGCGCCACGTATCGAAATCCCTTGCCGATCCCCACTGTCGTCGCGCCTTGCGTGCTCCTCTGTTCAGGCTACTTGGACAGCCACGCCTGGTCGAACGAGGCGTACATGCCGAGCGGGCTCACCAGCCAGTCGTGGACCTTCTTGTTGTAGACCGTGACGAAGTCGAGCTCCATGATGTAGACCAGCGGGCTCGCCTCGACGACATCCTTCTGGAACTGCTGGTAGAGCGCACCGCGGCGCGCGGCGTCGACCTCGACCGTCGCCTTGTTCATCAGGTCGTCGGTTTCCTTCGAGCTCCATCCCGAGTCGTTGACGAACACGGTTCCCGCCTTGATCGAGCTCGAGTGATACAGGCGATGGACGCCGATCACCGGGTCGGCCAGCGTCTGGATCCAGTTGCTGGTCATCGTGTAGTCGTAGTTGGTGTAGACGCGCCGCAGCCACGTCGGCACATCCTCGTAGCGCAACGTGACCTTGACGCCGACCTTGGCGAGCTGCTGCTGCATGTATTCGCCGAAGCGGCGCCATTCCTCGCCGTACGGCGTGACGTCGTGCACGAACTCGAACCGCGTGCCGTCGGCCTTGCGCGGATAGCCCGCTTCGTCCAGAAGCTTGTTCGCCATCTCGACGCCGTTCGGGACGTTGTAGTTGCGCACGTCCGCGGTAAACAGGCCGTTGGCCTTGAAGTTGGAGCTGATCGGGCCGGTCGCGGGCTTGCCGAAGCCGAACCAGATGTTGTCGATGATGAACTTGCGGTCGACCGCATAGGCGATCGCCTGGCGGACCTTGACGTTGTCGAAGGGCTTCACCCGGGTGTTCATGTCGAGCTCGACGATGGGCGATTGCATTTCGTAGCCCTTGGTCGTGACGCCGATCTGCGGCAGTGCCTCCAGCCGCTTGACGTCGAGTGGCAGGATCGCGCTGAAGCCGCCGATCTGCACTTCGCCGGTCTCAAGCGTGGCCGCGCGCGTGCCGCCGTCGCCGATGAAGCGCGCGACGACCCGGTCGAGGTAAGGCCGTCCTTTCTTCCAGTAATCCGGATTGCGGTCGAACCGCATGAACTGGCCCTTCTGCCATTCGACGAACTTGAAGGGCCCGGTGCCGATCGGCTTGTTCGCGTTCGGGTGATTGGCGATGTCTCCGGTGCCGAACACATGCTTGGGCAGCATCGGCGACTCGTAGCCCGACAGCGCCATGAGCATATAAGGCGCCGGCTCGGAGAGCTTGAACACGGCGGTCATCGGGTCGGGCGTTTCCACCGCCTGAACCGACCGGAACGTGCTGATGCCGCGCGGATGCACTTTCTTCAGCACATCCATGATCGTGAACTGGACGTCTGCGCTGGTGAATGGCTGGCCGTCGTGGAATTTCACGCCGGGCTGCAGCTTGAACGTGATCGTCTTGCCGTCGGGGCTCACCGTCCACGATTGCGCGAGTCCGGGTACCGGGTGCAGGTTGAAGTCGTATTCCAGCAGGCCTTCATAGACCTTGGCCGCAACCTGTCCGATCGGGCCGGACGTGCTCTGGTACGACGCAAGCGTCGGCGGCTCGGGCTGCACCACCATGACGAGGGTGCCGCCGCGTTGCGGCGTGTCCTGCGCTTCGACGACTAGGGGTAAAGCGACGACCAGCAACGTCGCCGCGAACGCGAGGCGGCGCACTACCGACACGAGAGCATGCATGGTTTCTCCTCCAATGCAGTTGACCAATGACCAACGCCGCACGCTGGCGACGGATTGTTTTGGTATGTGCCGCTGGCATCGTCGCGCCATTCGGGGCATCACGCTGTCGGTGGTCCGGGCGCATCGCAACGTTGGCACGCGCAATCTGCGGGTGCGCAATAGCGGAACGTAACCCCAGCCGACCGATGCATCATGCCATAGGGCCGCGAGGCCCGCTAATCCGATGCGCCCCGTCGACGCCTGTGCGGCGCGCGCTGCCCCATCCAGCGTGTGCTGCCGCATCCAGCGCGTACCGCTGGATTCAGCGCGCGCCGAGAAAGTTGCGGATCGCCAAGTTCACGAGTTCGGGCGCCTCGAGCAAGGTCGCGTGAGCCGCGCCGGGCACGACCAGCAGTTGCGCATGCGGCAAGCCGCGAAATATTTCGCTCGTTTCCTCGAGCGAAGTAAAGTCATGATCGCCTGCGATCACCAGCACCGGCGTCTGTATCGTTTTCAACGCGGCGGGCTCGATGATCACGGGGGTTAGCCAAAGTCGATACGACTTGGCGAGAAACTGATCCCAGTGACCGGCGCCGTCGGGTGCAACCGCCTGATAGTCGCGCTTGAGATTCGGGGGAAGATGCGCCTCGAGCTGGTGCGCTTTTTCGAGGATCTGCTGTTGCGACCACTGCGCGCGTTCCAACAATTCGCTCGCGGACAGGCCGGCGCGCAGGTTCGCGCCCGAGATCACGAGCCGCCGCACCAATGCCGGATGATCGTGCGCGAGGATGAGGCCGATGTTGCCGCCGTCGCTCATGCCCACGACGTCGATGGGCGCAACGCCCAGCGCTTCGATCAGCGCCGCCGTGTCGTCGGCCATTTTTTGGTAACTGAACGGCTGCCCGTTGTCCGGACTGTGACCATATCCGGGCCGATCGACGCCGATGACCCTGTGCGTGGCGGCGAAGTAGTCGCGCTGCTTCACAAACATGGTGTCGAAATAGTCGAGACCGCCGTGCAGGAACAGGATTGGCGACCCGCTGCCGAAGGTCTCGACATAGACTTTGGATCCCGCCACGTCGACATAAACCATTGATCCGGCCGCATCGACAAGAACCTTGGATCCGGCCGCGTCGACATCGCCATTGCTGCCGGGCGCCGGCGAATCGGCGCTCGCGGTGATGCCTGCGCCATAAAGCAGGGCGACCGCGGCAACGCAAGTGAAAGTACGCATGTTCATGCGCCTACTTGCCGCAACTCAAGCCGGCGGCGGCGTCCTTTGCCGGCAGCGTGACGCTGAATTCGAGCGTGAACGAAGTCTTTGCGACGTTGCCCACGATCTTGCCCGCCAGCACGCCGCCCGGCTTGATGTCCCCGAACATCTTCTCCACCTTGAAATCCTGCGGGGAGTTGAGCGATCGTTGCAGGCCGGCGAGCGGCGACTTCGCATGGTTGGTGTTCAAGTCGATCGTCTTGATCGCCGCGGCCGATGCGGTCGCCGCACCGCCGCCGGGACAGAACATGATCGCGAGCAGCGTTCGCTGCTTGCCGCCCTTGGCGCCATCGGCGTACGACGACAACTGGTAGTTCGCCTTGTCCTCAGGCGTTATGGCCTCTTCATTGAACCAGATCGCCACGCTGTGCTGGTCGCCATAGAGCGACGCCACGCAGTTGGTTGCGGCGAATTTCTGGCCCTCCATTTGTCCGGTCGCGGAGCACTTGTCGGGCGCCGGTGGCGAGCTTGCCGCGGGAGCAGGCGGCGATTTGGTGGCGACGGCCGTACCGGTCGCCACGCCTGCGGTGCCCGGCAGGGGTTTTCCCGGCAACCATGCATCCGCGATGGCCTTGGCATCGCGCGCCTGCGACGGGTTGAGCTTGTGCCCGATGTCGTCGCGGAACTCCACGTATTGCTTGTTACCGTTGCGCGCGGCGATCGCGTAGTTCGTGTACGCGAGCACGTTGTCCTTCGCCACGCCCTCGCCATTTTCGTAGGCGACACCCAGCTTGAACAGCGCGCCGGTGTCGCCCTGTTCTGCGGCCGTGCGAAACCATGCGATCGCCTGTGCGATATCCAGGCCGATACCGGCGCCCTTGGCGTACATCAGCGCCAGGTTGTATTGCCCGGTTGCGTTGCCCTGCATCGCCGACATGCGGAACCACTGGACGGCCTTGACGTTGTCCTGCGGCACGCCTTCACCGTTCGCGTAAATGACGCCAAGTTCGAGTTGCGCGACTGCATGTCCCTGCGCAGCGGCCTTGCCGAGCCAGCCGATCGCGCGCGGCTTGTCGACCGCAAAACCCTTGCCGAATTCGTACATCAGTCCGATGCGGTACTGCGCTTCGGCATCGCCGCGTTCGGCCAGCGGACGCAACTCCTTCGATGCGGTGGAGAAGTCCTGGCGCTTGAGCGCGTCGAGGCCCTCCGACAGGCCGGCGAAGCTCGATGCCGACGTCAACAGCGCAAACACACCCACCAACAGCGCGACACGCCGATTGCAATCGCTCATGCGGCTCCCCTGATGTCGAATCCTGTCCAGCCGGCGTGACTCACGCCAGAAAGCTATTTCCCCGTCCACGGCATAACAGGCACCGCCGAAATCGCGTTCATCGGCGAGCCTTCGATCACCCGCTTGCTGATGGCGACGTAGACTAGCGTGCTGCGCTTGGCGTCGAACATGCGCACGACCTTGGTGTTCTTGAAGATCAGCGACGTACTCTCGCTGAACACGCTTTCCTCCTTCGGCAGGTTCGCCGGAAGCGTGATCGGGCCGACCTGGTGGCAGGTGATCGAAAACCGCGATGGATCTTCGGCCACGCCCACCGCACCCTTCCAGCCGCCGGTCTTCGCCTGGCTGATGTGGCAGGTCACGCCGGGCACGCCCGGGTCGTCGAACGCCTGCACGCAAACCTTGTCGTTGGGCGAGAACAGGTGAAACGTCGTCGACGTGCAGCCGACGTCGTCGGCATGGGCGATCGCTGCCATGAGGAGAAGCGCGGCGGCGATTGCACGGCGAGCTACATGAACGAAAAAGCAGGACATGGTGATCCAATATTGGCGCGATAGTCGGAAGTCGAACGATACCGCGCCGTCGATTCGCGGGCCAGTCCAACTTTGCGGGAAGGTATGATTCACTCCCGTTCGCAAATGCCATTTGAATGCCGCGGGGCAAGCACGTGCTCGAACCGCCGATCAAGCCGATGCTGGCCAAAATCGCCGACACCCTGCCGGAGGACGGCGGCTTCCTGTACGAGCCGAAATGGGACGGGTTTCGCGCGATCGTGTTTCGCGGACGCCGGGAGGTCTACATCCAGAGCCGCGACCTGAAGCCCCTCGATCGCTACTTTCCCGAGCTGAACGCTGCTTTGCTGGACGCATTGCCAGCCGGTTGCGTCGTCGACGGCGAGATTGTCATTGCATCGGCGCGGGGACTCGACTTCGACGCGCTGCAGCTTCGCCTGCATCCTGCGCAATCGCGGACAGCCAAGCTGGCACACGAGACGCCGTCATCGTTCGTCGCGTTCGACGTGCTGGCCGTCGACGACAAGGACGTCACCGCGCTGCCACAGTCCGCACGCCGCGCCGAGCTCGAGTGCCTGCTCGCCGATGCGAAGCCGCCGCTGTACCTGACGCCGATGACGCGTGATCGCCGAGTTGCCGAGGGCTGGCTCAAGCAATTCGAGGGCGCAGGACTGGATGGCGTCGTCGCGAAGGCGCCGGACCTGCCGTACGAGCCGGGCAAGCGCGCGATGCTGAAGATCAAGAACGTGCGTACCGCCGATTGCGTCGTCGCCGGGTTTCGCTGGTACAAGGAAACCACCGACGCGGTGGGCTCGCTGCTGCTGGGGTTGTACGACGACGCCGGCGTGCTGCACCACGTTGGTGTCACGTCGGCGTTCGCGATGGCCATGCGCCGCGAGCTCGCAAAAGCGCTGCAACGGCTGCGCAAGGATGCACTCGCGCGTCATCCCTGGCGCGACTGGGCGAATGCGGACGCGCACGCGACGACGCGAATGCCTGGCGCACAGAGTCGCTGGTCGGCGGGCAAGGACCTGTCGTGGGAGCCATTGCGCATCCTGCGCGTGTGCGAAGTGAAATACGACCACTTGCAGGGTGATCGATTTCGACACGCGACGCACTTCCTGCGCTGGCGGCCCGACAAGCCGCCGGCAGAATGTCGCTACGACCAGCTCGAGGTCACGACACCTTACGAGCTGACGAAGGTTTTCGGCGCGACGCGGCGGTAGCCGCTGATGCCGCGCGACGCGACGGTTGCACGCGCGGCGGCTCGCCCGGTGCTTTCGCATATTGCGGCGGCCACGGCGCGTCGGTTTGTCCATCGCTCGCCTGTCGCCGCGCGAGGTCGAGCAGGCTGTCGAGCGAATAGGCACGGGCATCGATGTCGCGATGCAGATCGCCGACCTTCGCGAAGCGCTTTGGCATCGTGACCATCGTGAAGTTCTCGCACGGCGCTGGCCAACAACCTGCGCTGGCTCTGCTGCTATCTCGCAGCACCCGTGCTGGGGCTCGCGCTCGCGGTGTTCCTGGGCCAGCAGTTCGCGGGAATGCGCATGGCGCGCTCGCTCTTTTTCATGCCGTTCGTCATCAGCCAGGTTGTCGTCGGGCTGGTTTTCAGCTGGTTCTTCAACGCGCGCTTCGGCCTGCTGAACTCGATCCTGGAAGCATTCGGCGCGGCACCGGTCGCGCCGCTCGAAAGCGAGCGCTGGTCGATCTATACGATGGTCCTCGCCGGTCTCTGGCCGCAGACGGCCTATTGCATGATTCTCTACCTGACGGGCCTCGCGGCGCTGCCGTCCGCCCAGATCGACGCGGCGAGGGTGGACGGCGCCGGTGGATTGACGCTGTTCAGGTACATCGTGCTGCCGCAGTTGCGCCCCGTGCATTTCATCGTCGCGATGGTGTGCGCGGTCGCGGCGCTGCGCAGCTTCGACTACGTGATGATCATGACGTGGGGCGGGCCGTTCAACAGTTCCACGGTCCTCGCGTACTACATGTACGAGCAGACATTCCTGGGACTGCGATATGGCTATGGCGCCGCGATCGCAACGGTGCTGCTCGCGCTGATGAGCTGCATCATCTTTGTCTTGTTGTGGCACCTGTTCCATCGCGAGCGCGACTAGCGCGAGACCCGAAGTCGAATGTTTCCCGCTCCCATCCGGCAAATGTCGCACTTCGCGCGCGCGAGCTATGGCGCCGCGGTGGTGGCGAGCCTGGCGATATGGCTGTTGCCGCTGATGGGCATCGTGCTGACGTCCCTGCGCTCGCAGCAGGAACTCAACCGTGGCGATTTCTAGGGCTGGCCGACGCACGCCAATCTGCTCGACAACTATGTCGCCGTGCTCAGTGGATCGCGAATCCCGCAATTCGTTGTCAACAGCTTCCTGATCACCGTCCCTTCGGTGATCGGTACGATCGCGCTGGCGTCGATGGCAGGCTTCGCGCTGGCCAAGCACGAATTCAGGGGCAGCCGCGTGTTGCTGATGATTTTCATCGGCGGCAACCTGGTGCCATTCCAGGCACTAATGATTCCCGTAAGGGACCTGTTCATCGCCATCGGGCTCTACGATTCGCGCTGGGCGCTGATCGTGTTCCACATCGCATTCCAGACCGGCTTCTGCACGCTATTCATGCGCAACTTCATCCGCGAGCTTCCCGATTCGATCCTCGACGCGGCGCGACTCGAAGGCGCCGGCGAGCTCGCGCTGCTCTGGCATATCGTCCTGCCGATGGTCCGCCCGGCGATCGCGGGCGTCGCGGTGCTGATTTTTACGTTCATGTGGAACGACTATTTCTGGGCGCTGGTGCTGGTGCAATCCGATTCGGTGAGGCCGCTGACCGCAGGGTTGCAGTCGCTGCGCGGCATGTGGCAAACATCATGGCAACTGGTTGCAGCAGGATCGATACTGGCCGCGGTGCCGCCGGTGGCCGTGTTTTTCGTGATGCAGCGGCAGTTGGTCGCCGGGCTGGCCCACGGCGCGCGCGACCGCGGCTAGCCCTCGCGTGTCGACTGGCGGGTGCCGAGGGGCTGGTGGCGTCGGCCGATCCCGCGGACCAGGCCGGTGTCGATGGCCGAGCGGCGGCGGCAAGCGTAGTATCGTCGACCGGGCCCATGGCGTCGGCAAGGGTAGTACGTCGACCGGGCCCGTGGCGTCGGGCAGCGCCGGCGTGTGCAAGCCGCAACCAAGGGGAGGTTCAGATGAATCGAGGATTGCCAATTGCACTGGTCAGCGTTTTGCTGTGTTTGGGTGGACTCCTGGGCTCGTCGTCATCTTCTGCCGGGTGGGCACAACGCTGCCAGGACAGCACGCATCGTTGCATCGATATAACGGTGTCCAGCGCGAACAACACGATCACACTGGACGAGCCCGCGGTGCTCAAGGTCCCGCCGACGAAATTCATCTGGAAGCTGCCCGAGGGCTACGTGTTCTGCTACAAAGGCAGCGGTGGCACGCTGGGCGGCATCGAAGTTGGCGACCAGGGGGAAGTCTCCGAGAAAGGCTGCGTCGACGACGACGAAACCGATACGCAGGTGATCGGCAAGCGCTTCAAGTTGAAGTCGAAGAAGCTTTTGCATGGGCCCTACAAATACAGGATCATCTTCGACGAAATGAACGGCGGAAAGCCCACGCGCCGATTCACCTGCGATCCGAGGATCGCCAATTCGGATAACACGCCAAGGCGCAAGCCCAAACCCAAGCCCAAGGCGGGTTCGTATGCGGATGCGGATGCGGATGCG
>JBEPUI010000054.1:0-21861 GCA_041691615.1 Pseudomonadota bacterium
GTAATGTCGGACAGCGCGCGCAAGTCGCGTCAGCGACTGCATTGACGTAATCGCGCCAGCATCCGGATTACGTAACCCGCGCCCGCAACCGGATTGCCGTGCACCCCGCGCCGGCGCCTGCGTAACACGCGGCGCCGGACACGTCAGATCACAAGGCGATAGCCGACAGCGGTTTCGGTGATCAGGAACTGCGGCTGCGCCGGATCCGATTCCACCTTTTGTCGCAGGTTTCCCATGTGGACGCGCACGTAGTGCTCGTGCTCGACGTACGCTGGGCCCCAGACTTCACGCAGGATCTGGCGATGCGTCAACACGCGCCCGGCGTTGTTGATCATCAGCGCGAGCAGCCGGAATTCGATCGGCGTGAGGTGCAGCGCAACATCACTTTTGCGCACCGTGCGCCGCGCGAGGTCGACTTCGACGTCGCCGAAACGAAAAGGCGTCGCGTCTTCACTCGCCACGCCCACGCTGCGCCGGCGCGTCGCGCGCACGCGCGCAAGCAGTTCGCCGATGCCGAAAGGCTTGGTCAGGTAGTCGTCGGCGCCCGCGTCGAGCGCCTCGATCTTGTCCATTTCACCGGTTCGTGCCGACAGCACGATGATCGGGACCGACGACCAGGCGCGGAAGTCGCGAATGAACGCGACGCCATTGCCGTCGGGGAGCCCGAGATCGAGGATCACGACGTCGGGCTTGCGCGTGCCTGCGTCGATCAGGCCTTGCTTGATCGTCTCGGCCTCGACGATTTGCCACCCTTCGGTCTCGAGCGCAATGCGCACGAACCGCCGGATCTGGCGCTCGTCTTCGATCAACAGCGCGATGGGGGCCGGTTCGCTCACGCCATTCCTTCCGTCGATTCAATCCCGGGCCGATCCTACCCGGTCGGCTCGCCAGGCGTTTCGGGCGGCGTCCCGAGTGGCAGCGTGAACGTGAAGCGGGCGCCGCCGTCTGCGCTGGTCTCGGCGCGTATGCTGCCGCAGTGAGCCTCGATGATCGCGCGGCTGATCGCCAGGCCCAGTCCAACGCCCGGGATCGCCGACTCGCTCTTGCCGCGCGTGAATTTCTCGAAAATCGACTCTTCCTGCCCCTTCGGAATGCCGGGCCCCGCATCGCTGACGCTGACCACCAGGTTTGCGTCACTCGCCGCCGCGGCAATGGTAATGACGGTTCCCGGGGGCGTGTACTTGGTCGCGTTCTCGACCAAGTTGTAGATCACGCGCTCGATCAGCGTCGCGTCGAACTCGACGAGCGGCAGGTCGCCCGGCACCTCGACGTCGACGCGGTGATGCACGAGCGCCGCCCGCGCGGATTTGAGCGCACCGCCCGCGACTTCCTGGACCGAGTGCCATTGGCGGCGCAGCTTGACTTCGCCGCTCTCGATGCGTGCCATTTCGAGCAGGTTGCTGACCAGCGCGCCCATCCTCCGCGCTTCGTCGGCGATCGCGTGCGCCGTTTCGAGTTGCGTGCCGGACAGTGCCGGCCTCGTCATCGTCAGCGCTTCCGCGAGTCCGACGAGCGCAGCCAGCGGCGTGCGCAGATCGTGCGATAGCGCCGACAGCAGCGAGTTGCGCAGGCGCTCGGATTCCATCTGCAGCAATGCCTGCTGCGCGATATCCACATAGTGCACGCGTTCCAGCGCGATCGCGGTCAGCGCCGCGAACGTGTCGAGATGCCGCCGCTGCTCGGGCACGAGCAGGATTCGCGCATTGACTGCCTTGACCACCAGCACTCCGCGCGTGCGCATCGGCGCGCGCAACGGCAGGTACAGGAATTCGCTGGCGGCGAGCGTGTCCGTGCCGGTCCCGGCGGGCAGGGACTTGTCGAAAGCCCACTGCGCCGCGCCGACGTCGATCGCGTTGCCCGGCTCGCGGCCGGCGACGAGGCGAAGCCGGTCATGGCCATCCGGCACCAGGATCGCGACCTTGGCGCGAAAGGTGTTCGCGATGATCCGGGTCGCCGACTCGACCACGTCGTCGGTCAGCAGCAGGCTCGACATGTCACGCGCGAACTCGTAGAGCACCCGCGCGCGCTCCTCGCGATACGAGGCGACGCGGGCCTGGTAGCGCAGGCCCGCGGTCATCTGGCCGATGATCAGCGCGACCGCCAGCATCACCGCGAAAGTCAGCAGGTACTGGAAATCGCTGACCGCCAGCGAGAATCGCGGCGCGACGAAAAAGAAATCGAACGTGATGACGCTGACGAACGCAGCCATCACGGCCGGACCGCGGCCCCACTTCAGCGCGACCAGCACGACCGCCAGCAGGAACAGCATGACGATGTTGGCCGGATCGAAATAGCCGGCAAGCGGCGCCGCCACAAGCGTCGTCACCAGGCACGCGGCGACCGCCCACAGGTATCGCAGCCGCTTCGCGCCGGCGCGCGGGTCGGCGTCGTCCTCGGTCGCTGCGTCGCGCGACGGCTGCGACTGAACCGCGCCGCGCCCCACTTCGATCAGGTCGATGTCCGGCGCGAGCTCGCCGATGCGGTGCGCGGTGCCGCGCGCCCACGGCCACTTCGACGCGCCGCGAATGCGGCCCACGACGAGCTTCGAGCAATTGTGCGTGCGCGCGTACTCGACGACTTCAACGGCCGCATCGGCGCCGGCGAGGATCGCCGTGGTGGCACCGAATTCCTGCGCCAGTTTGACGGTCATCAGTATCCGCTCACGTTCGCGCGTCGGGAGCCGCTGCAGCGCCGGCGTCTCGACGTACGCCGCCGTCCAGCCGACGCCGAGTTGCGTGGCGAGCCGCGCCGCGCTTCGCACCGTGTCGTCGCCACCTGCACCGGGCCCGATGCAGCACAACAGCGAATCCTCGGTCTTCCAGACGCGCTCGATCGACTTGTCGGATCGGTACGCCTGAACGTCGTCCTCGACACGGTCCGCGGTGCGGCGTAGCGCGAGCTCGCGCAACGCCATCAGGTTGCCCTTGCGGAAGAAGTTGCTGGCGGCGCGCTCGATCTGCTCGGGCAAGTACACCTTGCCGGCCGCCAGGCGCGCGAGCAGGTCGTCGGCCGAGACGTCTACCATCACCACCTCGTCGGCGCGGTCGAAGAAAAAATCGGGGACGGTTTCCCAGACGTTGACGCCGGTGATGCCGCCCACGACATCGTTGAGGCTCTCGATGTGCTGGACGTTGAGGGTCGTGAACACGTCGATGCCCGCAGCCAGCAGCTCCTCGATGTCCTGCCAGCGCTTCGGATGGCGCGAGCCCTGCACGTTGGTATGCGCGAGCTCATCCACCAGGATCAGTGCGGGGCGGCGCGCGAGCGCAGCGTCGAGATCGAATTCGTCGAGCGTGCGGTCCTGGTACGTGATCTTCGCGCGCGGCAGTATCTCGAGGCCTTGCAGCAGCGCCTCGGTTTCCTTGCGGCCGTGGGTCTCGAGGAGCCCGACGACGACATCCTTGCCTTCGTGCCGAAGCTGGCGCGCCCCTGTCAACATCGCGTAGGTCTTTCCGACACCCGCCGACGCGCCGAAGTAGATGCGCAGCCTGCCGCGCCGAACGGAGGATTCGTCCGCTTTTACTTGAGCAAGCAGCTGATCCGGGTCGGGTCGTGAGTCGGTCATTGGCGATTCGCGATGGGCAATGGGCTGGGCGATCGTCGTCGGCCGCTGATCAATGCCGAATCAGGTAGCCTACCCGCGACCGGCCAACGCTGCGACCTTTGACTTTGATTTACTTCGCCGCGCCGTCGAGTGCGAGGTTCAGTTCGAGAACATTGACGCGCGGCTCGCCCAGCAGCCCAAGCGTGCGGCCCTTCGTGCCCCGATCGACCAGTGCGCGAACCGTCTCGACCGGCATGCCGCGCGCTTGTCCGACTCGCGCCAACTGGAACTGCGCGGCGGCGGGACTTATGTCAGGGTCGAGACCGCTCGCCGACGCCGTCACGAGATCGGCCGGGACGGCGTCCGAGTTGCCCGGATCAGCATCACGCAATGCCTTGATGCGGCCCGCCACCGCGACCGCCAGCGCCGGATTGTGCGGCCCCATGTTCGAACCGGACGACGCAGCGCCGTTGTAAGGCTGCGGTGAAGTCGCCGAAGGCCGGCTCCAGAAATACGTGGGATCGTCGAATGGCTGCCCGATCAGCGCCGAACCGACGGTCTTGCCGTTTTTCACGATCAGGCTGCCGTTGGCGGCCGCGGGGAATGCGAGCTGCGCAATGCTCCAGGTGGCCAGCGGATAGACCACGCCCGTCAGCACCGAGAGCACAACCAGTAATCGCAGCGAAGGCAGGAACGACGTGAACATGACGAGTCTCCGGGGATCAGGCGAGTTGCAGCGCCACGAGCAGCATGTCGATGATCTTGATGCCGACGAACGGCAGCAGGACGCCACCCACGCCGTAGATCAGCATGTTCTTGCGCAAAACCTGCGCGGCGCCGGCCGGACTGAATTTCACGCCGCGAAGCGCCAGCGGGATCAGCGCGGGAATGATCAGCGCGTTGAATATGACGGCGGACAGGATGGCGCTTTGCGGCGTGGCGAGTTGCATGACGTTGAGCGCGCCGAGCACCGGATAGGTGCTGGCGAACGCCGCCGGAATGATGGCAAAATACTTGGCCACGTCGTTGGCGATCGAAAACGTCGTCAGCGCGCCGCGTGTCATCAGGAGCTGCTTGCCGATCTCGACGATCTCGATCAGCTTGGTCGGGTTCGAATCGAGGTCGACCATGTTGCCGGCTTCCTTCGCCGCCTGCGTTCCGCTGTTCATCACCACCGCGACGTCGGCCTGCGCCAGCGCGGGCGCGTCGTTGGTGCCATCGCCGGTCATCGCGACCAGCTTGCCGTCCGCCTGGATCTCGCGGATTAGCTTGAGTTTGGCTTCGGGCGTGACTTCGGCCAGGAAATCGTCGACACCCGCCTCCGCGGCGATCGAGGCCGCCGTCAGCTTGTTGTCACCGGTGATCATGATGGTCTTGATGCCCATCTTGCGCAGCTCGGCAAAGCGCTCCTTGATCTGTGACTTGACGATGTCCTTCAGCTCGATCACGCCGAGCACGCGCCGGCCTTCGGCGACGACCAGCGGCGTCGCGCCACGCCGCGCGACTTCCTCGACGCGTGCGATGACCTCGTTGTCCACACTGCCGCCTTGCGGCATGACCCAGAGGCGGATGGCATCGAGCGCACCCTTGCGCAGCTCGCGGCCGCGGTAGGTGACGCCGCTCATCCGCGTCTGTGCCGAGAACGGGATGATCGTGAAATGCCCCGGCTCCAGCGGTGGCGGGTTGATGCCGAACGCACGCTTGGTCAATCCGACGATGCTCTTGCCTTCCGGCGTTTCGTCGCCGAGCGACGCCAGCAGCGTGGCTTCGGCGAGTTGATGCTGGGTGACGCCGGCCAGCGCGTGCAGCGACGAGGCCTGGCGGTTGCCGAACGTGATGGTGCCGGTCTTGTCGAGCAACAGCACGTCGCAATCGCCGGCCGCCTCGACCGCGCGCCCCGACGTGGCGATCACGTTGGCGCGCATCATCCGGCCCATGCCGGCGACGCCGATCGCGGACAACAGGCCGCCGATCGTCGTCGGGATCAGACATACCAGCAGCGCGACCAGCACGGTGATCGACACTGGCGTTCCCGCCTTGGCGACCTCGACGCTGTAAATCGAATACGGCAGCAGCGTGACCGTCGCCAGCAGGAAAACCAGCGTCATCGCAACCAGCAGGATCGTCAGCGCGATCTCGTTCGGCGTCTTCTGCCGCTTCGCCCCTTCGACCATGCCGATCATGCGGTCGAGAAACGCTTCGCCGGGATTGACGCTGATGCGCACGATGATCCAGTCCGACAGCACGATCGTGCCGCCGGTCACCGTGTCGAAGTCGCTGCCCGCAGCGCGGATCACCGGCGCGCTTTCGCCGGTCACCGCGCTTTCGTTGATGGAAGCGGCGCCGACGATTACTTCGCCGTCGCCCGGTACCAGATCGCCCTGCTCGACCAACACGAGATCGCCCTTGCGCAGCTGGATCGACGGCACCGCGATTGTCGGCAGGCCGTATTCGGCACGCGCGAGCTTCTTCGCCACCGTATCCTTGCGCGCGATCTTGAGCGACGCTGCCTGCGCCTTGCTGCGTCCCTCGGCGATCGCTTCGGCGAAATTGGCGAACAGCAGCGTCGCCCACAGCCAGAGCGTCGTGGCCAGGATGAAGCCGGCAGGCGCTTCGCCCTTGCCGGCCAGCGCCTGGATCCACAGCACCGTCGTCAGGATGCTGCCGATGTAGACGACGAACATCACCGGGTTGCGCCATTGGTAGCGCGGCGTCATCCGCCGCACGCTGTCGATCAGCGCATGCTTCATCAGATCCCCGTTCAGGAACCACGAAAGTGTGCGTTGCCTGGCTGCCAGGGTTGCCATGGTTATGCCTTGATTTCCAATAGGGGCGTCATTGACCGCTGAACAGCAACAGGTGCTCGACGACCGGTCCGAGCGCCAATGCGGGCACGAAGGTCAGCGCGCCGACGGTGACGATCGTGCCGATCAGCACGGTGATGAACAGCGGCGTGTGCGTCGGCAGCGTGCCGACCGACGCCGGCACGTGCTTGGCGGCGGCGAGCGCACCCGCCAGCGCCAGCACCGGAATCGCGAGCCAATACCGCGCGAACAGCATGACGATGCCGAGCGACGTGTTGTAGAACGGAGTGTTCGCGGACAGTCCCGCGAATGCGCTGCCATTGTTGTTGCTCGCCGACGAGAACGCGTACAGGATCTCGGAAAATCCGTGCTCGGCCGGGTTCGCGACTGCCGCCTTGCCCGCATCGAGCATCACCGCCAGCGCGGTCCCGCACAGCACGAGGCACGGCGGGATCAGGATCGCGATCGACGCCATCTTGATCTCGTAAGCGCCGATCTTCTTGCCGAGGTACTCGGGCGTGCGCCCGACCATCAGTCCCGCGATGAAAACCCCGACGATCGCAAATACGACCATGCCGTAGAGTCCAGAGCCGACGCCACCGAAGATCACTTCACCGAGCTGCATCAGCCACATCGGGAACATGCCGGCCAGAGGCATGAACGAATCGTGCATCGAATTGACCGAGCCGTTCGACGCCGATGTGGTAGCAACCGCCCACAACACCGAGTTCGCGACGCCAAAGCGCACTTCCTTGCCTTCCAAGTTGCCGCCCGGGTTGGTCGCGCTCGCGTCCTGGTCGACGCCCAGCTTCGCGAGCCCCGGGTTTCCCGGGGTCTCCAGCGCATACGTCGTGGCGAGCAACGCGACGAACACGATCGTCATCGTCGCCAAGAGCGCCCAGCCTTGGCGCGTGTCGCCGATCATTTTCCCGAACGTGTAGCAAAGCGCGGCCGGAATCAGCAGGATCGCCAGCACCTCGAGGAAGTTGGACAGCGGCGTCGGATTCTCGAACGGATGCGCCGAATTGACGTTGAAGAAACCGCCGCCGTTGGTGCCGAGCTGCTTGATGGCTATTTGCGACGCGGCGGGCCCGAGCGGGATCGTCTGCTCGCTAGTCGTCGTCTTCCCGGTGACCGGGTTGCCCTTGTCGTCTTTGAGCGCCTGCCCGTCCGGTCCATTCTTGGGCGCATCGAATGTGACCGGTTGGACCAGGGTTGCCGACTGGTACCTGTCGAAGGTCTGCACCACGCCCTGGCTGACGAGCGCCAGCGCAAGGACCAGCGACAACGGCAGCAGCACATAGACCGTCGAACGCACCAGGTCATACCAGAAGTTGCCGATGCTCGCGGCCTGCCTGCGGGTGAAGCCACGAATCAGGGCGACCAGCACCGCCATGCCCGACGCGGCCGACACGAAATTCTGCACGCCGAGGCCGAGCATCTGCGTGAGATAGCTCATCGTGCTTTCGCCGCCAGACCCCTGCCAATTGGTATTGGTGGCGAAACTCGTCGCGGTGTTGAATGCGGAATCAGCGCTGATGTTGGCCATCGCCTGGGGATTGAGCGGCAGCCACAACTGCAGCCGCTGAAGCACGTAGACCACCAGCGCGCCCATCAGGTTGAACCACAGCATCGCCATCGCGTAGTCGATCCAGCTCATCTCGTGCATCGGATCGACCCCCGCCCCGCGGTAGACGAGGCGTTCGAGCGGACCGCCGAAGCGTTGCGGCCAAGTCGCGCGTCCTTCGTAGACGGCGGCCATGTAACTTCCCAGCGGCTTCGCCAGCAACAGCAACACGACGACGTACAAGGTCAATTGCAGCCAACCGGCGGTGTTCATTCAAGGTGCTCCGGCTTGAACAGCGCGACGATCAGGTAGACGAAGATCATCAGCGCGGCGGCGCCGCTTAGCCAGTAGACCCAGTTCATGACCGCCCCGCGCCGGAGACGAGGCCGGCGCAAAAGCGCACGAGGCCCACGGACGCCGCAAAAAAGGCGACGATCAAAACGATGAAAACCAGATCCATCATGTCAGCGCGCTCCGCCGTATCGATTCAATGCCTCGATGATTGCAGCGCCCGCGTCAAGGTTGCATAAGATCGGCGCGAGGCGCCGTATAGATCGTGTAAAGATCGTATCGGCGCACGGAATGTCGAGTCTGCGAACGCGTCAGACTTCGGGCGACGCCTGAGGAGAATGTGCAATGATTGCAATCGATGACTTTCGGCATGCGAATCCTCGAGCGGTGCAATGAGCTGGGCGCGATCAGCGAGGATCCCCTGGTCCTCACTCGCCGCTACCTGACGCCGCAGCACCGGCAGGCGGCGGAGCGGATCGCCGGCTGGATGCATGCCGCCGGAATGGCCGTCGCGATCGACGTGCTGGGCAATGTCGTCGGGCGCTACGCGGCCGACCGTGACGGCGCACCGGTCGTGATGACCGGATCGCACCTCGACAGCGTCGTCAACGCGGGCTGCTACGACGGCCTTTTCGGCATCCTGTGTGCGATCGAAGCCGTCGCCGCTCTGGCGTCGCGCAACGTCCGCCTGCCCATCGCCATCGAAGTGGTCGCTTTCGGCGACGAGGAAGGCGTGCGTTTCGGCTTTTCAATGGTCGGCAGCCGCGCGTTCGCCGGCAATTTCGACGTGACGCTGCTCGACCGCCGCGACGGCGACGGCATCGCGTTGCGCGACGCCATCCTGGCCTTCGGCGGCGAACCTTCCGGCATCGCTGCGCTGTCGCGCGCCCGGCAGTCTTCTCACCCGGCGCGCATCGCCGCGTTCGTCGAAGTGCACATAGAGCAGGGACCCGTGCTGCTCGACGAAGACTTGGCGCTGGGTGTGGTGACGGCCATCGCCGGGTCGACGCGCATCGCCGCGCACGTCGAAGGCCTGGCCGGGCACGCGGGCACGGTGCCGATGGGCGCCCGGCGCGATGCGCTGGCCGCCGCCGCGGAAATGGCGCTGGCCGTCGAAGCGCATGCGGCGAGCCGCGCGGACACGCTGGTCGCCACCGTGGGCCGTTTCGACGTCGCCGGCGGTGGCGCGATCAACGTGATACCGGGTGGCGTCGACTTCACGATCGACATTCGCGCCGGCGATGACGATGCGCGCCTCGCGGCGGTGGCGGCCATCGAGCGTGGCTGCGTGGCGATCGCCGTGCGTCGCAACGTTGCGCTTTCCTGGCGCGTGTTGCTTGAACTGCGCGCGACCGCGTGCGATGCGGGGTTGCAGCAGCGGGTGGCAGACAGCATTGCCGCTCAGGGAATCGCCCCGCGCCACCTGCGTAGCGGCGCCGGCCACGACGCGATGGAAATGGCGCGTATCGCGCCGATGGCGATGCTGTTCGTGCGCTGCGGCAACGGCGGGATCAGCCACCATCCGGACGAGTCCATGACCGCCGCCGACGCCGATGTCGCCACGCGCGCGTTGTTGCACTTCCTCGAGCATTTCACCTTCGACGCGACGGCGGGCGCGCGATGAAGGCGGCGCTGAAGACGCTGACGGTCTACGACCAGCTCAGCGACTGGATCGACAACCATCTCGACGAATCGATCGCGTTCCTGCGCGAGCTGGTGCGAGTGCCCTCCGACACGCCGCCCGGCGACAACGCGCCCCACGCCACGCGCACCGCCGAGCTGCTGGCGCGCATGGGCTTCAAGGTCGAGCGCCATCCGGTCCCCGATGCCGACGTCAAGGCGCAGGGCCTCGCCTCGCTCACCAACCTGGTCGTCCGCCGCCGCTTCGGCGACGGTCCCGTCATCGCACTCAACGTGCACGGCGACGTGGTCCCGCCGGGATCGGGATGGACGCATCCACCCTATGCGGGCGACATTGCCGACGGCCGCATCTACGGCCGCGGGGTCGCGGTTTCGAAGTCGGACATCGCGACCTACGCTTATGCGCTGCGCGCGCTGGCCGCCGTCGCCGGCGTCACCCGCGGCAGCGTCGAGCTGCACATAACCTATGACGAGGAATTCGGCGGCCGCCTCGGCCCTCAATGGCTGCTGGCGCGCAACATCACGCGCCCGGACCTGGCGCTGTGCCCGGGCTTCAGCTACGAAGTGGGCGTTGCGCACAATGGTTGCGTGCAGCTCGAGGTGGTCTTGCACGGACGCCCTGCCCACGCCGCGATGCCCGCGACGGGGATCGACGCATTGCGCGCCGCCACCGTGGTGCTCGACTCGATGTACGCCTACGCCGACCAGCTCCGGCGAACCCGTTCGAAGGTCATCGGTATCGACTCGCCGACGCTGGTCGTCGGCCGCATCGACGGCGGCATCAATACCAATGTCGTTCCCGACCGCGTCAGTCTCCGCCTGGATCGCCGGGTGATTCCGGAGGAGCGCGCGCTCGACGTCGAATATGCACTGCGCGCGCACATCGAGCGCCTGGCACTGACGCTGCCGGGGATCACGGTGGAAATCCGCAGGTTGTTGCGCGCGCGTCCGCTGGTTCCGCTCGCAGGAAACGCGCCGCTGGTCGCAGCATTGACCCGGCACGCCCGCGTGTTCTTCGGCGAGGAGATTCCGGCGCGCGGCACGCCGCTCTATACCGACGCCCGCCTATACGGCGAATGGGGCGTGCCGACAGTGCTGTATGGCGCGGGCCCCCGCACGATCGTCGAATCCAACGCCAAGCGCGGCGACGAAAACCTGCTGATCGAGGACCTGCGGCGCGCGACCAAGGTGGTGGCCTGCGCGCTGCGCGACCTGCTGCAGCCGCCGGCCGACTAGACTAGATAGCGCCGAACATCGCCGCCGGCTCGCGGACCTCGCGCACGCGCGGCACTTCGGCGGGCCAGCTGCGCGCCTCGTAATCCTCGATCAGCGCCACCAGCTCGTCGAACCGCCGCCCGGCGGGCGTGTCCGCGTCGGACAGCATCAGGTCCTCGAGCTCATCCAGCGCCGCGACATAGTCGCCGTTGCTGCGCAGTTGGCCGGGGTCGAGTACATGCGACATGACACCTCCTGTAGCGAAATTACCTGTGGCAGGACGTTCGCGATTGCCGGGAACGCCATGCTCGCCGTAGTGCGCGTCGCACGCCATTGGCCGTTCGATCGAAGAGCCTCCAGTGGCAATGAGTGCGACCGTGTCAATTTAATCGCGCGCTGAAAAGATGCCATCGGCAAATGCCGCAACCCTTTGTCGGTGTACCTCGGACAGCGATGAATCGACGCGCATCCGTCCATGCCATTGTTGCCGCGCTTCGGTCCGGAGATCGCCGTAAAGCGCTGCAGGATCAACGCACTGTCCCCGGTTGCAGGGTGGCATGATGCGTGCAACATCGCAGTGTCGGCCCGCCGCGGCCGCCTCATGCAAGGAGCGCTATCATGCTTCGCTACGCCGCGATCTTTTTCGTGATTGCGTTGGTTGCAGCCCTGTTCGGATTCACTGGCATCGCCGCGGGCGCGGCGGAAATCGCCAAGATCCTGTTCTACATCTTCGTCATCCTGTTCGTCATCAGCCTGAT
Organism: Pseudomonadota bacterium; assembly: GCA_041691615.1. Taxonomy (GTDB): domain Bacteria; phylum Pseudomonadota; class Gammaproteobacteria; order Burkholderiales; family Casimicrobiaceae; genus VBCG01. The sequence goes on from JBEPUI010000054.1 coordinate 11,821, forward strand.
CTGGGGTTTGATGTCGGGCACGGGACCGTAACTTGAAGCAAAGGAGAAACCCCGCATGGCACAAGTTCAAAACGGCAGCACCGCGACGACGCTCGAGGACGTAAGCACGCTGAACCGTGAGGACGCGCGGCGCGAGCTGGTCTCAGAATGCAAGCGGCTGCTGGCCGATACCGAGGCATTGCTCGATCGCGCGAAGACGGTATCGAGCGACGCGTACGCGCTTGCGCGCGAGGAGCTCGATCGCAAGATCGCAGTGTTGCGCTCGCGCTACGACGACCTGGCCGACGAGGCGAGCATCCGCACGCAACGTGCGCGCGACACCACCGATCGCTACGTGCGAGAGAACCCGTGGCAATCGATCGCGATTGCCGCGGCCGCCGGCGCGATCCTGGGTGTGGCGTTCACGCGGCGCTGAGCGCCGCCGCCGCGAATGTTCCCGCGCGGGCGCCCCAGGTAACTGGGGCCCCGCGTTTTGCCGTTCACGCGAAAGCATCCCATGCCGGATTCATCGTGGCTGACTTACGTGGTCCTCGGCGCGGTCGCATTGATCGTGCTGGGAATCGTCCTGCGCGCGGCGCTGTCATCGGAAAACCCGCCCGCGTGGCTCGCGTTCATCGGGCGACGCAAGAGCAGCGGTGCGCCGACCACCTGGAAGAAATGGGACGACGACGATTGACAAAAAAAAACGGCGAATCGTCGGATTCGCCGTGAGATCCTGCGGAGCAGGAATGGCCCGGGGGGGCCAGGGGGAGAGACTGCGGATTCGGTGCTGGTTTTTCCTTTGCCAGAAATTTCAGTTGGCGAGCAACAGGTCGCCCGCAACAACGCTGGTGGTCGCGCCGCGCACGCCGTACGGTCCTGGATTGGCGCATCGCGGCCGATGGTCGAACGCATCGCCATGCAGCGCCACGCACGTCGACCGAATGCGCACATCGGGCGTAGCGCGCCACATCTCGAAGCGTGGACCGAGCGCGACGATGCCGATGACCCCGACGGCAACGGCAACCATCACGGATTCCATCCACACTTCCATGGCGGTCCTGTGACGTCGAGGCTTTGCGTCAGAATTTCCGCGTCGCCGCGCGATCGGCTGCCTTCTGTCCGACAATCACTGGATCGTCCGGAAGGTCGCTGTTGTAGCGCGTCGCGAAATCATTGACCTGCTTTTCGGCTTCGTCCTTGCCGATGCCATAGGATTCCTGGACTTTGCCGACCAGTTGGTCGCGCTTGCCGCCGATCACATCCAGCTGGTCGTCAGTGAGCTTGCCCCATTGTTCCTTGGCCTTGCCCTTCAATTGCTTCCAGTTGCCTTCGATGCGGTCCCAGTTCAAGTGAGTCTCCTCGGATTTTGAATGTTCGCGCGATGCGTTCCGCGCCTGGCAGTTTCCGGGGGGGGCCGGCTGCTTCGCGCAGTCGCGTCCGCCCATGGGATGAACTCTAGGTTCCGGCGGCCGCGCGAGGCATCGGCGAATGGACGATTAGGGCGTCGGACATAACACGACATGGCGGGTAGGCGCCCCATCCTCCGTGACGCGCCGCTCGACGTGCCGTATGGCCGGACGGGGCTTTGGCCGGCGCAGACCCGTGCCGATCTTGACCGGGGTCTCCGCCCGGGCTACGCTCGGCCGAATGCTTTGCTCCGCCGCACGCGCCCTTGCCGCCGCGCCGAGCGACGACGCGTGCAAGGCCCCAAGGAGTACGGCATGGATGGATTGCGATTCGCGGGATGTGCCGCCGCGTTGCTGCTGGCGTTGTGTTCCACCGCCACCGACGCGCGTGAATCCGTCAGGGGAACGGTCCTGCTGGCAGGTCCCGTTCCAGCGGCGAAAAAAGTCCCGGTTACGATCGACCAATACGTTTGCGGCACCGAAAAGGATCCGGGCGACCTGCTGGTGTCTGCGCGCAGGGAGCTCAGGAACGCCGTCGTATGGCTCGACGCGCCGCCGCCCGGCAGCGCAGCGCCAGTGCCCGGCGCCAAGGTCGATATGGATCAGAACGGCTGCGTGTTCGTGCCGAGGGTCGTGGTCGTTCAGGCCGGTGGCACCGTCGATTTCCTCAACAGCGACCGGCTGCTGCACAACATCCATGCGACGCCGAAGCTCAACGTTTCGTTCAACCGCACGCAGCCGAAGAGCCGGACGATTCCAGTCACGTTCGCCAAGCCCGAAATCGTGCGCATCAACTGCGACCTGCACTCATGGATGGTCGCCTGGGTTGTGGTGGCCGCGCATCCCTACTATGCGATCACCGGCGCCGACGGCCAGTTCAGCTTCGACAACCTGCCGCCCGGCAAGTACAAGCTCAACATCTGGCACGAGCGACTCGGCACGACGCACGCGAACGTGACCGTCGGCGACGCGCAGCCGGCACGCGTCACGATCGAGATGACGCGGCCCTAGAGATCCGCTACGGGCGGACTTCGATCTTCTTCGACGCCTCCCACGCCGCCGAGTGCGTGGGCTCCTCCACCGCGCGCAGCGTCCCGCCCTCGTCGAGCGCGACCGTGAACGTCACCGTCGGTGCCGAGTACACCGGATGCAGGTAGACGCGCGCGATCTCCACCGTGTCCTTGTACAGCGCGATGTAGCGCACGAAATGTTCCTGCAGCGACGGATGCGCACCGCCCGCGCCGACGCTGATCGTCACGTTGAACCATTCGCCGCGCTTCACCGACGCAGGCGCGACGATCTTCGGCGTGTGCTTGGCGTCGTACGTGGTGTGCGACTGGCGGAACTCCGGCGTGAACTGCTCGGCCTGTTCCTCCGCGGCGCGCGCGGACGGCACGGCCGCGGCGATTGCAATCAACACCGCCGCCGCGGCGCCCGACAACATGCGTGTGGCGATTTCCATTGGGTGACCTCCTGGTCGCAGCACTTCTAGGATTCCGGCAGGTATTGCCGCACCAGCGCGAGCAGCGCGCGCGGGCTGTACGGCTTCGCGAGATAGCTGTCGGCGCCGGCCGCCGCCGCCTTTTCCCGGTCGCCGCTCAGCGCGAACGACGTGATCACGATGATCGGGATGTCGCTGGTGCGCGGATCAGCCTTGAGGATCCGCGTCGCGTCGAGGCCGGACATCTTCGGCAGCTGGACGTCCATCAGGATCAGCTGCGGCGGCGCCTGCTGCGCCATCGCGACTCCGCTCTCCGCATCGACCGCCTCGACGAGACGGTAATCGGTGCCGCCCATCAGGCGGCGCACGATCTTGCGGTTGTACTCGTTGTCTTCGATATAGAGAATCGTGCGCTCGCTCATGCCATGTCTCCTCCGGCCCGCAACGGGACCGCAAAGAAAAAGCTGCTGCCCTTGCCGAACTCGCTCTCCACCCAGATCCGCCCGCCGTGCATCTCGACGAACTTGCGCGTGATGCTGAGGCCCAGTCCAGTGCCGCTGAATTCGCGGGTGACCGTGGTGTCGAGCTGGCGAAATTCGGTGAACACGTTCGCGAGCTCCTCGCTCGGTATACCTATGCCGGTGTCGGTAACGCGAAACACCAGGTCGGGGCCTTCGAGCTCGACGCCGATCTCGACCCGCCCTTCACGCGTGAACTTGAGCGCATTGCCGGCAAGGTTCATCAGGCATTGCGTCAGGCGTCCGCTGTCGCCGTAGGCGACCGGCAATTCGTCTGGCGCGCTGACGCCGAAGGCCAGTCCTTTTTCCGCCGCCAGCGAACGCAGCGATACGTGGACGATGTCGACGACTTCGCGCGGCGAATAGTCGGAGAGCGCGAGCTCCATGCGCCCCGCCTCGATCTTGGAAAGGTCGAGCACGTCGTTGATCAGCCGCAGCAGGTGGCGTCCATTGAGCTGGATGTCGGTGAGCGGCTCCGTCAGGTCCTCCGGCACCGCGCCGTAGAGGCCGTCGATCAGCATTTCGGTGAAGCCGAGGATGGCGTTCATCGGCGTGCGCAGCTCGTGGCTCATGTTGGCGAGGAATTCCGATTTCGCCTTGCTCGCCTGCGCGAGCTGGAGGTTCAGGCGGCTGAGCTCGCCCGCGGCATGACGCTGGTCGGCGTCGAATCGCTGCAGCTCGGCGCTCATGTGGTTCATGCGCTCGGCGAGCGCGCCGAATTCATCGCGGTTGGGAACGGCGATGCGCGTGCCGAAATTGCCCGCGGCCACCTGGTCGAGAAACCCTTGCGCCTCGCGCACCGGCAGGATGAACGACCACGAGATCACGAAGCCGCACAGCAATGCGAAGATCACCGCGACCACCGCGAATACGCTGGTCAGCAGCAGCGAGCGCCGGTTGGCGGTGGCGACGCTGTCTCGCAGCTTCGCCATCCGGTCCTGCTGTGCTGCCACCAGCATGCCGACGCGCGCGGTGATCTCGCCGTCGAGCCTCTCCTGCCGGTGCAGCAACGACGCGGTCACCGCGCCCAGCTTGCCGTCGCGGATCGCGTTGGCGATATCGGCCACGACTGCCATCGCCTCGTCCTGCGACGTGCGCACCTGCTCGACCAGCGCGGGGTCCGCCGTGCCTGCGGACTCGAGCTTGGCGAGCCGGTCGTTGAACTGGTTGTTCTCGCGCAGGATCTTGGAAATCGCCACTTCGTCCTGCGACAGCAGCGCGACGTCGGTGTAGTGCATTTGCCGCGCCAGCGCGTTCTCCCCCTGCTGCGCGAGGCTGACAAGCTCGTGCGCCTCGTCGAGCAGCCGGCTCTGCCGCGTCGCGCTGACGATCGTCTGCAGGCTGACGAGCGCCATCGCGATAAAAAGCAACGTGACGATCAGGAACGCCGCGAGCAGCTTGGTGTGGACCGACGCGCGAATCGACGCCACCCACCGCACCAGCAGTCGCAATGGCGTTCGCCGCTGCACCAACGCCGCGAACTCTTCGAGGCCGGCTTCGGGGTACTGCACCATTGGGCGATTGTCGAGTGAGGATTGCACGCTATTGGACCGTTTTTTCGTGCTTGTGCATCGCCGGTCGCCGCCGTATATTCGGCCGACCGCTTCCGAAGCAATTCCGGTGAGAACTCCTCCCCGCATTCTCATCGTCGACGACAACCCGACCAACGTCAAGGTCCTGCAGACCCGGCTGGTCGCCGATGGCTATGAAGTCGTCACCGCGGGGGATGGCGAGGAAGGACTCACCGCCGCCCGGCGAGACACGCCCGACCTCATCCTGCTCGACGTGATGATGCCCAAGCTCGACGGCTTCGAGGTTTGCCGCCGCCTGCGCGCCGACGAGAGCTTTCCATTCACGCCGATCATCCTGGTGACGGCGATGGCGGATTCGAAGGACGTGGTCGCCGGACTGGAAGCGGGTGGCGACGAGTACCTGACCAAGCCGGTCGACCATGCGGCGTTGTCCGCGCGCGTGCGCTCGATGCTTCGCATCAAACGCCTGCACGACACCGTCGAGGAGCTCGCCGCCGAAGTACACCAGTGGAACACCACGCTCGAGGCGCGCGTCGCAGCGCAGGTGAGCGAGCTCGAGCGTGTCGGCCGACTGCGGCGATTCTTCTCGCCGCACCTCGCCGAGCTGATAGTCAACGGCGGCACCGACGACCCGCTGAAAAGCCACCGGCGCGAGATCACCGTGGTGTTCCTCGACCTGCGCGGATTCACCGCGTTCGCGGAAGTCGCCGAGCCCGAGGAAGTGATGGGCGTGCTGCACGAATACCACAAGGTGGCAGGCGAGATGGTGCTGGAGCACGAGGGAACGCTCGAGCACTTCACCGGCGACGGCCTCATGATCCTGTTCAACGATCCGGTGCTCGTCGACAATCCCGCCGAGCGCGCGATGCGCATGGCGCTGGCCATCCGCGAGCGAATCCGCCTGCGAGCGGAGGACTGGGCGAGGCGCGGCTACGAACTGAGCCTCGGCATCGGCATCGCGCAAGGCTACGCGACCATCGGCGCGATCGGCTTCGAGGGACGCTGGGACTACAGCGCGATCGGCACCGTCACCAACCTCGCGGCGCGGCTGTGCAGCGAGGCCGCGGGCGGGGAAATCCTGATCGCGCAGCAGGTCTTCGCCGGCGTCGAGGCGCTGGTCGACGTCGATCCGCCGCAAGTGCTGGCGCTGAAGGGACTGCGCCGGCCCGTCACCAGCTATCGCGTGCGCGGACTCAAGGCGTAACCAGCTATCGCGTGCGCAGCTTCAAGGCGTAACCAGTCATCGCGTGCGCAGCCGCAAGGCTCAAGCGAGCAGGTCCAGCGATTGCGGGTGGCGGTTCATCCATTCGCGCGCATACGAGCACGTCGGCTTCACCTTGAGCGCATTGGCGCGCGCGTAGTCGAGCGCCGCGGCGACCAGCATGCCGCCAAGGCCACGCCCGCCCAGCGCCGCGGGCACTTCGGTGTGGTGGATGATCATCGCGCCATCGTGCAACCGGTATTCGAGGCGGCACAGCTCGCCGTCGACCGTCGCCTCGAAGCGGTTGCGCGACGGATTGTGCACGACTTCGACGGTGTCGCCGCTGGCCATCCGTGAAGCCTAGCCGTTTGCGCCAAGATTGTCAGCGGGCCAGAACGCGTACGCGTCCATCGACAGCGCACCGCCCTCGATACCCTGGTAGAAACGCTGCGGCTTCGCGTCCTCGGCTGCGGCGCCCCACGCCAACAGCAACGGCACGAAATGCTCCTCGCTCGGATGCGCACGCGCGCCGTCGGGCTGCGCGTCGCGGTATTCGGCGACGGCGCGATGGTCGCCCTGCGCGATGCGCTCGGCAATCCAGTCAGTGAAGCGCCGCGCGTACGCTTGTTCGGCGCCGCCCCCCGACCGCGACCAGTCGGCGAGGTTGTGCGTCGCGTGTCCCGACCCGATCACCAGCACGCCTTCACGCGCCAGCGGCGCGAGCGCGCGCCCCATCCGCCAATGGTGTTCCATGCCGCGCGCGGTCTGCACCGACAGTTGCACGACCGGAACGTCGATCGCCGGGTACATGAATCGCAACGGCACCCACGCGCCGTGGTCGATGCCGTGGCAGCCGTCGATGCCGGCGGTGATGTCCGCAGCCTTGAGCAGTTGCACGGCGCGCTGCGCGATGTCGGGCGCGCCTGGCGCGTCGTAGCGCAGCTGGTAGAGCGGCGGGGGAAACCCGCTGAAATCGTGGATCGTCGAAAGCTTCGCCGCACCTGTCAGCATGGGCACGGCAGTGTCCCAGTGCGCCGACGCGATGAGCACGGCGCGCGGCGTCGGCAATTCGCGCGCGAGCGCCGCCCACGCGACGCCCGCCGGGCCCGCGTCGAGCGCGTGCATCGGCGAGCCGTGCGACAGGAACAGCGTGGGCAGCGTTTTCATCATGGCCTTTCGGACTACTGGTATCGAACTTCCGACTTCAACACGTCGATCACTTTCGGACGCGCGCGAACGCGATCGAAGTACGGTTGCAGCGCGCCGAGGTCGAATTTCAGCCAGTCGTGCCAGGTGAGCATCGTGAACAGGTACGCATCGGCCACGGTGAACGTGTCGCCCATCAGGTAGTCCTTGCTGCCGAGCTGCGCGGCGATCCAGTCGAATCGCTTGGCGACCTTGGCCTTGGTGGCAGCGCGGTACTCGTCGGTGATCGACTTGTCGAACAGGACGCCGAGCGTCTTGTGGATCTCCGACGTTATGAAATTCAGCCATTCCTGGAGGCGATAGCGTTCGAGCGTGCCGGCGGCGGGCGCGAGCTTGCTCGACGGCGCCAGGTCGGCGATGTACTGGACGATCGCAGGGCCTTCGGTCAGCACCGTGCCGTCGTCGAGGCGCAGCGCGGGCACCGCACCTTTGGAGTTCACCGAGTAGTAGTCGGTGCCGTCCTCGAGCTTGTGCGCGCGCAGGTCGACCTTGACCAGCTCGGCCTTGACGCCCGATTCCGCGAGCACGATATGCGGCGACATGGAACAGGCGCCGGGTGAGTAATAGAGCTTCATTGAACCTCCTGTTGGGACGACATTGCGTCCAGCAACCCGATCTTGGACCTTGACGACGGCGGGATAAACCGCCAACAATGCATTAGATTGTTGCAATATTCGGGATAATCTTGGACCGCTTCCTCGCCATGTCGGTGTTCGCGCAGGTGGTCGAGCAGGGTCACCTGTCGCGCGCCGCCGAGCGTCTCGACATGTCCACGTCCGCCGTGTCGCGCTACCTGGCCGAGCTCGAGGCGCATCTCGACGTGCGGCTGCTCAATAGGACGACGCGACGGCTGTCGCTGACCGAAAGCGGGCAGGTGTTCTACGAGCGTTGCGTGCAGCTGCTGGCCGACCTCGCGGAGGCCGAGGTCGTCGTCGCGTCGGGATCGGTGGTTCCGCGCGGCACGCTCAAGCTCACCTGCTCGATCACCTATGGCGTGCGGCATATCGCGCCGGCGATCGCGGCCTTCGTCGCGCGCTTTCCCGACGTGCGTGTCGAGATCGAGCTGTCGGATCGCGCGGTCGACATCGTCGACGAAGGCATCGACCTGGCGATCCGCATCGGCGACATCGGCGCGCAGTCGCTGATCGGCCGCAGGATCGGCACCGCGCAGCTCGTGTGTTGCGCCGCACCCGCCTACCTCGCCGCGCGCGGCACGCCGGCGCGGCCCGAGGATCTCGCCGGCCACGCCTGCCTGACCTACGCCTATTCGTCGACGGGCAATACGTGGCGCTTTCGCGACGGCGACGGGCGCGACCACGTGGTGCGCATCGGCGGCCCGGTGCATGCCAACAACGGACGGATGCTGGCCGCGCTGGCCGTGGCGGGCATGGGCATCGTTGTCGAACCCGACTTCATCGTCGGTCCGGACATGCGCTCGGGCGCGCTCGCGCCGCTGCTGCCGGGCTACGCACCGCCCGCGAGCGGAATCTACGCCGTGTATCCGAGCCGGCGCCACCTGTCGGCCAAGGTGCGCGCATTCGTCGATTTCCTGGTCGCGCATTTCGCGCGCGACGCCTCGGTCGGCGGCGACCTGCGGATGCCGCCGCGGGTATCAGCGTAGCTGGATCTTGCCGGGCGGCGGCATTGCGCCGGAATCGGGAATCACGATCGACGACTGCTGCTCGCGGCGCATCTGCTGCAGTTCGCGCATGGCGCGCTCGACGCCCACCTTCGCGGCTTCGCCGTATTGATCGACCGCCTCGGCGAGGTTGTCGGCGTCGATTTCAAAGCTGATCGGCAGCGGGCCGACCGATGTCATCAGCTGCGCCTCGCCCTGGTAGATCGTCGGCCGCGCCGGATCGGCGTCGCCGGCCGGCGTCACCGGCTGCAGCACGCGCAAGGTGCCGACCTTGCGGTCGGTGAAGATCTCTTCGCGGTAGAGAGTCGTGACGTCCATCCGGGCGTCGCCTTGCTGCGGTTCGTCGGCCATGGGTTCCCCTTTCCAGGACAATTGCGTTGGTCGATATTCTAAATGGTGCCGGTCGCATGGCTGTGCAAGACTTCGGGCACCGGGAACCATTACGATTGGCACCATGCCGAAGCAGCGTCAACGCCCAGCCGGTGCAAGGCGTTTTTGCCGGTAGACGGCAAGGAGAATTTCAATGACTCGCAAATCGATGTTGGTCGCCGCGGCGATTGCCGCGCTGGTTGCGTTGCCTATGCAGCAAGCGCTTGCTGCCGGTGGCGGGGGTGGCGGCCACGGTGGTGGCGGTGGCGGTGGCGGTGGTGGCGGTGGCGGTGGTGGCGGCCACGGTGGTGGCGGCGGCGGCGGCGCAATGGCGTCGCACGGAGGCGGCGGCTGGCAGGGCGGTGGCTCTGGCGGCAACTGGCACGGCGGCGGAAGCTCGCACGGCGGTTACTACGGGCATGGCGGCTATTACGGGCATGGCGGCTACTACGGGTATGGCGGCTACGGGGGCCTGTACTTCGGCTTTCCGTGGTTCGCTGCGGCCTGGGGCTATCCGTATTACCCGTACGGCTACGGCTACGGCTACGGTTATGGCTACCCCTATGGCTATTCCCCAGGCTATGGCTCGACGACCATCTACAACGACCCGGCGCCCGCGGCGACCTGGGGTTCGCCACCGGCCGATGGCGCGCCGTCTTCGGGCTACCCGCAGCCCAACGTGATTCCGGCGCCGAATCAATACCCGTCGAATCAATACCCGTCGAATCAATACCATGACGCGCCCGC
>JBEPUI010000055.1:0-21669 GCA_041691615.1 Pseudomonadota bacterium
ATGGAGGCGGGGGTCGGAATCGAACCGGCGTGGACGGCTTTGCAGGCCGCTGCATGACCACTCTGCCACCCCGCCTTGAGGGGTGCGCCGGCAACGGGATTGCGCGACGTACTTCGAATGCACGTCAGCGCGCACGCCGGCATGCGATGTTGCCACATGCGCCGTTCTGCGGCCAACGAAAAGGGAGAGCCGGTGCTGCGTTTTGCGGGCTCTCCCTGACAAATTTGGAGCGGGAAAGGAGTCTCGAACTCCCGACCTCAACCTTGGCAAGGTTGCGCTCTACCAACTGAGCTATTCCCGCGTCGATGGGATGCGAATTATAACCGATTTCGTCAATTCGTCAAAGACTTGGGCGAATCGGGTGGCATCGCGCACGCGGTATAGCTGTTCGCGCTGTGACGCGCGAGCGTCGACTTTTTCACCGAGTGCACGCCAGCCGCCACGCCCGGCCGGTTCAGCCTTTGGAAACAGCTGCGATCGCGTCGGCTACGTGGTTGATGTTGCGCGAGTTGAGCGCGGCCACGCAGATGCGGCCCGAGTCGACGGCATAGACGGAGAATTCGGTACGCAGCCGGTCGACCGCCGCCTTGGGCAGTCCCGTGTACGAAAACATGCCGCGCTGGCGGGTGATGAAGTCCACGTCGGTGCTCGGCGCGCGCGATGCAAGCTTGTCGTGCAGCAGCTTGCGCATCTCGCGAATGCGCTCGCGCATCCCGCCCAACTCGCGTTCCCACATGGTGCGCAGTTCGGGCGAGTTGAGCGCCATCGAGACGATCTGTCCGCCGTGCGTCGGCGGGTTCGACCACAGCACGCGGGCGATGCGCTTTGCCTGCGACAGGACGCGCGCCGCTTCGTCCTTGCTGGCGGCGACGATCGTCAATGCGCCAATGCGTTCGCCGTAGAGCGAGAACGACTTGGAAAACGAGTTGGCGATGAACAGCGGCCCGGGCGTGGCCGCGAACTTGCGGATGACCTCGGCGTCGCGTTCGAGCCCGTCGCCGAAGCCCTGGTAGGCGAAATCGAGGAACGGCAACAGTTGACGCGACCGGACGACATCGAGGATGCGGTCCCATTGTGCAGCCGTCGGGTCGACACCGGTGGGGTTATGGCAGCACGCGTGCAGCACCACGATGTCGCCCGCGGCAATCTTTTCCAGCGCCGCGATCATGCCTTCGAAATCGAGACCGCGGGTCGCCGCGTCGTAGTAGCGATAGTTGTTGACGGTGAAGCCCGCGCCTTCGAACAGCGCGCGGTGGTTTTCCCAGCTGGGATCGCTGATCCAGACCTGTGCGCCGGGCGCGAACTTGCGCAGGAAATCGGCGCCCAGCCGCAACGATCCCGTACCGCCCAGCGCTTGCAGCGTCACCGCGCGACCGAGAGCGACGATGTCGTGATCGCCGCCGAACAACAGTGCCTGCACCGACTTGTCGTACGCCGGGATGCCGTCGATCGGCAGGTAACCGCGGGCCGATGCCTTGTCGGCCATCTCGTGCTCGATGCGCTTCACGCACTCGAGCAGGGGAATCTTGCCATTGTCGTCGGTGTAGACGCCCACGCCCAGGTTGACCTTGTGCGCGTTGGTGTCGGCATTGAACGACTCGCTGACGCCGAATATCGGATCGCGAGGCGCCATCTCGACAGAGGCGAAGAGCGTGCTGGATGGAGCGTGGGGAGCGTTCATCGTTGCCGACCGTTGGGTTTTTGCAAACCGTGTATTTTACCGGATTACCGATCGCTCGTTTGCCATGGCCCGCCAGGACACCCGCCTCGAACCCGCACCGCCCATTCCGCCCGCCACCGCGCTTCGGACCGTGGCGCGCGTCGGCCGGTTCATCCGGCCCTACCGCCGCCAGGTCGCGATCGCCGCGGTCGCGCTGTTTGTTGCCGCGGCTGCCGTGCTGATGGTGGGGCAGGGGCTTAAATTCGTCATCGATCGCGGTTTTTCCGCGAACAACGCCGCCGAGTTGGACCACATGCTGGCGCTGTCGCTCGGCGTGATCATCCTGCTGGCGATCGCGACCTACACGCGCTTATACTTCGTGTCGTGGATCGGCGAGCGTGTCACGGCCGATCTGCGCCGCGCGGTCTTCGATCACCTTCTCGAGCTGCCACCGAGCTTTTTCGAGGAGACGCGCACCGGCGAGGTGATGTCGCGCCTGACCAACGACACCACGATGCTCGAGACGGTGATCGGCTCGAGCGCGTCGATGGCCGTGCGCAACTTCCTGCTGATGCTGGGCGGCTTCGCGATGCTGCTCGCCACCAGCGTCAAGCTGACGCTGCTGGTGCTGCTGGGCATTCCGCTGGTGGTCGTGCCGATCGTGCTGTTCGGCCGCAAGGTGCGCAAGCTCGCGCGCGCGAGCCAGGACCGGGTCGGCGACGTCAGCAGCTTCATCGACGAATCACTGCATGAAATCCGCGTCGTGCAGGCGTACGGCCACGAGGACCAGGACCGCAAGCACTTCGGCGAGCGCGTCGAGGCGGCGTTCAACACGGCGACGCTGCGCATCCGCCAGCGCGCGTTCCTGGTGGCGTGCGTGATCACGCTGGTGTTCGGCGCAGTGGGCGTGATCCTGTGGATCGGCGGGCACGATGTGATCAAGGGCAGCATGAGCGCCGGCCAGCTTTCGGCGTTCGTGTTCTACGCGGTGCTGGTCGCGAGCTCGGTGGGAACCATCAGCGAAGTGATCGGCGACCTGCAGCGCGCGGCCGGCGCAACCGAGCGGCTGTTCGAGCTGCTCGCGGTCGAGCCGGCGATTCGCGCGCCGGCGCATCCGGTGCCGCTGCCGGCCGCGTCGACCGGCGCGTTCGCATTCGAGCGCGTGACGTTCCACTATCCGTCGCGGGCCGACCATGCGGCACTCGCGGATTTCTTGCTCGATGTGCGCGCCGGCGAAAAGGTTGCGCTGGTCGGGCCTTCGGGCGCCGGCAAGACCACGGTGCTGCAACTGCTGGCGCGTTTCTACGATGCCGAATCCGGGACGGTCCGGCTGGATGGCGTCGACATCCGTGACGCCGATCCGCGCGAAGTCCGCAAGCGACTGGCGCTGGTGCCGCAGGATCCGGTGATCTTCGCGGCGAGCGTGGCCGAGAACGTGCGCTACGGTCGTCCGGACGCCACCGACACGGACGTGCGCGCGGCCTGCGAAGCGGCCTACGCGGATGGCTTCGTTGCACGCCTGCCCAACGGCTACCAGACCTTCCTGGGCGAACGCGGCACGCGGCTGTCCGGCGGGCAACGGCAGCGCCTCGCGATCGCGCGCGCGGTGCTGGCCAACCGGCCGCTGTTGCTGCTCGACGAGGCGACCAGCGCGCTCGATGCCGAGAGCGAGCGCGAGGTCCAGCTCGCACTTGAAAGGCTGATGATCGGCCGCACTGTGTTGATGATCGCGCACCGGCTGGCGACCGTGCGGCACGCCGATCGGATCGCGGTAATGGAGGACGGGCGAATCGTCTCCATCGGTCCCCACGACACGCTGCTGCGTGACAGCCCGCTGTACGCGCGCCTCGCGTCGCTGCAGTTTGTAGACTGAGTGTCGACAGAGTGTCGACTGAGCGTCCGAACCGGCCCGGGCGGATGGCGTACCTGCGCGAATTCGCAATCACCGATACAATGACCGGTTCGGCTCGGCCCCCGCATCGCACATCGAGAACATGATCGTCACCTATCCCGGCAGTTCATACCAGTTGCACCAGCCGTTTCTTCCCGCGGGCGACCAGCCGCAGGCGATCGACAAGCTCGTCGAAGGCCTGAACGACGGCCTGTCGTTCCAGACGCTGCTCGGCGTGACCGGATCGGGCAAGACCTACACGATGGCCAACGTGATCGCGCGCACCGGGCGCCCGGCGATCGTGCTCGCGCCCAACAAGACGCTGGCGGCACAGCTCTACTCGGAGTTCCGCGAGTTTTTCCCGCACAACGCCGTCGAGTATTTCGTCAGCTACTACGACTATTACCAGCCCGAGGCCTACGTTCCGTCGCGCGACCTCTACATCGAGAAGGACAGCTCGATCAACGAGCACATCGAGCAGATGCGACTGTCGGCAACGAAGGCGATCCTCGAGCGTTCAGATTGCGTGATCGTTGCCACGGTATCGGCGATCTACGGCATCGGCGACCCGTCCGAATACCACAGCATGATCCTGCACCTGCACGAGGGCGACAAGCTGTCGCAGCGCGACGCGATCAAGCGCCTGACCGAGATCCAGTACCAGCGCGCCGAGCTCGAGTTCAAGCGCGGGACGTTCCGTGTGCGCGGCGACGTGCTGGACATTTTTCCGGCCGAGCACGCCGAAAGCGCGGTGCGCGTTTCGCTGTTCGACGACCAGGTGGAGTCGGTCCAGCTGTTCGATCCGCTGACCGGGCATATCAAGCAGCGGATCTCGCGCTTCACCGTGTTCCCGTCGTCGCACTACGTGACCGGGCGGCAAAAGACGCTCAATGCCGTCGAAGCGATCAAGGTCGAGTTCGCGCAGCAGAAGGAGTGGTTCGTTTCGCAGATGAAGCTGATCGAGGCGCAGCGCATCGAGCAACGCACGCGCTTCGATCTGGAGATGATGGTGGAGATCGGCTTCTGCAAGGGCATCGAGAACTACTCGCGGCACCTGTCCGGCCGCGCGCCCGGCGAGCCGCCGCCGACGCTGATCGACTACCTGCCGCGCAACTCGCTGATGTTCATCGACGAGTCGCACGTGACCGTGCCGCAGGTCGGCGGCATGTACAAGGGCGATCGCGCGCGCAAGGAAAACCTCGTCAACTATGGCTTCCGCCTGCCTTCCGCGCTGGATAACCGACCACTGCGCTTCGACGAATTCGAGAAGATGCTGCCGCAGACGATATTCGTGTCGGCAACGCCCGCCGAATACGAAAAGACTCACGCCGGGCAGGTCGTCGAGCAGCTGGTGCGACCCACGGGACTGGTCGATCCGATGCTCGAAGTGCGGCCCGCGCAAACGCAGGTCGACGACCTGCTGTCGGAAATCAAGCTGCGCACCAGCAAGAACGAGCGCGTGCTGGTCACCACGCTGACCAAGCGCATGGCCGAGGACCTGACCGACTATCTCGGCGAGCACGGCGTCAAGGTGCGCTACCTGCACTCCGACATCGATACCGTCGAACGCGTCGAGATCATCCGCGACCTGCGCCTCGGCGAATTCGACGTGCTGGTGGGAATCAACCTGCTGCGCGAAGGCCTGGACATTCCCGAAGTCTCGCTGGTGGCGATTCTCGACGCGGACAAGGAAGGCTTCCTGCGCGCCGAGCGCTCGCTGATCCAGACGATCGGCCGCGCCGCGCGGCACATCAACGGCATGGCGATCCTGTACGCCGACAAGATGACCGATTCGATGAAGGCGGCGATCGGCGAAACCGAGCGGCGGCGCGCGAAACAGGTGCTGCACAACGAGAAGATGGGCATCACGCCGCGCGGCGTCGAAAAGCGCATCAAGGACCTGATCGACGGTGTCTACGACATCGACGAGCAGAAGAAGGACCTGAAGGCGGCGCAGGCGCGCGAGAAGTACGAGCGGATGCCCGAGAAGGACCTGGAAAAGGAACTGCGCCTGCTCGAAAAGCATATGGTCGACGCGGCGCGCAACCTCGAGTTCGAAAAGGCCGCGGAACTGCGCGACCGGCTCTACCAGCTCAAGGAAAAACTGTTCGGGGTCGCGTTGCCGACGGAAGTTTGATCGCTGCTGGCGGCGCTTTGCGTCGTCCGCTCGCGCCGCATCCGCACATCACACCAGGTGCGTTACCGTCTGCGCATCACAATCGGCGCGTTACCACGCGCGCGTCACGCTCGGCGCGTTACCTCCCCGTCACCATTGCTTCAGCGCCGCAGCGCGCGCGGCGACGTCGATGTCCAGGTATTTCCACGTGTACGTGAATGCCGAGGGTGACCAGCCCTTGAGCCAGGGGAAATAGAGCGAGTTGCTGACGCCGAAGGTATGCAGCATCAGCGGCATGTAGATCTGCGCGACCTCGGTCATCTTGCGCGTCAGCGCGACGCGCTCCGGCCCATCCGGCGTGCGCAGGAATTTCTCGTAGGCGTCGTCGTAATCCGGACGCGAAAAACGCGACTGGTTGGTGTCGCCCGGCGTCGATTTGCTCCACAGCGTCTGCAGTATCTCGAACCCGGACGGCTCGAGAGAGCGGTAGCCCAGGTTGAACATCTGCAGCTTGCCCGCGCGGCTCATGTTGAGCAGTTCGGCGAACGTGTGCTGCTCGGTCGTCATGCGGATGCCGATGGCGTCCATGTTCTTCTTGAACAACGTGTCGGCTTCGCGATACCACGACTCCGGCAATGTCCCCCGGCCAACCGTCAACGGCTTGCCCGCCGGCGTCTCGCGATAGCCGTCGCCATCGCGGTCCTTGAATCCGAAGCGGTCGAGCAGTGCGCGGGCGGCGGCCGGGTCGTACAGTGATCTGGTCGGCAGCGTCGGATCGAACCCGGTGGACCCGGGTGGCAGCAATTGGTTGGCGATCAGCGCGTTGCCGGCAAACAGCACGCGGATCATCTCGTCGAGGTTGTAGCCCATCGTCATCGCGCGGCGCAAGGCGATCTGTTCCTTGCTGTAGCCGCCAACCACCGGATCCTGCATGTTGAAATAGGTGAACGTGAGGTAAGGCGAACCGTAGCGCTGATGCACTGCGCCGTGCTTGACCAGACTCGGTTTCAGGTGATCGCCTTCGAACACCTTGCGCACGTCGTCGCCGCCGAGGCCGAGATAGTCGAGGCTGCCTTGCTCGAATGCGAGGATCATCGGCTGCGATTCCTCGATGATGCTCACCTCGACACGGCCGATCTGGGGCAGCACCTTGCCTTTCATCGACGCCACCATCGCCTGCTGAGCAGGATCGTTGCTGTCGGGAAAGCTCAGCGTCCGGTAGTAGGGATTGGCTTCGAGCACCACGCGCGACGCGCGCTTCCACTCGACCAGTCGGTAGGGACCGGTGCCGACCGGATGGGTCATGATGTCGTTGCCGGCGGCCTCGACGACCTCGCGCGCGACAGCCATCGTCTGCAGCCCGGCGAGATGTTCGAGCAACGTGTAGTCGGGCTGCGTAAGCTTGAGCTGCAACGTATAGCGGTCGGTGGCGCGCAGGCCGGCGATCGGGGCGTCGTAGTCGAACCTGGCGCCAGGCTTGCGCGCGGCATCGACAACCGCGCGCGCGCCGACGATCGCGTCGCTGAATGCCGGGTCGCCGCCGCCGCGCAATCCGGGATCGATCATGCGCTTGATCGAATAGACGAAGTCCTCCGCAACCAGTTCGCGCGGCTTGCCCTTGAACGCCGGATCGTCGGTGAAGCGGATGCCGTGCTTCAGCGCGATCGTCCACGTCTTGCCACCATCGGTGATCACCGGCATGGCCTGCGCCGTGTTCGGGATCACATGTGCGGGCGTGGAAAGGTAGTCGAATTGATACAGGGCCTCGAAGATCTGGCTGGCGATGCGCGTCGACGAAAGGTCGGTGCCCTGCTGCGGATCGAGGCTCGTGATGTCGTTGAACGCGATGCGCAATACCTTGTGCGGGTCGGCGGCGGCAAGCGCATGCGGCGCCGCAACCAACATGGCCATGTTCAGGCAAGCGAGGCAAACGCTGCGGCGAAAGGGCATCGATCGTGTGGCCGCGAACGACGACGGCCGCAGGTTGAAATGGCGCCAAGCGTGGCAGAACGGCGTTAGCGGCGCAACCGTGTGTCGAATGCCCGTTCGTCGCGCACGTGTAAGGCCGCTGCACCTGCCCAACGCTGATACATTGACCGGATGGAACGCCCATCGCTTCAGTGCATTCTTTTCATCTGCATGGGCAACATCTGCCGTTCGCCCACCGCCGAAGCGGTGTTGCGCGACAACGCACGACGCGAGGGCATGCTCGATCGGCTGACGATCGATTCGGCCGGCACCGGCGACTGGCACGAGGGCGATCCGCCCGACAGGCGCGCCATCCAGCACGCGCGGCGCCGCGGCTACGACTTGACGGCGTTGCGAGCGCGCCAGGTGAGGGCCGAGGACTTCGCGCAATTCGGCTGGATCCTGGCGATGGATCGGCACAACCTTCGCGCGCTGACCGCGCTGAAGCCGCCCGACTATCGCGGCAACCTGGGGCTGCTGCTCGACTTCGCGCCGCACATGGGTATGCGCGAAGTGCCCGATCCCTACTACGGGGGCGAGAAGGAATTCGAGGCGGTCCTCGACCTCACCGAGGCCGCGTGTCGTAACCTGCTTGCGCAGATTCGCGCCACGCTACCGGCCGCATGAAAAAAGGCGGGTAATTTCGCCCGCCTTTCCCAGAACTCGCGCTTCGCAATCGCAAACGCATTGCCGATGTCAGTTCGACGGCGGCGCGTCCTTGCGTGTTTCCACGATCTCCAGCGGCTCGCTGGCGGTCTCGACGCGCGCTGGACGAGCGCGCCTGGCGCGCGGTGTCTCGGGCTCGTTGTCGACCGGAGGTGCTATGTGCCGCGTCTCGACGAGCTCGAGTCCCGAATCGACCGGCAACGTCAACTTGACCGGTTCGAACGACTGGCGTCCCGGCGCTGGCGTTTCCACGGCTCGCGGCGCTGCGACTACAGGCTTGTCCGGCGCAGCTGGGGTTGCCGCCGGCATGGGCGCGGGTGCGACTGAAGGCTGCGCCGACTGCGGCGGTTTCCGCGCGAAGACTTCGTTGCCACGCGATGGCTCCAACACTTCGCCACGCGGCGAATGCGATACATCGGCATCCGCATCCAAAGCGTCGGCGCGAGGTGCACTCGCAATATGCGCGGCAATGGTTTGCGCCGTCTCGGCGGGACGATGATGAACAGCAGCGTCCTCGTTGGCCGCCTGCGGCATCGCCGAAGAAGTCCGGTCGTCATCGCGTTCATGGGTTGCACGCGATTGTCCATCACCCTCACGGGATTCGCGCGCGAAGTCGGCGAGCGGCAATTGCGAAGTCATCGACTGCGGCGTGGTCTCCCTGGATGAGCGACGTGGCTGCGCCGGCTGGTCACGCTCTGCGCGGTTGCCGTCGACATCGCCGTGATCGTGATCGGCCGCGTGGTCGTGCGTCATCTCATTGCTGTCGACGGATGTCGACAACGCGTCGCTTTGCGGACGTGCGGCGCCCGATTCACCATCCTGCGGACGGTCGGACCGGTCGCTGCCGCCACGGCCACGACGGCGACGGCGGCGTGCGCCATCGCGATGCTCGTCGTTCTCGCCGATCGGTGCGCCCGGGGTGGGTGCGGTGATCGCTGCAGTGTCCGCACTGGCGCCGTTGGGCGCCTTCGGCGGGCGCGGCTCGCGTGGCTCGCGCCGCTTCGCGGATTTGTCGTCGCGCGGCGGACGCTGGCCTTCGGCGCCCGCGGCGCCCGCCGGCGTGCCAGCAGGCGGCTGCGCGTCACGTGGAGCTCCGTCGCGCCGGCCGTCACGGCGTTCGCGCGGCTCACGAGCTTCGCGTGGCTCGCGCGGTTCCTTGCGCGGACCGGTACGGTCGTCGCCGCGGCGTTCGTCGCGTGCGCCGTCGTGGCGCGGCTCGCGCCGTGCATCGCGCTCTCCCGGCTCGCGTGGCGGCCGCGCATCGCGGTCCTTGGGTCCGCGACGATGCTCGCCGTCGCGTGCTTCGCCGGGACGCTGGTCGCGGCGCTCGTCGCGCCTTGCGCCATTGCCACCCCGACGTGTGTCGCGGGCGCGGTTGTCGCGCGCTTCGCGGCGTTCCTTGGCCTCGGGCTTTTCGGTGCGCTCGGGCGCGGCTTCGACCGGCTTCGTGCGAAACCACGAAAGCATGCGTTCGAACCATCCACCGGCATTGGGCAGCGTCGCGCGCACGGCCTCGGGCTCGCGCACGCGTTCCACCGGCATCGGCGCAGGTTGCGCTGGCGCGATGCCCTTGACCACCGGTTCCTGGCGCGGCTCGAGGGCTTCTTCCTTGCGTGCCTTGTTCGGATCGATCTGCTCGGGCTGCGCGACCATGTCGTACGACAAGGGCTGCACGTCCGACTGGTTGAGCTCATCGTGGCGCAATCGCTCGACGGTGAAGTTGGGTGTCTCGAGATGGCGATTGGGCACCAGCAGCACGTTGACCTTGAAGCGCGTCTCCATCGTCAGCACGTCGTTGCGCTTTTCGTTCAGCAGGAACGTGGCGACGTCGACGGGCACCTGCGCGACGACTTGCGCGGTGTTGTCCTTCATCGCCTCCTCCTGCAGGATGCGCAGGATGTGCAGCGCGGTCGACTCGGTGCCGCGGATGTGGCCGACGCCATGGCAGCGCGGACACGCGATATGCGCCGATTCGGCCAGTGCCGGACGCAACCGCTGGCGCGATAGCTCCATCAGGCCGAAGCGCGAGATCTTGCCGAGCTGGATGCGTGCGCGATCGAACTTCATCGCATCACGCAGGCGGTTCTCCACCTCGCGCTGGTTCTTGGCGCTTTCCATGTCGATGAAGTCGATGACGATCAGCCCGCCCAGGTCGCGCAGCCGTAACTGCCGCGCGACTTCGTCGGCTGCTTCGAGGTTGGTGTTGAACGCCGTCGCCTCGATGTCGGTGCCCTTGGTGGCGCGCGCCGAGTTGACGTCGACCGCGACCAGCGCTTCGGTGTGGTCGATGACCACCGCGCCGCCCGACGGCAGCGGCACCTGGCGTCCGTACGCTGTCTCGATCTGATGCTCGATCTGGAAGCGCGAGAACAGCGGAACGTCGTCGTGGTAGAGCTTGACCCGCGACACGTTGCCGGGCATCACGTGCCCCATGAACTGCTGCGCCTGCTCGAAGATCGCTTCGGTGTCGATCAGGAGCTCGCCGATGTCCGGCTGGAAGTAGTCGCGGATCGCGCGAATGACGAGGCTCGATTCCTGGTAGATCAGGTACGCGCCCGACTGAATCTTGGCGGCGTCCTCGACGGCGCGCCACAGCTGCATCAGGTAGTTCAGGTCCCACTGCAGCTCTTCGGTGCTGCGGCCGATGCCGGCCGTGCGCGCGATGACGCTCATGCCTTCGGGCACGTCGAGGCCATTGATCGCGTCGCGCAGCTCGTTGCGCTCTTCGCCCTCGACGCGACGCGATACGCCGCCGCCGCGCGGGTTGTTGGGCATCAGCACCAGGTAGCGACCGGCCAGCGAAATGTACGTGGTCAGCGCCGCGCCCTTGTTGCCGCGCTCGTCCTTGTCGACCTGGACGATCAGCTCCTGGCCTTCCTTCAGCTGGTCCAGCACGCGGCCGCGCCCGCCGCCGTCTTTCAGGTACTGCGCGGAGATTTCCTTGAACGGCAGGAAGCCGTGGCGTTCGGTGCCGTAGTCGACGAAGCAGGCTTCGAGCGACGGCTCGATGCGAGTGATGACCGCCTTGTAGATGTTGGATTTTCGCTGCTCTTTGGCAGCGGATTCGATGTCGAGGTCGATGAGCTTCTGGCCGTCGACGATCGCCACTCGCAGTTCTTCGGCCTGCGTGGCATTGAAAAGCATGCGCTTCATGCGTCTTGTCCTCGTGCGGCGCGATGCGCGCAACGGGCAAGTCGGAAACGGCTACCGGGTGCTGCGCGGCGCTTAAGGCGCCGCGGGCATTCAATCAGTGCGCGGCGGCGGGAGTTGCGCTCGAGTCCGCGCGCGGCAAATGCCGCAGGCGGGAAAAAACGGTGGGGGCGCGGTCTGTTTGATTCATCGCGTCGGCGCCGGGGCCTCAAGAGGTCCGGCGGTCATCGTCTTATCGGTTCTGGACTCGAGTTGTTCGCTGGGGACAGCGGGTTTTCCAGCATCACGCGGCTTTCTGCAGTCGTCGCGCCATGCACTTTGCGGTGCGCGAGGAGGGCTCGAAAGCCACGACAGGAAACTATGCAACGGTCGCCGCGCAGGGTTTTCGGTTCGCCAAATCCCGCCTTGCGGGTGCGTTACCTGCGCCAATACCTTAAAATCACTCTTCTTTTTCGGGGAAGTCCGGTTTGTGGAACCTCCCCACCGGCGAGCGAAAAAACCGGCGGTCGGTGCGGGATCGGGTGGGTGCTCCATTCCGCGCGGCTTGGCGGTGAGCCCATCAGGCTTCGCCCATCACGCGGACCGGGGTTTTGCAACCCAAACGGCGATCCAGCCACAATTATAAGCGAATGAACGAGTTACGCAAGGATGCCGTGAATCTCTTGACGATCGGCGATGAAGCCGCGGGTCAGCGTATCGACAATTACCTGGCGCGCCGGCTGAAGGGTGTTCCCAAGAGCCACATCTACAGGATCCTGCGATCGGGCGAAGTTCGGGTCAACGGCGGGCGGATCGGGCCCGATGCCAAGCTCGCGGTCGGCGACAAGATCCGCGTCCCGCCAATTCGGGTCGCCGAAACGGATGCCAAGCGGCCCGCCAAGGCGCTGACCGGCGCGCCGGTCCTGTATGAAGACGACGCGATGGTGGCGCTAGACAAGCCGGCGGGACTCGCCGTGCACGGCGGCAGCGGTATCGCCCACGGGCTGATCGAGCAATTGCGCGCGGCCAGGCCAGATGCGCGGTTCCTGGAGCTCGTCCACCGGCTCGACCGCGAGACGTCGGGCGTGCTGCTGGTCGCCAAGCAGCGCGTGGCGCTGGTGGCACTGCATGCGGCATGGCGCAACGGCGAGGTCGACAAGCGCTACCAGGTGCTGGTGCGCGGCCGCTGGCGCGATGCGATGCGCAAGGTTTCGCTCAGCATGCACAAGTTCGTCACGCGCGAGGGCGAGCGGCGCGTGCGCATCGACGACGACGGGCAGGACGCGCTGACGATTTTTCGCCGCATCGAAGTGTGGGGAAAGCGCGAGCCGCCTCTTGCGCTGCTTGACGCGGAGTTGCGCACCGGCCGCACGCACCAGATCCGCGTGCACTTGACGCACCTCGGATTTCCACTGGCCGGAGACGACAAGTACGGCGATTTCGCGTGGAATCGCGAGCTTGCCAAGGAGGGATTGAAGCGCATGTTCCTGCACGCAGCCACGCTTTCGCTCGCGCATCCGATAAGTGGTGAACCATTGCGGATAACCTCGCCGCTTCCCGCGGACCTCACGCGCTTCCTGCAATCGATCGAAACCAGGTCACCCGATGCCTGAATCCGCGGCCGGCTACCGCAATCCCCACGGCTTCATGCCCAAACGCCTGCGGCTCATCGTGTTCGACTGGGATGGCACGCTCGCCGACTCGACGGCGATCATCGCTGATGCGATTCGCGCGGCCTGCGCCGACGTCGGTGCCGAAGTCCCCGACCGGATCGCCGCGCGCTATGTAATCGGACTGGGATTGAACGATGCGCTGCGCCTCGTCGCGCCCACGCTCGCGCCCGAGCGTCATCCGGAACTGTCGGCGCGCTTTCGCCATCACTACCTGGCGCGCGACGCCGAGATTCCGCTGTTCGAGGGCGCGCGTGAATTGCTCGACGACCTCCACCGTGGCGGCTACTACCTCGCGGTCGCGACCGGCAAGACGCGCATCGGGCTCGACCGCTCGCTGATTCACCATCGTCTGACGCGGCGTTTCCACGTTACGCGCTGTGCGGACGAAGGACGCCCCAAGCCGCATCCCGACATGCTCTTGCATGTGCTGGCCACGATCGGTGTCGCCGCCGGCGATGCGCTGATGATCGGCGACACCACGCACGACCTCGATCTCGCTCGCAACGCCGGGACGCACGCGGTGGCCGTGACCTACGGCGCGCACGAGAAGGAGGGGCTTGCCAGCCGCAATCCGCTCGGCACCGTGCATTCGATCGCCGAGCTGCGGCAATGGCTGGAGCAGAACGGGTAGCGATCCGCGGGAAACCTGCATCGGGTATTGACGCGACGAGTCACGATACGTGCGGCGAGGCGCCGGGGTCGACATCCGGCGCGCCTTGACGAGGTCGCCTGTTTCACCGGCGGCCGAGGAGCGAAGCGACGGTGGCGGCCCCGGCGCCTCGCCGCCAGCAAGGCACCGGCTGTAGAGGCGACGGCCTTTCGCCGCCCGCGCCTCACTCGCTCGACGGTTTGGGCAATCCCGTGACCCGCGCACCGGGACCGATGCCGTTGCGCTTGAACCATCCCTGGCGCATTTCCAGCGCGTACAGCGCAAGGCCCTGCGACAGGTGCGTGTCGTCGGTGCGCGGCGCCATGTCCTCGATGTTGAGGATCCTGCCGTCGGCGTCGATGAACGCGATCGACAGCGGCATGAATGTGTTGCGCATCCAGAACGCCTGCGGCTGTGGCATGCGAAACACAAAGATCATGCCTTCGTCCGGCGGGATGCTGAAGCGGTTCATCAGCCCCGTCTCGCGCGTCGGCGGCGTCGCCGCGACTTCGACGCTGATCGCATGACCCGCGACGTCAAGCTTCACTTTCGGCAGCGCGGTCGCCGGCGCCGCCGCAGACGTTGCCTGCGCGGTGAACATCAATGCGGCGAGCAGAAGTGCACGGATCATCCTGGCGTTCCGATCATCGGTGGTTGGGTGCGCCGGTAGAGCGACCACATCGCATAGCTCGACGCGGTAAAGGCGGCCATGCCGAGCGCCATGCCAAGCAGTGTCGCATCCAGCAGCGGCGCAATGCTGCCCGCGTTAAAACCGGACAGCGTGAACTGCAGGAAGCCCTGCAGCGACGACGCGAGCCCGCGCATCCGCGGAAACAGGTCCAGCAGCAGCAGCGTGATGCTCGGCGCGACGATCGACGAGCCGATCGTGAACACGAACAGCGGCGCGATGTTCCACACCACGTCGGGCGGCAGCAGCGCGCAGACCACGACGTTGAGCAGCGCCGCGGCGCCCATGAACGCGAAGCCAATGTCGACCGTGCGCAACGGCGTCAGGCGTCCGGCCACGCGGCCGGAAATGCCCGCGCCGATCAGCACGCCGGCGATCAGCGGAATGAAGAGCCATGCGAACCCCCACGTCGACACGCCGAGCTGGTCGATCAGGAATGCGGGCGCGACGGCTACATAAGTAAAGAAAGCGGCGAAGTTGAGCGCGGGGACGATCGCCAGCAACAGGAACTCGCGGTGCGTCAGCACTTCGACGTAGTTGCGCCACATCCTGCGCGGATGCAACGGCTGGCGAGACGCGGGCGGCAGGGTTTCGGGCAGGCTGCGCGCAGTCCAGACCGCGGTGCCGATCACGAACACCAGCAGCACCCAGAAGATCGCGCGCCAGCCGAGCGTGTTGAGCATCAAGCCGCCGACCACCGGCGCGATGGCGGGCGCGATGCCGAACACCATCGTGATCTGCGACATCAGGCGCTGCGCTTCGGGTCCGCTGAAGCGGTCGCGGATCACCGCGCGGCCGATGACCATCCCCGCGCCGGCCGACAGCCCCTGCAGCGCGCGGAACAGCCACAGCGACTGGATGTTGCCGGCGATCGCGCAGCCCAGCGTGGCGATGCCATAGATAACGAGGCCCGTCAGGATGATCGGCCGTCGGCCCCACGCGTCGGACAGGGCGCCATGCCACAGCATCATCGCGGCATAGGCGAACAGGTAGATCGACAGCGTCTGCTGGATCGCGATCTGCGAGGCATCGAAGTCGCGCATGATCGCCGGAAACGCCGGCAGGTACATATCGATCGAGAACGGGCCAAGCATCGCGAGCAACGCCAGCAGCGTCGCGAGCGACCACGAACGCCGGGCCGCGGGCGCGGTCATGAAGGCGACGTGTCCTCGGCGAACGGACGCCCGGCCAGCGCGCTGTCGATGGCGTCGCGCCCGTATTGCGGCGCGAACATCGAGATGAACGCGTAGACGTAACCACGTACGAACACGCCGCGGCGAATCGCGAGGCGCGTGACCGCCTGCTGGAACAGGTGGCTCGCCTCGATGCGCTCGAACGCCAGGTCCTTGCGCGGATCGTAGGCCATTTGCGCGACGATACCGACGCCCATGCCGAGCTCGACGTAGGTCTTGATGACGTCGGCGTCGAGCGCCGACAGCACGATGTTGGGCTCGAGCTGCTGCGCGGCGAACGCCGCATTGATCTGCGAGCGTCCGGTGAACGCGAAGTCGTAGGTGACGATCGGCCATTTCGCCAGCGCTTCGAGCGTCAGCTTGCCCTTGGCCTTCGCGAGCGGATGGCCTTTCTGCACGATCACGCAGCGGTTCCACGTGTAGCAGGGCAACGAGACCAGTTGCGGATACTCGGCCAGCGCTTCGGTGGCGATCGCGACATCGGCTTCGCCGTTCGCCGCCTGCTCGGCGACCTGATGCGGGTTGCCCTGGTGCAGCACTACGCGCACCTTGGGATAGCGCGACGCGAACTCGGACAACACTTTCGGCAGCACGTAGCGCGCCTGGGTATGCGTGGTCGCGATCGCCAGCGTGCCGGTGTCCTCGGCGCGATATTCCTCGGCGACCCGCTTCATGTTGAGGATTTCCCGCAACGCGCGGCGCGCGGTGGCGACCACCACTTCGCCGGCCGGGGTCATCGACGCGAGTCGCTTGCCCTGCCGCACGAACACCGAGAGCCCGAGCTCCTCCTCCAATTGGCGGATCTGCTTGCTGATGCCGGGCTGGGACGTGTACAGCGCATCTGCGGCATCGGAAACGTTGAGCCCGTGGTCGACCACGGCGCAAAGGTAGCGGATTTGCTGGAGATTCATGGCGGTTATAAGCGCGGCTGATAAAGGTCGTTGCGTATTATATGAAAACCTGGCGATAAGATGATGGCCCGATCAGCTATTTGGTTATAACGCCGATTCCACCGTTCCCCGGTGGTCTGCAAGGCCGCCATGGCGCAACTGCTCACCCTTCATCCCACCCATCCGCAGCCGCGCCTGGTGCGCCGTGCAAGTGAAATCGTTGCCGCCGGCGGCGTGATCGCCTACCCGACCGACTCCAGTTACGCATTGGGATGCCGAATCGGCGATCTCAACGCCGTGAGGCGCATCCGTGCGTTGCGCGGCATCGACGAGCGCCATCACCTGACGCTGCTGTGCCGCGACATGGCCGACGTCGGCCGCTATGCGATGGTCGACAACTGGCAATTCCGCGTGGTGCGCACAGGCACGCCGGGACCCTTCACGTTCCTGCTGCCGGCCACCCGCGAAGTGCCGCGGCAGTTCAAGCATGCCAAGCGTCATACGATCGGCGTGCGCATTCCGTCTCATCCATTCGTGCGTGCGCTGCTGTCCGAGCGCGGCGAGCCGATGATCAGCGCGACGTTCGTGCCGCCGGGTGCCGACGTTGCGTTGCCGGATGCCGAGTCGATCCGCGCCCGCTACGAGCACGAGCTCGATGCGGTCATCGATGCCGGACCCTGCGCATCGACGCTGACCACGGTGATCGACCTGGCGAGCCGGCCGCCGGTCGTCGTGCGTGCCGGTGCCGGGGACCTGTCACTTTTAGGCCTCGACGACGCGGAAACCGCCGAAGTCGGGTAAAATGGCATCCGATGGACCTTTCGCTCGAGCGAATCGCGCTGGCCGCGGTTCCGGTGATCCTGGCGATCACATTGCATGAAGCGTCCCACGGTTATGTTGCCAAGTTGTTCGGCGACCGCACGGCGGAAATGCTGGGCCGTGTGACCCTGAACCCGTTGAAGCATATCGACCCGGTCGGCACGCTGTTGGTGCCGGGGATCCTGCTGTTGATGGCGCGCGTCGTGGGCGGCGGAGTTTTCCTGTTCGGGTGGGCGAAGCCCGTCCCGGTCAATTTCAACAATTTGCGACACCCGAAGCGGGACATGTTCTGGGTCGCCGCGGCCGGTCCCGCGAGCAACTTCGTGATGGCCACCGGGTGGGCGATGCTGTGGGTTGCCACCCAGGACGGCGCAGCGCTGGCGAGCGACGCTGTCGCGTACATGGCGCAATGGGGAATCCAGATCAACCTGATGCTGATGGCATTGAACCTGCTGCCGATACCGCCGCTCGACGGCGGGCGCATCGCAGTGTCGCTGCTGCCGGGACGCGCGTCGTACGCGCTGTCGCGCGTCGAGCCCTACGGATTCTTCATCATCATCGCGCTGCTCGCCACCGGGTTGCTCAACGTGCTGATGCAGCCGTTGCTGCGCGGTGCGCAATACCTGATCGGCGCCATCATCGGCGCCTGAAGCACGGAAGCAAAAACACGAGTCATGTTCGCTGATCGCGTATTGTCGGGAATGCGCCCGACGGGTCGCATGCACATCGGTCATTACCATGGCGCGCTCAAGAACTGGGTGCGGCTGCAGGAGGAGTACCCCTGCCTGTTCTTCGCTGCCGACTGGCATGCGCTGACCACCCACTACGAGTCGACCGAGTCGATCAGCGACAGCGTGTGGGAGATGTTCATCGACTGGCTCGCCGCCGGCGTCGATCCCAATCGCTGCACGATGTTCATCCAGTCGCGCGTTCCCGAGCACGCCGAGCTGACGCTGCTGCTAGGCATGATCACGCCGGTGGGTTGGCTGGAGCGCGTGCCGACGTACAAGGACCAGCAACAGCAGCTCGCCGAGCGCGACCTCGCGACCTTCGGCTTCCTCGGCTATCCGCTGATGCAGGGCGCCGACATCCTGATCTACCGCGCGAACATGGTTCCGGTGGGCGAAGACCAGGTCTCGCACCTCGAGTTCGCGCGCGAGCTCGCGCGGCGCTTCAACTTCGTGTTCGGCCGCGAGCCGGACTTCGAGGACAAGGCGCGTGCGGCGGTGAAGAAGCTCGGCACCCGGAAGGCGAAGCAATACCAGGCGCTTCGCACCGCGTTCCAGGAGCAGGGCGACGAGGCCGCGCTGGCCGAAGCGCGCGAACTGCTCGAAGACACGCAAAACCTGTCGCTCGGCGACCGCGAGCGCCTGTTTGGCTACCTCGAAGGCGCGCGCCGGGTGATCCTGCCCGAGCCGCAGCCGCTGCTCACGTCGACGCCTCGCGTGCCGGGAATGGACGGCCGCAAGATGTCGAAGTCCTACGGCAACGCGATCCTGATGCGCGAGGATCCCGAAGAAGTGACGCGCAAGGTGCGCACGATGCAGACCGATCCGGCGCGTGCGCGCCGCGGCGACCCTGGCAATCCGGAAAAATGCCCGGTGTGGCCGCTGCACCAGATCTATTCCAGCCAGGCCACGCAGGACTGGGTGGTCAAGGGCTGTACCACGGCGGGCATCGGATGCCTCGAGTGCAAGCAGCCGGTGATCGACGCGATCATCCACGAGCAGCTGCCGATGCGCGAGCGCGCGCAGAAATACATCGACGATCCGCAGCTGGTGCGCAGCATCGTCGCCGACGGTTGCGAAAAGGCGCGCAAGCTGGCCGAGGAAACGATGGCCGACGTGCGCGAGGCGATGGGTCTCGACTATGACTAGCGGCGACGCCTCGCTCGACTTCGCGCACCCGTCGACGGCGGCGCGCCCGCTCGCGCGGGTCTACGGCGAGCCGATGAACGAGATGCCGCGCGACCTCTACATCCCGCCCGAAGCGCTGGAGATCTTCCTCGAGACGTTCGAGGGTCCGCTCGACCTGCTGCTTTATCTCATCCGCAAGCAGAACATCAACGTCCTCGACATCCCGATGGCGGAAATGACTCGCCAGTACCTCGGCTACGTCGAGATGATGCGCCGCACGCAGCTCGAGCTCGCCGCCGAATACCTGCTGATGGCCGCGGTGCTGATCGAGATCAAGTCGCGGTTGCTGCTGCCGCGACCGCCGGCGCCGCCCGGTGAAGAGCCCGAGGATCCGCGCGCCGAGCTGGTGCGCAGGCTGCTCGAGTACGAGCGCATGAAGGCCGCCGCGCAGGCGATCGACGCGCTGCCGCTCGCCGAACGCGACTTCGCGACGGTGCGCGTGTGGTTCGAGCGCACGACAGCGGCGCGCTTGCCCGATGTCGAGCCCGGCGACCTGAAGGCTGCGTGGGCGACACTGATTGCGCGAGCGCGGTTCAACCAGCACCATCGCGTCACGCGCGAGCAACTGTCGGTGCGCGCCGAGATGAGCCGCGTGTTGAAATCGCTGCCCCCCGGACGCTACCTCGAGTTCACCGAGCTGTTCGCTGCGCACGCCGATATTGCGCATCTGATCGTCACGTTCCTCGCGCTGCTCGAGTTGGCGCGCGAGCAGCTTGTCGACATCGCGCAGGCGCAGGCCTACGCGCCGATCTACGTCAACGCGCGCGGCGAGCGTGCATTCGCACTCGCCGCCGACGCCTGAACGACACGCCATGGACACCAACGAATCGATGCAGGGCGCACCCGGAGACCTGACCGAAATCAAGCGCGTGCTCGAAGCCGCGCTGCTGGTTGCGGGCGAACCGGTTGCGCTCGCGCAATTGTCGCGGCTGTTCGATCCGCCGATCGAGCAGGAAACCGTGCGCAAGCTGCTGGACGAGCTCAAGACCGACTGGAACGGCCGCAAGATTGAGCTCGCGCAGGTCGCGAGCGGCTGGCGCTTCCAGGGAACTGCGCAACTACAGACCTACCTGGACCGGCTGACGCCCGAGCGGCCGCCGCGCTATTCGCGTGCGGTGATGGAAACGCTCGCGATCATCGCCTACCAGCAACCCGTTACCCGCGGCGACATCGAGTCGATCCGCGGAGTCGCCGTGTCGACGAACATCGTCAAGTCGCTCGAAGACCGGCAATGGGTCGAAGTCGTCGGCCACCGCGAGACACCGGGACGACCGGCGCTCTACGCGACGACCAAGACCTTCCTCGACGATCTCGGCCTCACCTCCCTGGCGGAACTCCCACCGCTGGCCGACCTCGATTCTTCCCACCTTCTGGAGATGCCCGATGCCCCAGCAAAGGCCGCCGAGACGGAACTCGCACTCGCGAGCCCGATTCTCGGGTCAGACGCAGCAGCCGAACCTCGCGCTGCAGAGAATCGCGGAGAGCCTTCCGCCCCCGCGTCACAAAAGTTCCACTGATGAAGTCTTCACCGAGCCGCAGCGCCTGCACAAGGTATTGGCCTCGTGCGGCTTCGGCTCGCGCCGCGCAATGGAGGAGTTGATCCTCGCCGGACGCATCACCGTCAATCGGATGCCGGCAGAAATCGGCCAGAAGGTCGGGCCGGCCGACGAGGTGCGGATCAACGGCGAGCCGGTGAAGATTCGTTTCGCCGAGCCGCCACCGCGCGTGCTCGTCTATCACAAGCCGCCCGGCGAGATCGTCACGCGCGACGATCCCGAGGAGCGCACGACGGTGTTCGAGGACCTGCCGCCGATCGAGGGCGCGAAATGGATCGCCATCGGACGGCTCGACTACAACACCGAGGGCCTGCTGCTGTTCACCAACTCCGGCGAGCTCGCCAACCGCCTGATGCATCCGCGCTACGAGGTGGAGCGCGAATACTCGGTGCGCATCATGGGCCGCCTCGACGACGCGCAGATGGAAAAGCTCGTCACCGGTGTCGAGCTGGACGACGGCCTTGCCACGTGCGACAAGGTCGAGGACGGCGGCGGCGAGGACGAAGGCGCCAATCACTGGTACCACGTGGTGCTGAAGGAAGGCCGTAACCGCGAAGTGCGGCGGTTGTTCGAGGCGCTCGGTCTCACCGTGAGCCGGCTGATCCGCACGCGCTATGGGCGCGTGAGCATGCCGGCCGCGATCAAGCGTGGCCAGACGCTCGAATTGCAGCCGCAGGATGTCGCAGCGCTGATGACGTCGGTGGGGTTGCGCGCAGCCGGCGCCCAAGGCAAGGGCCAAGGGCCGCGCCCGCAGCAAGGTGCCGGCGGAAAGCCCCGACGCGGACATGGCCAGGGTCCACGCCAAGGGCAAGGGCAGGGCCAAGGGCAAGGGCAGGGCCAAGGGCAAGGGCAGGG
>JBEPUI010000056.1:0-21137 GCA_041691615.1 Pseudomonadota bacterium
TGGGCGCGCGCGCTTTTGCGCGCGACAGGCGAACGGCGACAGGCGAACGGCGACAACCAAACGGCGATAACCAAACGGCGATAACCAAACGGCGATAACCAAACGGCGATAGTCGAACCGCGATCGGCGCGCGGCGCGCAACGCGTGTTGCCCCCGCTAGCGAGCGCCGAGTCCAGGGTTGCCGGCCACACCGGCGCCGACGAGCTCGGGCGCATACGGCGGGCGAGATACGACAGTCTTGACCTGCCGCAGGTGTCGCGCGACGACCTCCCACACGGGCTCGCCGCCGGCCATCTTCGCGTCCTCCGAAACGGGGGCCCAGCCTGCGACCTTGTACGTCTTGCCCGCTTCGATGGCGCGGCCGCGCACTTTCATGTTGGAAATTCGCTCGCCCTGCTTCGCCTCTGGTGCGATCGTGTAGGTCATGCCTGCGACGCGCACCATATCGCCTCCCTGCTGAAGGTACGGATCGGGATTGAAGAGGTTGTCGGCAACGTCTTCGAGGATGGTCTTGATCATGTCGCCGGAAATCTTCGACAGCGTCGCGTACGGGTAGGTGATCGCGGTCTCGTCCATCAGATGCTCGAACCTGATCGTCTCGCCCGGCAACAGCGACGTTCCCCAGCGAAACCCCGGCGAGAAGGCGATCTCGGCATCCTTCTGCGCGAGCAGCGCGTCCATGATCATTTCGTCGACGCTGCCGTTGAAGTTTCCGCGCCGGTACAAAAGGCCTTCGGTGCGCGCGAGCGGCTCGGCGAGCTTCGCCGCAAATGGCGCACGCACGCGCTCGATGTGCTCCGACATCGCCTTGTCGGCGGGCAACAGGTCGGCGAACACCGGCAGCAGCCGATAGCGATAATCGGCGACCTTGCCGCCCTTGACATCGAAGTCGAGCACGCCGACGAACTTGCCGTTGCTGCCGGCGTTGGTGACGATCGTCCTTCCCCCCGAATTGGCGACGAGCGTCGGCTGCGGCATGCCGTCGTGCGTGTGACCTCCGAGAATCGCGTCGAGCCCGCGCACGCGCGACGCGAGCTTCAGGTCGACGTCCATGCCGTTGTGCGAGAGCAGCACGACCACGCCCGCGCCCTTGGCGCGCGCGTCGTCGATCATTTTCTGCAGGTTCTCCTCCTGGATGCCGAACGTCCAGTCGGGCGTGAAGTAGCGCGGATTGGCGATTGGCGTGTACGGAAAAGCCTGCCCGACGACCGCCACCGCGACGCCGTTCACGGGCTTGATGACATAAGGCGCGAAAACAGGGTCGCCGAAGTCCTGCGTTGTCACGTTCTGGGCGACGAAATCGATGTGTCCCGCAAGTTCGTTCGCGATCGCCTGCTGCACGCGCGCGGCGCCGTAGGTGAATTCCCAATGCGCGGTCATCACGTCGACACGCAGCAGCTTGCACGCGTCGATCATGTCCTGGCCCTGTGTCCACAGCGACGTCGCCGATCCCTGCCACGTGTCGCCGCCGTCGAGCAGCAACGCGCCGGGCCGCGACGCGCGGAGCTTCGCGATCAGCGTGGCTAGGTGGGCGAATCCGCCCATCGCGCCGTAGGCCCGCGCAGCGCGGTCAAAATCGAGGTAGGTGAACGCGTGCGCCCCGCGCGTCCCGGGCGCGATGCCGAAAAACCTGAGCAGCGCCTCGCCGACAAGGTGCGGCGGCTGGCCACGCGCAGCACCCACCCCCAGGTTGACGCCCGGCTCGCGAAAGCGCACCGGGTTGAGTTGCGCATGGCAATCGGTGAAGTGCAACAGCGACGCGTTGCCGAACGGCGTGACGCTGTCGTAGAGCGAGTCCTGCGCTGCGCCGTCGAGTGTTGCGTCGGCGTCGATCGCGAGTCCCGCCGCCGCCGCGGCGGCCAGCGCCTGTAGGAAGTCGCGGCGGCGCATCGGATCTAGGCAACGCGCACCGCGGACTTGGCCCGGCGCGACGTCACTGGTTGACCGGCGACTTCGGGTCCATCAGCAGAGCGACGACGTCCTTGATCTGCTGCTCGGTCAGGATGTCGTGCGCGCCGAAGCGCGGCATGTTGGAACACGCGGTGTAGCCCTCGGTGTTGTAGACCTTGCCGAAGGCGTACTTGCGCATGTCGTCGGTGTAACCGTGGCGCTTGCCGAACTGGTAGAGCGAAGGGCCGATCGTGCCGTATGAAATTTCATGGGGTGCGAGCTGGTGGCATGCGTAGCAGTTGCCGCCGTTCGGGCTCTTCGGATCGTCGGAATACTGCTTGCCCTGCCCGCTTTGCGCGATCTTCTCGCCGTTCTTCCAGTCTCCGACATAGTTGCCGTCGGCAGGCCACTTGATCGCCGCCAGGTTGGACTTTTCGATGCGCGACGCCACGTCGGCCGGCAACGGCTTGTTGAAATAATCGCTGCACAGCCGCTGCGCCTCGTCCTGGTCGAGGCGGTCGATGCCGGCCTGTCCACGCGCCTTGAACGATGCGCGCATCGCCGCCGCGGTCTCGGCGCGCAGCTGCGCGTCGTTCGCAGCGTCCATTCGCGTCGACGCACAGCCGACGACGATCGCGACGGCGGCGATGAGCGCAAACGCGCGGGTCACGGTGCGTTGCATGATCACTGTCGGCATGGTTGTCGTTCCCTGGGGCGATTGACGCGTGGATCCGGTCAGCGCTTCAGCGCAGGGCCGGCGTACGCAGCGCCATTGGCGTTGTAGGCGAGATAGGTCGTCAACGCGATCGACGCCGGCGAGCCGAATACCAGGTCAGGAAAGCGCTGCTGGCGGAAGCAGTCGTTGAGCCGCCATTGCATCGTACGCAATTCACCTTGCGACACGCGGTACGCCGGCCAGGTCGTGTAGGCCTTCTGCGCGCCGCTCTTGTGCGTGAGGTCGGGAAGGTCCTGCAGGCGAATGCGCTTGCCCTCCTCGCCATGGCAGGTCGCGCAGGCGAAGTCATGCGGACCGCCGCGGAAAAAGAAGATCTTCTCGCCCATCGCATACATCTTCTTCATCGCCGGATCGGCGAGCGACACGTTCATCACCACGCCCTGCGATTGCGACGTGACATAAGCAACCAGCGCCTCGATGTCCGATCGCTGTCCGGGCCCGCCAAACAGCGTCTTGTGCGCGTCCGCGACACTGACACCCTGCAGTTTCGTCATGCAATGGATCAACCGCGTCTCGAGGTCCATCACCTGGCCGGCGTCGGCGAAATAGCGCGGCAATTGCGCATACGCGCCATTGACCACGCCGGCGCCGAGCCCCAGGTCGCACTTGTCGAACGACACCTTGTTGGGACCGCGCGCCTCGTGCCACATCGCCTCGCCGCGGGCTTCCCACAACTCGGCCGGATTGCCGTCAGCGAGCGCCTGGCGGTATTTCTCGATCTCCGCCGCGGCGTCGCTTGCCTGCGCCATTGCGCTCAGCGATACGGCGCACGCAGAGGCGAACGCAAGCGCAGCGCCAAATGCCCTCGTTCGTTTCATCGTCATTGCCCCTCCGGTATCTCGCTGTCAGGCGATCGTCGCTTCGTCGCTGCGTTTCTCGCCGCGGTTGTCGACCCACGTGACCACGACCTTGTCGCCCTTGGCGCCACCCTTGAACTTGAAAGACAGGAACGGGTTCTTGGAAACCGCGGGTCCCCATTGCGCCGACAGCACGGGCTTGCCGGCGCAGGTCACGTCCACCGTCTGGATGAACCACGCGGGAATGATCTTGCCCTGCGCATCCTTGCGCTGGCCGGTTTCCATCTCGTGGCTCATCAGCACTTTCACTTCGGTGGAATCGCCGAGCAGGTTCGCGCGGATTTTCATTGGATCTGGCATGTTCGCTCCGTTGGTTGCGGGTGCGTTGCGCGACTAGCCGCCGCAGCCGCCCAGCGTGACCTTGATTTCCTTCGACGCCACGTAGTACTTGCCGTCGGCCTTGACCAGCGCGTAGACGTTCGAGGTCTGCGCCATTTTGACGCGGGTGGTCACCGAAGCCTCGGTGCCCGCGGGAATGTCGAACACCGCGGCCAGCATGTTGGGATTCTTCTCGATCAGGATCGCGATCGACTCGGTCTTCGGCAGCGCGCTGACCACGCTCACCGGAACGACGGCGCCGTTCTCGGCGATGTCCGGCGTGGCGACGAACGTGACGTCCTTGCTCGTCGCAGGCGCCGGGCCGTTCAGCGCCTTCATCGTCTCGTCCATCGAATGCGCGTCGAACGCCGACTTGTTCCACGCCGCGGCGAACGCCGACGTAGGCTTCAGCCAGCCGGCCGCGGCCACCAGTGCGAACAGCGTCAGTCCCGCGCCTTGCCGCATCACCTTGCGGCGCATCGCAACGATGTCATCCATGGCAAACTCTCCTCGAATAGCGACCGATTCTAACAGCCCTCGAACGCGGCGCCGCGACGCGCGCACCGCGAATATGCTTATTTCGCCCGGCGATTTCGCGAGGCCCGTTTCGCGTACCTCAGTTCGCGCCGTCGAGAATCCAGCGCACCAGCTCCGATGCCTGCGCCGCCGACACCGGTTGCGCGGGCATCGCCACGCTGCCCCACGCGCCCTGGCTGCCCTCGCGGATCTTGTCGGCGAGCTTCGCCGGTGCACCCGCATCGCCCGCATAGCGCGCGGCGACGTCGCGCAGCGCCGGCCCGACGATGCGCACGTCCGCCGCGTGGCAGGCAACGCAACCGGCACGTTGCGCCAGCGCAAGGCCGGTGTCGATCGCTTCCGCCGCGGCGACGCGGCGCAACGAGCGCATCTGCGCGTCGATATCGCCGTGCGAAGCCTTCGCATACACCGGAAGCTGCGACGTGACCGTTACGTCGCGCGTGCAATCGCGCATGCACTCGGCGTTGTGCGTATCGGGCGCGCCATCGCGCCGCATCATGCCGTGCGAGGTCGAGAAGCCGTCGCGATTGGGCATCCGCAGCGCCACCAGCGATGTTGCGTCGAGTGAAGCGTCATCGCCGACGATGTCGTTAAGGTAGAGCACATAGGCCGTCAGCGCATAGACCTCGTTCACCGACAGCGTCTGCGGCGCGGTCAGCGGCATCGCGCGGCGGATGTAGTCGAACAGCGTGGTCGCGTAGTTGAGCTTGCTGCCCGTGGTGCGCACCGGCTGCGCCGACTTGAGCGTGCCCACGCCGCCCGCGATCTGCAGGTTGCTGTTCGACTCGCCGAACGTGCCGTGACAGCCCGCGCACTGCGCGTCATAGACCGCCTGGCCCTCGCGAACGCTGCCGTGACCGGCCGGCAGGCCACGGCCGTCCGGACGCACGTCGATGTCCCAGCCGGCGATCTCGCGTGGCGTCGCCGCGCTGCCGAACCCGAACGGACCGGCATCGGCCGCTGCGGCGGCCGTGGCAATCAACGTCCCCGCCGACAGCACGCACGCCAGCCAGCACGCGACGACGGCGCTAGCCGACCTGGACATTGTCGACCGTCCCCGACGCATTGACCCGCCATGTCTGGATTGCGTTGTTGTGATAAATCGACCGCGTGCCGCGCACTGCACGCAACTGGCGGATCGACGGCTGCACGTAGCCGGTGCTGTCGACGACGCGCGATTGCAGCAGCGCCGGCGCGCCGTCCCACTGCCAGCCGATGCGAAACCGCGTCAGCGCCTTGTCGAGTACCGGCGACTGCAACACCGCGCGGCGCCAGTTGCGTCCACCGTCGGTGGACACGTCGACCGCGCGTACGTTGCCACGACCCGACCATGCGAGTCCGGTGATCTCGTGATAGCCCTTGTCCCGCACGATCATCCCGCCGGACGGGGAGGTGATGACGCTCTTGGCTTCCTGGATCCACGTGTACTGGCGCTCGATGCCGTCCGGCATCAGGTCGACATAGTGCAGCGACTCCTCGCGCGTGTTGAACGGCGTGTCGCCGATCTTCAGGCGCCGCAGCCACTTGACGCTGGAAACGCCCTGCACGCCGGGTACGACGAGTCGCAGCGGATAGCCTTGCTCGGGCCGCAGCATCTCGCCATTCTGGCCGTAGCAGACCAGCACGTCGTCGCGCGCGAATTCGATTGGGATGGTGCGCGTCAATGCCGCGCCATCGGCGCCTTCGGCGAGGATGAACTTGCCTTGCAGGCGGTCGGCGCCCACTTCGTCCAGCAGCGTCGACAGCGGCACGCCGGTCCATTCACTGCAACCCAGCATGCCGTGCGTGTACTGCACGGTGGGCACGGCGACATTGCCCCATTCCATGCCGGTGTTGGCGCCGCATTCGATGAAGTGGATGCGCGACACCGAAGGGAACCGCAGCAAGTCGTCCATCGTGAAGATCCGCGGCGACTTGCACAGGCCGTGGATCATCAGCCGGTGCTCGGCCGGCACGACATCCGGAACACCCGCATGGTGGCGCTCGAAATGCAGCCCCGACGGCGTGATGATGCCGAACAGGTTCTGCAGCGGCGTGAACGCCACCGACGAATAGGGCGTGCGCGTGAGCCCGGGACTTTCGTGGCGGACGATGTTGGCTTCGTACTTCGATGGAACACCGTACGGCGAATTGAGGATCGGCGCGCCGAGCGTGCGGGTCCACACAGGCACATCAGGCGGCAGGTTGGACGCGCCGCGGGCCTCCGCGGCTGCGAGCGCCCCGCCGGAGAGCAGCGCCGCGCGCTTCAGGAAGCCGCGGCGCGAAGCCGTGGGGCCGACGACGATTTCGGGGGCGGGAACAATCGTCCCGGTCTTGCGTCCGGCCACGGGCTATCCCTGTCCCATCGCTAGTGCTCGTTGGCGAATTCGAGCAGTCCGCGCTTCAGCGGCTCGCGCTCGTCGATGCGGCCGGCGATCTGGATGCACACGTTGCGACAGATCTCGACGAATTCCGGATTGTCGACGCGGTAGTACACGGCGCTGCCGTCGCGCCGGCGCGTGACCACGCCTGCCTGGTGCATCAGCGCGAGGTGGCGGGAAACGTTGGATTGCGTGGCGCCGGTCGCCGCGACGATCTGCGACACCGACTGCTCGTCACGGCAGATCGCGTGCAGGATCTTGAGGCGGGTCGGCTCCGACAACAGCGAGAAATGCCGCGCCACGATCGCGAACACCGCGTCGAGCTCGTTCGCGACCGCAGCATTGGGCTGGACATCGGTGGCGCTGTCACGCCTGCGGCGCGGGCTGCGGGTCTTCACACATATGAGCGTATGCGCATATGTGGATGCCTGTCAACCGGGCCAGTTTGGACCCGTGCTCTGCTAGTTGCTTGCAGGCTTCGGCGTCATCGGCGGGGGCAGCGCTCGGCGCAAATCCTCGCCGGATACCGAGGTTGGGTCGTTCGAGCCCGAGACGTGGCCTTGCGACGGAAGGTTGCTGCCGGTGCGATAGACCGGAGGACGGTAGTCCCCGTCGTTGGCGACCTGATCCTTGGTAGCGCAGGATGCGCACAGCAACGCGAGGATGAACGGCAACGCTTTCATTGTATTTCCCTTCCCAGTTGGAGCAATCCGGATCGATTCCGGCAATGGGCGCGATGATGCCACGGCGCCCGCCGTCACGGAAACGGGATTTTTCAGCTGGCTGGGCGCGTCTGCCGCAAGGGGTGCGCGCGCCCCGGTCAGTGCAGCGTGGCGCTGGACAGGAACCGCAGCAGGCGGCCGTTGGACAGGCGGTAAACGCCGTCGCCCAGGTGCTGGGCGTCGTCGAAGTCGGCGCAGGTGAACGCAAACTCGGTGTCGCCATGCTTGGCTTCGAGCACGACGTCGTCCGGCACCGTGAACTCGTCGGGCACCCGCAGGTATTCGGTTTCGCAGATCACGCCGTCGATCAGTACGAAATCGGCGTCTTGCATCGTGTTGACAAGCGTCATGGCCCGTCGCTTTCCGTGGTTTCGGGACCTTTTTGCGGTCCCCTCGGAAGTTAACGTGCGGCCGGCGCACCGGGGTTTCAAGCTGCAGGACTCGCCGAGGCGGGCGCGGCGAACGCCGGCCTATCGTCCCCGACGCGTCCCCCAACATGGACGCGCGTCCAAGCCGGGGACGGAGTCAGCCCGCGCTGACCAGCGCGCGGACGAAATTCGGCAGCGCAAGGGCCGCGCGGTGCATGTCGCCATTGTAGTACGCGAGGTCTGTCAAGCCACGCCTGCCGATGCGGCGGTCGACTTCCATCGACGTCATCTGCCGCGGATCGAGGCTCGCCGAGCACATCGCCATCATCCACAGCCCGCCATACAGCGGCACCGACGTGAGATAAGGCGTGACGATCGGGAATGCGCTGCGCAGGGCCTGCAACGCATCGCGGACGCGTCCTGGATGCGCGACCGGGCTGCCGACATGCATCGTCATCGCCCCCACCGGCGACAGCCGTGCCGCGCAGGCCGCGTAGAACTCGGGGGTGTATAGACTGGTCGAGGGTCCACCCGGGTCGGTCAGGTCGAGCACGACCAGGTCGAACATCTCGGCGCTGTTGCGCACGTAGGCGAAGCCGTCCTCGATCTTCAACTGGACGCGCGGATCGTCGAGGCTGCCCTTGTGCACGCTTTGCAGGTACTTGCGCGCGACGTCGACGACCGCCAGGTCGATCTCGACCAGCGTCACCGACTGCATCGACGAATACTTGAGCAGCTCCTCCGCCGAACCGCCGTCGCCGCCGCCGACGATCAGCGCGCGCAGCGGTTGCGGATGCGTGATCGCGGCCAGGTGCACGAGATTCTCGTGATAGAAGAACTCGTCCTTTTCCGACGTCATGAAATGGCCGTCGAGCCGGAACAGCTTGCCGAACGGCACGCTGTCGTGCACTTCGACCGACTGCAGCGGCGAGCGGAACTTTTCGAACGCGCGCGACGAGCGGATGAAGTATCCCCAGTCGTCGGTCAGGTACTCCGTCATGACACCCGCGGCGAGATCGCCGGGAGTGCGCTCAGCCATTGGCGGCACCGCGATGAATCGCCTGGAAGCGCGTGCGCTCGGGCTCGAGCACCTTTTCCAGCTCGTGGAACAGCGCTTCGGCCTTGCCGGTGTTGTCGGTCGTGTAGTTGCAGACGTACACGTCGATCGTCACCGAACCGATTTCGGGCCACGTGTGCACGGCAAGGTGCGACTCGGCGAGGATCACGGCACCGGTGACGCCTTGCGGCTCGAACTGGTGGAAGCGCTCACCGACGGTCGTCAGGCCCGCGGCTTCGACCGCGCGCAGGCAGAGCGCGCGAAGCGCCTCGGCGTTGAGCATTTCGGGCTTCGATGCAGGGCAACCGTACCACTCGCCCAGCAGATGGATTCCGTCCATCGGTCCCTCCCGGAAAAACAGCCGGTGCACCGCTTTGTGCGAAGTGTTCGCGCGGGATCCGGTGTGGGGTCATGCGAATCCGGCGTCGACTGCGTCCCATCGCGCATGCGTGGGAGTCGCGAAACGTTATTGTGTCGATGCCGCGCGGAACTTGGAATTATTGCACGATTTCACCAATTTTGCCATAATTTCAGGCTCTTTTGCGCTGCAGCGTCCTGCTTCGGCGTCATCCGAAACGATCATGCTGACGCACGCCACGACGACTCCCGCTGCCCCCACCGATCAACGACTCGCCAACGCCATTCGCGCACTCGCGATGGACGCGGTCGAAACCGCCAAGTCCGGCCACCCCGGGATGCCGATGGGCATGGCCGAGATCGCGCTCGCGTTGTGGCGCGGTCACCATCGGCACGACCCGCGCCATCCGCATTGGTTCGATCGCGATCGCTTCGTGCTGTCCAACGGACACGGCTCGATGCTCCAGTACTCATTGCTGCACCTCACGGGCTACGACTTGCCGATCGCCGAGCTCGAGAAATTCCGCCAGCTCGGTTCAAAGACGCCGGGACATCCGGAAGTAGGCATCACGCCGGGCGTCGAAACCACGACGGGTCCACTGGGACAGGGAATCGCCAACGCGGTCGGCATGGCGCTCGCCGAACGACTGCTCGCCGCGTCGTTCAACCGGCCTGGCCACGCCGTCGTCGACCATCGCACCTGGGTGTTCCTCGGCGACGGCTGCTTGATGGAAGGCCTGTCGCACGAGGCCTGCGCGCTCGCCGGCACGTGGGGCCTGGACAAGCTCATCGCGTTCTACGACGACAACGGCATCTCGATCGACGGCGAAGTGCGCGGCTGGTTCACCGACGACACGCCGGCGCGTTTCGAAGCCTACGGATGGCACGTTGTACGCGCGGTCAACGGCCAGGACGTGGCGGCGGTCGACGCGGCGATCCGCGAGGCGAAAAGCGTGCGCGGCAAGCCGACGCTCATCTGCTGCAAGACCGAAATCGGCTGCGGGTCACCCAACAAGGGCGGCTCGTCCGAAGCGCATGGCGCGGCGCTCGGCGCCACCGAAGTCGCGGCGACCCGCGCAGCCATCGGCTGGGCCGAACCACCGTTCGTGATCGCCCACGACGTCTATGCCGGATGGGATGCGCGCGCGCGGGGTGCCGCGCTTTCCGGCGAATGGGACGCGCGCTTCGCCGCGTACCGCGCCGCGCATCCGCAACTTGCCGCCGAGTTCGAGCGCAGGATGGCGGGCGCGCTGCCCGCCGACTTCGCCGCGATCGCGAAGTCGTTCGTCGATGCGCAAGCGGCCAAGGCCGAGACGATCGCCACGCGCAAGGCTTCGCAGCAGGCGATCGAGGCGTTCGCGAGGCATCTGCCGGAAATGCTCGGCGGGTCGGCGGACCTCACCGGCAGCGTGTTCACCAACTGGTCGGGCAGCCATGCGGTATCGCGCGACGACGCGGGCAACTACGTCAATTTCGGCGTGCGCGAATTCGCGATGGCGGCGATCGGCAATGGCGTCGCGCTGCACGGCGGCTTCATTCCGTATTCGGGGACGTTCCTGACGTTCTCCGACTATTCGCGCAACGCCTTGCGCATGGCGGCGTTGATGAAGCTTCGCAACATCTTCGTGTTCACGCACGATTCGATCGGCCTCGGCGAGGACGGGCCGACGCATCAATCGGTCGAGCACACGGCAGCGCTGCGGCTGATTCCGCAAATGGACGTCTGGCGGCCATCCGACACCGTCGAGACCGCGATCGCGTGGACGGCGGCGTTGTCTCGCCGCGACGGACCGACGTGCCTGATGCTGTCGCGGCAGAACATCGCGTTCGCGGCCCGCGAGCGCGACCAGGTCGAATCGATTGCGCGCGGCGGCTACGTGCTGCGCGACTTTGCCGGCACGGCGGGCGCGCAACGCGCGATCGTCATCGCCACCGGTTCGGAGGTGCCGCTTGCGCTGGGCGCGCGCGACGCGCTGGCCGCCCAAGGCATCGACCTGCGCGTCGTTTCGATGCCCTGCACGTCGCTGTTCGACCGCCAGGATGTCGCGTACCGCGCCGCCGTCCTGCCGCGCGGCATCGCCCGCACCGCGGTCGAAGCCGGCGTCACCGCCGGCTGGCGCAAGTATGTCGGCGCCGAGGACGACCCGCGCGCGGCCGTGGTGGGCATCGACCGCTTCGGCGAATCGGCGCCCGCCGGCGTGCTGTTCAAGCACTTCGGGTTTACCGCCGGGCACGTCGCCGACGCCGTACGCGGTACGCTCGCACAATGATCGACGTCAGGATCCGCCGCGCAACCGTCGACGACGCCGTCGCGATCGCGCGCGTGCGCGTGGAAAGCTGGCGCACGACCTACCGCGGCATGATCCCGCAACCGTACCTCGACGGCATGACCGTGGAAGCAAGCGCCACGCTGTGGGACAAGTCGCTGTCGGCGCAAAGCCCGCGCTCGCAGGTGTTCGTCGCCGAGGACGCCGACGGCGTCATGGGCTTCGCGGCCGGCATCGTGCTTGCCGAACCCAAGCTGGGATTCGACGCCGACCTCGTCGCGATCTACCTGCGGCCCACTTACCAGCGCCTGGGGCTCGGCAGCAAGATGGTCGGCGTCACCGCTACTGCCTTGGCGGCGCAGCAGGCGCGCAGCATGATCGTCTGGGTGATCGCCGGCAACAAGCCGGCACGCGATTTCTACGCGGCGCTCGGCGCCGAACTCATCGTCGAGCAGCCGTTCCAGTGGGATGGAATGGACCTGCTCGAAGCAGGCTATGGATGGCGCGACCTGCCGGCGCTCGCCGCCCGCTGCAACGCCGTCACCACGCACTGAATGCAACACACGCTGACACAGGAGACAACAGCATGACGATCAAGGTCGCGATCAACGGCTATGGCCGCATCGGCCGCAACGTGCTTCGCGCGCACTACGAGGACGGCAAGAAGCACGGCATCGACATCGTGGCGATCAACGACCTCGGCAACGCCGAGACCAATGCGCACCTGACGCGCTACGATACCGCGCACGGCAAGTTCCCCGGCACCGTCAAGGTCGATGGCGACGCGATGATCGTCGACGGCGACCGCATCAAGGTGCTGGCCAACCGCGATCCGGCGCAGCTGCCGTGGGGCGCGCTCGGTGTCGACGTGGTGCTCGAATGCACGGGCTTTTTCACCAGCAAGGACAAGGCGTCGGCGCACCTCAAGGGCGGGGCGAAGAAAGTGATCATCTCGGCGCCCGGCGGCAAGGACGTCGACGCGACGATCGTCTACGGCGTCAACCACCAGGTGCTGAAGGCGTCGCACACGGTGATCTCCA
This sequence comes from Pseudomonadota bacterium, assembly GCA_041691615.1. Classification (GTDB taxonomy): domain Bacteria; phylum Pseudomonadota; class Gammaproteobacteria; order Burkholderiales; family Casimicrobiaceae; genus VBCG01. Next base: position 12,510 of record JBEPUI010000056.1, read on the forward strand.
ACGCATCGTGCACCACCAATTGCCTCGCACCGCTGGTCAAGCCGCTGAACGACAACATCGGCGTCGTCACCGGCCTGATGACGACCGTGCACGCGTACACCAACGACCAGGTGCTGACCGACGTCTACCATGAGGACCTGCGGCGCGCGCGCTCGGCGACGATGAACATGATTCCCGCCAAGACCGGTGCGGCGAGCGCGGTCGGCCTCGTCATGCCCGAGCTCGCGGGCAAGCTCGACGGCTACGCGATCCGCGTGCCGACGATCAACGTTTCGATCGTCGACCTGTCGTTCATCGCGGCGCGGGACACGAGCGTCGACGAGGTCAACGCGATCATGAAGGCTGCATCGGAGGCTGGACCGCTGAAGGGCATACTCAACTACAACACCGCGCCGCTGGTGTCGATCGACTTCAACCACGATCCCGCGTCGTCGACGTTCGACGCGACGCTCACCAAGGTGTCGGGACGCTTGGTCAAGGTGTCGAGCTGGTACGACAACGAATGGGGATTCTCCAACCGGCTGCTCGACACCACCGTGGCGCTGATGAACGCGAAGTGATCGCTGGCCGTTCGCGAAGGAGCTTCCGAGATGAACATCTTCACTGCGCACCCGACGTCGGTCGGCGAGTCCTATTGGCAGCACATGCGCTTCGCCAGCCGATTCGGCGCGCGCATGGCGTTTGGCGGCGTCGCGGCGCTGGTGCATGCCTTGCTGCCCTTCTGTTTCGTCACCACGGCCGGGCGCATCAGCGACCAGCTCGTCGAAATGCGCGCGGCGGCGCGTGGCCGCACGGTGCGGGTCGTCGACGCCGCGACGATGCAGCCGGTCGACTGGTCGATCTAGAAAACGTGCGCATCGAGCGCCCCGGCCGGACCACCTGATGCCCTTCAAGCGGCTCGCGGACCTCGATGTGCGCGGCCAGCGCGTCCTGATCCGCGCGGACCTCAACGTTCCACAGGACGACACGGGCGCGATCACTGACGACACGCGGATCCGCGCGTCGATACCCGGCATCGACGACGCGCTCGCGCGCGGTGCCGCCGTGATGGTCACGTCGCACCTGGGGCGGCCGGTCGAAGGCACGTGGACCGACGCGGATTCGCTCGCACCGGTGGCCGCACGCCTATCGCAATTGCTCGGGCGTCCGGTGCCGCTCATCAAGGACTGGGCCGGCGGCGGCGCGTGGCATTCAGCGCTGCATCCCGGCGACCTGGTGCTGCTCGAGAACTGCCGGATGAACCCGGGGGAGAAGAAGGACGATCCGACGCTGGCGAAAAGGATCGCCGCGTTGTGCGACGTCTATGTCAACGATGCATTCGGCACCGCGCACCGCGCCGAAGCCACGACGCATGGCGTTGCACGGTTCGCACCGGTCGCATGCGCGGGGCCGTTGATGGCCGCCGAACTCGACGCGCTTACCAAGGCGCTCGCCCATCCGGCGCGGCCGCTGGTGGCGATCGTCGCCGGATCCAAGGTTTCGACCAAGCTGACGATCCTCACCGCGCTCGCGGCCAAGGTCGACGCACTGATCGTCGGCGGCGGCATCGCCAACACGTTCATTCTCGCCGCCGGCGGCAGGATCGGCCGCTCGCTCGCCGAGCCGGACCGCATCGGCGAGGCGAAAGCGATCATCGACGCGTATCCGGGAAGGGTGCCGATTCCGGTCGATGCAGTGTGCGCGAAGGAATTCTCGGCGACCGCGGCACCCGCGCTCAAGGCGATCGGCGATGTCGATGTGGACGACATGATCCTCGACCTGGGCCCCGGATCGGTGGACGCGCTGCGCCCGCTGATCGCCGATGCCGGCACGATCGTGTGGAACGGCCCGGTCGGCGTGTTCGAATTCGACGCGTTCGCCGCAGGCACGCGCGCGCTCGCCGAAGCCATCGCCGCGTCGGAGGCGTTTTCGATCGCCGGCGGCGGCGACACCATCGCCGCGATCAACAAGTTCGGTGTCGCCGGCGGCATTTCGTACATCTCGACCGCGGGCGGCGCGTTCCTCGAGTTCCTCGAAGGCAAGACCCTGCCGGCCGTGGCGGCGCTCGAAGCGCGCGCCTGATCCACACGCGACGCATGCTCATGCCAGGGCGCAAATCCGCGCTCCCGCGGCGCTGCTCGCGCGCGGCGAATATTTCTTGGCCTGGACAATTCCCGTAACATTGCGCTGTCATACCTCTATTCCGAACGGTCGAAATGCTACGCGCCACCAAAATCGTTGCCACGCTGGGTCCCGCCACCGCCTCACCCGAAATGCTGACGCGCCTGCTCGCTGCCGGCGTCGATGTCGTGCGCCTCAATTTCTCGCATGGCGCGCCGGGCGATCACCTGGCGCGCGCCGAGGCGGTCCGCGAAGCGGCGAAGAAGCTGGGTCGCGAGGTCGCGATCATGGCCGACCTGCAAGGCCCGAAGATCCGCATCGGCAAGTTCAAGGACGGCAAGGTCGAGCTGGTCGCCGGCCAGAAATTCGTCCTCGATGCGACGGCGGGCCTGGGCGACATCGATCAGGTCGGCCTCGACTACAAGGAGCTGCCGCGCGACGTGAGCCACGGCGTGATCCTGCTGCTCAACGACGGCCTGATCCGCCTGCGTGTCGATCGCGTCGACGGGCCGCGCATCACCACGATCGTCGAGGTCGGCGGCGTGCTGTCGAACAACAAGGGCATCAACCGGATGGGCGGCGGCCTGACGGCGCCGGCGCTGACCGCCAAGGACATGGACGACGTGAAGACCGCGGCGCAGCTTGGCGCCGACTACCTTGCCGTGTCGTTCCCCAAGAACAAGCAAGACATGTACATGGCGCGCCAGCTGATCATGGCCGCGGGCGGCCAGGCACTGCTGATCGCCAAGATCGAGCGCGCCGAGGCGATCACCGCGCTCGAGGAGATCATCGAGGCCTCCGACGGCATCATGGTCGCGCGCGGCGATCTTGCGGTGGAAGTGGGCAATGCGTCGGTGCCAGGCCTGCAGAAGCGCATGATCAAAATGGCGCGCGAGCAGAACAAGCTGACGATCACCGCGACGCAGATGATGGAGTCGATGGTCACCAACCCGGTGCCCACCCGCGCCGAAGTGTCGGACGTCGCCAACGCGGTGCTGGACGGCACCGACGCGGTGATGCTGTCGGCGGAGACCGCGTCGGGCAAGTATCCGGTTGAGACCGTCGATGCGATGGCGCAGATCTGCGTCGAAGCCGAGAACTCGACCACCGTCGAGCTCGATCGCGACTTCCTCAACCGCACGTTTACGCGCATCGACCAGTCGATCGCGATGGCCACGCTGTTCACCGCCTTTCACCTGAAGGTCAAGGCGATCGCGTCGCTGACCGACTCGGGCTCGACGGCGCTGTGGATGTCGCGCCACGACTGCGGCTCGCCAATCTTCGCGCTGACGCCCAAGATCGCGACCCAGCGCAAGCTGGGCCTCTACCGCAACGTGCGCGCGTTCTTCCTCGAGCAGAACAACGACCGCGACGACGCGCTGCGCGCCGCCGAGGCGATCCTGCTGCAGCAGGGCGAAGTCAAGAAAGGCGACCTGATCGTGCTGACGATCGGTGAGCCGATGGGCAAGTCCGGCGGCACCAACACGATGAAGATCGTCAGGGTCGGCGAGACGCACGCCTAGCGGCGCGCACGCTTGCGTGCGACGTAACTATCTGGTTAACTTCGTCGATGCCGCGCGATTCGACGACCCGCAAATCGCCCCGGCGCCTTCCCGCGCCACCCGCTTTCGTGCGCGACGCCGATGCGAGCCGCGCGCGTATCCTCGAGGCCGCCACCGCCGAATTCGCCGCCTGCGGCCTCGCCGGCGCGCGTGTCGACCGGATCGCGGCGGCCGCCGACGCCAACAAGCGGATGCTCTACTATTACTTCGGCAACAAGGAAGCGCTGTTCCTCGCGGTGCTGGAAGCCGCCTACGCCAGTATCCGCGCCGCCGAAGGCGAGTTGCGGCTGCTCGACTTGGCACCCGGTGACGCGATCCGGCGGCTGGTGCAGTTCACGTGGGACTATTACGTCGAGCACCCGGAATTCATCACGCTGCTGAACAACGAGAACCTCTACCACGCCCGGCACCTGAAGCAGTCGGCGCGCATCCGCGCGATGAATACACCGGTGATCGCGACGCTGCGCACGATCATCCGGCGCGGCAACGAGGCCGGCGTTTTCAACGCCACACCCGACGCGCTCGAGCTCTACATCTCGATCGCCGCACTGGGCTACTTCTACCTGTCGAACATCGCCACGCTGTCGACGGTGTTCGCGCGCGACCTTGCGACCCCCGCCGCGAGACGCAAGCGCGTCGCGCACATGCAGGCGGTGGTAATGGCCTCGCTCGTGGTCGGCCACCGCGCCATGCCGCTGGCGCAGGGGCTCGCATGAGCGGCTCGTCAACACGTCCGCTGTGGCAGCGCGTATTGCTTTCGCCGTGGGCGCGCCCGGCACTGCTGATCATTCTGCTGCTGGTGCTGTGGGACCTGACGATCCGCATTTTCCGCATTCCGCCGTACCTCGTTCCAGCGCCATGGGCCGTGGTCCAGCAACTGGTCGGCGAATGGCCGAAGCTGTGGCGCGAGGGCCTCGTCACCACCTATGCGACGCTCGGCGGCTTCGCGCTGTCGATCGCGTTCGGCATTCCGATGGCGCTCTGCATCGCCTATTCACGCACGATCGAGAGTTTCGTCTATCCGCTGCTGGTGTTCTCGCAAAGCGTGCCCAAGGTCGCGATCGCGCCGCTGTTCGTGGTGTGGTTCGGCTTCGGCATCTTCCCGAAGATCATCTGCGCGTTCATGCTCGGGTTCTTCCCGATCGTGGTGTCGACGGTGATGGGATTCAAGTCGGTCGAGCCCGACATGATCGACCTCGCGCGCTCGATGAAGGCCAGCAAGCTGCAGACTTTTTTTCGCATCCGCTTTCCGCAGGCGCTGCCGTCGATTTTCGCCGGCCTCAAGGTGTCGGTGACGCTCGCGGTCGTCGGCGCCGTCGTCGGCGAGTTCGTCGGGTCCAATTCGGGCATCGGTTACCTGTTGCAGATCGCCAACGGCAATTTCGACCTGCCGCTGATGTTCGCCGGGCTCACCGTGTTGTCGGGAATCGGCGTGCTGCTGTTCGTCGCCGTCGATGTCGTCGAGCGCCTGCTGATCCCATGGCATGCGTCGCATCGCAACGATTTTGCCGCGACCGCGTGACAACGCGGCCGGTGTTTTTCCACCTGGAGGAGGCGTCATGCTGAAACGATTGATGATCATTGCGACCGCGCTGGTTTGCGCACTTGCCGGCGGCGCCGCATTCGCGCAGGCCAAGGACAAGGTGACGGTTCTGCTCAACTGGTACACGTACAGCGAGCACGCGCCGCTCTACCTGGGGCTCGAGAGGGGCTATTTCGCCGACGAAGGCATCGACCTCGACATCCAGGAAGGCCGCGGATCAGGCGTGACGATCCAGGCGGTCGCCGCGGGCACGGCCACCGTCGGCTACGCCGACGTCGCGACGATGATCAAGGCCGCGTCGAAAGGCGCGCCGGTCATCGCCGTCGGCGTCGCGCTGCAGACGTCGCCGATGTCGGTGATGGGCTTCGCCGACAAGAACATCCGCAAGCCCGCGGACATCAAGGGCAAGATCGTCGCCGTCACGCCCGGGGATTCGATGTCGCAGGTGTGGCCGCTGTTCCTCAAGAAGACCGGGCTCAAGGAAACGGATTTCAAGACCGTCGCCGGCGACGCGCAGACCAAGCTCAACGCGGTGATGACCGGGCAGGCCGACCTGCTGCTCGGTTATGTGATGGACCAGGCGATCAAGCTGCAGGACGGCGTGCACAAGGAAATCTACCCGATTCGCTTCGCCGACTACGGCGTCAACATGGTGAGCTCGGGATTCATCGTGCAGAAGGATTATTTGAAGGCGCATCCGGACGTGATCAAGCGCTTCCTCAAGGCCGCCACCCGCTCGCTGGAGGAAGGTGCCAAGAATCCGGAAGCCGCGGTCGATGCGATGCTGAAAGCGCAGCCCAAGTCGGGCGTCAAGGAAACCGCGCTCGTGGGCATGAAAGCGACTGCGGCGCTGTACAAGGGCCCCGACAACCCGAAGGACCGACCGCTGCGCGTGGGTGCGAAGAACATGCAGGAAACGCTGTCGCTGCTCGAGGAATACGGCGGCCTCGAGAAGGCCTCCATGGGCAAGGCCGAGGACTACTACACCAACGCCTACCTGCCCTAAGGGTCGGCTTGTCCGCGCGGCGCCCGGCTACCCCGGGCGCCGCGTCCCCTTTTTTGATGCAGGCCGAAATGCCTTCCGCCGCCACCGCGCTCGCGCCGCTGATTGTCGTCGACGGTGTCAGCAAGACTTACCAGACCGCCGATGGTCCGGTCGAGTCGCTGACGCCGCTGACCTTCGACATCCACGACGGCGAGTTCCTGACGATCGTCGGTCCATCGGGCTGCGGCAAGTCGACGCTCCTCAAGATGGTGGCCGGGTTGCTGCCCGCGACGACCGGAGCGATTCGTCTGGCGGGCGCGACGGTCGACGGGCCGCCCGACAACGTCGGCATCGTGTTCCAGAGTCCCGTGCTGCTGGGCTGGCGCAACGTGCTCGACAACATCCTGCTGCAGATCGAAATGCGCAAGCTGCCTCGCGCACGCTATGTCGACAAGGCGCGTGCGCTGATCGAGACCACGGGCCTCGCCGGGTTCGAACGCAAATTCCCGTGGCAGCTCTCCGGCGGCATGCAGCAGCGCGCCTCGATCTGCCGTGCGCTGATCCATGACCCGGCGGTGCTGCTGATGGACGAGCCGTTCGGCGCGCTCGACGCGATGACGCGCGAAAAGATGAACCTCGAATTGCAGCGAATCTGGTCGGCCACGCGCAAGACGGTACTGTTCATCACCCACAGCATTCCCGAAGCTGTGTTCCTCGCCGACCGCGTGCTGGTGATGAGCGAGCGTCCCGGGACGATCGCCGCGATCTACGACGTCCCGCTGCCGCGGCCGCGAACGCTGTCGGTGATGGGCGATCCCGCATTCATCGCGCTGACGCAGAAAATCCGCACGCATTTCTACTCGCAAGGCACGCTCGACGCGTGAGCTCCAGGATTTCATTTTCGGCATGAACGCCGCGCCCACCTTTCGCATCGACGACATCGAGCTGTTCGAGCGGCCGACGCCCCTGCGGCTGCCGTTTCGCTTCGGTGCGATGACGCTGACCGCCGCGCCACAGGCATTCGTGCGCGTTACGTTGCGTTTCGCCGACGGCGCGCCCACCGTCGGCATGACGGCCGAACTGATGGTGCCGAAGTGGTTCGACAAGCGTCCCTCGCTGTCCGACGACGACAACCTCGACCAGTTGCGACGCTCGCTGCGCCTCGCCGCCGAGGCGTACCGCTCGGATGCGACGCCGCGCAGCGCGTTCGGCCACGCAGCCGCTCATCATGCGGCGATCGTCGACGAAGGCGCGCGCAACGGCCTGCCGCCGCTGGCCGCGGCCTTCGGGGGGGCGGAGATCGACCGCGCCGTCGTGGATGCGCTGTGCATTCACATGGGGCTGTCGTTTTTCGACGCCGTGCGCGCCAACGCCGTCGGCCTCGATGCCTCGCTTGCGCCCGACATTGCCGATGCGGACGTTGGCGCCTTCGCTGCGAGCCTCGCGAATGCGTCGTCGATCGACTGCCGCCATACGGTTGGCATGGTCGATGCGATCACCGCCGGCGAGGCACCGATCAACGACGGACTGCCGGCCTCGCTAGAAGGCGCCGTTGCCACCTACGGCTTGCGATGGTTCAAGCTGAAACTCGGCGGCGACGTGGACGCCGATATCGCAAGGCTCCTGCGAATCGCGCACGTGCTCGACCGGCTGCCCGCGTACCGCGCGACGCTCGACGGCAACGAGCAATACGAGGCCGCCGCACTCGGCGAATTCCTGCGACGCCTGCGCGCAGAGCCTGCGCTTGCGCGGCTTGCACAAAATGTCGCCTGGATCGAGCAGCCGATCGCGCGTGCAGCGACGATGGCCGCCAGCATCGCGGGACTCGCGCGCGAAATGCCGATGATGATCGACGAGGCGGACGATGGGTACGCCGCGTTTCCGCGCGCGCACGCGCTCGGCTACGAAGGCGTGTCGAGCAAGAGCTGCAAGGGGCTTTACAAGGCGCTGGTCAACCGGTTGCGCGTGGCGCGGTACAACGCGGCGGGCGCACGCTGCTTCATCTCCGCCGAGGACTTGACCGCGCAGGCCGGCCTCGCCGTGCAACAGGACTGCGCACTGGCGGCGATCATCGGCTGCACGCACGCGGAGCGCAACGGGCACTACTACGCGCATGGCATGGCCGCGGCGCCTTCCGGAGAACAACGCGATTTCGCCGCGGCGCATCCCGATTTCTATACGGTCGTCGACGACACGACCTGCGTCGCCGTGCGCGATGGGCGCATTTCGCTGAGGTCGCTCGACGCGCCCGGGTTCGCACATCGAGCAACACCCGATTTCGGCGCGATGACGACGATGGGCGCCTCACAACGTGCTTCCTGCTGCAGATAAGCATGGAAACGCCAGGTCTAATACCGCCCGCGCAACCATCGATTTCGGAGTGAGCATGGAAACGATCCGCCTCGGCATCATCATGAACGGTCGATCATGGAAAAGGC
>JBEPUI010000057.1:0-20676 GCA_041691615.1 Pseudomonadota bacterium
GCCGTCGTCGCGCTGGCGTAATGCCGTCGTCGCGCTGGCGTAATGCCTCCTCGCGATGGCGTAAAGGCGTTGTCGCACTGGCCTGACGCCGTCGTCCCACTCGCACAACGCCGTCGTAGCGTTGGCGTGACGCGGGCGCCGCACTACCGTGGTGCGGGTGCCGCACCGGCGTCGATCCGGCGTCACACCATCGTAATGTTGGCGAACCGTTCAAGTGCCGCCGCTCGTCGGTTGCGGTGTTTCGGGTGCCGTTTGCGCCGTGCGCGCGATGTGCGCACAATGGCGTCGCCACGTCCCTCTTCGTGGCGAGAACGCCATGCGAAAAGTCGCGCTCTACAGCCGGTCGATTCGTGCATCCGACGATGCGGGTGCCCCGCTATCGGCCGAAGGCTCGCCCGAACCGCGCGCGCCGCGTACGCGCCGCTCGTGGCGGCAACGCGGCGTCGCGTGGAAATCGCCGATCGCGTTCGTCGCCGGCGCGCTGCTGGTGGCAACGGCCGCCACGATGCTCGCACTTTCCCGGCCGATGCCCAAAGCGCTGCAACAGAAGGACATCGACGCTGCGGTGCTGCACACGCTGGACACCCATCCGCTGCGGTCGATGGCGCAAAAAGCCTACGACATCATCCGTCCGTCGGTCGTGCATGTGCGCGGCATCCGCCGCGTGCGCGCGGACGCGGCAGACGCCGCAGATGCGCCGCGCGATCCCGCCGCCGCGCGCGGCGCGAAAGGCACGCCATCGCCGAATGCGAAGGCCCGCGAACAGCCGCCTGCAGCCGGCCGCGGCGCACCGCCGCGCGTGGCGAAGGGGACCGATGCTGAGAAGGGTGCGAAGCCGGGCGAGCGCCCGCGCGCGGACCCCGACAATCCGGATGACCTGTATCGATTGGGAACGGGCACCGGCGTGGTGATCGTCAACACCGGCGTGATCCTCACCAACCTGCATGTGATCGCGGGCGCCGAAGCCATCACCGTCACGTTCGCCGATGGCCTCGAGTCGCCGGCCGACGTCATCAGCACACAGCCGGAGAACGATCTCGCCGTGCTGAAAGCGCGCACGATTCCCGATGACCTGCCTGCCGCGACGCTGCGCTCGACCGCCGACTTGAACGTCGGCGACCAGGTGCTTGCGGTCGGTTTCCCGTTTGGCATCGGTCCTTCGGCATCGGCCGGCATCGTGTCGGGGCTGCGCCGCGAATACCGCTCGCCGGAAGGCAAGCAGATGCTGACCAATCTGATCCAGTTCGACGCCGCCGCCAATCCCGGCAATTCCGGTGGACCGCTCGTCACCGCCGACGGCGAAGTGGTCGGCATCGTCACCGGAATTTTCAATCCCACCGACCAGCGGGTGTTCATCGGCATCGGCTTCGCGGTGCCGATCGAAAACGCCGCGTCGGCCATCGGGCTTTCACCGTTCTGATCGCTGCGGCCATCGTCTTCGACTTCGTCATCATCCGAGCACTGCTTACCAACCACCCTTTCCGATCGCGAGCACCATGGAATCCCAGCCGAAGACCAACGCCGAAGTCGCCGCGCTGATGCAGCGCATCCTGTTCGAGGTCAAGAAGGTCGTCGTCGGCCAGGACCATTTCCTCGAACGCGTGCTGGTGGCGATGCTGGCGCAGGGCCATTTGCTGGTCGAAGGCGTTCCGGGGCTCGCCAAGACGCTGACGGTCAAGACGCTCGCGCGCACGATGCACGGCCTGTTCCGCCGCATCCAGTTCACGCCAGACCTCGTTCCCGCGGACCTCGTCGGCACGCGCATCTTCAACCAGAAGACCGGCGAGTTCACGACGTCGCTGGGTCCGGTGTTCGCCAACCTGCTGCTGGCCGACGAAATCAATCGCGCGCCCGCCAAGGTGCAAAGCGCATTGCTCGAGGTGATGCAGGAATACCAGGTGACGATCGCCGGCGAATCGTTTCGCGTCCCCGAGCCGTTCCTGGTGATGGCGACGCAGAATCCCATCGAGACCGAAGGCACGTACCCGCTGCCCGAAGCGCAGGTCGACCGCTTCATGATGAAAGTCGATGTCGGCTATCCAACCGAGGAAGAGGAATTCGTCATCGTCGAGCGCGTCACCGGCACGCCGGTGGATGTCAGCGTGGTATGCACGACCGACGCGTTGCGCGATGCGCAGCGCGAATGCCGCAAGGGCTACGTCGACCCGTCGCTGATGCACTACGCGGTGCGGCTGGTGTCGGCGACACGCCAGCCGGCGCGCTACGGGCTTGCCGACCTCGCCAAGTACCTTACGTTCGGCGCGAGCCCGCGCGCGACGATCCACCTGGTCGAAGGCGCGCGCGCGCTGGCCTTCCTGCGCGGTCGCAGTTACGCGCTGCCCGAGGACATCGCCGACCTCGCACCCGACGTCATTCGCCACCGGCTGTCGCTGTCGTATGAAGCGCTGGCTGACGGCATCAGCGCCGATCGCATCGTGCATCGGGTGCTGCAGAGCGTGCGCGCGCCGGACAAACCCCTGCAAGGCCATGTCGACCTCAACGCTTCCGTCTGACGCCGTCCTGCGCCGCCTGGAGTGGACCGTGCTGCGGCGGCTCGACGGGCTGCTGCACGGCGACTACCGGACGCTGTTCCGCGGCACGGGCCTCGACTTCGCCGACCTGCGCGAGTATCAGTTTCACGACGACGTGCGCCACATCGACTGGAACGTCACCGCGCGACTCGCCACGCCGTACGTCCGCGAATACAACGAGGAGCGCGACCTGACGGCCTGGTTCCTGCTCGACTTGTCGGGCTCGGTGGATTTCGGTTCGTCGGCCACGCTGAAGTCGGGCGTCGCGCGTGACCTGGTCGCGGTGCTGGCGCGCGTGCTGACCCGCCACGGCAATCGCGTGGGTGCGATGATGTATGGCCACCGCGTCGACATGGTGATACCGCCGCGCAGCGGCCGGCGCCACGTGCTGCATCTGATGCACGCGATCGCCAACCGCGGGGCGCAGCCGACGTCGGCTGCGCATGCAACGCAGCTCGCCGATCTGCTCGACACCGCGCTCTCAAGCTGCAAGCGCCGCTCGCTGGTGTTCGTAGTCTCCGATTTCGTCAGCACGCCCGGCTGGCAGAAGCCGCTGGCAGCCCTCGCGCAGCGCCACGACGTTGTCGCCGTGCGCCTCTACGATCCGCTGGAGCTCGCGCTGCCCGACCTCGGCCTGCTGGTGGTCGAGGATGCCGAGACTGGCGAGCAGGTGTTCGTCGATACGCACGACCGCGGCTTTCGCAAGCGCTTCGCTGCCATCGCCGAGCGGCGCGAGCGCGAATTGCGCGAAGGCTTGGCGGCGGCGCAGGTCGACGCGCTGGAGCTTTGCACCGCGGACGACCTGGCCGACGCGCTGGTGCGCTTCGCCGACCTGCGCAAGCGCCGCACGCGTACCGCGCGCCACGGCCGGTTTCCAGCTCACCTCGCGCCGGTCGACAACACCGCGCGACCGCGCCGCGCCTCATGAACTTCCTGTGGCCGCAATGGTTGTGGCTGGCGGCGATACTGCCGCTGCTGGTGATCGCGTACATCGCGATCCTGCGGCGGCGCCAGAAGCGCGTGCTGCGCTACGCGAGCCTGTCGATCGTCAACGAAGCCATGAGTACCGGGCACAAGTGGCGCAGGCATGTCCCGCCGGCGCTGATGTTCCTCGCGCTGGCGGCGCTGGTGGTGGCGATCGCCCGGCCGGAAGCGACGGTCACGCTGCCGTCGCAGCACGACACGATCATCCTCGCGATGGACGTGTCGGGCAGCATGCGCGCCGCGGACGTGCAGCCGAGCCGCATCGAAGCCGCGCAAGCGGCGGCCAAGTCGTTCATCGCCGAGACGCCCTCGAGCATGCGCATCGGCATCGTGGCGTTCGCCGCGACCGCATCGGTCGTGCAGCCGGCGACGTTCAACCGCAACGACCTCAATGCCGCGCTGGAACGTTTCGAATTGCAGCGCGGCACGGCGGTCGGCAGCGGCATCCTTGTCGCGCTGAAGATGTTGTTTCCCGAAGTCGAGTTCGACCTGCGCTCGTACAATCCGCGCGGCGATCCGCAGCGCGGCAAGTCGCTCGACGAAACCAAGGCGAAAGCCGCTCCGGCATTGAAGCCGGTCGAGCCCGGTTCATATTCGTCCGCCGCGATCATCCTGCTGACCGACGGGCAGACCACTACCGGCCCGGATCCGCGCGAAGCCGCGAAAATGGCCGCCGAACGCGGCGTGCGCGTGTTCACCGTGGGCATCGGCACGACCAACGGCGAGATACTCGGCGCCGAAGGCTGGTCGATGCGCGTGCGCCTCGACGAGGAGGCGCTGAAGGAAATCGCCGGCACGACGCACGCCGACTATTTCTATGCCGGCAACGCGCTCGACCTCAAGAAGGTGTACCAGGACCTGAATTCCAAGCTCGTGCTGGAAAAGAAACAGACCGAAGTCACCGCGCTGTTCGCGGCGCTGGCGGGCGCCCTCGCGCTGATCGCGGTGATGCTGTCGCTGTGGTGGTACCAGCGCGTCGTCTGAACATCGCGCGCTGTTGAACAAAGAGCCGGGTGCATGCTTCGCGCTCACCCGGCTCCGCTTCGCGTTGTCACCCGACGTCAAGTCCCGTGACAACGTTCAAGTCCCGACTTCAACCACCCGCTTCGCCGCCTGACGCATTGTTGTTCGGCCGTGCCTGCGGGCGCTCGCCGCCCTGCGGACGATTTTCATGCGACTGCGACGGCGGACGATTTGTATGCGGCGTCGGATGACCGCCATTGTTCGGCGGGTGGTAGTCCGGCCGACCGTCGCCGTGATTCTGCTGCGGATGATAGCTGGGCGGACGGTAGCTGCCGTGCGGCTGCGACGGCGGTCTCCAGTTCGGCGCGAATCGCGCCGCTGGCGGATGCCAGGGATGCGACTCCCAACGGCCGCGGTCGCCGTAGAAGGGCCGTCCGCGATAGTTGTTATCCCAGTAGGAGCCGATCGAGAACGTGATCAACGGGATGCCCAGCGCCGGTCCGTAGTTGTAGATCGGCACCTGCGTGGACTGGTACGGATAGCTGAGGTAATTGGCGTAGACCCATCCCCGCACGTTGCCGGTATAGACATCGCACCACGTGTAGCTGTTCAGACATCCGCCGACGCTGACCGAGGCGCCCGGCGGCAGCGACGCAACCAGCGGATACGACGAGTCGGGTCCGGCCCGCATGTTGACGCCGCGCGTAGTGAAGGCGTTTTGCGCCGTCGCGGCCAGCGGGATCGTCAACGCGATCGCGGCTGCCAGTGTCTGTAGCTTGCTCATCAAGGCGGCATCCTTTGCAAGAATGAAAGGTCAGCTCGGCCCGGCATCGCGGCCCAGCATCGGCATGTGTCGGATGCGACACAACGTGGATGCTATTTTGGCCCAAGCGCCGCCGAAATGTTCACCGGCTGCGCAAGATCAGTGTTCGTCCGACGCGCCGACGTGGCGTCCGTCCGACGCGCGAGTGCGGTGAGTGCGGCATCGCGCGCCGCCTTGTCCAGTGCTGCAAGCGCACGAACCTGAGCGTAGAACGCCGGAAGGTCGCCGTGCACGCTGACGATCAGCGCACGAAATGCCGGGACGCGATCATTGTAGAGCGCGATCGCGGCAAGGCCCGCATTGTTCGGGCCTTGGTTGTCGTAGCCTGCAAACCACCGGTCGAATCCCGCGAGACCGGGTTCGCCGGCCTTGACGCTTTCGTATTGCGTGCGCATCTGTGCGAATGCCTGCTGCTTGAGCCGGCGCTTCGCATCTTCGGCAGCATCGCTTGCATAGATCGCCCGGAGCTCGTCGCCCGCGCCTGTGACCAGCCTTCTAAATTCGCCGCGCAGCCGCTCGCTGCGCACGCGTTCGGCATCGAGCCTGGCGCGCGCTTCAGGCGGCTGTGCGGCGATCCAGCGCTCTAGCCCTTCGTCCGACAACGCCGTCGCGTACGACTCGTTGAAAACCGTGTCGCCCTTGACATAGATCAGCTGATGCGCAAGCTCGTGGAAAATGAGGCGCGCGAACTCGGTCTCGGGATAGCGGATGAAGGTCGACAGGATCGGATCGTCGAACCACCCCAGCGTGGAATATGCGGGAACGCCGCCGACATAGACGTCATCACCGACGGCCATCAACGTGGCCGCCTCGGCCTTCGCTTCCTGCTCGCTGAAGTAGCCGCGGTAGCTGACGCAGCCGGCGATGGGGTAGCACCACTCGCGCGGCTTCAACGAAAGCGGCGGCGTCGCGAACACGTTCCACAGCACGAACGGCCGGCCGAGATCGGTATAGCGCTGGAAGCTGCCGTTGGCGGGAAGGTCGAGCTCTGACGTTGCGAATTCGCGGACTCGCAGCGCGAGCTCGAGCCGCGTCTTGATGCGGTCGTCGTGCGCACCGACAATCGCGTCCGCCAGTGGCTGGGCGCGCGACAGGATTTCGAACTGGCCCTGCGCGCTTTGCCAGTAGTAGTCGACGGCGCTGCAGCCGGCGCAAAGCGCCGCGCCGATCATCGCGAGCGTCGCCAGCAGCCGCGCCGCGGGTGCGCGCGCATCGCGCATCGGCGCTCGCACGCTACGCATTCGCGGCGGCGCGTGGCGCGCGGAGCCAAGCGGACAGCCGGGCAATGCCCGCTTCGAGCCGGTCGCGGCCGATCGTGTAGGCAAAGCGCACATGCGTGTTGGCGCGGTGGCGACCGAAGTCGATTCCCGGCGTGAACGCAACGCCCGTGTTGGCGAGCGCCTCGCGGCAGAACGATTCGCTGTCCTCTGACCATCGCGAGCAGTCGGCGTAGACGAAGAATCCGCCGTCGGGCATTACCGGTATGCCAAAGCCTAGCTCGCGCAACGCCTGCACCAGGTAGTCGCGGCGCGCGCGAAATTCATCCCGCATCGCCGCAGCGATCGCAAGAGTCGGCGGCTCGAAGCACGCCAGCGCCGCGCGCTGCGAAAGCGTGGGCGGCGAGATGTACAGGTTCTGCGCGAGTTTCTCGAGGTCGCGCACGTGGCGCTGCGGCGCGACAATCCATCCGAGGCGCCAGCCGGTCATGCTGAAATACTTGGAAAAACTCGAGATCACGAACGGCTCGCCGGCGAGATCCAGCGCCAGTGCCGAGCGCGGTGTGCGGTCGTACGTCAGGCCGAGGTAGATTTCATCGACGATCAGGTGCCCGCGGTGGCGAAAAACCGTGGCGGCGATGCGCGCGAGCTCGTCATCGGCGATCGTCGTGCCGGTGGGATTGGACGGAGAGGCCACCAGCACCCCACGCGCGCGCGCGGACCAGTTGGCCTCGACCAGGTCGGCCGTCAGCTGATAGTGCGTCGCTGGACCCACCGGAATGCTCAACGGCGCGCCTTCCAGCGTCTGCACGAAATGGCGGTTGCAGGGATAGTTGGGATCGGCCATCAGGATCGCGTCGTCGCGGTCGACGATCAGCGCCAACACCAGCAGCAGCGCCGCCGACGAGCCCGCGGTCACGATCACGCGCCCCGGATCGACGTCGGCGCCGAAGTGATCGCCGTAGTGCGCGGCGATCGCGCGGCGCAGCGCGGGAAGCCCCAACGCGGACGTGTAATGGATGTCCCCTTGCGCGAGCGCGCGCGAGGCGGCGGCACACACCGGTTCCGGCGTGGCAAAGTCCGGCTCGCCGATTTCCAGGTGCACGACGTCCACACCCTGCGCCTCGAGCGCGCGCGCGGCGGTCTGCACTTCCATTACATGGAATGGGGCAATGCCGGCGACGCGGCGCGCAACTCTCGGCCAATCATCCATCTAAGGTCTTAGGCGCACTGGCGCACCAAAAGCGTTATCGTAATCCCCTTGCCGGCCGTCGGCTGCCACCGGGGCCCCGCCGGCAGTGGATCCCCTGCCAGAACTGACATCGCATTCAACACGGAATTCCAATGCCTGTCGAATACCGTCCCGCACGACTGATCGCGTGGCCCGCATTGGCGCTGGGGTTGCTGGCACCTCTGTCCGCGATCGCGGACATCTATAAATGCATCGGCGATGACAGCCAGCCCGTCTACCAGGACACGCCGTGCAAGCCCGGGCGCGAGCTGCGCGACTTCCAGACCGATCCGGCCACGGTCTCGGTCGTGCCGTCCGAAAGGCCAGCGCCCGCGTTGGCGCCTTCGCGTGCTGCGCACGCGCCCGCCGCGAAGCCCGATGGGAAGCGCGAGCGCACGCCCAACCACAAGACGTTCGAGCCGAAGGTGCTGCGCAGCACCGGCAAGCCGGCGGTTGCGCCCGGCAAGGCCGCCGAGCGGCGATTCCTGCATGCGGGCATGAGCGAAGCCGAAGTGCTCGCGAAGATCGGCGCACCGGACATCAGGAGCAGCGGCGGCGGCCGCAAGAGCGGGGCACGCTGGTCCTACCTGCCCGTCGACGGCGATCCGGGAATGATTACGACGCTGCATTTTCAGTCGGGACAGGTCACGCAGATCGACCGCCAGCCGTCGCGATGAGGGCGCTGGTGCAGCGCGTGCGCCGGGCGCGCGTGAGCGTCGCGGGCGCGGTGCGCGGCGAAATCGCCATCGGGTTGCTGTTGCTGGTGGGCGTGCTCGCCGACGACACCGACGACGACGCGACGTGGATCGCCCGCAAGGTCACGCAGCTGCGCGTGTTCGAAGACGACGACGGCGTGATGAACCGCGCCATCACCGACGTCGGCGGCGCGATGCTGGTGGTATCGCAATTCACGTTGTACGCATCGACGCGCAAGGGCAACCGGCCGTCGTATTCGCGCGCGGCACCTCCCGCCGCCGCCGCGCCGATCTTCGAGCGCTTCGTCACGCTGCTCGAGGCGACGCTCGGCAAGCCGGTCGCGACGGGTACGTTCGGCGCGCAGATGGACGTCGAGCTCGTCAACGACGGTCCGGTGACGCTGATGATCGACTCGCGGCAGCGCGAGTGACCGGGCGCGGCGGCTTTCGCGCCGCCGCGGCGCCGGCAGGTTCAGCCCTTGTCGACCGAATAGCGACCGGGACCATACGCGTAGGCGAAGAACAGCCCGCCGGCGATCGCCATGTTCTTCATGAAGTTGAGCTTCTGCGCGGCCATCTGCGCTTCGGGGGACGCCCAGAAATTGTGGAATACGAGTGCAGCGACGAGCGTGAACAGCGCGAGAATCAGCGCGGCCCAGCGTCCTTTCCAGCCGACCAGAAACGCGAGCCCCACGCCCAGCTCGACGACGATCGCACCGACGGCCATCACTTGCGGCAACGGCAGGTGCGTCCCGATGTATGCCACGGCGCCGTTGAATCCCATCAGCTTGCCGAATCCCGCGGGCACGAACAGCACCGCGACGAGGATTCGTCCGACCAGCAGCAATGCATCCTTCATGTAACGTTCTCCAAAAAGTGGTCAAGGCAGGTCGAACAACAACACTTCACTGTCATGCCCCTGGTCGAGCACGATCCTGGTCTCCCCCGTGATCCGGGCCGCGTCGCCGGCGTGCAGCTCGGCGCCGTTGACCCGGATGTCGCCACGCGCGACATGCAAATAGGCTCGCCGGCCGGCCGCGAGTTCCAATTCGGCCGACTGCGCGCCGTCGAACGTTCCCGCGTAGATGCGCGCGTCCTGGTGGATCGTCACCGCGCCGTCGCTGCCGCTGGCGTTGGCGAACGGTGCCAGCCGGCCGCGCTTGTCCGCCGGGTCGATGTGCTTTTGCTCGTAACCGGGTGCGATGCCAAGCGTCGAGGGCTCGATCCAGATCTGCAGGAAATGCACGGGCGTTTCCGCCGAAGGATTGAATTCGCTGTGGCGCACGCCGCTGCCGGCGCTCATCCGCTGCACGTCGCCGGGGACGATCACCGATCCGGTGCCGAGGCTGTCGCGATGCGACAGCACGCCTTCGAGCACGTATGAAATGATTTCCATGTCGCGGTGCGCATGCGTGCCGAAGCCTTTGCCCGGCTGCACGCGGTCCTCGTTGATCACGCGCAGCGGCCCGAACCCCATGTGCGCGGGATCGTGGTAGTCGGCGAACGAAAAGCTGTGCCAGGAATCGAGCCAGCCATGCTGGGCGTGGCCGCGTTCGCCGGCTGGACGGATAGCGAGCATCAGGCGAGCCGCGATGGCGAATGACAGGCCGAACGGGACTGCCAGCAACGCGGCCAGCAAAACGGCAAAGCAATCAGCAAACGCGGTGGCGCGATCGTCGGCGAAGGTGCCAGCCACATCCGATCGGACGCATCACCGGTCACAGGTTGTAGGCTTTCTTGGCGAATCCATAGGCGAGCTCGGGCGCCAGCTCGAATGCTTCGTCCTCCTCCAGCCGGTGCTCGAGCACGAGGCTCGACAGGAAGCGGCAGGCGATGCGTCGCCACACGTCGTGGCGCGCCGGAATCGACATGAATGCGCGGGTGTCATCGTTGAATCCGACGGTGTTGTAGAACCCCGCCGTTTCGACCACCGACGCCAAGTAGCGCTGCATGCCTTCGACACTGTCGTGAAACCACCACGGGGGCCCTATCTTCAACACCGGGTAATGACCAGCCAGCGGCGCAAGCTCGCGGGCGTAGGTCGTTTCGTCGAGCGTGAACAGGATCACCGACAAGCGCCGATCATTGCCGAATTGTTCCAGCAACGGCGACAGCGCCCGCACGTAGTCGGTGCGGGTCGGCATGTCCGCGCCCTTGTCGCGGCCGAAATCGCGCAGCACCCGCGCGTTGTGGTTGCGCAGGCTGCCGGGATGGATCTGCATCACCAGCCCGTCGTCGATGCTGATCCTCGCCATTTCGGTGAGCATCTGCCCGCGAAAGGCCTCGGCCTCCTCGCTGCCGATCGATCCGTCCATCGCGCGGTCTAGCAGCCGCTGGCACTGCGCGGCGTCGAAATTGCATGTCCGCGCGGTCGGGTGGCCATGATCGGTCGACGTGGCGCCCATCGACTTGAAGTAGTCGCGGCGAATGCGGTGAGCCGCCAGGTAACCTTTCCAGCGCATCGTGTTCTCGCCGGTCAACGCACCGAACTTCGCCACATTTTCGCGAAATCCGGGAAACTCGGGATCGACGACCGAGTCGGGCCGGTACGCGGTGATCACGCGTCCCTTCCAGCCGCTGTCGCGGATCTTGCGGTGGTGCGTCAGCTGGTCGAGCGGCGACTCGGTGGTGGCGATCACCTCGATGTTGAAACGCTCGAACAGCGCGCGCGGACGGAATTCGGGCCGCGCGAGGCACGCGTTGATATGGTCGAAGATGGCGTCGGCCGATTGCGAGTCCAGGCGCTCGGTGATGCCGAACACCGTTTCGAATGCGTGATCGAGCCACAGCCGCGATGGCGTCGCGCGAAACAGATGATAGTGCGCCGCCAGCGTGCGCCAGATCCTGCGCGCGTCCTCCTCGACCTGCGTGCCGTCGCCACGCGGGATTCCCAGGTCTTCCAGCGCCACGCCCTGGCTGTAGAGCATGCGAAACACGTAGTGATCGGGCGTGATGAACAGCGCGCTCGCGTTGGCGAACGGCTGGTCGTCGGCGAACC
Organism: Pseudomonadota bacterium; assembly: GCA_041691615.1. Lineage (GTDB taxonomy): Bacteria > Pseudomonadota > Gammaproteobacteria > Burkholderiales > Casimicrobiaceae > VBCG01. The sequence goes on from JBEPUI010000057.1 coordinate 11,443, forward strand.
ACTGCGGATCGGTATGACCGTGCGGACTGATGATCGGCAGGCGCTCGACGGTAGAGAACAACCGGCGCGCGAGGTTGCGTGTGCCCGTGCCGGCGGGAAACAGGCGGTCGGGATTGAGTTTCAGCGCTCGCATCGTGTGATGGATTGTCCGGATTCACGCGCGCGACGCAAGTGTCGCGTGCACGCCGTCGTCGAACAGTGCGATCGCGGCGTCGCGAACCGTCTTGCGAAACGCCGGATCGTCGCCCAAGTCGCCGAACACCGACCGCAGGTCGATGAAGGCGTCGGCGAGCGCTGCGCGATTGTCGCCATGCGCCGCGGCAAGCCGAGCAAACGTCTCGCGCAGCGGATCTGCGACGTCGATCGCGCGGCCCGCTTCGTCCGACCCGCTGGCATAGCGGATCCATCCGCCGACGGCCGTCGCCAGCCGTGGATACGCCGCGCCGGCGCGGCGGCGGTCGCGGATCGTGTCGAGCAGGCGCTGCGGAAGTTTCTGCGAGCCGTCCATCGCGATCTGCTGCGTGCGATGCGGCAAGGCAGTGTTGCGGAATCTCGCCAGCAACGACGCGCAATAGCCTGCGAGGTCGACGCCAGGCGGCGCCATCAGCGTAGGCACGATCTCGTCGGCCATCAGTCGCTCGACGAAATGCGCGAGCAACGGGTCAGCGGTCGCCTGCCACACAGTCGCATGACCCATCAGGAATCCGAGGTAGGCGATCGCCGAATGACTGCCGTTCAGCAACCGCAGTTTCATCGTCTCGTAGACGCCGACGTCGCTCGCATACTGAGCGCCGACCGTGTCCCAGTCCGGATGCGCGCCGGCGAAGCGATTTTCGATCACCCATTGGCCGTAGTGCTCGGCGCACACGGGCGACGCGTCGTCGACACCGAGCAACGTCGCCGCTTCGGCGATATCGGCCGGCGTCGTCGCCGGCACGATGCGGTCGACCATCGTGTCGGGAAAGCTCGCATGGTCGTCGATCCAGGCGGGCAGCGCCGGATCGCGCGCATGCGCGAACTCGCGCACCAGCGCGGCCAGCGTATGCCCGTTGTGCGGCAGGTTGTCGCAGCACACGATCGACAGCGGCCCCGAGTTGGCGGCACGCCGCGCGTCGAGTGCGGCGACCAGCGTGCCCACGGCCGACACCGGCGCATGCGGATGCGCGAGATCGGCGGCGATGTCCGGATGCGCGAAATTGAGCGCGCCCGTTGCCGGATCGTGGGAATAGCCCTTTTCGGTGACGGTGAGCGTCACGACCGCGATGCGCGGATCAGCCATGCGCCGGACAAGCCCCGGGCGGTCGTCACCGGCGAAGCACACTTCGCGCAAGCTGCCGATCACTTGCGCGCGCGTGCCAGCGGCGCCCTTCCACAGCACGCTGTACAGGCCGTCCTGCGGCGCGAGCCCGGCCGTGGCACGTGGCGTCTTGAGTGAAACACCGCAAATTCCCCATCGCGGGTCATCGTGCAACAGGGCATCGGTGTAGACCGCCTGGTGCGCGCGATGGAAGGCGCCCAGCCCCAGGTGCACGATGCCCACGCCGATCGTGCGGACATCGTAGCGCGGCACCCCGACGCTCGCCGGCAGCGCCGGCAGCGTTGCGAAACTCAGCGAAGACATGCGAATCGCAGCAAGTTGATGATGTGGCGCAGGATCAAGGGTCGCGTCAGGCGGGCTGCGGATTTTCCTTGACGCGACTGACGAGCTGGGTCGGATTGACGAACTGCAGCGCCACCAGCAGCCACACCAGCGTGACGGCCATGTACACCATCGCCATCGCGTCCACCGATTGCGAGGTGCGCACCCCCGCCGCGAACATCGCGTAATAGAGCGCGACCACCAGTGTCTGCGAATCGGGGCCGGCGGTGAGAAAGGTCAGCTCGAACATCGCGACCGTGCGCACCAGCACCAGCAGCGCGGCAGCGAGGATGCCCGGCACCAGCAGCGGCGCCAGCACGTGCAGGAAGATCTGCGGCGTGCGCGCGCCGAACACGCGAGCCGCGGACTCGAGGTTGGGATCGATCTGCTCGATGAACGGCGTCATCACCAGGATCACGAACGGCAGTGCCGGAATCAGGTTGGCGAGGATCACGCCGCCGATCGATCCGGCGAGGTGCCACTGGTACATCACCGTGGCCAACGGAATGCCGTAGGTGATCGGGGGGATGATCAGCGGCAGCAGGAACAGGAACAGCAGCCAGCGCTTGCCCGCGAAATCGCGCCGCGCGAGCGCGTACGCCGCCGGCACGCCAAGCAGGATCGACAGCGCGACCACGGCGAACATCACTTCGAAGGTGACGACCAGGATGTCGGCGAGCTGGTAGTCCTTCCACGCCTCGGCATACGCATGCAGCGTCCAGCCGTCCGGCAGCCAGGTGCCGCGCCAGACCTTCGAAGTCGAATTGATCGCCACCGTGGCGATCATCAACGCGACATTGACGAGGAAAACCGCCATCAGCACGCCGAGCGTCCTGTTCCAGACGCGCGCCCAGAGGCGCGTGGTCGCGGGGGTGCTCATCCCTTGCCTCCGGTGACAGGGCCACGATAGACGAGGCGGCGCAATGCCAGGACCGCGACCACGACGATCAACTGCGCGAGACCCATCATCATCGCGATCGCCGACGCCAGTGGATAGTCATATTGCTCGAACGCGGCCTCGTACGCGGCAATGGAGATGACCCGCGTGGGTCCGGCCGGCGATCCCAACAGCACTGCCGACGGAAACACCGAATAGGCCTGCACGAACGCGAGGCAAAAGCACATCAAGAGGCCCGGAACCAGCAGCGGCAGGTAGACCTCGCGAAACTGCTGCCAAGGGCTCGCGCCGAGCGTCGCCGCCGCGCGCCCGAGCACCGGGTCGATGCCCGTCACGTACGACAGCAGCAACAGGAAAGCGAACGGAAAGCCCGAGATGATGAGCGAGATCAGCACGCCGGCGAAATTGTGCGTCAGGCGGATCGGGCCGTCGTAAAGATGCAACAGCGTGAGAGTCTGTGCAAACCAGCCGCGCGGGCCGAAATACGTCAGCATGCCTTCGGCGATCAGCACCGTCCCCAGCGTGATCGGCACAACCAGCGCCGTGGTGATCCATTTCTGGCGCGGCGTCTTGATCCGCATGCGATAGGCGATCGGCAACGCCACGCCGACGTTGATCAGCGTGGCCGGCAGCGCGAGCTTGAGCGTCGTGAAGATCGTCGGCCACAGGCGCTCGGAGCCAAAGAACTTCGCGTAGTTGGCGAGGACGCCGCCTTCGGTCGGCCGGAACGACAGCCACAGCCCGTACAGGCACGGGTAGATGAAGAGGGTCAACAGAAACAGCGCCGCCGGCGTCGCGAGCCAGGGCGTGCGATCGACGCCTGCCGTCCCGGTGGCGTTCATGCGCCGGTGTCCCGGTAGAACAGCACGCGCGCGGGCGGCACGCTCGCGCGCACGTTGTCGCCGACGCGCACAGGCGACGCCGAGCGTACGTGCAGCCGCACGCCGCCGGACGTGATCACGTCCACCAGCGAATCGCGACCGCCGTATTCGAGCAGGTCCACGGTCGCATCGAACGCATTGGGGCCGTCGCCGAGGATCAGGTCGTCCGGTCGCAACGCCGCGCGCACGGCCGTGCCCGGTGGCAAGTCGCCCTTGGGCAAGCCGGTCAGCGTCAGCCCGCGGCCGCTCGCGACGACGTTGGCGCCGTCGTGGCGATCCACTTTCATCGCGATCTCGTTGCGATATCCCATGAAGCGTGCCACGTCGAGATCGGCCGGGTTGGCGTAGACCTCGGCCGGCGCCGCCACCTGGCGTGCCATGCCGTCCTTCATCACGACGATGCGGTCGGCGAGCGACAACGCTTCGTCCTGGTCGTGCGTCACGTAGATCGTCGAGCGGCCGAGCTGGCGATGGATGCGGCGGATTTCCGCGCGCATCTCGAGGCGCAGCTTGGCATCGAGATTGGACAGCGGCTCGTCCATCAGCACCAGCGGCGGCTCGACGACGATCGCACGGGCGATCGCCACGCGCTGCTGCTGGCCACCCGACAACTGGCCGGGCAGCTTGTCTTCATGGCCTTCGAGCTGCACGAGCTTCAATGCGGTGTCAACGCGCTTGGCGGCGTCGGCTGCCGGAACCCCGCGCATGCGCAGGCCGAAGCCGACGTTGCGCCGCACGTTCATATGCGGGAACAGCGCGTAGTTCTGGAACACCATGCCAAATCCGCGCGCCTCGGGCGCCAGCACGTCGATGCGCAATTCGTCCAGGTGGATGCTGCCGTCGGACAGCGCGAGCAATCCCGCGATGCAATTGAGCGCCGTCGACTTGCCGCAGCCAGAAGGCCCCAGCAACGCGACGAACTCTCCGCGCGGAATTGTCAGTGACAGTCCGTCGAGTGCCGCCACTGCGCCTCCACCCGCATGCGCGAAACGTCGCGTGACCTTGTCGAGCCTCAATTCCTTGAAATCGTGTTTCATCCGGGCGCCTGCCGATGGTCGATTGTTTATCATTCTGCAAATCACCGGTCACCCCGGCGCGACGCGCGCGCCGGGGATCCCGGATTGTCGGGCGATGCGCCGACGCCGTTACTTCTTGATCTTGGCGCCGACCTTTTCGTCCCAGATCGCGAATGCCTTGACCTGCGCATCCGGCGGGAGCGATTGCGTCTGCGGAAACTCCTTCAGCCAGCCGTCGTATTCCTTGCGGCCGAACTCGCCGATCGCATCCTGGCTTTCCTTGGGCGCCATCGACAGCGGCACGTGGTCGACTGCCGGACCCGGATAGAAGTAGCCCTTGTCGTAGGTCGTCGCCTGCGCGGCCGGCGTCAGCATGTAGGCCATCAGTTCGAGCACCACGGCGACTTTTTCCGGCGGCACACCCTTGGGAATGGCCATGTACTGCGCGTCGTTGACCCAGGTCATGCCCTTGAACGGCTGCACCTTGTACGACTTCGGCACGATGCCCGTGATGCGCGGGTTCAGATCCCAGCCCGTCATCGTCACGGTCATGTCGCGCGAGCCTTCACCCAGCTCCTTCATCACGGCGCCGGTGCCCGTCGGGTAGTACTCGATGCAGGTGTTGAGCTCCTGCAGATACGCCCAGGTCTTGTCCCACGTCGCCGGATCCTTTGGATTCTTGTCGCCAAGAATGTACGGCAGTCCCATCAGGAATGTCCGGCCAGGACCGGAATTCGCCGGGCGCGCGTAGATCAGCTTGTTGGGATTGGCCTTGCACCAGGCGAGCAGCTCCTGCGCGGTGGTCGGCGGCGTCTTCACCTTGTCCGGGTTGTATTCCATCAGCGGACCGGCCGGTGAGAACACCACGATGATGCCCTGGTTCGACGAGAGGTCCTGCATCTTTGATGCCGCGGGAATCAGCGTTCCCGGAAATCCCGGAAACTTGCTCGCGTACTGCGGCATGATCGGAATCCACAACCCCTGGTCGATGCCGGCGGCCAACGCATCGGTACCGGTCAGCACGAGGTCGATGTCGCTGCGGCCGGCGCCTTGCATCGCCTTCAGCTTGCCCGGAAGCTCCGGCGCCGTCGCCTTGGTGAACGTGATCTTCGACACCAGGTTGGGATTCTTGTCGCGAAAGGCCTCGATCGCGGACTGCGTCAATGCGAGCTGGCCCGCGACGTCGACGACGTTGATCGTCACCGGGCTTTTAGGCAGCGCGGGCACCTGCGCGCTGGCCATCGGCGCGGCCGCGAACAACGCGAGCGCCGACCATGCAGCTGCTACTTTCAGTTTCGGGAACATGCGTCTCCTCCTTCAGGTTTCGCGGCGTGCCGCGGTGGATCCGCGCACTCGCCGACTCTCGAGGGTCGACGCCGCCGCGCGATCCCGCGCGTCGTCGCCTTCCCAATGTCGTTGGAATTCGCGCGCGACGCGCGCGAGGTGCCTTTGCATCGCGCCGCGGGCGGCATCGGCGTCGTGCGCGGCGAGCGCCGTGATCACGGCGGCGTGATCTTCGAGCGTGCGTGCGCGCAGCTTGGGCGTGTGGAAGCGGGTTTCCAGCCGTGTCCAGATCTCGCCATGGCGCTGGTCCCACAGTGAGCCGACTATCCACGTGAGGGCGCTATTGCGCGTGATCTCGGCGATGCGGACGTGGAACGCGCGGTCGGCAGCATCGCGCACGGCATGATCGACCTCGTGCTCGTGCATCGTCGCGAGCGTCGCATTGAGCGCGTCGATGTCGGTGCGCCGCGCGAGCGCCGCGGCGATCGCAGCGATTTCACCTTCGATCGTCGATCGCGCGGCCAGCAGCTCGAACGGCGACAAGCCGCCGTCGGATGCGGGTGCGGCCGCCTTGCTTGGCACGCGCGAGCGAAGGTTGCGTTCGGTGACGAAGATGCCGGTGCCGACGCGCACCTCGACCAGCCCGGAGATTTCCAGCGCGATGATCGCCTCGCGCACCGACGTGCGCGAAACCCCCAGCAGCGCCGACAGGTCGCGCTCGCTCGGCAATCGCCCGCCCGACGCAAACTCGCCGTTGGCGATCAACGTCCCGATCTGCTCGGCGATCTGGCGATAGAGCCGCGTCGGCTCGACCGTGGTCAGGGGCAAAGGCATTTCCTCCGGGTGCGCGGCATGTGAATCCGGCGCGATGCCGCTTGGCCGGGCGCGCATCGGCGGCGCATCCTTGGGCTTTGTCGGCTTGTGGGCGTGGACTCTACTGCGGCGGCAGGCGGTGGTCAAGTGGTTGGACCACCAGACCGATGGTTATAGCCAGAGATGCGTGGTTCACGCGGGTCGGCAAGCCGACCGCGGCCCGCCTACGCCTTGGCTGTACCAGGACGGACGAAATGTCCCGATTTGCCGCCGGCCTTCTCCGCCAGCGCGACTTCGACGATGCGCATCGCGCGGTCGGCCGACTTGCACATGTCGTAGATCGTCAGCAGACCGACGCTGGCGCCGGTCAGCGCCTCCATCTCGACGCCCGTCCTGTCCAGTGTTTCACAGGTCACCTCGATCGACACCGAATTCGCCGCGGCGTCGATCGCGAACTCCACGGCCACGTTGGTGAGCGCCAGCGGGTGGCATAGCGGAATCAGCTCGGACGTGCGCTTCGCCGCCATGATCGCGGCAATCCTCGCCACGGCAAGCACGTCGCCCTTCTTCGTGCGGCCGGCTTCGATCGCCTTGCACGTGGCAGGCAGCATTGCGATGCTGCCGGTTGCCCGCGCCACGCGGCGCGTGACATCCTTGCCGCCGACATCGACCATGTGCGCCTGCCCCTGCGCATCGAAGTGCGTAAAATGCACCGGCGGCGTTGCGAGACCGCGAGGCGTTGCAACCGGTGCGGCGATGCGTTTGCGGGCCATGAATTTCGTGTCGATCGGAACGGCTGCATTGAACTTGTCGCCGGGCCGAGGCATCTTAGCATCAGCCTCGCGCGCGGGCATGGCCGCGCTTTGGGGCATCCGCCGTTACCCTTTCGCGCGAGGAAACCGGGCCAATTCTTTGCTGACGATTCGCCGACCGGTTCGCATGCACGCCCGACGCGCGATCGTCGTCGCGCTGGCGGTCGCGTTGTCCTGCGCGCCCGACCGCCCCGTGCAAGGCGTGCCCGGGCTGCCCTCTCTGATCGCTTCGGCTCGCGCGCAGTCGGTGTGGTCGGGATCGCTGCCGCCGCCCACTGTCTCGCTGCCACCGGCATCGACGATACTGCCGGAACTGGGCGACGCGTCGCAAGTCGACCTGTCGCCGGCGCAGGAGCGCAAGATCGGCGAAGCCGTGGTGCGCAAGGCGCGCGCGCAGGGCGGCATCATGGACGACCCCGAGGTCACCGATTACCTGAACGACCTCGGCCAGCGGCTGGTCGCGGCGGTCCCCGACAGCCGGGTGGATTTCCAGTTCTTCGCCGTCGCCGATTCGCAAATCAACGCGTTCGCGCTGCCCGGCGGATTCGTGGGCGTCAACACCGGCCTCATCCTGCTCACGCAGACCGAGTCGGAACTCGCGAGCGTGCTCGCGCACGAAATTTCGCACGTCACGCAGCATCACATCGCGCGCATGATCGCCGCGCAGAAGGACACGATGCTGATGTCGCTCGGCGCGCTGGCGCTCGCGATTCTCGCAGCGAAGGCCGGCGGCGCGTCGGGCGGCCAGGCGGCGCAGGCGGCGCTCGCCTCGGCGCAGGCGCTGTCGATCCAGCAGCAGCTCAACTTCACCCGCGCCCACGAATACGAGGCCGACCGAATCGGCTTCCAGCGGCTCGCCGCGGGCGGATTCGACGTCAACGCGATGGGCACGTTCATGAAGCGCATGCAGGATGCCACGCGCTTTGCCGACAGCGGCGCGCCCACCTACCTGCGATCGCACCCGGTGACGTTCGACCGAATCGCCGAGGCGCAGGCGCGCGCGCAGGCCTATCCGTATCGGCAGGTGCCGGACTCGCTCGACTTCCAGATGGTGCGCGCGCTGCTGCGCAGCTACGAGGGCGACCCGCGAGACGCGGTGGCGTTCTTCGACACGGCGATCGCCAGCCACAAGTACAACAATCCGGTCGCCGTGCAATACGGACTCGTCGCGTCACTGCTGCGCGCCAAGGACTACGCGCGCGCCAAGACGGTGCTGGCCGAACTGGATCGCGAAGCGCCGGCGCATCCGATGATCGATGCGATCGCCGGCCACGTGATGATGGAATCGGGCGACCTCGACGGCGCGATCGCGCGCTTCAAGGGCGCGCTCGGCCGCTATCCCAACAAGATGCAGCTCGTCTACGACTATCCGCAGGCGCTGCAAACCGCGGGGCGTGCGCGCGAGGCCGGCGAGTTCGCCGAGGCGCAGCTCGCGCGATTTCCGCACGACGGCCCGCTGCACCGGATCGCGGCCCGCGCGTACGCGTCGCAGAACATGGAGTTCAAGCAGCACCAGCACCTTGGCGAGTACTACGCATGGCAAGGCGACCTGAAGTCCGCGATCACGCAGTTCGAGCTCGCCGGCAAGGCCAAGGACGCCGACTTCTACAGCGCGTCGGTGGTTGACACCCGGTTGCGCGCCGTGCGCAAGGAATTCGCCGACGAGCAGAAGGACACCAGGAACCAGGGGTGACGCGGGGCGCCCCGGTTGAATCGCGCCGGCTGAATCGCGCCGGCAAGCGATCCCGCGCCGATTTCTGCAACGTCGGCCGCCGGCGCGCGGTTGGCCTACGATGCCTTGGAAATTCCCCAAGTGACGCGCTTTCGCCGGCGCAGCCCCCCCCATAGCGCAGCCAATTCAATTTAAAAACAAACCCATGGGCAAAAAACC
>JBEPUI010000058.1:0-20417 GCA_041691615.1 Pseudomonadota bacterium
GCGCTCCGGTAAACTCGGACGTCATTCACGAAAGGTCACACGGTGCCGGTTCGCACGCGCTTCGCGCCCAGTCCCACGGGTTTCCTGCATCTTGGCAACATCCGTTCGGCGCTGTTTCCATGGGCGTTCGCACGCGGGCACGACGGCGTTTTCATCCTGCGTATCGAGGACACCGACACCGAACGATCCACGCCCGAAGCCGTGGCGGCCATCATCGAATCGATGGCATGGCTTGGCCTCCGTTACGACGAGGGCCCGTACTACCAGTCGCAGCGGATGGACCGCTACCGCGCGGTGATCGCCGACCTGCTGGCCCGCGGACTCGCGTACCACTGCTGGACCACGCCGGCGGAGCTGGACGCCATGCGCGAAGCGCAATCGACAGCCGGACAGAAGCCACGCTACGACGGCCGCTGGCGCCCGGAAAATGCCGCCGGCAAGACGCCACCCGGGGGCGTGAAGCCGGTGGTGCGGTTTCGCAATCCCGACGACGGAACCGTGCAGTGGGACGACGCGGTCAAGGGCTCGATCGCGATCGCCAACGCAGAGCTCGACGACCTGATCATCGCGCGCGCCGACGGCACGCCGACGTACAACTTCTGCGTGGTCGTCGACGACCTCGACATGCGCATCACCCACGTGATCCGCGGCGACGACCACGTCAACAACACGCCGCGGCAGATCAACATGATGCGCGCACTGGGCGCCACGCCGCCGGTGTTCGTGCACCTGCCGACCGTGCTGACGGCCGACGGCGACAAGCTCGCCAAGCGGCACGGCGCACGCGGGCTGCTGCAATACCGCGACGACGGCTACCTGCCCGAAGCGGTGATCAACTATCTCGCGCGCCTCGGCTGGTCGCATGGCGACGCGGAAGTGTTCGAGGTCGCGCAATTCGTCGAGTGGTTCGACCTTGCGGCACTGCATTCATCGCCCGGCCGTTTCGATGCCGACAAGCTGAAATGGCTCAATCACGAGCACATCAAGCGGCTTGCGCCGGCCGATCTCGCGACACGCCTGGCGCCGTTCCTGAGCGCCGCGAAGACGAACGTCGACGCCGGACCCGCGGTCACCGACGTTGCCGCGTTGCTGCGCGATCGTTGCGCGACGCTCGTCGAAATGGCGGACGCCGCCCGCTATTTCTACGCCGCGCCCGACGCCGCGCCCGCCGAGTTTGCGAGCCAGGTCACCTCGCAAAACCGAGCGGCGCTCGAAGAGGCCGGCGCGACCTTCGCGACGCTCGAGTGGTCGAGGGAGGCGATCGGCACGTCGCTCAAGGCGGTCGCCGCCCGGCATTCGCTGAAGCCGGGGCAGCTGATGATGCCGCTGCGTTGGCTGGTGGCGGGCACCGCGCACACGCCGGCGATCGACGCGGTGCTGGCGCTGCTGGGGCGCGACGAGACACGCAAACGCATCGCCGAGGGTCTTGCGCGCTGACGCCAGGATCTCTGGCACTCTGAGGCGCTTATCTCCTGACCTTTGAGGCGCGTATCTGGTGCCCTATGAGGCGAGCGCTGTTGACGGAGCGGCCGGCCCCCGATGCCGCGCCCGCTCAGCCGATGTAGACCGAGTGCTCGGTGGTATGGAAATGCGCCGCCGACGGACCCACCGAATACGCGCCCACCCCGGAGTGCTTGATGCCGCCGAACGGCATGTGGTTGTCGGGAATCGTGCCGTGGTTGACGTGCAGCATGCCGTTCTCGCTTTCGTCGACGAAGCGCCGGATCACGGCGGCGTCCTGCGAGAACAGTGACGACGTGAGGCCGTAGTCGACGTCGTTGAGCATCGCAATCGCTTCGTCGAGGGTGTCGAAGGCAAGCACCGAGATCACCGGTCCGAAGATTTCCTCGCGGGCCACCGAATTGCGCGGCGACACGTCGGTGAGCACGGTCGGCGCGAAAAAGTAGCCACCGTCGCATCCCGAAACGTCAACGACGGTACCTCCGCAGGCGATCGTGGCGCCTTCGCGCACGCCGGCCTCCACCCGGCTGCGCACGTTCGCAAGCTGGCGCGCGTTGGTCAGCGGGCCCATCGTCGTCGTCGCCTCCATGCCGTCGCCGAGGCGCAACGCGCGGGCGCGCTGGACGAGGCCGTCGACGACGTCGCGAAGCAATGGACGGCGCACGATGACGCGGCTGATCGCCGTACAGCGCTGGCCTGCGCACATGCACGCGGCCACCATCAGCTGGTCGAGGCAGGCGCCGAGATCGGGCGCGTCGTGGACGACCGCCGCGTTCTTGCCGCCCAGCTCGAGCGAAATTTCCGCGAGATTTTGCGCAGCAAGCGCGTAGATCAGGCGGCCGGCCGCGACCGAGCCGGTGAACGTGACGCCCGCGACTTGCGGATGCGAAACCAGCGCCGCGCCGACGTCCGCGGCACCGTGGGCGATTTGCACCAGCCCGTCAGGCAGCACACCGGTGGCCGCATCGGCCAGGATGCTGGCGGTGGCGGGCGCGAATTCCGACGGCTTCAGCACGATCGCGTTGCCGAACACGATCGCCGGCGAAAGCTTGCGCATCGGCGTCAGGATCGGAAAATTCCACGGCGTGACCGCCGCGATCACGCCACGCGGGCGGCGCATCACCAGGTTGCGGATGCCCGTGCGCGCCGACGGGCGCACGTCGCCCGACAGCGTGGCCGCCGCCGCGGCCATCGTGCGGCCTTCGGCGATCGACTTCGCAACCTCATTGCGCGCCTCGATGAGCGGCTTGCCCTGCTCGAGCGTGATGGCGTTCGCCAGTTCGTCGGTGCGCCCGCCGATCGCGTCGAGAAAGCGGCCGAAGCGCAGCGTCCGCTCGACCGCCGGCACGCGACGCCAGGCGGCCTGGGCCGCTGCGGCATGCGTCATCATCGTTTCGATCTGCCGGCTCGACGGCGCGCAATACCGCCCGACGACTTCGCCCGGACGGGCCGGATTGCGCGTTTCGAAGCGGCTTGACTCGCCGGTGATCCAGCCGCCGTTACTGTATGCGCCGTAGTCGAACATGTCGGTCCTTCAACCCTGTTGGCAATCGAGCAATCGCGTCGCGAGTTCGCGCGCTTGCGCGCTCGCAATCACGGGGTGCCAAGGATCATGCGGGCACCGCGCTCGCCGATCATCAGCGACGCGGCATTGGTATTGGCGGAGGTCACGGTCGGCATGACCGATGCATCGATGACGCGCAACGCGTCGACGCCGCGCACCTTGAGGTCCGGGCCGACCACGCAGTCCTCGCCGGTTCCCATGCGGCAGGTGCCGACGCAATGGAATACCGTGCCGCCCTGGCGGCGCGCGAAATCGAGCAACGCCGCGTCGGTCTGGGAATCGGCACCGGGCAGCACTTCGGCCTCCACCAGCCCGCGAAACGCGGGCTGGGCGTAGATGTCCCTCAGCATGCGAATGCCGGCGGTCAGCGCACACCGGTCGGCGATTTCCCGCAGGTAGTTGGTTTCGATCCGCGGCGCCATCGCGGGATCAGCGCTGGCGATGCGTACGCGACCGCGCGACTGCGGGTGGCACTGCCATACGGCTGCGGTGAATCCCGAATAGCGATGAAGCGGGGCGCCTGGCTTGTCCGTCGACAGCGGCATCACGTTGAACTGGATGTCCGGCCGGCCGCCGACCGCGTGCGGACTGCAGGCGGCGCCACCGACCTGGCCAGCGCCCACCGTCAGCGGCCCGGTGTTCGCAAACAGCCACCGCGCGCCCATCGCGGCGAGCTTGAGCGGATTGCGAATGTCGTCGTTGAGCGAGCGGTGTTCGCGCAACCGCGCGATGGTTCGCGCCTGGTAGTGATCCTGGAGGTTTTCTCCGACGCCCGGCAGGTCGGCGACCATCGAGATGCGGTGCTGTTGCAGCAGCTCGGCCGGCCCGATCCCGGACAGCTGCAGCAGTTGCGGCGACTGGATCGCGCCCGCCGCCAGCACCACTTCGCGCGCAGCACGTGCTTTGCCGGGCCGGCCGCGCTCCAGCCATTCGACGCCGCTCGCCCGACGTCCGTCGAACAGCACGCGCGTCGCCAGCGTGTGTGCGCGCACCGTGAGGTTGCGCCGCCCCCGCACCGGGCGCAGGAATGCACGCGCCGAGCTTTCGCGCCAGCCGTCGCGGATCGACAGCTGGTAGGGGCCGACGCCAAGCGTCGAGGCGGCATTGAAGTCCGGATTGCGCGGCAGGCCAAGCTGCACGCCGGCCGCTACCCATGCATCGCACCACGGGTGGTCATTGCGCAGCTCGGACACGCCGAGCTCGCCGGTGGCGCCGTGGTATTGGCTCGAGCCGCCCTTGTAACATTCGATGCGCTTGAAATCGGGCAGGACGTCGCGATACGCCCAGCCCGTGGCGCCGAGCCGCGACCAGTCATCGAAGTCCTCGTGCTGGCCGCGAATGTAGATCAGGCCGTTGATCGACGACGATCCGCCGATGATCCTGCCGCGCGGCCACACGACATTGCGCCCGGCAGTGCCTTCGCAAGGCTCGGTGTCGAACAACCTCGCGTAGCGCGTGTTGTAGATCGTGCGAAAGTAGCCCACCGGCAGGCGCACCCAGAATCCGGCGTCCGAGCCTCCCGCTTCGAGCAGCAGCACGCGGACCGACGGATCGGCGGACAGCCGGTTGGCGAGCACGCAGCCCGCCGAACCGGCGCCGACGATCACGTAGTCGTACGTGTCGCTCGCCTCCGCCATCCCGGGTTACGCCTTGAGCGTGTCGAGGTAGAGCGACGGATCGAAATACTTCGACGCGGGGACCGGGTTCTGGATGCCACCGAAGCGCACGAAAAAGTCGGTGACCTGCTGCAGCCAGCCCGTTACCGTCCCGTCCTGATACAGCTTGCGCCATTCCTGTGACGTGAACATCTTTTGCGCGGCGTACTGGTTCTTGAGCTCCGGGAGCGCCACGTTGGCGTAGTGCGCCTTCTGCAGGTCGGCCAGTGCTGCATCGGTGTTGGCGATCATGTGATCATTGGCTTCGGCCCAGCCGCGAATGACGTTCGCGCAAACCTCGCGATTCTTCGCATAGAAATCGTCGCGCGCCGCCCAGCCGTCGACGATCGCGGCCTTCGGGTAGTACTTCGACGCGTCGACAAGCATTTTTGCGTTGGGCACCTTCTCCTTGACGGTGACGTTGAAGGGCACCCACAGCGCGACCGCTGGCACCGCGCCGGAAATGAACGCCGTCACGGCGTCCGGCATGCGCTGGTTGACGATCTCGACGCTGGCCGGATCGATGCCGTTGGCGCGCAACGCCGTGTCCAGGAAAACGTGCGCGGTGGTGCCTGTCGTGGTGGCAATCTTCTTGCCCTTCAGGTCGGCGAACGACTTGATGCCCTGGTCCTCGTGCACCCACAGCTGGGCGGTCGCGAACTCGATGTCGTTCACCAGGAACATCTTGCCCTGGCCGCGTGCCGGAAAGTTCGAGATCACCGCGCCGGTCGACAGCATGTCGATGCTGCCGCCGATCATCGCCTGGAAGAGCTCGAGCCCGGTGTTGAACTGCAGCGTTTCGAATTCGACGCCATGCTTGGCGAACATGCCCCGGTCGATGCCCGTCCAGATCTGCCCGTCCACAGCCAGCGTGTGCAGGTAGCCGAGCTTCACTTTCGCCCGGCTTTGCGCGATCGCGGGCGCGCCGACGGCGGTGGCGGCGAGCGCGGCGCCGGTCTTCAGGAATGTACGGCGGTCAATGCTCATCGTGTCATCTCCTCCAGTCAGGTGGGCGTTGCAGATTGCCGCGCTTGCGCGGCGTATTCCCGCATCACGAGCTCGCGGATGTGCGAGCGCAGCTCGTTGAAAACGCGCGTCTCGTGCAATGACTCGTCGCGCGGGTATTCGAATGGAACGTCGATGATTTCGCGGATGCGCGTGGGGCGCGCGCTCATCACGACGATCCGCGTCGACAGGTAGATCGCTTCCTCAACCGAATGCGTGATCAGCATCACGGTCTTGTGCTCGGCTTCAAGCACTTGCAGCAACAGGTCCTGCATGGCGCTGCGGGTCTGCGCATCCAGCGCGCCGAAGGGCTCGTCCATCAGCAGGAATTGCGGCCGTACCGCGTAGGCGCGGGCGAGCGCCAGCCGCTGCCGCATGCCTCCGGACAACGTCTTGGGCCACGCGTCGGCGAAATCGCCGAGGCCCATCAGGCCCATGTAGCGCTCGACGATCGCGGTTCGCTCGGCGGCCCCGGTGCGGTTGGCCGCGAGTTTCAATCCGAACGCGATGTTGTCGCGCACCGACAGCCACGGGAATACTCCGTATTCCTGGAACATCACGCCGCGATCGGGGCCGGGGCCTGCGATCGGCTTGCCGTCGAGCTGCACGGTGCCCGACGTCGGCTGCATGAACCCCGCGACAATGTTCATCATCGTCGTCTTGCCGCATCCCGACGGGCCGATTACCGCGACGAATTCGCCATCGCCGATGCCGTAGGTGACATCGTCGACGACACGCATCGGTCCCCGCGCGGACGGGAATTCGACGCTGACGTGATCGAAGGCAATGCGCGTGCGCGCGGTGGATCCTGCAACCGCGGCTGCGGCCGCGGCCGCGGTTGCAGCCTCCTGGGCCGACGCCATGCCATCGTGCGCGCCGTGGCCCCGCGTATTCACGCGATTCGCTCCTGCCATGCGACCAGTCGCCGCGAGGCCGCGCGCAGCAGCAGATCCATCAGCAGTGCGACCAGGCCGATGCAGATGATCCCGACGTAGATGACATCGAGCTGGAAGAACGCCGATGCGTTCTGGATCAGCGCGCCCAGGCCCTGCTGCGCGGCGAGCAGCTCGGAAGCCACCAGCGTCGCCCATGCGACGCCGAGGGCCACGCGCAACGCGGTGAGCATGTGCGGGACGGTCAGCGGGACGATCACCTTGCGAAAGATCTCGCCGTCGGTCGCGCCGAGCGTGCGCGACACCCGCACGTAGATCGGGCTGATCTGCGCGATGCCCTCGTACATGACGATGACGCCGGCGAAGAACGACGCGTAGAACAGGATGATGATCTTGGCCGGTTCGCCGATGCCGAAGTAGACGATCACCAGCGGGATGAGGGCGATCGGCGGCAGCGCACGAAAGAAGTTCAGCAACGGGTCGATGAACATGCGCACTGTCGGGTACCAGCCGAGCACGAACCCGGCCGGCACCGCGAGCGCGATGCCGAGCGTCACGCCGAAGAACACGCGCTCGGTCGACATCAGGATGTCTATTGGCAGCCGCGCGGTGGTGAGCAGCTGCCAGAACCGGGTGGCGACCTGCCACGGCGTGGGCACCAGCGCGGGGTTGATGAAGCCGGAGACGGCGACGGCCCACCACACCAGGACGACGACGATCCAGGGCGTTGCGATCAGCAATAGGCGGCGTGGCATTGGATTCCTGGGCGGGCAAGCCGTCGGCAGCGATCAGCCGAGGGCGCTTGAGCCGCCCGCGCCGCAAAGGTACTATAGATAGAACCTTATGCACAAGTGCCGATGACAACCCGCGCAACGCTGTTCGGCGACAGCCCGGTGCCGCGCTACGCGCAATTGTCCGCGCTGCTGCGCCGGCGCATCGAGCGTGGCATGTGGCCTCCGGGCGGCCAATTGCCGACGCTCGATGCGCTGACCACCGAATTCGGCGTCGCGCGGGTCACGGTGCGCCAGGCGATCAACCTGCTCGCGCGCGACGGCCTCGTGTCGGCACAACGCGGCCGCGGCACGTTCGTCACCGGCCGGCCGGTCAAGCGCGGCGAGCTGCGGCTGGCGACCTCGCTGGCGACGCTCGCGGACATGTACCGCGACGACGAGCCGAAGCTGACGCTGATCGAGGAAACCGCGGCGGCGCCGAAACTGCGTGCCGAGGACGGTACGCCTGCGGAGCACTACCGGTTCATGCGCCGGGTGCATTCGCGCGACGGCGAGGCGTATTGCGTGATCTCGATCTATCTCGACGAGCGCGTGTTCCGCAAGGCGCCGGCCCGTTTTCGCAAGCACACGGTGATCCCGGTGCTGCTGGACCTGCCCGGCGTGACGATCTCGAAAGCGTGGCAGACGTTGTCGATCGGCACGGCGGAAGTCGACGTCGCGCGCCTGATCGGCATGCCGGTGAACGCACCGGTCGCCGAAGTGCGCCGCGTCTGCCGCGACGCCGAGGGCACGGTGATCTATCTCGGCGAAGTCACTTACCGGGGCGACTACATCCACCTCGAAATGGACCTGAAGCCCTAGCGTCCCCGCGCAGCATGGCGTGCGCCGTCGCGACGAATCGGACGGATTCCTGTAAAATACCAATTTCCAAGAGAACTTGTCCCATGACCAAGTTCGTCTTCGTGACAGGCGGCGTGGTTTCCTCGTTGGGGAAGGGCATCGCCGCCGCGTCGCTCGCCGCCATCCTCGCCTCGCGAGGTATCCGCGTCACCAATCTCAAGCTCGACCCCTACATCAACGTCGATCCCGGCACGATGTCGCCGTTCCAGCACGGCGAAGTGTTCGTCACCGAGGATGGCGCGGAGACCGATCTCGACCTGGGGCATTACGAGCGCTTCACCGACGTCAAGATGGGCAAGCGCAACAACTTCACCACCGGGCAGATCTACGAAAGCGTGATCCGCCGCGAGCGGCGCGGCGACTACCTCGGCGGCACCGTGCAGGTGATCCCGCATATCACCGACGAGATCAAGAGCTGGATCCAGGCCGGCGCCGACGCCAGCACCAACGACGCCGAAGTGGCGGTGGTGGAAGTGGGCGGCACCGTCGGCGACATCGAGTCGCTGCCGTTCCTCGAGGCGATCCGGCAGATGGGCATCCAGCTTGGGCGCGAAAACGTCTGCTATATCCACCTGACGCTGTTGCCGTACATCCCGACCGCCGGCGAAATGAAGACCAAGCCGACGCAGCACTCGGTCAAGGAGCTGCGCGAAATCGGCATCCAGCCGGACGTCGTGCTGTGTCGCGCCGATCGTCCGGTACCGGAAGGCGACCGCCGCAAGATCGCGCTGTTCACCAACGTCGCGTTCGAGGCGGTGATTCCCGCGCTCGACTACGACTCGATCTACAAGATCCCGGCTGCGCTGCACCGCGAGGGCCTCGACGAAATCGTGTGCCGCAAGCTGGCTCTCTCGCCACCGCCGGCCGACCTCTCGGTATGGAACAAGCTGACAGACGCTCTGGGCAATCCGCAGCACGACGTCGACATCGCGATGGTCGGCAAGTACGTCGACCTGACCGAATCGTACAAGTCGCTTTCCGAGGCGCTCATCCACGCGGGCATCCACACGCAGTCGAAGGTGCGGATCCACTACGTCGATTCGGAGACGATCGAGCGCGACGGCATCGACGCGCTGCGCAACATGGATGCGATCCTGGTGCCGGGCGGCTTCGGCAAGCGCGGCGTCGAAGGCAAGATGGCGGCGATCCGCTACGCGCGCGAGAACGACATTCCGTATCTGGGCATCTGTCTCGGCATGCAGCTCGCGATGATCGAGTACGCGCGCGCCAAGGCGGGTCTCGCCAACGCCAACAGCACCGAATTCGACCTGACGACACCGCATCCCGTCGTGGCGCTGATCACCGAATGGCAGGACCACGACGGGACGATCAAGACGCGCGACGCCGACTCGGACATGGGCGGCACGATGCGCCTGGGCGCGCAGCCATGCGAAGTGGTGCCCGGCTCGCTCGCGCATCGCATCTATGGAAGCACCGTGGTCTCGGAGCGCCATCGGCACCGCTATGAAGTCAACAATCACTACCTGCCCCGCATCGAGGCGGCCGGGATGATCGTCGGCGCGAGGGCACACAGCCACATCGCCGGCGACCTCTGCGAAATGATCGAGTTGCCGGGGCACCGCTGGTTCTTCGGCTGCCAGTTCCACCCCGAGTTCACGTCGAACCCGCGCCGCGGACATCCACTGTTCGCAAGCTTTGTGCGCGCGGCGCTCGACGCCAAGCGCGCTGTCGGCGGCGATGCCAACGCGCGCGTGGGCGAGCTCGTGACCTCGATTTGAACCTGCGATGAACCTGTGCGGATTCGACGTCGGCCTCGATCGGCCGATGTTCCTGATTGCCGGTCCTTGCGTCGTGGAGTCGATGCAATTGCAGCTCGACACCGCCGGCACGCTGAAGGAAATCTGCGCTGCGCTGGCAGTGCCGTTCATCTTCAAGTCGTCGTACGACAAGGCCAATCGCAGCTCGCACGCCAGTTTTCGCGGGCCTGGCATCGATGAAGGGCTGCATGTCCTCGCCGAAGTGAAACGCCAGATCGGCGTGCCGGTGCTCACCGACGTGCACACCGTCGACGAGGTTCCCGCGGTCGCCAAGGTCGTCGACGTGCTACAGACACCAGCGTTCCTGTGCCGGCAGACCGATTTCATCCAGGCGGTTTCGCAGGCCGGACTGCCGGTCAACATCAAGAAGGGCCAGTTCCTCGCGCCCGAGGACATGCTGCAGGTGGTCGGCAAGGCCAGGGCGGCGAGCGGCACAGACAACATCATGGTGTGCGAGCGCGGCGCGTCGTTCGGCTATCACAACCTGGTTTCCGACATGCGCTCGCTGGCGATCATGCGCGCCACTGGCTGCCCGGTGGTGTTCGATGCCACGCATTCGGTTCAGCTGCCCGGCGGGCAGGGCAGCACGTCGGGCGGCGAGCGTGAGTTCGTGCCGGTGCTGGCGCGCGCCGCAGTCGCCGCCGGTGTCGCCGGCGTGTTCATGGAAACGCACCCCGACCCGTCGAAAGCACTGTCCGACGGCCCCAATGCGTGGCCGCTGGGCCGCATGCGCGCGCTGCTGCAAACGCTCGTCGAGCTCGACCGCGCGGTCAAGCGCAGCGGTTTTCCCGAATCCGAATTCATGACTCCCACAAAAAACCAATGAGCGCCATCGTCGACGTCATCGCCCGTGAAATCCTCGATTCGCGCGGCAACCCCACCATCGAAGCCGACGTCATGCTGGAGTCGGGCGTGTCCGGGCGCGCGGCCGTGCCGTCGGGTGCGTCCACCGGGTCGAAGGAAGCGATCGAATTGCGCGACGGCGACGCTGCGCGCTACATGGGCAAGGGCGTGCGCCGCGCCGTCGACAACGTCAACACCGAGATCTGCGAAGCGATTCTCGGCCTCGACGCGACCGAGCAGGGGTTGATCGACAAGACGATCATCGAGCTCGACGGCACCGACAACAAGGGGCGGCTGGGCGCCAACGCGTTGTTGGCGGTGTCCTGCGCTGTGGCCAAGGCGGCGGCCGAGGAGACATCTCTGCCGCTTTATCGCTACCTCGGCGGCGCGGGTCCGATGCAGCTGCCCGTGCCCCTGATGAACGTCATCAACGGCGGCGCGCACGCGAGCAACAAGCTCGACTTGCAGGAATTCATGATCGTGCCGTTGGGCGCGCCGAGCTTCGGCGAAGCGCTGCGCTACGGCGCCGAGGTGTTTCACACGCTGAAGAAGCTGCTGACCGAGCGCAAACTGCCCACGACCGTCGGTGATGAAGGCGGCTTCGCCCCCGACCTCGCGAGCAACGAGGCGGCGCTGCAACTGCTGGTCGAGGCGATCGACAAGGCGGGCTACACGCCGGGCACCGACATCGCGTTGGCGATGGACTGCGCGGCCAGCGAGTACTACAAGGATGGCGCCTATCGCCTCGACGGCGAGGGCCGCGTGCTGACGTCCGAGCAGATGGTCGACGTGCTCGCAACCTGGTGCAGCAAGTATCCGATCGTCAGCATCGAGGACGGCATGTCCGAGCACGACTGGGACGGCTGGAAGAAGCTGACCGACCGTCTCGGCAAGGACGTGCAGCTGGTGGGCGACGACATCTTCGTCACCAACACGACCATCCTCAAGCGGGGCATCGCCAAGGGCGTGGCCAATTCGGTGCTGATCAAGATCAACCAGATCGGCACGCTATCCGAGACGTTCGCCGCGATCAGCATGGCCAATCGGGCGCGCTACACCACGGTCATTTCGCACCGCTCGGGTGAAACCGAGGACAGCATGATCGCCGACATCGCGGTGGGCACCAACGCCGGCCAGATCAAGACCGGATCGCTGTCGCGCTCCGACCGCGTGGCCAAGTACAACCAGTTGTTGCGAATCGAAGAAGACCTGGGCGACGCCGCGAGCTACCCGGGGCGCGCGGCGTTCTTCAATATTTCCTAGCCGATCGATGCGCTGGCTCGCCGCTATCCTGTTGTTGCTGACCGCCGCGCTGCAATATCCGTTGTGGTTCGGCAAGGGCGGCTTGCTGGCGGTGCGCGAGCTCGACCGCCAGGTCGCGGTGCAGCGCGACGCCAATGCAAAGCTCAAGCTGCGCAACGACACGCTCGACGCCGACGTTCGCGACCTGAAGACCGGGTCCGAAGCCATCGAGGAGCGCGCGCGATCCGAGCTCGGCATGGTCAAGCATGACGAAGTGCTGTTCCAGCTTCAAACCGCCGCGCCGGCCAAGCGCTGATCTCGGAAGCCGCGGGCGTTTTCGATGACGCGCGTCACCTCGCTCGACAATCCGCGTATCAAGGAAGCGTCACGCCTCATTGCGTCGTCGCGCGATCGGCGCAAGCGCGGCCGCTGCGTGCTCGAAGGCGTGCACGCGATCGACGCCTACCTCGCGCGCGTCGGGCAGCCCGAGACGCTGATCGTCGCGCACGATGCGATCGCCGAACCGGCGGTGGCAGCGGTGGTTGCGCGCACCGCGCCATCGCGGCTGGTGGTCGTGTCGCGTGCGCTGCTCGGCGCGATCGCGACGCTGCCGCCGGACATCGGCGCGATCGCGGTGATCGTCACTCCGCAGGCGCCACCTGCGGCGCTCGCCGACTTTTGCCTGCTGCTGGAAGACGTGCAGGATCCCGGCAACGTGGGCTCGATGCTGCGTTCGGCGGCGGCGGCAGGCGTGCGACAGGTCCACCTGTCGCGCGACTCGTCGTTCGCGTGGTCGCCCAAAGTGCTGCGCGCGGCGCAAGGCGCGCATTTTCACCTGGCGATCTACGAGGACGTTGACCTGCCTGCATGGTCACGCGCGTTTCGTGCCACCGGCGGCACGCTGCTCGCGACGGTGGTCGCAGGCGGCCAATCGTTGTTCGCGGCGAACCTGCCGTGGCCGATCGCGCTCGCGGTGGGCAACGAAGGCGCCGGGTTGTCGGCGACGCTCGCCGACATGGCGAACCGGCGCGTTACGATCCCGATGCCCGGGGGCATCGAGTCGCTTAATGCGGCGGTGGCGGCGGGAATCTGCCTTTTCGAGTGCGTGCGGCGGCGCGAAAGCGCTACGGGCTCATCCCAATGAACTTGCCGCTGTCCACGCACGAATTGCCGGCGACGGTCGTCCAGCGACCTTCGATGCCCCCCGACGCCGTGCGCCGGATATCGTAGACATGCAATGACGGGTAGGTCGAGCCGCTGCAGACGTGGACGCCGGTTGCCATGTCCAGCACGCGGCCTTGCTGGGTGACGGCGCCCGTGGTCGTGCAAAACGTTTCGTACGGAGCATCGGCAAAGCGAAACTCGATGCCGACCGGGCCGTCCGACATCGGTTGTGTAACGATGATTTGCATCGGCGAGTAGTTGGCCGATGCGCCGCCGCTGCACTCCGCGGATTTGGCCTGGAAAATGGCGCCGAGGTAGTTGCCGGGCAGCGCAATGGTATCCAGCGTCAGGCGCTCGACCTGTGTCAGCACGGTCACGCCGTTGATCGTGAAGCTCAACTGCCCGTGACTGGGGTCGGTGGCGTTGAAATCCAACGTTCCCGCCGGCGTCGCCGCGAAAACCAGTGGATCGTAGGGCATGTGACCGTAGTAATCACCACTGACCGTGAATAGCGCGCCTTGGTAGTGGCCGTCCGACAAGCGTGTAACGGTGCCGCCGAACCACGTCGGGCTGTGATCGGCGTTGTAGTGGAATATCTCCACATAGATCACGTTGGCGCCCTGGGTCATTGCGACACCCCAGCCGTTCTGCGTCGGATTGGACCAGTGATCGGTGTAGTCGGTGTCGGCGAAGGCCGGTGTGGCGACCAGCGTGATCAACGAAAGCGCCATGCAAATAGAGGCGGCGGTAAACGCACGGATAAAGGGGATCATCGGCAAGCTCCCAGCAAAATCGTGATAACGGAAACTCGATTCTAAAGTATTTGCGTGCTCAGTATGTGTGCCGCTCGAGCTTCGCGCGATGCAGGATCGTCGTCGAGATTTCCTCGATCGACTTCGACGTAGTGTCGAGCATCGGGATGTTCTCGTGCTGCATAAGGTTCTCGGCCTCGCGCACTTCGAAGCGGCAGGTCTCGAGCGCCGCGTACTTGCTGCCGGGGCGGCGCTCTTCGCGGATTTCGCGCAGTCGCTCGGGCTGGATCGTCAGGCCGAACAGCCGGTCGCGGAACGGGACCACCGACTTCGGCAGCTTGCGCTCGGTGAAATCATCCGGCGTCAGTGGAAAGTTGGCGGCACGCACGCCGAACTGCATCGCCAGGTAGAGCGAGGTCGGCGTCTTGCCGCAGCGCGACACGCCCACCAGGATCACCTGCGCCTTGCCGAGTTCGCGCGTCGCGGCGCCATCATCGTGCGTCTGCGTGAAGTTGATCGCCTCCATCCGCGTGAAATAGTCGTGAAGGTTGGCGAGGCCGTGCGAGCGCCCGGCCGCATGCACGCTGGCGACCCCCAGCTCCTGCTCGAGCGGCGTCAGGAACATCTTGAACAGGTCGAGCGTCAGCGCATTGGCGTCGCGGTGGATCATCGCGCTCATCGTGTCGTCGACGATCGAGCTGAATACGATTGGCCTGCGGCCTTCGCGCACTCCCGTATCGTTGACTTCGCGCAGCGCGTCGGCGACGCGCTCGACCGAATCGACGAACGGAATTGTGATGCGCCGGAACTGGAAATTCTCGAACTGGGTGAGCAGGCTGTTGCCCAGCACTTCGGCAGTGATGCCGGTGCGGTCGGACAGGAAAAAGACCGTGCGCTTGCTCGGATCGGGACTCACCAGTCGTTCCAGATCGGCGTCACTCCTTCAGGCAAGGGCGGCGAGTCGCCGAGGTCGAGCCAGCTTTCGCCAGGGGCGTGGAAGTCCGATCCCACCGAGCCCTTGAAGCCATAGACCCGCGCCAGCGCCGCGTACTCGCCGAACTGCTCCGGCGTATGCGACGACGAGATGATCTCGATGCCGTCGCCGCCGGCGTCGCGGAACGTGTCGAGCAGCCTGCGCATGCCCGTGGCGGTCACGCGGTAGCGGCCCGGATGCGCGAGCACTGCAAGTCCGCCCGCCGCATGGATCCACCCGATCGCTTCCGGCAGATCGGCCCACACGTGCGAGACATACCCGGGCTTGCCCGGAACGAGGAAGCGCTTGAAGCACGCATGCGTGTCGTGGACGTGGCCACGCTCGACCAAAAATCGCGCGAAATGCGTCCGCGACAGCAAGCTGATGTTGCCTGCATACGTGAGCGCGCCTTCATAGGCGCCGGCAATGCCGGCTTTGGCGAGCGATTCACCCATCCGGCGCGCGCGGGCGTCACGGCCCTGGCGAACGCTCCTCAAGCCCTCGAGCAGCACCGGATTGTCCGCATCGACGGCGAGCCCCAGCACATGGAGGGTGTGCGTCAGGTACGAGACGGAAATTTCGGTGCCGGCGACAAACCTGATGCCGGACTGCGCGGCCGTGTCGCGGGCCTCGGCGACACCCCCCATCTCGTCGTGGTCGGTGAGCGCCAGCACGTCCACCTTGCGTTCGGCCGCGCGCCGCACGACTTCGGCCGGGGCGAGGACCCCGTCGGACCACGTCGAGTGGCAATGCAAGTCGTAGCGCAGCATGTCGAAGTTCCTTTTGTAAGTGGTTGATTTTAACAGGCTGCGGAGGGGCGTTGCGATGCGTTTTCGCGGCATTCGTGGCAAGATGGGTGTATAACGCGACAAATCCCCACGAGGGTGCCGAGTGGGAAGGCGATTTACGCCGTCCGTCAGTGGCCCTTGCGGGAATCGGCCGTTCGGTCAAAAATATGCCATTGGTATAGGTATTCGCTCGCCCGATCAACTGTCTGCAACGGGACTTTTGTGAAACTGCTCGAACGCGTACTGAATCCGCGCGAAATCCGCCGCCGGCTGGGTCTCAACCAGGAGCAGTTCTGGACGCAGATCGGCGTCACGCAAAGCGGCGGATCGCGGTATGAAAGCGGTCGCGAAATGCCCAAGCCGGTGCGCGAACTGCTGCGGCTGGTGCACGTCGAGCAGGTGGACTTGTCGCAGATCAAGCGCGTCGACTTCGAGATCATCGCCTACCTGCGCGAATCACATCCCGATCTATATCGAAGCCTGCGACGCGCGGTGAAGAGCCGCCATCGCCAGCCTGATAGCGCGGAAGAGCCGAAAAATGGCGTCGAAGGTGCGGATGTGCCCGAGCTCGACGAGCTGGCCCTGCCGTCAGGGTACGGGTCGCATAACGACTGACGCATTTTAATGACGAAGTTGTACCGGACCCGGCGCATGCCGGGTTTTTTATTGATCATTTGCATGCGCTTCGACTGCCTTGTCATCGCTTTCAACGTGTGCCGTGCCGCTGCGGCCGTTGTGCGCCGCAACGTCTTTGGCCACATCGCAGGTAAAATCCCACCCTTTCGCCTAGCGTGACGACCGTTCGCGCAGCGCGACACCTCGGCGCAACGGAAGGGATGGTTCGACATGGGGCAGACGGCACGCGTCATCGCGCTCGACAAGCTGCGGATGACCGATGTGGATTCGGTCGGCGGCAAGAACGCGTCGCTGGGCGAAATGATCAGCCAGCTCGGCCAGGCGGGCATTCGCGTGCCGGGTGGCTTTGCCACGACTGCCGAAGCGTTCCGGGAATTCCTCCAGCATGAAGGACTGGGCGGTCGCATTGCGGCGCGCTTGAAGTCGCTCGACACCGAGGACGTGAAGGAGCTTGCGCGCGCAGGCAAGGAGATCCGCCAATGGCTGATCGACGCACCGCTGCCACCGGCGCTCGCGAAGGAAATCGGAGATGCCTACGCCGCTCTGGCGAAGTCGTCGCCGGACATGACGTTCGCGGTTCGCTCGTCTGCGACCGCCGAGGACCTGCCGGACGCTTCGTTCGCCGGACAGCAGGAAACATTTCTTAATATCAGTGGCTTGGAGAATATACTTCAAGCGATTAAGGAAGTATTCGCCTCTCTCTACAACGACCGCGCGATCGCCTATCGCGTGCACCAGGGCTATGCGCACGCAGATGTCGCGCTCTCCGCCGGGGTGCAAAGGATGGTGCGCAGCGACGAGGCGTCGGCCGGCGTGATGTTCACGCTGGACACCGAATCGGGCTTCGACAAGGTCGTGTTCATCACGTCGGCCTACGGATTGGGCGAAACGGTGGTGCAGGGCGCCGTCAATCCCGACGAGTTCTACGTGTGGAAGCACAACCTCGAACGGGGGCTTCCCGCGATCCTGCGCAAAAGTGTGGGCAGCAAGGCCAGCAAGATGATCTTCGGCGACACCACCATGACCGGCAAATCGACGCGCACGGTGGAAGTGGCGGCGGATGAGCGCCGGTTGTTTTCGCTGACCGATGCCGAAGTCGAGGAACTCGCGCACTTCGCGGTCAAGATCGAGCAGCACTACAAGCGGCCGATGGACATCGAATGGGCGCGCGACGGCCGCGACGGCAAGCTCTACATCGTGCAGGCGCGTCCGGAGACGGTGCGCTCGCGCGACGCCGACAACACGCTGCGTCGCTACCGGTTGCAGGGCGCGTCGAAAGCCAGGATGCTCGCCACCGGCCGCGCGATCGGCCAGAAAATCGGGCAGGGCGCCGTGCGGCTGATCGCGTCGGCCGCGGAAATGGATCAGGTTAAGTCCGGCGATGTACTAGTCACCGACATGACCGACCCGGATTGGGAACCGGTGATGAAGCGCGCCGGCGCGATCGTGACTAATCGCGGCGGCCGCACGTGTCACGCGGCGATCATCGCGCGCGAACTGGGCATCCCCGCCGTGGTTGGCTGCGGCGATGCGACCGAAGTGCTGAAGGAAGGCGACGAGGTCACCGTGTCCTGTGCCGAAGGCGACACCGGCAATGTTTACGCCGGCCTGCTGACGATCGACATCGACGACGTCGCGCTCGACAAGATGCCGAAGTCGCCCACCAAGATCATGATGAACGTCGGCAATCCCGAGCTTGCGTTCGCGTTCCAGCGGTTGCCAAACGAAGGCGTGGGGCTTGCGCGCCTCGAATTCATCATCAACAAGAACGTCGGCGTGCACCCCAAGGCATTGATCGAGTTCGATCGCCAGAGCGCCGACCTTCGGCGCGAAATCGCGCCGCGCATCGCCGCGTACGCGAGTCCGACCGAGTACTACGTGGCCAAGATCACCGAAGGTGTCGCCACGATCGCGGCGGCGTTCTGGCCGAAAAAGGTGATCGTGCGGCTGTCGGATTTCAAGTCCAACGAATACACGAACCTGATCGGCGGCCCGGCGTTCGAGCCCGACGAGGAAAACCCGATGCTCGGGTTTCGCGGCGCGTCGCGGTACCTGTCGCCGGATTTTTACGATTGCTTCGCGCTCGAGTGCCAGGCGATGAAGCGCGTGCGCGATGACATGCAATTGACGAACGTCGAGCTGATGGTGCCGTTCGTGCGCACGCTTTCTGAAGCCGAGCAGGTGATCGCGCTGCTCGATAAGAACGGACTGGCGCGCGGAGAAAACGGCCTGCGCGTGATCATGATGTGCGAATTGCCCTCGAACGCAGTGCTGGCCGATCGCTTTCTCGAGCATTTCGACGGTTTTTCGATCGGCTCGAACGACATGACTCAGCTCACGTTGGGCGTCGATCGCGACTCGGGCGGTGCGATCGCCGCGACGTTCGACGAGCGCGACGACGCGGTCAAGGCGATGCTCGCGATGGCGATCGCCGCGTGCAACAGGAAGGGCGCGTATTGCGGCATCTGCGGGCAGGGTCCGTCCGACTACCCCGACCTCGCGCAATGGCTGGTCGAGCAGAAGATCGAGAGCATGTCGCTCAATCCCGATACGGTTGTCGAGACGTGGCTAGCGCTGGCGAAGGCATCTTCGAGCGAGCCCGCGCAGTGACGTAGTCTTTGTGGCCGATGGCGCGCGCGTCGGCTGTCGCGCTGCAATCGCAGGGATGCGCCATCCGCCGCCTATTCGTGTCGATCTCACCCCATCTCGCTGGCGGCACATGTTCATTGCCGGCACGTGCGCGATCACGGTCGTGCTCGTCGCGCTCCTGCCGCTCGGCTTCGCGCTTCGCGCTTGGCTGGTCGTGCTGATCGCATCGCTCGCGGCACGGATGTGGCGCGAGCGCCTTCCTGTTGGGCTGATCGTACGCCTCGACGGATCGCTGGCGTTGCTCGACTCCGATGGTTCTTCCGTCGAGGCGGTACTTCTAAATGGCGGCTACCTTGGGTTTCCGTTCACCAGCATCATTTGCCGGCCGTTGGGTGGACGGCGCACGCGCACCGTCGCGATCCTGCCCGACATGCTGTCCGCGGAGGACTATCGCCGCCTGCGCGTGCGGCTGCACTACGCGAGGAGCGACGATGACGCAGGCGCTCCCTTGAGCCACGCGCGCGCATCGAAAAGCATTCCGCTTTCCGACTTGCGCTGACGCCCGATCAACTCGAGGTAAAGCGGTACCAACAGTTCTGGTGCGGGCAACGCCATGCGGTCTTCGGCGGGATGCGATTGCCCGCGCAATGGTGAACGTATGGGGCCGGGGATCACCGCATTGACGCGCAGGTTGGCGCGGTTTTCCCACTCGTCGGCCAGCTCGCGCGACAGCGCCGCCACGCCGGCCTTGGTCACCGCATAGCCGCCCCAGTACGCGCGCGGCTCGATGCCGCGATCGTCGAGCGTGAAGATCACGCTGGCGTCGGCCGCGCGTGTCAGCAGGGGCATCAGTGCGCGCGTCAGTCCCATGGGCGCGGCGACGTTGACGTGCAGCAGGTTGACCCAGTTATCGAAGGACTGATGTTCGAGTGGTCCGAGCGAGCCCAGCATCGCCGCGGTATGCACGATCGCGTCGAGGCGCTGGAACTGGGCTTCGAGCGCATTGGCGACGTTGGCGAAGTCGGCCGCTTCGGCCTTGGCGAAATCAAGCGGCAAAATGACGGGCTCGGGATGGCCCGCGGCGATGATTTCATCGTAGAGCGCTTCCAGCTTGCGTACCACGCGCGCATGCAGCACGACCGTCGCGCCTTCGGCCGCGCAGGCGCGCGCGATTGGCGCGCCCAGCCCGCCGGTCGCGCCGGTGATCAGCACGACGCGATCGGCGAGAAGCCGCGTGGCGGAGGCGGTGGTCATGGTCCCAATCGAGAAATTTGCCGGGCGATGATAGCTGCATCGCTGGATCGGGCGCATGCACCGCGACACCAGCCGCCATCGGTAACTGCGGTTTGCGCGGCAGGATGCACCTACCGTATAATCCGCGATTCGCCGTGGGGGTATAGCTCAGCTGGGAGAGCGCTTGCATGGCATGCAAGAGGTCAGCGG
>JBEPUI010000059.1:0-20134 GCA_041691615.1 Pseudomonadota bacterium
GTGTTCGCGGTGTTCGCGGTGTTCGCCGTGTTCGAGGTGTTGGCCGCGTTCGAGGTGTTGGCTGCGTTCGAGGCCGTGGCCGCCGTGCCCATCACGCCTTTGACGACGTCCGGTTGATAGTTGGCCATGTAGATCGAGAATCCCGCCACCGCGAACACAGCCGCCGCGACCACGATCATTTGCCTGTTGCGTGTTGCCATCTGGATCTTCTCCCTGCGATCTGGATCGCCATTCCCCGGAAATGGCGACCTGACGGGTTTTTTAGAACCTTCCGGCCCGTAAAACTGGGTGCACTAGACACCTGCGAGCAGTGTGCGTCAATAGCCTCCCGGCGGAAACGTGAATATTCACCATTCGCGTTGTGAATATTCACTCGGGTCAGGCTTCCAGCATTGCTCGCTACCACGCAGCGGTGACCAGATCTTCTCAACAACCTGTTGATCTAAAACACTTTTATACCAAGTTGTCTGCAGCTTAGCCGATGGTCATCAAACTGGCGTTGCCGCCAGCGGCGGCGGTGTTGACCGACATGCTGCGCTCGGCCATCAGCCGCTCGACCGCGAACGCGCCCGGTCCGCGCGCGCCGCGGGCCGCGGATTGCAGGCCGACGATGGGACCGTCACGCTGCGCGAGACGGCGACTCCACGCAGCCACTTCGACGTCATCCGCCTGGATCAGCGCCGCCTCGAACGGAAGCGTCAGCGCCCCGTCGATCAGCACCCGTTCACGCAACAACGCGGGCATCTCGCGCAGTAGCCCGGTCGACAGGTCGTTATCGAGCCACACGGCGCGGCGCGAACCCGCGGCCAGCACCGTCGCGAACTGCAGCAGCAGGTCGCCGCGGTCGAAGGCGATGCACAGCACCGCGTCTCGCGGCAGCAGCGTGTAGACATTGCGCTCGCCCGTGGGGCCTGGCAACGTGCGTGACTGGCCGGCAGTCGGGTCGGCGGCGAGGTGATCGCAGGCGGCAATGAGGTCGGCGAACTCCGCCCGCGCGGCCACGAAATCCCGCAGCAAGCCCAGCGGGTGGCTTGCCGCGCGTGCAATATCCACACCCCGCATTGCGCCCTTCGACTCGGTCGCGTCCTTCACCAGTCGATGCAGGTAGAGCGGGCCACCTGCCTTGGGACCGGTGCCCGAGAGGCCTTCGCCTCCGAACGGCTGCACGCCCACCACCGCGCCGATCATATTGCGATTGACGTAAATATTGCCGGCGTGAATGCGGGAGGTCACGAAGTCGATGGTCTCGTCGATGCGGCTGTGCACGCCGAACGTGAGACCGAAACCCGTGGCGTTGATCGCGTCGAGCAGCGCGGGAAGCTCGTCGCGGCGAAAGCGCAGCACGTGCAGCACCGGGCCGAAGACTTCGCGCTCCAGTTCGCTGACATCCGCAATCTCGATCAGCGTCGGCGGCACGAACGAACCCTGCGCGAGATCCTGTGCGTCGTTGTCCGAACCCGGCTGGCTGACCGCTCCGCCCCGCGCGCGAAACGCCGCGATGTGCTGCTCGATCGACGCCTTGGCCTCGTCGTCGATGACCGGACCGACATCGGTTGCGAGCTTCGCCGTCGGTCCCATCGCCAGCTCGCGCATCGCACCGTCCAGCATCGCCAGCGTGCGGTCGGCGACGTCGTCCTGCACGCACAGCAGCCGCAGCGCCGAGCAGCGCTGTCCCGCGCTGTCGAATGCCGACGCGACGACGTCGGCGACCACCTGTTCCGCCAGCGCGGACGAGTCGACGATCATGGCGTTCTGGCCACCGGTTTCCGCGATCAGCGTCGGCAATCGACCGTCGTCGTCGACGCGCCCGGCGAGGCTCTTCTGCAGCAGGCGGGCGACCGTGTTCGACCCGGTGAACAGCACGCCGCGCACACGCGGATCGGCGACCAGCGCTGCGCCGACCGTTTCGCCGCGGCCGGGCAGCAGTTGCAGTACGTCGCCGGGAACACCGGCTTCGAGCAGCAGGCGCACCGCCTGCGCGGCGATCAGCGGCGTCTGTTCCGCAGGCTTGGCCAGCACCGCGTTGCCGGCGGCGAGCGCGGCCGCGACCTGGCCGGTGAAGATCGACAGCGGAAAATTCCACGGGCTGATGCACACCACCACGCCCAGCGGTTCGGGATGTTGCGACAGCGCCGCGCGCGCTTCGGCGGCGTAGTAGCGCAGGAAGTCGACGGCCTCGCGTATTTCGCCGATCGCGTTGGCGAAAGTCTTGCCGGCTTCGCGGACGATGATGCCGATCAACTGCGCCGTAGCGGCTTCCATCAGGTCCGCAGCGCGCTCGAGCACGGCCGCGCGATCGGCTGCGCCGGCCGCTTGCCACGCCGGCCACGCGTCCTGCGCCGCGGCCAGCGCATCGCGGATGTCCTCGGAAGACGCTTCGAACACGCGGCCGACGACCTGCCGCCGATCACCCGGGTCGAGCACCGGCACCGACGTTCCGCCAATGCGTTCGATGCCTTGCACGCGCGGCGCGGCCAGCCAACCGGCTGCCGGCGTGTCCTGCGCGAGCGTTGCCGACAGCGACCTCAGCTGTTGCTCGCTGGACAGGTCGATGCCCGCGGAATTGACGCGCGCGTCGCCAAACATCGCGCGCGGCAACGCAATGCGCGGATGAGGTTCGCCCAGCCGGCCACTTGCCGCCCCGACGCGTTCCACTTCGGCAACAGGATCGGAAACCAGCGTTTCAATCGGAATCGTGGCGTCGGCAATGCGGTTGACGAACGATGTGTTCGCGCCGTTTTCGAGCAGGCGCCGCACCAGGTAGGCGAGCAGGGTTTCATGCGTGCCGACGGGCGCGTAGATGCGGCACGGACGCGCCAGTCCGCCCTGCTCGGCGCTCGCCACCACTTGCTCGTACAACGGCTCGCCCATGCCATGCAGGCACTGGAACTCGTATTGCCCCGGACGATAGTCGGGTCCAGCCATTTCGCAGATCGCCGCCAGCGTCTGCGCATTGTGCGTCGCGAACTGCGGATAGAGCGCCGCGGGCGCCGCCAGCATCTTGCGTGCGCAGGCGAGGTAGGAGACGTCGGTGTGTGCCTTGCGAGTGAAGACCGGATAGTCTTCCAGGCCGTCGACCTGCGCGCGCTTGACTTCGCTGTCCCAGTACGCGCCCTTCACCAGGCGAACCATCAGCCGCCGGCCGCTGCGCGTGGCGAGATCGACGAGGTAGTCGATGACATAGGGACAACGCTTCTGGTACGCCTGGATCACGAAGCCGATGCCGTTCCAGCCGGCGAGTGCGGGCTCGCCGCACAGCAGTTCAAGCAGGTCGAGCGACAGGTCCAGGCGATCGGCCTCCTCGGCGTCGATGTTGAGCCCGATGTCGTATTGCCGCGCGAGCAGCGCCAGATGCCGCAATCGCGGATAGAGCTCGGCGACGACGCGCGCGCGTTGCGCGCGGCTGTAGCGCGGATGCAAGGCCGAGAGCTTGATCGAAATGCCGGGGCCGTCGTGGATGCCGCGGCCAGCGGAGGCGCCGCCGATCGCATGAATCGCCTCCGCATACGCGGCAAGGTATCGCTTCGCGTCCGCGTCGGTCAGCGCCGCCTCGCCCAGCATGTCGTAGGAATAACGAAAACCCTGCGCTTCGCGCTTCCTGGCGTTGGCGAGCGCCTGGGCGATCGTCTCGCCGGTGACGAACTGTTCGCCCATCAGTCGCATCGCCATATCGACGCCTTTGCGCACCAGCGGTTCACCGCTTCGCGCCAGCACCCGCGACAACGCGTTGGCAAGGCCGCCTTCGGTGTGCGTGGCGACGAGCTTTCCCGTGAGCAGCAATCCCCACGTCGCGGCATTGACGAAGATCGACGGGCTCTGACCGCGATGCGCGTCCCAGTCGCCCGGTCCGATCTTGTCGCGGATCAGCGCGTCGCGCGTGGCGGCATCGGGGATGCGCAGCAGCGCCTCGGCGAGGCACATCAGCGCGATGCCCTCCTGCGAGGACAGCGCGAACTCCTGCAGCAGGCTTTGCACCAGCCCTTGCCTGCCGGCGCTGCTGCCGCGCTCGCGCAAACGTGTCGCCAGTCGCAGCGCCAACGCATGCGTGGCCGCCGCCTGCTCCGGTGAGAGCCGGGCGATGCCGACCAGGGCGGCGACGCTGACAGGCTCGGGCATCCGATAGGCGCGGGTGATCGCTTCGCGCAACGGGGGTTGCAGCAGAACCTCGGCTGCGAAATCGCTGAAGGGTGGCCGTTGCATGGGGTCGATAGACTACCGCGACACGTGAAATGTCCGGCGCTTGTGCTCACTCAAGCGGCATTGCCCTGCCGAAGGATCGCCGCGACCACGTCGAAAAACGCGCCGACCACGCGCACCCTGCAACGTTCGTGCAGGCACGCGACGTGCGCATGCGTGCGCACGTCCGCGCCGTCGATGCGCAGCGTGGTCAGGCGCGGGTCGCCGACGAACTCGAATTCCGAGACGGCGGCGATGCCGAGTCCCCCGATCACCGCTTCGCGCACCGCTTCGCGGCTGCCGATCTCCATCGCGATCCGCGGCTTCACCCGCGCTGCGCGGAAAGCGTCCTCCAGCGCCTTGCGCGTGGTCGATCCCGGCTCGCGCATGATCAGGGATTCACCGGCCAGTTCATCGAGGCGAACACTCGCGCGCAACGCCAGGGGGTGATCGTTACGCACGAAGATCACGACCGGGTGCGACCGGTAGGGGATCGAATGCAACCGCGGTTCGCGGGTGTACTGCGCGAGGATCGCGACGTCGGTCTCGAACGCCAGGAGCCCGCGCAACACCTCCTCGGAGTTGCCGATGCTGATCGCGACCTCGATCCCCGGGTAGCGCTGGCGGAACGCCGACACCATTTCCATCACGTGAAACGGTCCGACCGCGCCGATCAGCAACCGGCCGGTGCGGAGCTCACGCGACTCGCGCAGGAAATTGACCGCCTCCTCTTCCTGCGTGAAAACCCGTTGCGCCATCGCGAACAGCGTCTGCCCGACATCGGTCAGCACCACGGTGCGCCCGCGGCGGACGAATAGCTCGACGCCGTAGTTCGCCTCCAGCTCGCCGACCTGGGTGGTGACCGTGGGCTGGCTGATGTGAAGCGCGCGCGCGGCGGCGGTAAATCCGCCGTGCCGCGCCACGGCGTAGAACGAGCGCAGTTGGGTCAGTCGCATTGAAAAAAGCTATGGATAGCGCCGACAAATTGTATTGGTTCAATACTAAGTCGGCGCGGATACTCTGTCCATCCGCGTGGGGAGGTACCGCTTGAGCTTCCGCTACCACAACCCGGTCGACGTGCTGTTCGGTGCCGGAATACTCGACCGGCTGCCGACGATCACTGCGGGCCGCAAGGCCGTCGTGGTCACGTTTCCGGAGGCGCATGCCCTCGGGCTCACCGCCCGGCTGCGAGGCCTGCTCGGCAAGAGCCTCCTTGGCGTCATCGCCGACGTCGAGCCCAATCCCGACGTCGCCCATCTTGCGAAGTTGCACGCGCGCTTTCGCAGCGAATACGCCGAGTGTGAAGTCATCGTCGCCGTCGGTGGCGGCAGCACGCTCGATACGGCGAAGGTGTTGATGGTCGCGCCGCCGCGCGGCGGCTTCGACGAGCTGGTGGGCCTGCTCGCGCGTGGCGAAGCGTTCGCGCCGCGCGACGCGAAGCCGCTGATCGCGATTCCCACGACCGCAGGAACCGGCAGCGAAGTGACGCCTTGGGCGACGGTCTGGGATCGCGCCGTCAACCGCAAGTATTCGCTTCACCTGCGCGAGACCTGGCCACAGGCCGCGATCGTCGACCCCGAGCTCACGACGACGCTGCCGCGATCGGTGACGATCCAGAGCGGACTCGATGCGCTGTCGCACGCGCTCGAGTCGATCTGGAACGTGAACGCCAATCCGGTCTCGGACACCCATGCAATCGCGTCGGCGTCGCGGATGCTGGCGACGTTGCCGCGTCTGGCTGCCGATCCGGGCAACCTCGCGCTGCGCAGCGATACGTCGCTGGCCGCGCTGCAAGCGGGCCTCGCGTTTTCCAACACCAAGACCGCGCTCGCCCATTCGATTTCGTACGAGATGACGCTGCGCTACGGGTTGCCGCACGGTATCGCGTGTTCATTCACGTTGCCGCTGGTGCTTACACGCGCGATCGGGCACAGTGCCGAGCGCGACCAGGTGCTGGCCGCAGTCTTTCCGTGCCCGCTGGGAGAAGCACCGGAGTACTTGCGGGGGTTTCTCGAAGGACTCGATGTCAGCACGCGATTCGAAAGCTACGGCGTGCCCGAGACGGAATCGCGCAAGATGATCAGCGACGCCCTCGAGGGACCGCGCGGGCGCAATTTCATCGGCACGCCCGCCCACTGAAATGATGGGCGGGCGGCGATGCAGGGGGACTGACGGGCGATCTATCTAGCCCGGAGCAAAAAAACGGGCACGAGCCCGGTCACTTCTAGGAGGAAGCATGGAAGCAGCAATGGCCGCACCGGTGCATGTCACCGAAGCCGACGATCGCAGCCGCAGGCTCGTCACAATCGCCAGCCTTATCGGCACCACCGTCGAGTGGTACGACTTTTTTCTCTACGGCACGATCACCGGGCTGGTGTTCAACAAGCTCTTCTTTCCGGCTGACAACGTGTTCGTGTCGACGATGCTTGCCTATACCGTCTACGCGATGGGCTTTGTCACCCGGCCGGTCGGCGGCATCCTGTTCGGCCACTTCGGCGACAAGATCGGGCGCAAGCCGCTGCTGGTGCTGACATTGCTGATCATGGGCGTCTCGACGTTCCTGGTCGGGCTCATTCCCACCTACGCGTCGATCGGCATCGCCGCGCCGTTGATCCTGCTGTTGCTCCGATTGCTGCAGGGCATCGGCATCGGCGGCGAATGGGGGGGCGCGGTGATCATGTCCTTCGAGTACGCGCCGCGCAATCGCCGCGGCTTCTATGCGTGCTTTCCGCAGGTGGGCCTGGCCATCGGCCTTTGCCTCGCCACCGGCGTGGTGGCGCTGCTGTCGTACTCGATGACGGACGAAGCGTTCCTCTCGTGGGGGTGGCGTGCAGCGTTCCTGCTGTCGATCATCCTGGTCGCGGTCGGCATCTTCGTGCGGCTCAAGATCTTCGAGACGCCCGAGTTCGCGCGCATCAAGAGCGCG
This sequence comes from Pseudomonadota bacterium, assembly GCA_041691615.1. Lineage (GTDB taxonomy): Bacteria > Pseudomonadota > Gammaproteobacteria > Burkholderiales > Casimicrobiaceae > VBCG01. Next base: position 7,103 of record JBEPUI010000059.1, read on the forward strand.
CAGCAGATCGCCAAGGTCCCGGTGGCCGAAGTGTTCCGCGACTACAAGAAGAACGTGCTGCTGGGTTGGGGCGCGCGCTGGATCGACGGGGTCGTGTTCAACATCTACGCGGTGTTCACGATCGCCTACCTGGTCGGCTCGCTGAAATACGACAAGACCTCGGTGCTGATCTCGATTTCGGCGGCAGCGTTCATCCTGATCTTCACGATACCGGTCGCGGCGAACTGGTCCGATCGCTTCGGCCGGCGCGCGGTCTACGGCTGGGGTTCGCTGATCTGCGGCGTGGCCGCGTTCCCGATGTTCTGGCTGATGCAGACGGGTGCGATCCTGCTGGCAGGCGGTGCGATCGTGCTGGCGCTGGGCGTACTGTACGCGCCGGTGTACGGGCCAGAAGCGGCGCTGTTCTGCGAGCTGTTCGACACACGCGTCCGCTATTCGGGCATCTCCGTCGTCTACCAGGTGTCGGGCATTGTCTCGAGCTCGATCACGCCGCTGATCGCGACCGCGCTGCTGCATGCGAACAACAACCAGCCGTGGTACATCGCGAGCTACATGCTGGTGATCGGCCTGATCAGCGCGATCAGCGCGTATTTCATGCGACGAACGTTCTAGCGCAATCGGCTGGCCGTGCCATTGCCAGTGGCACGGCGGCTGCCGGCACCACGTTGGCTCCGGGCACGCGCGTTTACTTTTACGCGCACACCTTTGCCGACAGTGACTCCGTCTGCACGAGGGCCGGCGTTGCTTGCACGCGGCGCGTCGCCGGTCAGGCCTCGCCCGCGGGTGGCGCGTCGCCAGGACGCGCCGCTTCGTCGTCGCGCCACCGGCGCACCAGCGCGTTGTCGATGCCGAACAGGTCGAGCACCCGTCCGATCGTGTGGTCGACGATGTCGTCGACACTCTGCGGCCTGGCGTAGAACGCGGGCACCGGCGGCATCACGATCGCCCCCATTTCCGTCACCTGCGTCATGCTGCGCAGGTGCCCAAGGTGCAGCGGCGTCTCGCGCACCAGCAGCACGAGGCGGCGCCGCTCCTTCAGCACCACGTCGGCGGCGCGCGTCAGCAATGTCGTCGTGACGCCGGTCGTGATCTCGGAAAGCGTACGGATCGAGCACGGTGCGACGACCATCCCCGCCGTGCGGAACGAGCCGCTGGCGATCGCCGCGCCGATGTCCTCCTGCCGATAGTTGACGGAGGCAATCAATTCCACGTCGGCCGTCTTGAGCGGCAGCTCATACGCGAGCGTCAGCCGCGCCGATCTCGACATTACGAGGTGCGTCTCGACATGGCTGTCGCGCAATGCCTGCAGCAGGCGCACGCCGTAGATGACGCCCGAGGCGCCACTGATCCCGACGATGATTTTTTGCGGTGTGTCCATATTCCGAATCGGCGCTGTATTTCAGGCGCCTTCGACGAAGGCGAGTGCCGCGTCGACCATCGCGCGCAAATGCGGTTGCAGATTCGCCGCGCGCGCCGGCACGTAGTCGAAAGGATAGGTCTCGTCCATGTAGCTGCATTGCGCGAGCTCGAGCTGGATTGCGTGCACGCCCCGCGCGGGTGCTCCGTACTGACGCGTGATGTAGCCGCCGGTGAAGCGGCCATTGAGCACGGAGCTATGGCCATTTGCCCGCTGCGCGGCGGCGAATACCCTTGCTTCGACGACCGGATCACAGCTCGTTCCCTTGGCCGTGCCGACATTGAGATCGGGAAGGCGCCCGGCAAAGAAGCGCGGCACGAACGACCGAATCGAATGCGCATCCCACAGCAGCGCCCGGTCGTGCTCGGCGCACAAGCGCGCGAGCTCGCCGCGCAGAGCCAGATGATACGGCTCCCACACGGCCGTGCGTCGCGCATCGATCTCCTCGGCGGTGACGCCGCCATTGGTGTACAGCGGCTCCCGATCGAACGTATCGACGGGGCACAGTCCGGTGGTGTCCTGGCCGGGATAGAGATTGTGGTTGTCGGGAGGCCGGTTGAGATCGATGACATAGCGCGAATGCGTCGCGACCAGCACCGAGGCGCCGAGCGCATCCACGAAATCGTACAGGCGCTCGACATGCCAGTCGGTATCGGGAAGCCTGCGCGCCGCGTCGGTCATTCGCGACGCAAGGGCCGCGGGCACGTATGTGCCGACATGCGGCATCGACACCAGCAGCGGGCGCGTTCCGCGGCGCAGGCGAAACGGATCGGGGGCGGTTTCGTGCATGGTCTCTGGCAGTGATCGAATCGTCGCCGCCAAGGTTACCGCATGGCGCCGGCGGGCAAATCAGTCCCGCGCCAGCAACGCCGACCGGGCGGCGACGAATCGCGCCGCCGCGTCTTCGTCTTCGCGATGACGGCCCGCAGTGATGCGCGCGTTGCCCGCGACGTGAACGCCGTAGATGGCGCTCGTGCGATCGCTCGCGAACACGTGCGAAGAAAGCATCTGGTCGGCGCCCAATCCCGCCAGCGCCGGATGGCGATCGTCGAGCACGACGAAATCGGCCTGCTGTCCCACCGCGATGCCGGCCACCGGGCGCCCGCACGCCTGTGCGCCGCCGGCGACTGCCGCCCGAATCATTGCAGCCGCGACAGACGCATCGCGCTGGCCGGCGAGCACATTGCGCCGTTGCAGCAGGAGCCGCTGGCTGTATTCGAGCGCCATCAGTTCTTCGGCGGCATCAACGCAGACATGGCTGTCCGAGCCAATCCCCCATTTTCCCGACGCTGCCATCCAGCCGCTGGCATTGAAAGTACCGTCGCCGAGATTCGCCTCGGTGGTCGGACATAAGCCGGCCACGGCATTTGTGCGAGCGGCGGCCAGCGCCTCCTGCGTCGACAGATGCGTCGCATGCACCAGACACCATCGCCCATCGACGTTCGCGTGATCGAGCAGCCACGCGACCGGCCGCTGGCCGCTCCACGCGATGCATTCGGCCACTTCACGTTGCTGCTCGGCGATGTGGATGTGAATCGGCGCACCGGAATCGATGGCGTCGAGCCCGGCGAGCGCGGCCTGCAGGCTCTGCGCCGGCACCGCACGCAGCGAATGGGCGGCGAAGCCGATGCGTTCCCCGGGCGAACCCGGCGCTGAACGCAGGCGATCGATCAGTCCCAGCAGCGACTCCGTACTGCGCAAGAAACGACGCTGCTCGGGCAACGACGGCACTTCGCCAAAGCCCGCGCACTGGTAGAGCACCGGCAGCAACGTGATGCCGATGCCCGCGCGCCGGGCGGCGCGCAACAGGCATTGCGACATCGTCGCGTCGTCCGCATAGGGCCGGCCGTCACTGTCGTGGTGGAGGTAGTGGAACTCGCACACCGATGTGTACCCGCCCCGTAGCATCCGGATGTACAGATGTGTCGCGATCGTCTCGAGCTCGTCCGGCGTGATGCGCGCGGCAAAGCGGTACATGGCTTCGCGCCAGCTCCAGAAGCTGTCGTCCTCGCGCGACCGGCATTCGGCGAGGCCGGCGAATACGTGCTGGAACGCATGCGAATGCAGGTTGGGCATGCCGGGAATCACCGGGCCGCGGCTAACCGCCACGCCTGCCGCGCAGTCTGCGCCGGCATCGACGCGCACCAACCGTCCTTGCGCATCCCATTGCAGACGCACGTCGCGCGCCCACCCACCGGGCAACAATGCGTCGCGTGCGAACAGTTCCATGAGTGCCTTATCCGCCTGCTACCACGACGCCGGTGGCGTGCGCGATGCGTCCCTGGCGAACAACTACGCGCGCCGGTCTCTTGCCGATCCAGTAGGCGAGCTCCGCCGGCGATTGCGCATCCCACAACACGAAGTTCGCGACCTTGCCCACGCCGATCGTGCCGTGCGTATCGTGCAAGCCCAACGCACGCGCCGCATGACGCGTGATGCCGTCCAGCGCTTCGGGCACGGTCAGCCGGAACAGCGTGCACGCCATGTTCATTGCCAGCAGCAGCGACAGCACCGGCGAGGTCCCCGGATTGTGGTCGGTGGCGACGGCCATCGGAACACCGGCGACGCGCAATGCCGCGATCGGTGGCAAATGCGAATCGCGCAAGAAATAGCACGCAGTGGGCAACAGAACTGCGATGGTGCCGGCCGCGCGCATCGCCGCGATGCCGTCGGCCGACAAATGCTCGAGATGATCGGCCGACAGCGCGCCCGAACGGGCCGCGAGCGCGGCGCCACCCATGTCCGACAGTTGCTCGGCGTGCAACTTGACGGGCAGGCCGAGCCGCCGAGCTGCGTCGAACACGCGCGCGGTCTGCGCGAGCGTGAAGGCGATCGTCTCGCAGAACGCGTCGACCGAATCGACCAGGCCTTCCGCCGCGAGTGCGGGCAGCATGTCGTTGCAAACATGGTCAACGTAGTCGTCGGCGCGCCCGGCGTACTCCGGTGGAACAGCATGGGCGCCGAGAAAGGTCGTGCGCACGACGACGCCGTGCGCATCGGCCAGCCGGCGCGCCACGCGCAGCTGCTTGCGCTCGGTCGCGAGGTCGAGGCCATAGCCCGACTTGATCTCGATCGCACAGACGCCTTCTTCCAGCAATGTCTGCAGGCGCCCCGACGCCGCGCTGAACAGCGCCTCCTCGTCGGCCGCGCGCGTGGCGTTCATCGTCGACACGATGCCGCCGCCCGCGCGCGAGATATCTTCGTACGTGGCGCCGGCGAGCCGCAGCGCGAACTCATCCGCGCGGTTGCCGGCATAGACGAGGTGCGTGTGGCAGTCGATGAGGCCCGGCGTCAACAACGCCCCGTCCGCATCGTGCCGCGGAAGTGCCGAGAACGCATGCGGGACGTCGTTGCCGGCGCCGATCCACGCGACGCGCCCATCGCGCACGACGATCACCGGATGGCGCATGGACGACGGCAACGCCGAATCGAGCAACTCGCGCACTGGCCGGACGTTTTTCCACACGCCGTCGGCGGTCGCAAGCGCAGCAAAGCTCATCGCATGCGTCCAGTTTCGTGCGCGCGACCCGCGGCAACAATGGCAACGGCCATCAGCACCGCAGAGGGGGTCGCCGGAACGACGCTAAGCGAATGCACGTGCGGCGCATCCCACCAGACGCCCTGCCCGCCGGACAGGCGCCGGGTCACCGCCGGTCCATCCTGATAGGTCCAGTCGCCCGCCGCGGCATAGACGAGCCCGCGGGCCGCGGATTGCAGCAGGCACGCCGCGCGCAGCGCTCGTACGTCGGCACGACAGTGATCGCGCCGCGTCATCACGTTGAAGTCCAGCGATTCGTCCGCGAGCAATGTCGCGTCCACGGTGCGCGCGCCATCGAAGGCAAAAGGCGCGAACGGCGTATCGAGACGATGATCGATGCCATCACCGTCGGTCGAGTGCAGGCGCACGCCGCCACCCAACAAAAGCGTGATGCTGCGGTCGACGCCGGGAAATACCGAGAACGGCCCGTCGGCGGCAATGGTCGCGATGCTCGCGCGCCATTCGTATTCGTTGGGGCTCGCGTCGGCCGGGCGGCAGGCGATTTCGCGCGTCGTGCCGCCGCCGTTTTTCCACGGCACCGCCGCGAGGTCGCGGATGTCGAAGCGCTCGAGCAATTCACGTTCCGTGCGTGCGTTCGAGCATCGGCATGTCGAGACCATTGGCCCTGGCGCTGGCGATCGCGTCTTCGTAACCGGCATCGGCATGGCGGATGACGCCCGTCGCAGGATCGTTCCACAGCATCCGGTCAATGCGTCGCGCCGCCGCGTCGCTGCCGTCGCAGACGATCACCGCACCGGCGTGCTGCGAAAAGCCCATGCCGACGCCGCCGCCGTGGTGAAAGCTGACCCACGTCGCCCCACTCGCGGTGTTCACCAGCGCGTTGAGCAGCGGCCAGTCGGAAACCGCGTCCGAGCCGTCTTTCATCGACTCGGTCTCGCGATTGGGAGACGCGACGGATCCCGAATCGAGGTGGTCGCGGCCGATGACGATCGGCGCCTTCAGTTCGCCGCGCCTGACCATTTCGTTGAAGGCGAGTCCCGCGCGATTGCGCTCGCCCAATCCAATCCAGCAGATGCGTGCCGGCAATCCCTGGAATGCGATGCGCTCACGCGCCATGTCGAGCCAACGATGCAGCGGCGCGTCCTGTGCGAACAGTTCCTTCATTTTTGCGTCGGTGCGGTAGACGTCCTCGGGGTCGCCCGACAGTGCGACCCAGCGAAACGGCCCCTTGCCGCGGCAGAACAGGGGCCGGATATACGCCGGCACGAAGCCGGGGAAATCGAAGGCGTTGGCAACGCCTTCCTCGAAGGCGACCTGGCGAATGTTGTTGCCGTAGTCGACGGTCGGCACGTTCATCGCGCGAAACGCCAGCATCGCCTGCACGTGCGTGACGATCGACGCGCGCGCGGCCTTTTCCACCGAGCGTGGGTCGACCTTGCGTGTCGCCTGCCATTGTGCAACGGACCATCCCGCCGGCAGGTAGCCGTTGACGAGGTCGTGCGCGGACGTCTGGTCGGTGACGATGTCCGGACGCGCACCGCCCGCCGCCGCGCGGCGTGCGAATTCGGGCATCAATTCCGCCGCGTTGCCGAGCAAGCCCACCGACACCGGCCGTCGTTGCGCGGTCGCCTCGACGATGATCGCCAACGCCTCGTCGATGGAGATCGCCTTGCGATCGAGATAACGCGTGCGCAACCGCGCATCGATGCGCGTCTCGTCGCATTCGATCGCCAGCACGGATGCGCCGGCGAGCACGCCCGCCAGCGGCTGCGCACCCCCCATGCCGCCCAGCCCGGCAGTGAGGATCCACCTGTTGCCGAGGTCGCCGCCGTAGTGCTGGCGCCCGGCCTCTACAAAAGTCTCGTACGTGCCTTGCACGATGCCCTGGCTGCCGATGTAGATCCACGAGCCGGCGGTCATCTGGCCGTACATCATCAGTCCGGCGCGATCGAGCTCGTGGAATTTCTCCCACGTCGCCCAGTGCGGCACGAGGTTGGAATTGGCGAGCAGCACGCGCGGCGCATCGACATGCGTGCGCAGCACGCCCACCGGCTTGCCGGACTGGATCAGCATCGTCTCATCTTCTTCGAGCTCGCGCAGGCTTCGCAGGATCGCGTCAAAGCATTCCCAGTTGCGCGCGGCCTTTCCGATGCCGCCATACACGACGAGATCTTCGGGGCGTTCGGCGACTTCCGGATCGAGATTGTTCTGGATCATCCGGTACGCGGCCTCGATCAGCCAGTTCTTGCAGGCGAGCGTCGTCCCGCGCGGTGCGCGAACCGTGCGTGCGGACGAGCCCGTACCCGCGGCCCCGATGATCCGGTCATTCGCATTCATGGCGTGGTCCTCATGCGCATTCCATTCCTGATTCAACGGATATTCGACGCGGCGTGGTATCAGCGCGGCACACCCGGCGCCGCCGACGTCTGCGTAGGCAACATTGCCGTGATCGGTGCTGGCCAATCGTCGCGCTGTGCCCAGGCCTGCATCGCCAGGATATCGGTGGCGAGAAAGCGATCGACGTCGAGAAACGCGACGCGCTCGCGGATCAGCGCGTGCTCGCGCTCGATGGCATCGGAGCTGCGCAGCGGCCGCAGGAAATCCATCCCCTGTGCGGCGGCCATCGCCTCGATGCCGACCACGGTCGCGGTATTGGTCACCATGTCCGCCAGGCGGCGCGCGGCGAACGTCGCCATCGATACGTGGTCTTCCTGGTTGGCCGACGTCGGCAGACTGTCCACACTCGCCGGGTGCGCGAGCGACTTGTTCTCCGACGCGAGTGCCGCCGCGGTTACCTGCGCGATCATGAATCCGGAATTGACGCCGCCGTTGGCAACCAGGAACGCCGGCAATCCCGACAACGTGGAATCGATCAGCAGCGCAATGCGCCGCTCGGAAATGGCGCCGATCTCCGCGATCGCGAGCGCGAGGATGTCTGCGGCAAACGCGACCGGCTCGGCGTGGAAGTTGCCGCCGGAGACGACATCCCCACCTTCGGCGAATACCAGCGGATTGTCGGAGGCGGCATTGGCTTCGATCTGCAACACGCGAGCGGCATGCGCCATGTTGTCGAGGCAGGCGCCCATCACCTGCGGCACGCAGCGAATCGAATACGGATCCTGCACGCGGTCGCAATGCGCATGCGATGGCACGATCTCGCTGCCGTCGAGCAGCGCGCGAAGTCCGGCCGCCACGGCCATCTGGCCAGCCTGTCCACGAACTTCGTGGATGCGCGCGTCGAGCGGCCGCACCGAGCCCTTGATCGCCTCGAGCGACAGCGCGCTCGCGACGAGGCCCGCGGCGAAGACATTTTCGGCATCGAACAGCGCCGCGAGCGCGAGCGATGTCGACACCTGCGTGCCGTTCAGCAATGCGAGACCTTCCTTCGGGCCCAGCACGATCGGCGCGAGGCCCGCGCGGCGCATGCCATCGGCGCCGCGAACGACGCCGCCTTCCGCGGACGCCTCGCCTTCGCCGATCAGCACGGCCGACAGGTGCGCTAGTGGCGCCAAGTCGCCGGAGGCGCCCACCGAGCCCTTGCATGGGATCTTCGGCAACACGCTCGCGTTGGCGAGCGCGAGCAGCGCGTCGATGATTTCGGCGCGAATGCCCGAATAGCCGCGCGCAAGGCTGATCGCCTTGGTAGCGAGCACCAAGCGCACCACGCCGTCCGCCAGCGGCACGCCGACGCCCGTGCAGTGCGACAGCACGAGATTGCGCTGCAACTGCGCAAGCTGGTCGTGCGCGATCCGCGTCTGCGCAAATTTGCCGAAGCCGGTGTTGATGCCGTAGACGGCGTCGTCGCCACCGGCGATGCCGGCGATCACTGCGCTTGCCGCCTCGATCGGCGCGTACGCGCGCCCGTCGAGGGCGAGGCGAACTTCACCGCGGTAGATACGGCGCAGCTCGACCAAGGTGACGTGGCCGGGATGCAGGGTCAGCGTTGGCGGGTTGGACATGCTCGCTCCTGGCGCCGTGAGCCTTCACGAAGCCGGTGGACGTGCATGCTATCGGATATTGTCCCCGCCGGGCTAGGCGATGTTTCGGCCGGCCAATCGCGTGTGCCGAGGATGGCGCATCGGGCGCATGAAAAAAGGGCCCGCATCGCTGCGGGCCCCTCCTCGATTACGAACGCGGTATTGCCTGGTGGTGATTATCCGCGCTTCGACATCCGCTGCCGTGCCAGCGCGCCCAGTCCGATCAACGAAAGAAGCAGCGTGGCGGGTTCCGGCACGGGATCGCTGTACTCCGTGTCGATGAATCCCTCGACCAGCAATCCGAAAGGATCGCCAAGCCCGCCAGTACCGGCGGCGGTCTGGTTGACCACTACGACGATCCAGGAGTTCAACGCCGCGGTGACCTGGAAAAAGCTCGGCACGGTGCCGAAAAAATTGCCCGACGAACCCTCGTCGCCGAGCCAGTTCACGTCGAGTCCGCGATTGATCGGATCAGTCGGGTCCGGGTTGTAGCTCGTCTGGTAAGCAGAGACGAACGTATTCGCCGACGTCGAGTCGATCGAAATCTGGACAAACGGCGTGATGCCCACGTTGATTAGGTAGGTGACGTAGTGGTAGGCGGTTGTCGGGTTGATGATGCCCGGAAACGGCTCGGACGCGGTCCAGTCCTGGATGATCCCGTTGCGGCTCAGGCGCCCGAGTTGCGTGGGATCGGTTGCACTTACCGAACCCGAGGTATCCAGCAGCACCAGGGCCTGGGCTGATGCAGTCGCAAGCGACAGCCCCAGGATCAATACCCGCGCTAATGCGCTCATCGTTTTCATTTCATCTCTCCGTTTCGACAGTCAGTGTGCGGACGGCGATGCCGGTCCGCGTATGCGCTTGCGAGGATCAGTGGGTCAGTGCGTATTGGACGGCACCGTTCGCCATCGTGATGCCGTATCCCGAGTCACGGTCGATACCCGCCGCCATCGAGTTCAACGCCGTGGCCGTCATCGCCTGCTTGGTCTGCGCCACCGTGTACGTCGGACGCGCCGAACGAACCAGCGCGGCGATGGCGGCAGCGTGCGGGGCCGCTGCCGAGGTACCGAAGAACGGGTTGAATCCCGGTGTCTTGGTGGTCACGCCGTCGGCCGCCGCGAGATCGGGCTTCTGCAGCGTCTGGCCGCCGTTGGTCGCGAACAGGAAATTGTCGGGTGTGATCGCGCTGCCATCCGGGTGGAAGAAGATCTTGCGCGGGCCATCCGAACTGAAGACTTCGTTCGGGTTCGCGTTGCCCGTGAACGGTCGCGTGCCGGTGCGTGCGCTGTTCCAGTACGTCGCGGCCATCGACACCGTATTCAGTCCGGCATTGTGACCCGTGGTCGCGCCCGAGGTCGCGATCTGCAGCGGAGCTTCGCCGAACGAGTCGACGTGCAGTGCGCGCGCTTGGCCATCGAACAGGACCACGACGATGCGAGCCATGGTCGGATAACCGGCAGGGTGGTAGGCCTCTTCGTCCGGGTCCTGGGTGCCAGTCTGCGAGTTAGCGGAAAAATCAATCAGCGTCGTTCCCGCAGCGTTGAGCACGAACAGGTCGTAATCGTTGCTGCTTCCGCCGAGCGGGTCGGACCACCGTAGCGTGACGTCGTCCGATTGCGCGGTCATGCGGTTGTAGTTTTGCGGCGCCGCGGCGGTGCCAAAATTGTGCACGTTGCCGGTTTCGCCCAAGGCTGCGATTACGCCGGTGATCGGACCGCCGTCGAGGAAATCGCCTTCCCAAGTCGTGCTCGTGGCGTATGTCTTGCTGCCGCTGTTGGCGGCGGACGAGAAGTAGATGACGCCCGCGGCGGTGACCTGATTGACCGCTTGCGCGATCACGCCATCCTGGAACACGCCTTCGTCGGAATAGCTGACGTCGTCGACGATTACCTTGGCGCCGGCTGCTGCGAGCGCAATGATGTTATCGGCGAAGCTCGACTCGCTCGTGAAGGCCGTGGCGAAAATCAGTTTCGCGCCGGGCGCCAGGTCGTGGACGATTTCCATCATCGCAGCACCTTCGTTGGTGCCGTTGGCGGGGCCTTGCTGGCCCGGCAGCACCGCGGTGTCCGCGGGCAAATCGCCGCTGGCAATCAGCGCGGCGACGCGATCGGGCAACGCGCTGTCGGACATCACCCCGACCGTGACGCCGGAGCCGTTGTGTCCGCCTGCCACCACCGTGTTGGCTGCGTGCGACACGTAACCCTGCGACGTCAGCGCACCGACGTTCGTGTGCTTCCGAGCCGTCGAGCGAACCTTCTTGACGTCCGAACGTCCGGCGATGCCTTCGAGATTGGCGACAGGCAGCACAGCCGTTATTACGCCGAAACGGGTCGAGACATGCAATATCGTGCCACCGGCGCCATTGATCGAGCTGACGAGATCCTCGCTGACCGCGCCGGAAATATCGACGGTCACGCGGTCAACCGCCCGGCCGCTTTTGGCAAGGGAGTCGAGGGCCGTCGACATGGTCGCCAGCGGCGTGATTACGTCCTGGATCGAAGCTACACGCGCATCCTTGGCGGAAGCAAGGATGCCGAAGGCCAGGTGGGAATCCATCTTTTGCTGCGCGGCATTGAAGCTCGACTTGATCGAGGAAATCGTCGCGATTTGCTGCTTCGCGGCAGCAGAAATACCGTCCTGCGCCCACAACGACGTGGAAACCAGCAGCGCGATTGCGGCGGCGCCAACCACGCGGGAAAATTGCTTGATCATGAACTGAACCCCCCAGAACCGCCTTGGATAAGGCGGGCAAACGTTACGGGACCGATGAACCCGAGTAAATACGCCTTCCCCAACTTGCCGAATCTGAACGCCTGCCGCGCAAATAAACGACCACATCGCGAACAACACCGCGATCGCCTATGACGTTCTTTGATTTTTTTCTCAATCCCCCACTCCCACGCAGCCGCGGTCGGGCCGCGGACATGATTGCGGTCGCAGTACGCAATAAATGCGCCATGATCTGAAACTGCGCAACGTCAATGAGTTAGTCGCGCATGGCGGTTGATGCGATCACAAAGCGTAAAAAACTCCGACACCGTGTCTTGCGAATTTCGATCCCTATCAGCCCGATTCGATAAGCGGCGCCGGTCGTTACGGCCGCGACCGCGGCGCATGACGCATCACAATATCCGAACGGCCGTCGTCCCAGGCTGATGCAAGCCGATCCTCGCCCGAGGGCCCGCTAACACACGCTCGGTACCGCTCCGAAATATGAATGGCTTCCGCAACGGCACTGCGCACTGCTGCCTCATCGGAATTTCTGATCGTGCGGATCGCGGGGTGGGGGCAAGCCCGCCGCGCAACGCACGCACCGCCTTCTGACAGTGCCCAGGGTCCCGGTGCACCCGAGAGTGGCGCGGCATCAGCTTGCCGAGTGCGGCCAGGCGACCGCCGAACTCGCACTTTTCGGGTATTGCCCAGACTGCCGCCTCGACAAACCCATCCTGTCCTGGTGACGCGCTTGGCTTCCGCCGTCGCATGCACGCGGTCGGTTGCGTCCGCTGACTCTGGCGCCTCGCTTATCAGCGAGCGTCAATGCAAGTCCCGCGCCCCAAGCGACATCGAGAAACGTGGTGCCTTGCGCTACACCTGCCGCGTCGAAGCCGCTTCGCAAAACGGTCCGAATATGCCTTCCTGCAAGTCCGCCCACTCGCACGCCCGGGCGTCCCAGAGTTCTCCCTGGATTTGCGCAGTTCCCATGTTCGCTCCCTTTCGCCCCTGACCGCGTACCCGCGTGCGATCGATCGGCATGATTGCTACGACACGCGGCGTCCGTCAAACCGCCCAGGCGGTACGTGTGAGGCGCGTAACGTCGATGCACGCCGTGACAGCACGCGCGCATCGACGATGCGCGCGGATACGTAGCGCGGCTTGCTTGGTGAACGGGCGCAGCTTGCGTGACGGGCGGGCGCGGTTTGCTTCACGACCGTTTGCGGCTTGCGCGACGAGCCTGCGCAGCTTGCGCGGCTTGCGCGGCTTGCGTAACGGAGTGGGCGACGGGAATACGGCGACCCCGAGTAAGTCTGGGGAAGTGGACGAGCGGCTACGGATGTACGCGCCGTCTCCGCTCGTCCTAGTCTCGCCAATCCAGAGAGGTCATTGTCGAGGACTGTCGCCAGACTACCCGTGGGGCTTCC
>JBEPUI010000060.1:0-20080 GCA_041691615.1 Pseudomonadota bacterium
ATGACCATGACCCGATCTTTCACTCTGATGGCAGCAATCGTCGCCCTCGGTATCGTCACGCAAGCGATTGCGCACGGCGATCACGCCGAGGTCGCCACGGACTCGCGCAATGCCGGGACACGCTCGACGATCGAAGGCACGATTCGCCACGTGACGGTCGACGATCAGGTCAGCCACGCGGCGCACGAGTACCAGCTGCTAGTCACCGACGATGGCGAAACGCACCTGTTGCGCGGCGACGGTGCTCAAGCACTCCAGAACGGTGCGCGCTACCGCGTGCTGGGAATGTCGAACGGCAAGTATTTCCAGGCCGAGTCGACCGCGCCTTCCGTCCGAGCGTCAACCAAGGCGGCGGTTGCGGAAAATCCATTCGTCATCGACGGTACGTTGCGCCTCGGTCACGTCGACTACATCGACCGGCCCAGCGTCTATTTCTTTGCCGTGTTCGCCGCCGACGGTCGCCGCAAGCAGATCCCTGGCGCGCAGTTGCTCGACGCATTGGAAAACGGCATGGAGGTCAGCGTCGCGGGCCATGTCGACGCCAATGGCGTACTGTCGGCCGAGCACATCATCGTGCTTCGCCATGCACAGGTCGGAGCCGCGAGCGACACTCAGCTGAAAGACCTCAAAGCCGCATCGACGCACTCCGTGTTCGTCGTCCCGGTCAAGTTCCCGAATGCGCAGGCCGTCTATCCCGCGGATCCGTTCAGCGTCACAACGCTCAAAACCGCGGTGTTCGGTGCAGCGCCCGCACAGAGCGTCACGCAGTACTACAAGGAGGTTTCCTACGGACAGCAAACGCTGACTGGCGTTACCGCGTCCACGGGGACGACGCCGCAGTGGCTTCAGGCAGCGGATACGCCGCCGGTCGACATCCACAACAACCCGACATGCGACATCAACTTCATCCAGGACGAGAGCACGGCGGCGGCCCTCAATGCCGGCTATTCGTCCGCGCAGCTCAATCCGAGCAACATCTACCCCGGCAGCGCCGGCGCGAACAACCACGTGGTGTTCGTCTTCACGCAGACGGGCTTCAATTGCGGATGGTCGGGACTCGCGTACATCGGCTACGGCCTGGCGTTCATCAAGCAGACCAGCGCGCTGTCGGTGATTTCGCACGAGCTCGGCCACACATTCGGCCTCTATCACGCCGGCAGCCTCGATTGCGGAGTCAATCCGATCGGCGGCACATGCACGGTCAGCGAATATGGCGACCCGTTCGATGTGATGGGCAATTCGAGCGCGATGCATTTCAGCGCGTTCCAGAAGCAGACGCTCAAATGGATCAGCGACGCCAGCGTGACGACGCATTCGAGCGGCGTCGCCACATACACGCTCAATCCGATCGAGACGCCGGGAGGCTCGCGCTATGCCGTGCGCATCCCCGCGGGCCCCAATCGAACGTACTGGCTCGAATACCGGCAGCCGCTGGGCTTCGACAGCGGCATTTCCGCGGCCAACGCCGATGGCGCGCAGGTGCGCATCACGCGGCCGTTCGAAACCTATTGCAGCGGTTGCGACTCGTACAGCAACGATACCGAGCTGCTGGACATGAAACCCGGCACGACGACGTTCGCCGATGCCGCGCTCGCCACCGGATCGCGATTCGTCGACGTCTACTACGGCCTTGCGGTGGACGTGCTCTCGCGGACCGCTTCGGCGTTGACGGTTCGCGTCACGTCGCTCGCCAAGGCAGCGAGTCCTGATTTCGATGCGAGCACCGATACCGACCTCGTCTGGAGGAACGCGTCGACGGGACAGACGATGCTCTGGCTCATGAATGGCCTGACCACCAGCACGTCGGCCAATGTCATGAATGACGCGCATTGGAAAGTGGTCAAGGCCGCGGACGTCAACGGTGACGGCAAGGCGGACCTGATCTGGGAAAACGCCACGACGGGACAGACCGCAATCTGGTTGATGAACGGGCTGTCGCCGACTTCTTCCGCGGTCGTCATGGCGGACGGCCGGTGGACGGTAACAAATGTCGGCGACTTCAATGGCGACGGTCACGCCGACCTCGTCTGGCGCAATTCAGTGACCGGACAGACCGCGATCTGGTTGATGAACGGCGTCGGCCCATCGGCCACCGCGGTCATCATGTGGGATCCTGCGTGGACGGTGACCAACGTCGGCGACTTCGACGGCGACGGCAAGTCGGACCTTTGGTGGCACAACTCCAGCACCGGGCAGTCGGCGGTGTGGCTGATGAACGGGATGTCGGCGAAAGCGTCGGCGATCGAGATGTGGGATCCAGCGTGGACGGTCACGCTGATCGGTGACTTCGACGGCGACGGCAAGTCCGACACGCTGTGGCGCAACAGCGGCACGGGACAGACTGCGATCTGGCTGATGAACGGAATCGCGTCGACGACCTCGACGATCCTCAACGTGGATGCAACGTGGCAGGCCAAGCTGGTCGGCGACTTCGATGGCGACGGCAAGGCCGACATCCTCTGGAGAAACACGGCCGGCGCGACACAAGCGTGGCTGATGAACGGGATCAGCGCGGCGTCGGCGGCGACGCTTACGTCGAACGCCAGTCTTTCGGCGGTCCGCGTCGGCGACTTCGATGGCAACGGCAAATCCGACATTCTCTGGAAAGACGCGGGAACAGGGCAGTCGGCGATCTGGTTGATGAACGGGACTAGCACGTCCGGTTCGGCAACGGTGATGACCGACGCGAACTGGGGTGTGCCGGCGTCCTACTGACGTCGCACATCGCTGTTGCGCACCGGCGGCCGCGAGTACTCGCCTGTGGCGGCAGGAAACCCGCTAACATTGCGGACCCGTGCGCGACGGCTCCGCGCACGCGCCATCCATCAGTGAGAACCGCAGGCCATGCGCGATAAATCCGTGAACGCACGTGCCGTTGTCCATGTCACCATCACGTGCATTCGCGTGACTGCGCTCGCGATGGCGTTGTCGATAGCGGCGCCCGCGGCGGCATACGACTGGCTGCAGTTCAACGGCGATGCCGCGCACAGCGGCGTCAATACGCTCGAGCGCCGGCTCGGTCCCGCCAACGTCGAAAGCCTGGCGTTCAAATACGCGGTGACGCTGCCTGCGACCGCTGATGGCGCGCCAGTAGCGTTGCGGGGTGTGCAACTGCCGGCGGGTCCGACGGACATGCTGTTCGTGACGACGCTCAACGGCGACCTCGTCGCGCTCAACGCCGCGACCGGCGTGCAGCTCTGGTCGAAGCCGCATGGCCCCGGAACGTGCAAGATCAACAAGACCGGAGGGCCCTGCTACACGACGTCGTCTCCCGCGATCGATCCCAGTCGGGCGTTCGTCTACGGCTACGGCCTCGACGGATACGTGCACAAGCACCAGGTCACCGACGGCACCGAGATCACCACGGGCGGCTGGCCGCAACTGGCGACGCTGAAGCCGTTCCACGAAAAGGGATCGTCGGCGCTGAGCTTCGCTGTCGCGGACTCCGGCACGTATCTCTATGCGGTGCATGGCGGCTATCCGGGTGACAACGGCGATTACCAGGGACACGTGACGACAATCAACCTCGTGTCCGGCGCGCAGACGGTATTCAACACGATGTGCAGCAACGTGCGCGCGCATTTCGGCGAGGTGCCGGCAGATCCGAATCCACCGCCGACCGACCCCTATTGCACGACGCCGCGATCAGCGATCTGGTCGCGTCCGGGAACGATCTACGACGAGGTGACCGACCGGCTGTTTCTCGCAACCGGCAATGGCGTCTATAGCGGCAACACCGATGGCCTCAACTGGAGCGAATCCGTCCTCGCGATCCATGCCGACGGGACGAGCATCGCCGTACGCCCGGTGGACGCCTATACGCCGGCGAATTTCCAGTCACTCGACAGCGCGGACGCCGACGTCGGCAGCACGCTAGTCGCGATCATTCCAGTCCCGTCCGGCGCGTCGGTCGCGCACCTCGGCGTACAGGGCGGCAAGGATTCGAAGCTGCGCCTCGTCAACCTCGACAATCTCGCCAATCTCGGCACGGCGCCTGAGTCCGGACACCTTGGCGGCGCGATCGGATCGATCATCAACGTGCCGCAGGGTGGCGGCGTGTTCTCGCAGCCCGTCGTGTGGATCAATCCTGTCGACGGCAAGCGCTGGGTGTTCGTCGCAACCTCGGGCGGCCTTTCCGGCCTGCAACTGCAACTCGATGTCTCCGGCAATCCGTCGCTCGTCCCGAACTGGACGATTCCACAAGGCGGCACCTCGCCGGTGATCGCCCGCAACGTTCTCTACTACGCTGGCAACGGCACGTTGCGCGCCGTCGATCCGACGTCAGGCAACATCCTGTGGAGCAGCGCCGGCGGCCAGGTTGGCGGGATCCATTGGCAGAGTCCGATCGCGTTCAATGGTGCGCTGTACGTGACGGATCAAAGCGCGCACATGGTTGCATTCACGCCGACCGGAGGGCCGGCCGCCTATGGTTTCGACCTCGACGCAGACAGGATGTCGGACCTCGCGTGGCGCGACAGCGCCGGGCAGACGCAGCTTTGGAAAATGAACGGAGTCGTCTCGTCGTTCACGAAAATAGTGATGACCGATGCCAACTGGTCGCTTACGGGCGCGGCCGATTTCAACGGCGACGGCAAGTCGGACCTCGTCTGGAAGAACGCTAACTCAGGCGCCACCGCATTGTGGCTGATGGATGGCATCGGCGTGACCGGCTCGTCAATCGCATGGCCGGATGGCAACTGGACACCGGTTCACTTCGGCGATTTCAATGGTGACGGATTCGCCGATATCGTCTGGCGCAATGCGACGACGGGCGCAACGGCGATCTGGCTGATGAACGGGCTCGCCTCCAGAGGTTCAAGTGTCGTGTTCACCGATTCGCACTGGGTGGTGGCGGCATCGGCCGATTTCGACGGCGACGGCAAGGACGACCTGCTGTGGACCAACGCGTTTACCGGCGAAACGGCGATCTGGTTGATGGACGGTCTGCAATCGCATGGTGTCGGCATCGTGATGAGCGCGCCATGGTCGCTCATCACGATCGGCGATTTCGACGGCGACGGCAAAGCAGACCTGGTGTTGCGCAACGCGACGACCGGCGAGACGATGATCGCGCTGATGGATGGCGTACAGGTTGCGGCAGCGAAGGTCATCTTCAACGTGCCAAACTGGGTCGTTACGCATGCCGCCGATTTCAACAACGACGGTCGCTATGACCTTGTCTGGCGCAACACGACGACCGGCACGACAGCGATCTGGTTAATGGATGGATTCACCACGCTCGAATCACGCATCATTTACTACGACGCGAACTGGACGGTGACCCAGGTCGGCGATGTCGATCATGACGGCAAGGGCGATATTTTCTGGCGTCACCAGGACGGTTCGACCGCCGTGTGGACGATGAATGGCACGACGGCTGTCGATCCCCGCTTCCTGCACTTCAGCGACACGCTCAATCTGATTTCACCACTGCACTGATACGGTCCGCGGCGATTGCCGTGGCGACGCCGCGGCCGCGAAGTTCGAGGCGAACCAGCCCCACGCCGAGTCGCCGCGCATCGTCGCAAAGCTGCGCTTGCGCCGGAGAAAAAGGCGCCGGTGGCGTAAGCCGCACCGTGTGCTGGTTGCCGTCGGTCGTGAACTGGATGTCAACGGTGGAATCGGTTGCGCCGAACCGCACGTGGTAGACCGCGCCGCCCACCGAGATGCGGATGTCGCGGTCACAATTGGGGCCGAATGCCCGTGCGGTGACGCTTAACGTGCCCTGCCGGGGCAATGGTTTGCAGAAGCCGACTGACACCGAAGGGGCAAGCGTCGCATCCGACCACCGTCCCCACGCCTCGGTCCCCGAAAGACCACTGATCGATGCGACCTCCCGCGGCCATCGCGCTTCGGCGAAGTCGATCACACATTCCGCGGCGCCGACGGCGAAGCGCTCGCGTGCGGGGTCGGCAAATGGATCCCAGATCGCGCAATCGGCCGTGCCCGACAGGGCATCCAGCAACAGCGATGTCGATTCCATCCAATTGCGGACGCGGATCCTGTCCGGCATGGGTTGCGTACCCACTTTTGCCTGAGCGAGCCATCTCTCGATCGCAAACGCAAGGTCCTTCGGCGAATTGCCATGGAAGTACGCTGCTCCTTCACCCGCAACCTCCCGAAACACCGGCAGATCGCGTGCAACGACGGGAATCGAGCGTTTGGCCGCTTCGACAATAGGCAGGCCGTAACCCTCCCCGTACGATGGTGCCAGCAACGCGGTGGCGGCATCGTAGAGGCATTCGAGGAACTCGTCGCTGGCGTTGTCGATGCGGATGAGACGCGTACCGGTTTCGGGGTGCGCTGCGATCAGCGCCTCGACGTCTTCGGTCATCCATCCCCGCTTGCCGACAATCACGAGCGCGACATCGCGCCCGTCTTGCCACAGGTCGGTGAATGCTTCGATCGCCTGGCGGTGCCCCTTGCGCGGCTCGACCGTGCCGACCATCAAGAACGTCGTGCGCGCGCGCATTTTCGCCAGAATCGATTGGGCATCGACCGGAAGACCCTGCGATGCCACGCTGGATTCGATGTCGGCGCCCAGCGGAAAATGCGCGATGCGAAGCGGCAGGATCCGGTCCGGCCCGTTGTCGTGCAGCCATGCGGCTACGTCATCGGCGACGTCCCGCGAAATGCCGATCAGCCGGTCGGCGACCGCTGCGGCCGCGACCAGCCAACCGAGATGCTGCTCGGCCAGGCCCGGCGGAAACCATGTCGGATGTCGTTGCGGTAGCAGGTCATAAACGACGAAATTGATGCGCACACCGAGATCGCGATATCGGCGCAGCACCTCCTGCGCCTGGGGAATTGCGTGAGGCGACCACGCGAGTCCCAGGAAGACGTCGCCATTGCGCGGCTCGACCACACCGTCTTCTTCCGGCGGCGAAAGACTCAGCCACACCGACATGAATTGGCGCGCATAGACGAACCTCCCGTCAGCGAACCTGACGGGCTCGACGCGAAAACCGGACGGCGGTAATTCGACGAGCCGCTGGACCACCGCGCGGACGACGCGTTCGATGCCTGTCTTGAGATCCTCGTCGACGATCGGCGTCACATCGACGAAAAGCTGCGTTGTGCCGGGACGCCGCTGGTTCGACGCCATCACGCGCGCGATGCCTTCGACATCGTTGTCGACGTCGCGTGCACACACGACCGCCGCCAGCGCCGCGATGTCGCACGCATGACGTGCGCGCGGGCCATCGGCGGCGAAATGCTCGATCGCATCGGCGTATCGAGTTGCGACGTCGCGCGGGTCATGCGTAGTGGCGACGAAACGCCTTGCTCCGTCGGCAAGGCGCGACCGCAGCGCGACGTCACGCTCGAGCGATTCCAGCGCGCCTGCGAGCTCGGCGATGCTGAAATCGACGGGCAGCCGCATGGCGGCCGATACCGGTATCTCCGCGAGAGCGCCGAAGCCGTTGGTGATCAATGGCAGGCCGAATGCCATGCAATCGAGCACCGCACCCGAAGACTCGCCTCGCGTCTCGCTGCGAAGCTGGACGGCGACATCGCTTGCCGCCAGGTAGTCCGACATCGTGCCATCGTCGACATAGCCGGTGACGACGATCCGTGTCGGCGCCGGCGACGCGGCGATTTGCGATTCGAGCGCCCGATGATAGTCATCACCCTGTCCTTCACCGACGATCGCCAGCCGGCATCGCGCAGAAGGCGCCATGCGCGATGCAGACCATGCGACGACGAGCTCGCGATGCAGCTTGACGTGGTTGACGAAACCAAACGTCGACACGACGAACTCGTCTGCGCCGATGCCGAGCCGGCGTCGCGACGCCGTGCGATCGACATCGGTGGCGACGAGCCGGCACAGCGCAGCGCGTGCCACTGGCACGATTGCATAGTGGGGGAAGCGGCGCGAGACGAGCGCCTGTGCGAACGCCGAGTGCACGATGATTCCGTTCGCCTCGTCGAGCACATCGGTGTTGCACTCATAGGCGCGGGCGAGCTCGCCGCGCGGCACGTTCGCGGCAAGCGCGGCGGCGGCGACGTAACCATGGCCATCCAGCAACGCCCGCTGAAGGCGACCGCGCCCTTCGTGCTGGACGTCGAGCCAGTTCATCAAGTCGCCCAGAAACACGTCGTGCATCGTCACCGTCCCTGGATAATCGCGGATGAGCCGGGGGACATCGGCGTGAAATGGGGAATTCCCCATGTGATAGAGCACGCGATCGTACGTGTCGAAATCACCCGTGAATGCGGCAACCGGACGCACGTTGACGCGCCCTTCCATGCCCCGCAAATCGACGACCTGCTGGTCGGTGATCACATCGATGTCATAGAAATCAGCCAACGCAGGAATGAGCCTGGCGTTGTATCCGGCGACACCTGTTTTCGATGGCAACAGCGGCGAGATGAAAGCGAGCCGGCGACGCCTGCCAGCCACCTTCGTCAAGCGCGGCGCAGCCGCTTCGTCAAGTGTGTGCGCACGGTCCATTTGGTCGAGCCGGTCGACGGCAAGGGCGGCGACGATGGCCGGGTCCTCGGCGACATGACATGCGAGCATCAATGGATGCCGCGCGCCCGCATCGGCTTCGTCCGTCACCCGTGCAGACACGTTGACGGCGCACACGGGGACGATCACGCAGTCGGGCTCGAGATCGCGCAGGAACGACGCCTCCAGGACGCGCGACAACTCGCACGCCACGGTGGCTGCCTCGACCACGTCGCCGGACGCGCACCCCGATGCCACGTCGATCCTCCCCGCTTCGGAGAGCTCGAGGAATTCGCGGCGCAGCCAGGGGATGCCGTACGGCATTCGATCGCTCAACAGGATGCGCATGTCGTCGCGCTGCCGGGCGTTCACCAGCAGGTGGGCGAAGGCGAGCACCGCATCGCGCGCTGCGGTGGGGACGCCGGCGTCCTGGCAACTCCGCAGATCGATGACGATCCGCATCGGGCTAGGGATCCACGGACGCACCGCGGGCGCGATGCGCGCGACATTGGCGCCGCAGGTCGCGAGCGGCACGAGCGGCGCACGGCCATGTGGCAATACCGTGGACTTGCGGCAGAGCGATCGTCGGCGTCGCCGGTCGAACAAGTCCGGCCTTCGCCTCGATTCGCTTGAGGAATTCCTTGAGCCGTGGAAAACGCTTCAGTAGCCGGCCGACGCGTTGCCTCGCGGGAACGATGACGCGCGCGCGCAATCGGCCTGCTAGCGACCCATGCAACTCAATCACCCTTTCGCATCGCGATGATTGCACCGTCCTGGGGCCCGGCGACGAGCGTCAGCAAATTCTCGGGCAGGTCTTGCATCCTCTCCGCGTCGATCATCGCCTGATTTGGATGTAGCCGCTTGATGTCCAGGACGTCGAACCCCGCCTGCGAAATCATGAATTCCAGCAGTGCCAGCGGATAGGGCCTGACGTGGGTGGGATCGAGCCAGAACGTGTTGGCGCCAACGACGAGGTTCTCGCAATTGGGAGTTTCTATCATCAGCACGCCGCCGGGCCGAACGACCCTGTGTGCTTCCATGATCAACGCGGCCACGGCGGCATACGGCATGTGCTCGACGATGTGAAACGCCGTGATGGCCGCTGCCGACGCGTCCGGCTGCGAGCGCAGCGCCGCCATCGCATTGCCCACGCGAGCATTGAGGCCGGCAGTGACGCAGATTTCGACTACCTGCGGCGACTCGTCGATGCCGATGGCATCGACGCCGTTCCTGCGCAAGACATCGAGCCAGTCACCGCGCCCGCAGCCGACGTCGATGACGATTGCGTTCGCCGTGCGTGCACGCGCCGCCAGAATGTCAGGCAGGTAGACCTGCAAGCGGACCTCGATTTCGTCGACGGAGCCGCGGAATTTTTCGGCGAATGCAAGTGCGGTCCATTCAATCGCGCCAGCCGGCATCTCCGGCGCCAGACGATCGATGCGTTGTGCGAGTCTTGCTTGCCGAAGCATGCTTTCGGCAAGCGCTTCGCGGACCTTCTCGATGTCGTGCTCACGCATCGTCGCCAAGTCACGCCGCGTCACCTCATTGTTTGCCGCAGTCTGCGCAACGGCGGCGTCCTGGTCGGCGCGCGCTGCCGCCAATTCCCGCTGCAATGCGTCGACGCGGGACGCGAGCTCCTGCGCGTTCCTGCGTGTCTGGCTGCTGCGGAATATCGCGCGCAGCCATCGGTCGAAATCACCTGTCGCGCTCATCGGGGGCCAAGGATGGACGCCGAATCATAGGCAAGGGCAATGACAAGGAAACCCTCCGACAGGATGGCGGATTGATCAGTCTCACGCGCGCGAATGGTGGCGCCTAAGCGGCGAACGGGTGACGATTGTAACGCCGGCAGCACCCATGCGGCGCCGATTGCGATGTCGCGACGGCACCTCACGAGGCCATCGCGCCGTTCAGGATCCTACCAGTCGCAAATATTCGGCGTAATCGCGGATATAGTCATTTTCGTCGTACAACTCCGAGGTTAGCACTAGGCACACCGAACCGGGATCGAAATTCACTTCCGCAGCCCAGATCATCGGCGGCACGTAGAGCCCTTTCCACGGTCGATTGAGATGGATGCGCGACCGCGTGCGTCCGTCGTCGATGGCAACGTCGAAGCTGCCGGACATGCAGATCATGAACTGCTGCAGAGCGTGATGGGCGTGCGCGCCACGGCTTTCCTCGGTCGGCACGTCGTAAAGGTAGAACACCCGCCGGATCTCGAACGGCACATGACGGCTCTGCTCGATATACGTGAGCTTGCCGCGCGGGTCGTCCTTGCGCGGGAGATCGATAATCCGACAGTCATCGACGGTCGAGCGCTTCATGATTGCGGTCTCTTGGCGAACAAGGCGCGGCTCAGTAGATAGGTGACCGGAATGGTGACAGCGAGCGCGACGAGCGGCGCGAGCCAGGTGGGCATCCCGAGCCGATCGATGCACGATGCCACGAGGACCAGACCCAGAATGTACTGGAGTGTATAAATCAGCGGAAACCGAGCGAACGAGCGCCACGTCGCCTGCGCCCTGAACACGTATCGCGCATTGAGCGCATAGCTTGCGGCAATTCCCAGCGCGAATGCGAGCGTGAATGCCCACCGATATGCGACCCATTGCAGCAACAGCAGGTAGACGGCGTACGTCAGCGCGGTATTGAGCGCCCCGGCTGCCAGGAATCGCAGTGCACTCGCGTCAATTGACCTCATCGACCACGGCCTCCGGCCGCCGGTTGCTTTCGTCGAATATGCGCCACAGGTATTCACCGATGACCCCCAGCATCAGGATAATCAGGCCCAGCAGGAACGTCACCAGCGCGACCAGCGTGGAAAACCCGGGCACGGGGATATGGCCCACGAAGGCGGCGAACACCACTGCCGCCCCGTAGACAAAGCTTGCCAGCGAAACGATGGCGCCCACTGCGGAGATCGCACGGATGGGCGTCACCGAGAAGCCGAGCATCACGTCGACAAACGCGCGAAACCGCTTGCGCAGCGTCCACCGCGACCGACCGTGCACGCGCGGACGCCGGTCATAGCGCAACACGTCGGGCCTGTATCCCAGCCAGTACGCGAGCAACGGCAGGAAAGCGCTCTTCGCGCTGTCGCGCAGCGGCTGGAGCATCACTCTGTCCATCAGCGCAAGGTCGAAGCCACCCGCTGGATACCCCGGCAGCACCAGCTTGCGCAACAGCCAGTAATAGACGCGCGACAACAGCCGCGACACCATGGGGTCGCCGCGCGTTTCGCGCTCGGCGATCACAAATTTGCTTCCTGCCCGCCAACGATCGACCATTTCGACAACGAGCCCGGGTGGGTCCTGGAGGTCGGCCGCCAGAAAAGCGAATGCGTCGCCGGTGACGAAGCGGAGTCCGGTGCGGATTGCAGGCACGGCGCCGAAGTTACGCGTCAGCTTGACGACTGTCGTCGCCGGTCGCGCCGCCTTGATCCTCATCAGTTCCGCATGGGAGCCGTCGCCTGAACCATCGTCGACGAAGACCAGTTGCAGCGTCAGGCCGCGTTCGCACAATGCCTGCTCGACGTCCAGCAACGCGGTGAACAGGCCAGGCAGCGAGCCTTCATTGAAATAGACGGGTATGACCACGGACACGCTGCGCGCTGCAGGCACTTCAGCCATGTCCACTCCCTTCATAGTGATCGCGGACCGCGGCGACGACCCGATCGACGTCGGTTTCGCGCATGCCAGGAAAGCAGGGCAACGACAGGACTTCGTCGCAGGCGGCTTCGGTCACGGGAAGGCGCACGCCGTCGCGCCGCGCCGCAGCCTGCATGTGATCGGCTATGGGATAGTGAATATCCGTGCCGATGCCCGCTCGACTGAGATGCGCACGCAACGCATCCCGGTCGGTGCATCGAATCACGAAGAGGTGCGCGACGTATTCGCCACCGCGCCACTGCGGCACCCGCACGGGTGCGCCGCGCAGGCCCGCGCAATAGCGGAGTGCGATCGCGGTGCGCGCCGCGGTCCACCCGCGCAGGAACGGCAGCTTGACGCGCAGGAATGCGGCCTGCATTTCATCGAGCCGGCTGTTGCGACCACCTTCATGGGCGACATGGTACTTGTTGTCCCAGCCGTATTGGCGCAATGCGCGCATGCGCGTCGCCGCCGCGGAATCCGCCGTCAGGATCGCGCCCGCGTCGCCAAGCGCGCCCAGGTTCTTCGTCGGGTAGAAGCTGAAGCAGCCGAGCGCGCCGAACGTGCCCGCACTCTTGCCGTCGATATGAGCGCCGTGCGCTTGCGCACAATCCTCGACGACCGGCACGCCTGCCGCGGACGCACGCTCGACGATTTCGCCCACGGCCGCCATGCGACCGTAGAGGTGCGTCACTACCACGGCACGTACGCCGTCCAATGATCGATCAAGCGCGAACGGCGACATGACGAGATCCTCGCCAACATCGACGAACAGCGGTTGGGCGCCGATCGCATGAAGAGCCGTCGCCGTGTATCCGCCGGCGTTCGCCGTGGTGACGACGCGATCGCCCGCCGTCACGCCGATGGCGCGCAATGCGAGCTCGATGGAGTCGGTGCCGTTGGCCACGCCGACGCAGTGCGGGCTGCCGCAATACGCCGCGAACTCGCGCTCGAACTGCTCGACCTCTGGTCCAAGCACGTAGCGCCTGCTTTCGATCACACGTGCGGCGGCCTCGGACAGCGCACGAACGAGCGCCGGCTCGAGTTCGAACCGGAACACCGGCAACTCGTCGCTCATGCCGAAGGTCGTCCCGCCACCACGTAGATTTCCGCCGCGACGTCGGGGTACTTCTCGCCCAGTTGCATGAACGCCGAAAGCATCGACGGCGACCACGTTGCCTCGATCTGCGCGTTTGACAGCGGCTTCAGCCAGTACCCGCCGAAATGCTCGACCGCCAGTCCCGCAGCGATGAAACACTCCCGGAACGATGCCGGGTCAAACACGCGTCGATGCCCGTGGTGGACGTCTGCTTCGTTGAGCGCATCCTCGCGCGCTAGAAGGCCCATCAGAACCGCCGCCTGGCGGTGCAACGACCTGCTGTTCGGCACGGCGGCGAGCACACGCCCACCTGGTGCGAGCCAGTTGCCGGCGCAGCGCACGATCGTCACCGGATCTTCGACATGCTCGAGAACGTGTCCGAGCACGATGTTGTCGAATTTCTGCTCCGGATCGAATTCCTCGAACAGGCTATGGGTGACTCGGGCGCCGGGAAACCGTTGGGTGAGCGCCGCACAGAATGCGCCTCCTCCTTCCACGATCGTCAGCGACTTACCGGTGCCTGCGAGCAACGCGGTCATCACGCCTTCGGCCGCGCCCATCTCGAGTATCGACACCCCACGCAGATACCGCGCGAAAACCCGGAACGAGTACCGAATGCTGTCGGTGTTGACGCCGGCTGCATAGCGCGAGTCCCGGGCGATAGCTTCCAGCCGCTCTGATTCGTCGTTCAAGTGTCACTCCCGCGCGATGAGTTCGACCAGCATCCGGTTCGCCAGCATCAGGAATGCGATCGCACGGCCGCCGAACGCCACGGCCGCAATTGGCGGCACCACGAGCTTGGCACGTTCGCCACGCAGCCGCTCGATCGACATGGCGAGGTCGGTGGTTTCATAGGCGAGATGGTATAGCTTGATTTCCTGCTTGAGCCAAGGCGCAAGCACGCCTCCGTTGGCGCCGTGAAGCGGCTCCAGCAGTTCCAGCCTTGGCGCCTGGCCGACGAGAAATACGCCGCGCACGCCCTGCCGTGGATCGGTGAACACGTCGGCCTCGCGTGCATATCCGAGCGGTGCGAGACGCGCGGCTTCCGATTCGATGTCGGCGCACGCGACGCCGACGTGATGGAACACGAGCCTCGCCGGGGAATCTTTCATGTATCAGCGTCGCGACGCGGCGGCGACTCGCGATGCCACCCGGTCGAGTCGTTCGCGCACTGCGGGCCATCCGGCGCGCGACAGCCTGTGCTCGATCGCTTCGCATTGCTGGCCATCATGCTCGATCACGACGGGTCGGTCGCGACGGGCGAGACCGCAACTGTCGTGGAAAGCGACGACCTGAACATTGTCGATCAGTGTGCGGCAATGAATCCGCTGCAATCCCATCGCGTCGAATGCGCAGCGATAGACGAGCAGCGCCGTCTCCACGGCGGCGGATGAACCACTACGCAGGATGAATCGCCCCCACTCGGCGTCCTGCGCGATATCGTCGACGTCGTACATGCCCGCCAATCCCTCCGCCTCGCCGTCCGCATTACGACAGACGACGAAATAGTAATCGTCAGAGCGTTCGAAATAGCGCTCGATCCACTCTCGCTGCGCGACTTCCGAGCGCGCGCCGCGATTAAGAAAGAGTCCTTGTGCCGATCGCAAGTCGACGATGAACGCCGCGTCCGCGGTCGTGACCGGCCGCAGCGCAAATGCGTGGCCACGCATTACGAGGTCATGTTTCAAGGCGCGGTTGCAGCAGTGCTGCGATGGCGCTCGACGACGTCATCGCGGCGAACTCCGACTCGTCGAATTGGACGTGGTACCGGTCCTCCAATGCGAAGACGATCTCCATGTGCTTGAGCGAGTCCCATTCGGCGACGTCGCTGCGTCGCATATCGGTCGCGTCTGCGGGCAGCTTGAGAATCAGCGCCACGAGACGGCGGACCTCGACTTCAAGGTCGGCGGCGTTCACGCGATCGTTTCCCCGTACCTGACCGTCTCGACAATCGCCGTTGAAGGTGTCCGCACCGCCACCCGCGCAATCGGGATCGCGATCCTGCAACTTGCAGGCAACGAGTCGTTGCCAGAATAGCGCGCGACCCATTCGCGTGCCGGTGAGTTGCGCGCGCCTTGCTGCACGACGAACACGACCTGCGTCGGCGCGCGTCCTTCGGCCATCAACTGTAGCGCGCGCGTCAGCATGACGTCCTCCAGCCGCCGGCCGAGCGCACGGCAACTGACGACGATCTCCTCGACATGCAGCGTATCGCCGTCGCAGCTCCCGACCAGCGCGGCGATGATTCCGCTGTCGGAAAGGCGGTCGGCGAGGGCGATCGTGACGACGTTGCCCGAGTGTCGCTCCAGTCGCCGCACGATATCGACTTCGCTCATCCGCGTCAGCGCAAGATTGAACTGATTCGTCTTGCGAACCAGGTCAGCGACGCGCGCGACATCGCCGATGGCGCCGACGTGATACTCGAGTCGCGGCCGGAGGCTACGCATGTAGTCGTCGGCAGACGCGCCTGCCGCCGCGAGCGTTGCCCGCGCGACAGACATGCGCAGGTCGGTGTCGCGCAACACGTCTTCGCGCGTCGTGTGCCAGCGAAACATTCCCGCCACATGGTCCAACGCAACCGCCGTCAGGCAAGCGTCGTCTCCGGCATGCACGGTGACGACAGGGCCGGATGACGCGACGCTCGCCAGCTCGCCCGGGTTGTCGTCGACGAATGCGATCGCGTCGAGACCGATGCGCATCTGCGTCGCGACTCGCGCCAATGCGACCGACTTTTCCTCCCAGGTGATCTCGACCGCGGAAAAATCGTCGAGGCGAAGTGGAAAATCGTGGCGTTGTGCAAACAGCGCGTCGACGTCCGCGCGGTCGTTGCGCGAAACGAGCGCCAGCAACACGCCATTGCGCCGCATCGCCGCGATGCACTCCTGGAGCATGCGATGAGCTTCAGTCAGGTCGACCGCCGTCGCGCCGTCCTCGCCTAGAACGCCGGCGTAGAGCGTCCCGTCGAGATCGAGCGCGATGCATTTAATCGGCGGCAGAACGCATGCGGGCAGCCAGCGGCACGCGAGCTCGCCTGCCACCAGCAGGCACGCGCGGTTGGACAAGCGCGTGCCGCTGATCGACTCGGCGCGCATGTCCAGCCATCGCGGGCCAAGCGCGTTCGCCATGGCATCGAGGTCCGGGAAATGAATCGCCGTCAGCGGCGCGCGCTCTAGCGACTCGCGAGCGTCCGCGGCCAGCGGCCACGCGAGGACCACGATCGGATTCGCCGTTTGTTCGCGCATCTGCCGAAGACGCGAAACCAGCCATGGCGCCATCTCGCCGTCGGCCAGGCCCGTGAGACGCGCCGTGTCGAGCCAGACGACATCGACATCCGCGTCTCCGTGCAGCTCGCCCGAAAGCGAGTCGTCGTACATGCCGATCGACCATTGGATCGCAAGACTGTTCCACGCCGCATACGGCGCGGCTGCCGATGCCACCGGCTCGAAACCATGATTGCGGTGCACGCGCACACGAATGTCGCGCACCGGCCAATCCGCGACGCATTCGGCCAGCGCCGCGCGATCCGGAATTCCGAACAGGCGCGGCTGCCATTCGGCTCGCATGAGCGCCTTGTCGGCTGAATTTGGCTTGGCGATCACAATCAGCTGGGTCCAATCGAACGAAGCCGAATTTTACTGCATGGGGCCACTTCCCGCGGACTGCCGACCGCATTGCATTGCGCCGTCGCGTGAAGTGCCGTCGATCTACGCTCAGCGCGCCGCGACGATCGGCTCGATGGCTATCGACTTGAGGCCGATACCCAGCTTGCGATCATCTTCGCCGATTCCGAGCTGGCGGGGAGAGCGCGGTTCGGGTATATGGATCTCGATGGCGGTCGCGCGGCCGTCGGTATCGAACGGGATCTCGACTGTCGAACCGTGCGCGCCGACCTTGAATTTCCGCTCGACGTTGCCGACACGGATTCCCAGATCTACGCCGGCGCTCGGACGCATCGCCACCGCGGTGTCAACCCGCAGCACGAAATGATCGGGAAGCGGCAACGTAAACTCGATGCGCGCGACGGGGCCTTCCGTCCAACGGCCCCACGGTTCCCAACCCGAAATCCCCGTCAGCTTGGCGATCCTGCCGCCCAGCATCCTCGCATCAAAACGGATCGGTGCATCGATCGGCGCAAGGATGCTCGCAAGCGGCAATGGCAACGCACCTGCTGCGTTCAACGCATAAAGCGCCATCATGCCGTCGCCGCTCTCCACGATGGGTGCGCCGAGCGAGTTGCGAAGTTCCTTCTCGACTTCCGCGCCATGATCCGCGAACCCCCGCCGGTCAACGCTTACCGCGCCGAAGCCGCTGCGCGCGGCGAGATCGACTTGCTCGCGCACAGGATGCGCGGCGAGCGCGCGGATCCAGCGGTCGGCCTCGCGGCCACGCATTGCGCCGTAGCTCCACCGCAGCGTGGTCGAATTGAGGTAACCACGCATGCCGCCATAGGCGTCACTCTTGATGAACGCGCCGCCTTCGGGATACGCCTCGTAGGGCAGTTGCCATACCATCGTACCGGGCGTGACACGCGCTTCGATTGCGTGCACAAAAGCCCGATCTTCGTCGAATTGAGCGGTCGGCTTGGCGAGAGCATCACGCGGCGTCTGGTCGAGCACGCCGATCGCGGCCAGCACGACCGAAATCGCGATGATGGCCGCTTCTCGCGGCGAACCCCGTTTTGGCGTGAGCATCCACTGGATCCACGCGACGAGACCCGCCAGCGACAGGAAACCGATGACCACGCTGATCCTGTTGTAGCCACGTATGACGGGCGATACCAGGAACGCGATCAGCGAGCCGACGCCGCCGATCGTGCCGAGCAGGAATGCGCAGATCGCAAGTATCGCGAGGAACGGCAGCAATTCGTTCTTGCCCGTTGCACCAGCAATCCGGCGGATCGCTACCAGCACCAGCACGAGCAATCCGGCAACGCCGGCGATGCCCAGCGACGCGGAGGCATTTTCGTTGACCAGTGGGGCCTCGGACGCGTACCGTTGGGCGATCTCGCGCATCCACTCGATCCGATGCTTGGCGTGCGGCAGCACGAGCTGCGTCAGGCGAAGCGCATAGACCTCGCTTTCCGCAGCGCCGCGCACCGCAACTTCGGGATTGGCCCCGTGCGAAGCGCGATACCAAAGCGTCGGCGTGACGTTGAGCACGAGGGCCGCCGCGATCACGCCGATGATCGCCGCGGCCGGCATGACGTTACGCCACCTCGATGTGGCCAACGTCCGGCCAACGCCTGCGACGCCGACGAGAAATGCGGAAAAGTACGCGTAGTAGGCGCCCGCGGATCCCACGGCCAGCGCGATCACACCGATCGCGATGCTGCGCGATCTCGGTTGTTGCGCAGACGTGCCGCGCCACGCGACGTGTGCAAGCCAGACGCCGAGCGGAACGATCGCATACGAAACCAGCAGCAGATGCACGGAGCGCAACCAGTGAAAGGGAAGGAACGCAAACAGCAGCGCCGCTGACACTGCAAGCGGCCTGGCGATATGGAATGTTCGCAGCACGAAAAAGGCGCTCGCGCCGGCCAGGAAATAGGTCGCGAGATAGAACAGGTTCACTACGACGACCCAGTCAGAACTGATGCGGCCAAGCAGCCATATCAACAGGAAATTCAGCGCATCGCTGAACGGGTAGTCGAAGAGATCGGATCCGAATGGTGCTCCGACCCATGGCGTATGCACGGGAAACCAGCCGACATCGATGATCGTCTTGACGAGGAACGCGTGCGACAAGCCGTCGCCTGAGTAAATTAGCGGCGAATGCAGGTCGAAGGTGTGGGGGCCAAGCAGCCACCACGCTGCGGCGGCGGTCGCGGCCCAAAGCACTGCAACCGCGATCGCATCGGCGCGAGCGTTCGCGAAGCGTTCGGCTTGCGGATTATTCAATCGCGAGCCATTCGTGCGCGATCGTACGTGCCACGCGTCACACCGTCGCGGACACGATGACGTGGGGTGACGAATGCCTCACTCGCCCCGGCTCCGTCTCCAGCACGAAATGATCGACCCGTTCGATTGCCGAAAAGCCGGACGCGAGCATCATGCGCTTCAATGCCTCGGCACCGATGGACCAGTAGTGCCAGTAATCGCCATCGTTTGCGCGAACCCCGACGAAGTCGCAGACAGGGCGTTCGCTGGTCGCGCTTTCGGGAACACAGGTCGTCGATACGATTGCGCGGCCTCGACAGACGGAGCGGAGGCCGCGCAACGCCTCGACAGGGGACGACACGTGGAGGAGCATCGATCCGCAGAGCACGAGGTCGAACTGGCCGAACTCCGCGGCGAGGTCGTATACGCTTTTCTGAACGTAGCGTACGGCTACGCCGTACGCTACGCACGCGACCTGCATTTCCACGGATACTTCCCACAGGTCGATTGCGGTGACCTGCGCGCCGCGCCGCGCGCACTCCACGGCCAGGAATCCCGACGACGTGCCGACATCGAGTACAGATAAGCCGTCCAGCCGCCGGGGCAGATTGTAATGGCGCAAGCACCTGACAAGATCGTAGTCACCTTCGATCACGAGTCCATCGGCGAGGTGGTACTTGTGATATGCGCCGCCAGCGCGATTGATGCGCTCGACGCCCGCACGGACATCATCCGTGATGGCTGCCGATGATGGTTTGATCAATATTGAAACTCCTCGCGGCGGGATGCGGTGAACTGAACGCAGCATCATTTTGATCGATCGTGCACGCGCATGGCGTCACGGTTTAAATCGACGCTTGCGATGGTCAAATAGCGCGCGCGATGGCGCTGCGGAAAGAACGCCTGGCTGTTTGTTTAAGTTTGTCGGTCACAGGATTGGTCAACGTCAGTCGCCGCAGAAGCGCAAAGGCCCGCTCGAAAGAGCGGGCCTTTGCTTGAGGGGTGC
>JBEPUI010000061.1:0-18869 GCA_041691615.1 Pseudomonadota bacterium
CGACCTCGTCGCCCAGCTGCACGACCTTGGTCGGATGGATGTTCTTGTTCGTCCAATCCATTTCGGACACGTGCACCAGGCCCTCGATGCCCGACTCGATCTCGACGAACGCGCCGTAGTCGGTGATGTTGGTGACCTTGCCGAACAGCCGCGTGCCGGTCGGGTAGCGGCGCGACAAGCCCACCCACGGGTCTTCGCCGAGCTGCTTCAGGCCCAGCGAGACGCGGTTCTTCTCCTGGTCGAACTTCAATACCTTGGCGGTGACTTCGTCGCCGACCGCGAGTACTTCCGACGGGTGCTTGACGCGACGCCAGGCAAGATCGGTGATGTGCAGCAGGCCGTCGATGCCGCCCAGGTCGACGAACGCGCCGTAATCGGTGATGTTCTTGACCACGCCCTTGACAGTCGCGCCTTCCTGCAGCGTCGAGAGGAGCTTCTCGCGTTCCTCGCCGAGGCTCGCCTCGAGCACGGCGCGGCGCGACACGACCACGTTGTTGCGCTTGCGGTCGAGCTTGATGACCTTGAATTCGAGCTGGCGGTTTTCGAACGGTGCGGTGTCCTTGACCGGACGGATGTCGACCAGCGATCCGGGCAGGAACGCGCGAATGCCGTTGATCATCACCGTCAGGCCGCCCTTCACCTTGCTGGTGACGAAGCCTTCGACGATCGTGCCCTGCTCCATCGCGGTCTCGAGGTCGGTCCACGCCTTGAGGCGCTTGGCCTTGTCGCGCGACAGGCGCGTGGTGCCGTAGCCGTCTTCGATCGACTCGATCGCGACGGTGACGAAGTCGCCCGGCTTGACCTCGACGACGCCGTTGTCGTTCTTGAATTCCTCGATCGGAATGAAGGATTCCGATTTCAATCCCGCGTTGACGACGACGACGTTGTAGTCGACGCGCGTCACTTCGGCGGTGATCAGCTCGCCCTGGCGCATTTCCTGGCGAGTGAGCGATTCTTCGAACAGCGCGGCGAAATTCTCGAGTGCCACGGGTTCGGCGGTTTGAGTTGCGGTAGCCATGCGGGTTGGTGCCTTTCGTCTGAACCGTCAACGCGCGAGAACCCTTTATCTCGAACGTGACGGGTTGGTTGTCGATTCCGCCGGCTGCGGTCGGCTTTGGGTGCCCGCAGCTGGCGGTTTCCTCTACGTGACCGGCGGCGCCCGCTCGAGCCCGCGCTCCCGGCAGAGCGAGAGCACGAACGCGATCGACGCTTCCGGCGTCCTGCCGGTGGTGTCGAGCCGCACGGCGTCGGCGGCCGCCACGAGCGGTGCCACGGCGCGTCCGGCGTCGCGCGCGTCGCGAGCCGCAATTTCACGCAAAAGACTTTCAAGTGTAACCGAGATTCCTTTTGCGATCAACTGTTTATGGCGCCGCGCCGCCCTTTCCCCGGCACTCGCGGTGACGAAAACCTTGACCCTGGCGTCGGGAAAGATGACGGTGCCCATGTCGCGCCCGTCGGCGACCAAACCCGGCGCCTGGCGGAAGGATCGCTGGCGCGCCGTCAGCGCGCTGCGCACCGGCGCGTGGACCGCCACCCGCGACGCGGCCGAAGACAGGTCCTCGCCCCGCAGCGCCTGGCCGACGTCGCGACCGTCGAGCCACACGGTATCCCCGTCGAACACGATGTCGAGCGTCGCCGTGAGCGCGGCCAGCGCCGTCGCGTCGTCGAGCGCGGTTCCCGAATCGAGGGCGCGCAGCGCCACCAGCCGATACAGCGCGCCGCTGTCCAGCAGGTGGAAGCCGAGTTCCGCTGCCACGCCGGCGGCGATCGTCCCCTTGCCCGAGGCGGCGGGACCGTCGACGGTCACGACGGGCACGCCGGCCGTCATCGCAGCAGCCCCGCGAACGCGTCGAAATAGCCGGGAAACGTCTTGTTGACGCAGTCCGGATCGTTGATCGTGACCCCGGCACCGCCGAACACCGCCAGCGCGAAGCACATTGCCATCCGATGATCGTCGTAGGTGTCGATCGCGGTCGGCCGCCACAGCGCCAACGGGTCGATCCGCAGCCAGTCGTCGCCCGCTTCGACGCTCGCGCCGAGCTTCGCGAGCTCGGTGGCCATTGCCGCGATGCGGTCGGTCTCCTTGACCCGCCAGCTGCCGATTCCCGTCAACGTGGTCGGCGCAGTTGCGAACAGCGCGGTCATCGCAAGGGTCATCGCGGCATCCGGGATCGCCGTGCAATCGATCGTGCCACCGCGCAGCCGATCGCCGCGTCGCGCATCGATCGCATGCTCGTCGACGCGGACGTCTGCGCCGAGCTGCGCCAGCACGTCGGCGAATTGCACATCGCCCTGAATCGACGCGCGCCCCACGCCCTCGACCCGCACCGGACCGACGCCCAGCACGCCCGCGGCGATGAAATAGGAAGCCGACGAAGCGTCTCCCTCCACCGCGAGACTGCCCGGAGACGTGTACGCAGCACCCCTGGGAATGACGAATGTGGAAGCATCGGGCGTGTCCACCGCCACGCCGAACCGCCGCATCAGGCGCGTGGTGATCTCGACATAGGGCCTCGAGATCAGCGGCGTGGTGACGCGCACCTGCATTGGCGCCCGCGCCACCGCCGGATGCAACGGCAGCGCCATCAGCAGCGCGGAGAGGAACTGGCTCGACACGTCACCGCGCACGTCGACGGCATGCACGTCGCGCGCCACGAGCGGCGCGATCACCAGCGGCGGATAGCCGTCGGTGCCGCGATAACGGATACCCGCGCCGAGCGCGCGCAACGCGTCAACCAGGTCGCCGACCGGGCGCTCGCGCATGCGCGCGACACCGTCGAGCACGAAGTGGCCGTCGCTGAACGCCAGCACCGCGGCCAGCGGCCGCATGGCGGTCCCGGCGTTGCCGAGAAACAGCTCTGCAGAACGGGTGGCAAAGCGCCCCTCGGCGCCTTCGATCACTGCGATGCGCGTCGCCGCGTCGTGTGTCATGCCGATGCCCAGCGTGTGCAGCGCGTCGATCATGCGCCGCGTGTCGTCCGCATCGAGGACATCGGTGAGCGTCGTCGTTCCGCGCGCGAGCGCCGCCAGCAGCAGCGTGCGATTGGAGATGCTCTTCGATCCCGGCAGCACCACGGTGCCCTTGGCGTTCTGCGCCGGTGCAATCGCGATCGAGGGGCTCATCGGCTGGACGAGCGTCCGGACGGATTTTCGCCGTCGCGCGCCGGATCGCCTTCGCCCGCGAGGTGCCGCTCGCGATCGCCCGCAAGCTGCTGCTCGCGGGCATTCTCCCAGCGCGTGCGCGCTGCGCGCGATCGCGCGAACAGCGCTTCGAGCGCGGTGCCGTCGCCGTCCGCGATCAGCGCGGCGACACGGGCCAGCGCGTCGCCGAACGTGCGAATTTCGTCGAGCAGCGCGTGGCGGTTGGCGAGCGCCACGTCGCGCCACATTTCCGGCGAGCTTGCGGCGATGCGGGTGAAATCGCGAAATCCCGGGCCGGCCTGCGCGAAAAATGCTTCGGCGTCGACGCGTGCCGCCAGTTCGGCGACGAGCGTGTGCGCGATGATGTGCGGCAGGTGCGACACCGCGGCGAAAATGCGGTCGTGGGCAGCAGGATCGAGGCGCGCCACGCGCGCACCGGCGGCGCGCCACATCGCCTCGACTTGCGCAAGTGCGGCCGCCGATGTCTCGGCAAGCGGCGTGACGATCACGCTGCGATCGCGATAGAGCGTCGCGGTGGCGGCGGCCGCGCCGGATTGTTCGCTGCCGGCGATCGGGTGCGCGGGCACGAACTGGCTGATGCGCGCGCCCAGCGCGGTACGCGCGGCATCGATCACGTCCTGCTTGGAGCTGCCGGCGTCGGTGACCACCGTGCGCGCACCGAGGTGTGGCGCGAGGGCCGCGAACAGCGTGGCGAACTGCGCGACCGGTGCGGCGACGACCACCACGTCGGCGTCGGCGATCTCGGCCTGCCAGGCGTCTTCGCCCAGCAGGTAAGCCCTGTCGACCATGCGCCGCGATCGCGCCTCGTCGAGATTGCGCCGCGAACGGCCGATGCCGACGATTTCGTCGACCGCGCCCGCCTCGCGCAAGGCCAGTGCGAGCGATCCGCCGATCAGCCCGACGCCCACGACGACCAGCTTGCCGATGGCCGACACGCTTCGCTTCAGCGTGACAGCGCGGTGGGCAGCGCCGCCAGCAAACGGGCGTTTTCCTCCGCCAGTCCGACGGTCACGCGCAACCATGCCGGCAATCCATAGTTCGCCAGCGGACGCACGATAACGCCCTGGCGCAGCAGCGACTGGAACACCGCGGCGCCATCGCCGACGTCGACCATGACGAAATTGCCGCGCGACGGCAGGTGGTCGAGCCCCAGCGCGGAAAATCCCGCCGTCAGCGAGCGCATGCCCTCGTCGTTGAGCGCGCGGCTCGCATCCACATAGTTCGAATCGGCAAGTGCTGCCACCGCGGCGGCCTGCGCGAGCGCGTTGACGTTGAATGGCGGGCGCACCCGGTTGACGATGTCGGCCATCGCGGCGTTCATCACGCCGTAGCCGACGCGCAGCGCGGCAAGGCCATGCGCCTTGGAGAACGTCCGCGATACGACCAGGTTGGGATAGCGCGTGATCCAGCGTGTCGCCTGCGCGTCGTCGCCCGGCGCCAGGTACTCGTTGTACGCCTCGTCGAGCACGACCACGACGTGATGCGGCACCGAGGCGACGAAGCGCTCGAGATCCGCGGGCGCGCACCATGTGCCCGTCGGATTATTGGGGTTGGCGACGAAAACGATGCGCGTCCTGTCGGTGATCGCCGCGCGCATCGCCGCCAGGTCGTGCCCGTATTCGTGGGCCGGCACTTCGATGCCTCGCGCGCCGCGCGCCTTGGTCGCCAGCGGATACACGACGAATGCATATTGCGAATAGACGACGTCATCGCCCGGTTGCAGGAACGCGTGCGTCACCAGCTCGAGGATGTCGTTGCTGCCGTTGCCGAGCACGATCTCGGCCGGATCGACTGCGAAGCGCCGGGCGATCGCGTCCTTCAGCGCGAAGCCGTTGCTGTCCGGATACCGGGTGAGCTCCGCCGCCGCGCGAGTGACCGCCTTCATCACTTCGGGGCTCGCGCCGCGCGGATTTTCGTTGGACGCGAGCTTGACGATCGTCGCCGGGTCGAGCCCGTATTCGCGCGCGAGCTCGTCGATCGGCTTGCCTGCGATATAGGGCGCGATGTCGCGGATATGCGACGCTGCGAGGCCGACGACGGGATTCAGCGTCATTGCGGCATCCACTGGCACTGCACCGGTTTGGCCGTCAATGCGGGTTCGAGTGTCACTGCGTTTGCGTGTCACGGCGTTCGAGTCTCACTGCGCTCAATATCACTGCGCTCAATATCACTTCGTGTTGGCCGGGTACGACCCCAGCAACTTGACGTGCGGCGCGATTTCGCGCACTTCGGCGAGCGCGCGGGCGACCTGCGCATCGGTCACGTGACCGTCGACGTCGACGAAGAATACGTATTCCCACATTTCGACGCGCGACGGCCGAGACTCGACGCGCGACATCGACACGCCATTGCGCGCGAACGGCTCCAGCACCGCCACCAGCGCGCCCGGCTTGTTGGGGCAGGCGATAACCACGGAAGTCTGGTCGCGTCCCGAGGCGCCGGTCGCGTGGCTGCCGAGGATCCAGAAGCGCGTCGTGTTGTTCGGCTCGTCCTCGATGTTGCGCACGAGAATCGGCACCGCGTGGATTTCGGCGGCATTTTCGCCGGCGATGGCCGCAGCACGGTGCTCGCCGGCCGCAAGGCGAGCGGCCTCGGCATTGCTCGCCACGGGGATGCGCGCGGCGTGCGGCAGGTGCCTCGCCAGCCATCGCGTGCATTGCGCGAGCGACTGGGCATGCGAATACACGCGCTCCACGTCGGCGACGCTCGAAGCCTGCGTCATCAGATGCTGCTGCACGCGCAGGCGCGACTCGCCGCAGATCGACAGCGGCGTTTGCGCGATCAGGTCGAGCGTGCGCCCCACGGCGCCTTCGGTGGAGTTTTCCACGGGCACGACCGCGTAGTCGGCCTGCCCGCTCTCGGCAGCGCGGAACACTTCGTCGATCGACGCGTACGGCGCCGATTCGACGAATTGGCCGAAGTGGCGATTGACGGCGGCGTGGCTGAACGTCCCAGCCGGCCCGAGGTAGGCGATCGTCAGGCGGCGCTCGAGCGCGAGGCACGCGGCCATGATCTGGCGGAAGACCCCGGTCACCGCCTCGTTGGGCAGCGGTCCGGGGTTGGCCTGCGCCATCCGCGCCAGCACCTGCGCCTCGCGCTCCGGTCGATAGGCCGCGGTGGCGCCTTTCAGCGCGCCGATGTCGTGCGCATGCTGCGCGCGCGATGACAGCCGCGCGAGGATCTCGTCGTCCAGCGCGTCGATCGCCATCCGATGGCGGTTCAGCTCGTCGTCGCCGTTCATGCGTTCAGCCATGGCGCCGCGCGAAGTCGCGCAGGTAGGCGCACAGCGCCTCGACACCTTCGAGCGGCATCGCGTTGTAAATCGATGCGCGCATGCCGCCGACGACGCGATGGCCTTTGAGCTGCGCGAGGCCGCGTTGCTTCGCGCCGTCGAGGAACGCCTGGTCGAGATCGGGACTGCGCAGGAAGAACGGCACGTTCATCCGCGACCGGTTGTCGATTTGCACGTCGTTGCGATAGAAGCCCGAGTCGTCGATCGTCGCATAAAGCAGCTTCGCCTTGGCGATGTTGATGCGTTCCATCGCCGCCAGGCCACCGGCCGCGGCGATCCATTCGAACACCAGTCCCGCGACGTAGATGGCGAACGTCGGCGGCGTGTTGACCATCGAGTTGTTGGCCGCCTGCTTCGTGTAGTCGAACACGCTCGGGCAATCGCGGCGTGCGCGGCCCAGCAGGTCTTCGCGCACGATGACGATGGTCAGTCCCGCGGGTCCGATGTTCTTCTGCGCGCCCGCGTAGATGACGCCGAAGCGCGACACGTCGATCTCGCGCGAGAGGATGTGCGAAGACATGTCGGCCACCAGCGGCACGCCGCCCGATTCGGCATCCGGCATGAATTCCACGCCACCGATCGTCTCGTTGGTGCAGACGTGCAGGTACGCGGCATCCGGCGAAGTGCGCCACGTCGAGCGCGCCGGCACATAGGTGAATCCGCGGTCCTCGGCGGACGCTGCGACGTCGACATCGCAAAATTGCCGCGCCTCGGCGATCGCGCGCGTCGACCAGTGCCCGGTATTGACGTAGTCGGCGGCGCGCTTGGCGCCGAGCAGGTTGAGCGGAACGATCGCCGACTCGCCGATGCCGCCGCCTTGCAGCAGCACGACCTTGTAGTGATCGGGAATCGCAAGCAGCGCGCGCAGGTCGGCGACGGCCTTGGCCTGGATCGCCATGAAATCGTTGCCGCGATGGCTCATTTCCATCACCGACATGCCGCTGCCGCGCCAGTCGAGAAGTTCCGCCTGCACGCGCTCGAGCACCGGCAGTGGCAATGCCGCGGGTCCGGGGCTGAAGTTCCAGACGCGATCAGTCATCGCTTCACACGTCCGCGCCGTCGTCGTCTTCCCTTTCCGCGACGCGTTCCATACCTGCGAGCTTCTCGCCGTCGTCGAGGTTGATCAGCGTGACGCCTTGCGTCGAGCGGCTCATTTCGCGGATCGTGCCGACCTTAGTGCGGATCAGCACGCCGCCGGTGGAGATCAGCATCACCTCATCTTCCGGCAGCACCAGCGCGACCGCGACCACCTTGCCGTTGCGCGTCGTCTGCTGGATGGCGATCATGCCCTTGGTGCCGCGGCCGTGGCGCGTGTACTCGACGATCGGCGTGCGCTTGCCGTAGCCGTTCTCCGTTGCGGCGAGCACCGCCTGCGTCTCGTCCTCGGCGACCAGCAGCGCGATCACCTTCTGGTCCTTGCCGAGCATCATGCCGCGCACACCGTGCGCGTTGCGGCCCATCGGGCGCACGTCGTTCTCGTCGAAGCGCACCGCCTTGCCGCCCGAGCTGAACAGCATCACGTCGTGCGTGCCGTCGGTGAGCGCGACG
Source organism: Pseudomonadota bacterium (assembly GCA_041691615.1). Classification (GTDB taxonomy): domain Bacteria; phylum Pseudomonadota; class Gammaproteobacteria; order Burkholderiales; family Casimicrobiaceae; genus VBCG01. The sequence goes on from JBEPUI010000061.1 coordinate 8,003, forward strand.
CCGATCAGGCGGTCGCCGTCGGACAGGTCCACGGCGATGATGCCGGACGGACGCGGCCGCGAGAAATCGGCGAGCGACGTCTTCTTGACCGTGCCCATCGCCGTCGCCATGAATACATACTGGCCTTCGGCGAACTCCTTGACCGGCAGGATCGCCGTGATCTTCTCGTTGTCGGCGAGCGGCACGAGGTTGACGATCGGCTTGCCGCGCGATGCGCGCGATCCCTGCGGCACGTCATAGACCTTGAGCCAGTAGATGCGGCCGCGGTTGGAGAAGCACAGGATGTGGTCGTGGGTGTTGGCGATGAACATCCGGTCGACGAAATCGTCTTCCTTGGTGCCCGTCGCCTGCTTGCCGCGCCCGCCGCGACGCTGCGCGCGGTACTCGTCGACCGGCTGAGACTTCATGTAGCCGCCGTGCGACATCGTCACCACCATTTCCTGCGGCGCGATCAGGTCCTCGAGGGACAGGTCGACGCCCTGCGCGATGATTTCCGAGCGGCGCTTGTCGCCGAACTGGGTGCGCACCGCCACCAGCTCGTCGCGGACGATCTTGACCACGCGCGTCGGCTTGGCGAGAATGTCCAGCAGGTCGGCGATCAGCGCGACGGTGTCGCGGTATTCGGTGGTGATTTTGTCCTGCTCGAGCCCGGTCAGGCGCTGCAGGCGCATTTCGAGGATCGCCTGCGCCTGGACGTCGGACAGCCGGTAGCCCTGCGTGTCCGCCTGCCAGCCGAAATGCGCGGGCAGGCCATCGGGGCGCGCAGCGTCGCTCAGCGCGCGCTGCAGCATCTCCTCGATCACCGCCGAGCGCCAAGTGCGCGACATCAGCGCTTCCTTGGCTTCGGGCGGCGTCGCCGACGCCTTGATCAGCGCAATGATCTCGTCTACGTTGGACAGCGCGACCGCAAGGCCCTCGAGCACGTGGCCGCGTTCGCGCGCCTTGGCGAGCTCGAAGCGCGTGCGGCGCACGACGACTTCGCGGCGGTGGATGACGAAGTATTCGAGGAACTGCTTGAGGTTGAGGATGCGCGGCTGGCCGTCGACCAGCGCCACCATGTTCATGCCGAAGCTGTCCTGCAGCTGCGTCAGCTTGAACAGGTTGTTCTGCACGATCTCCGGCACTTCGCCGCGCTTCAACTCGATGACGACGCGCATGCCGGACTTGTCCGACTCGTCGCGCAGGTCGGAAATCCCCTCGATCTTCTTTTCGCGCACCAGCTCGCCGATGCGGATCAGCAGGTTGGCCTTGTTGACCTGATAGGGGATTTCGTCGACGACGATCGCCTGGCGATTGCCGCGGTCGAGATCCTCGATGTGGGTGCGCGCGCGGATGATCACGCGCCCGCGGCCGGTGCGATAGCCCTCGCGCACGCCTTCGAGGCCGTAGATGATCGCGGCGGTCGGGAAGTCCGGCGCCGGGATCACTTCCATCAGCTCGTCGATCGTGATGTCCGGGTTATCGATCAGCGCGAGGCAGCCGTCGACGGTCTCGGTCAGGTTGTGCGGCGGGATATTGGTCGCCATGCCCACGGCGATGCCGGACGAGCCGTTGATCAGCAGGTTGGGCAGCTTGGCCGGCAACACCGACGGCTCCATCTCCTTGCCATCGTAGTTGGGCACGAAGTCGACGGTGTCGCGGTCGATGTCCGCCAGGAGTTCGCCGGCGATGCGCTCCAGCCGGCATTCGGTGTATCGATAGGCGGCCGCCGGGTCCCCATCGACCGATCCGAAATTGCCCTGCCCGTCGATCAGGGGGTAGCGCAGCGAGAAGTCCTGCACCATACGCACCAGCGCCTCGTAGGTCGCGCTGTCGCCGTGAGGGTGGTACTTGCCGAGCACGTCGCCGACGACCCGGGCGGATTTGACGTAGGGCCGGTTGAACGCGATGTTGGCCTCGTGCATCGCGAACAGCACGCGCCGGTGCACCGGTTTCAGCCCGTCGCGGACATCGGGCAGTGCCCGCCCGACGATCACGCTCATCGCGTAGTCGAGGTAGCTGTGGCGCATTTCGGCTTCGAGGCTGACCGGGACGGTCTCCTTGGCAAACGGGTCGGCTGGGGGCGGTGTCATGGATGAATATTGCGTCGCGGCGGGATCGTTCGGAATCGGGACGGCCATCGAAAATCCGGCCTCCCGCGCAATTTATGATCGGAATGGCCGGCGAAAGCCGGTTTCGGGCAACGCCGCGCTTTTGGCAAAGCGCTGGATGCCCTTGAAAACGTGTAATTTTAGCACGGCGTTGTATTGCCGCGACAGTTGCCCCACCAGATCAGTTATCCACCCCTTTGCGGTTTTGCTTCCGGCAAAACCTCCGTGCTATAGTCGCCGTGAACGCAAAGAATTCGGTGCACCGGCACGATAACGAACCGGTGCGCGAACCTGCCAGTTCGCATAAAACTTTCCCAAAAACCTACGCCAAAGGGGTGAAACAATGACTCGTCGTCTCGTCACCGGTGTTGTTGCAGGCGCGATCGCAGCCGCATTCGCCGGCAGCGTTGCCGCGCAAACCACAGGATATGTACCGGGTGTTGCCGGTGCCAATCCGACCAACAGCGGCTATGTCCTTTCGGCGACCGGCACGCCCGACAACAACGTCGTGAGGAGCGGTGTCTACAACGGCTCGAAGGGCCTGTCCGGCAACCTGTGCTACCGCACCGGCTACTGGGCACCCAGCATGGCCATCGCGGAGTGCGATCCGGACCTCATGCCGAAGGTTGCCGCAGCGCCCGCCCCGGCCGCCGCCCCCGCACCTGCGCCGGCCCCCGCGCCCGCGACGGCGCCTGCCCCGGCAGCTGGCGTGCAAAAGATCACCTTGGCCTCGAAGGCGTTGTTCGACTTCGACAAGGCGGTGCTGAAGCCCGAAGGCAAGGCTGCGATTGATTCGCAAATCATCTCCAAGCTGTCGCAAGTGCAACGGCTCGACCTGGTGCTGGTGACCGGGCACACCGATCGAATCGGCACCCAGGCTTACAACCAAAAGCTGTCCGAGCGCCGCGCCGACGCGGTGCGCGACTACCTGGTCAGCAAGGGCGTTCCGCGTGACAAGATCGAGACCCTGGGCATGGGCAAGACGCAGCCGATCCCGGGCGTGGTCTGCGACCAGAAGGCGCTGCGCGAGCTGATCGCCTGCCTGGCGCCGAACCGCCGCGTCGAAGTCGAAGTCAAGGGCGACGCCGTCGCTCGCTGACCCACGTTTCACTTCAGTGCAAAAAGCCCCGCTTCTCGCGGGGCTTTTTGTTTGGAACGATGACCGACGACCGCCAACGCGTCGACCTGCGCATCGATGCGCGATGGTTCGTGCCGATCGACACCGACGGCGTGCTCGAGGGGCACGCGTTGGTCATCGATGCCGAGCGCATCGTAGCGCTGGTGCCGCAGCCGGAGGCCGACGCGCGCTTCGCGCCGCGCGAGTGCGTCGAGCTACCGAGCCATGCAGTGATGCCAGGACTCGTGAACGCGCACACGCACGCGGCGATGTGCCTGCTGCGCGGCATCGCCGACGACGTGGCGCTGGACAGCTGGTTGCGCGAGCACATCTGGCCGCGCGAGGCCGCGTACCTGTCGCCTGAATTCGTCTACGACGGCACGCTGCTCGCCGCCGCCGAAATGCTGTGCGGCGGCACGACCTGCTGCAACGACATGTATTTCCACGCCGAGTCCGCTGCGCGCGCGTACCTGGCGGCGGGCATGCGCGTGGTGCTCGGCGCGCCGGTGGTCGATTTTCCGATGGCCGGCGCCGCCGACGCCGATGCGCACCTGCAGCGGGGGCTCGCGGCGCGCGACACCTTCAAGTCGTCGCGGCAATTGTCGTTCGCGCTGGCGCCGCACGCGCCTTACACCGTGGGCGACGCGTCCTGGCGAAAGGTCGTGACCCTCGCTCACGAACTCGATGTGCCGATCGAGACGCATCTGCAGGAAACTGCGGCCGAGCGCGACCAGGCGCTTGCAGCGACCGGCATGACACCATTGGCCCGCCTCGACCGGCTGGGCGCGACCGGTCCGGGATTCATCGCCGTGCACGCCGTGCACCTGGGCGATGGCGACCTCGACATCCTCGCCCGGCAGCGATGCCACGTCGTGCATTGCCCGACATCCAACCTGAAGCTCGCCGCCGGCATCGCGCCAGTCGCGGGCTACCTGGCGCGCGGAATCAACGTCGCGCTTGGCACCGACGGCGCAGCCTCCAACAACCGCCTCGACCTGTTCGGCGAAATGCGCCTTGCCGCGCTGCTCGCCAAGGGGATCGGCAGCGACGCGACGCTGTTGCCGGCGCAAGCGGTGCTGAGGATGGCCACGCAGAATGGCGCCGACGCGCTCGGATTGTCGGACCGGATCGGATCGCTGACGGCGGGCAAGTTCGCGGACGTGATCGCGATCGACATGGCGTCGGTGAACACCCAACCCTGCTACGACCCGCTGTCGCACCTGGTGCACGCCGCGGGCCGCGAAAATGTCAGCGACGTCTGGATGGCCGGTGAGCGCGTTGTAGACTCGGGGACGCCGACGCGCATCGACACCGGTGCGCTGTTGCGGCGAACGCGCGACTGGCAGGCACGGCTTGCCGCGACCAACCGATGACCGACGCATCGCATCGCACCGCCACGACGAGCCCGGCCGCCAATGCGGACCCGGCCGAGCTCGACAAGTTCGGCGCGCTCGCGCATCGCTGGTGGGATCCGCAGAGCGAATTCAAGCCGCTGCACGACATCAACCCGCTGCGCCTCGCGTGGATCGAAGACGTGGCGCAGGGTCTCGCCGGCAAGACGATCGTCGACGTCGGGTGCGGCGGTGGCATCCTCGCCGAAGCGATGGCGCAGCGAGGTGCTGCGGTCACCGGCATCGACTTGTCGGAAAAGCCGATTGGCGTGGCCAAGCTGCACCGGCTCGAATCGGGTGTCGACGTCGACTACCGGCTGGTGGCTGCCGAATCGCTGGCCGCGCAGTCACCGGCATCCTTCGACGTTGTGACCTGCATGGAATTGCTCGAGCATGTGCCGTCGCCCGCATCGACGGTCAGTGCCTGCGCGACACTCGCCAAGCCCGGCGGCACCGTCGTGTTCTCGACGCTGAATCGCAATCCCAAGTCGTACCTGTTCGCGATCGTCGGCGCCGAATACCTGCTCAACCTGCTGCCGCGCGGCACGCACGACTGGACGCGCTTCATCAAGCCCTCCGAACTCGCGCAGGATGCGCGGCGCGCGGGACTCGAGCTCGCGCGATTGACCGGTATGCACTACAACCCGCTGACCCGCATCTACGGCCTTGGCCCCGATACATCGGTCAACTACCTGGCGGCGTTTTGCAAGCCGGCGACCTCGTCGTGATCACGGGCCTGCGCTGCGTGCTGTTCGACCTGGACGGCACGCTCGCCGACAGCGCGCCCGACCTCGCCGCCGCGCTCAATCGCGTGCGCGCCGACGAGGGCCTCGCATCGGTCGATGCGCATGCGCTGCGCAGCCACGCATCCTCCGGTGCGCGCGGCCTGCTGCACGCCGGCATGCAGGTCACGACCGACCACCCGCGCTATGCCGAGCTGCGAGAGTCGTTCCTCGCACACTACGCGGCGGGCCTCGCCGACGGCACGCACCTGTTCGACGGTGTCGCCGCGATGCTCGATGCACTGGACGGTCAGACATTGCGCTGGGGAATCGTCACCAACAAGGCGGCGCGCTACACCGACCCCGTCACCCGTGCGCTGGGGCTCGCGACGCGCGCCGGGGTGATCGTCAGCGGCGACACCACCGCGCACACCAAGCCACATCCGGCACCGTTGCTGCATGCCGCGCAGGCGATCGGCATTGCGCCGGCGCATTGCGTTTACGTGGGCGACGATCTGCGCGACATCGAGGCAGGGCGCGCCGCCGGCATGCGCACGCTGGTGGCGCGTTGGGGCTACATGGGCTTCAACGGCGATCCGGACCTGTGGCCCGCCGACGGCTGGCTCGACACGCCGGGTGACCTCACGCGATGGCTCGCGCAGCGCGGTGCGGCGCGGGCGGCGAATACCTGACGCCGGCGCAGTTGCAGCTGCTGGCCCACCCGCGGTGCGGGCGCACCAGCAGCCAGGCTAGCCCGGGCAGGTGCCCGCGTTCAACAGCAGCATTTCGCGCGCGACGCCGTCGCGCGTTCCCGACAGGCGAACCTGCTGGTTCGCGATCAGCGGCGTCAGCACCGCGCCCACGACGTCCTCCGCACTTGCGAGCGCGATGCCATTGGCGAGGGTCACGCGATCGCCGGCCTTGAGGCCGATCATCTGCGCGAAGCCGCTGCTGTCGCGCACGCTCATGCCGCCCGGCACCGGCGTCACGATCGCGCGCAGCGCTTCGGGCTGCGCGACCAGCCCCTGCAGCAGCTCGGCGTTGAGCTTGACTACAGGCCCTCGAAATCCGGCAGGCGGCGCGCATGCCATGGCATTTCGCGCGGCCGGGACCTTCGCGGGGGCAACGCCGGCCTTGGGTGCGGGCGTGGCGAACAGTGCGATCGTCCGTTCGCCGCCGGCATCGCGGATGCGGATCGAATCCGGTGCCACCGCGAGCAGCGTGCTGCCACTCGCGATTTCGCCGCCGGACCTGACGAGCTTCGGTCCCGTCGAAAGGCGAAACAGCGCGTAGCCGCCTCCGCCCGTTTCGGCGAATACGCCGAGCAGGCGCACGTCGCCGGACAGCGTCGACGCCGGCTGCGGCGCCGTATCCGGTGCGGTCGTGCCGGCGAGCCATCCCGACGCCGCGATCGTCGCCACCGGATCGCGCGGCTCCGCAACGATCACGTAGTCGGGCGCCGGTGCCAGCCATCGCCAAATCCAATAGGCGATCGCCCACGCGAGCAACAGCACCGCCGCGACCCACGTGATGGTGGCCGGCATGCCGGCGCCCGGACGCGAAAGCGTGCGAAGCGCGCTCATCACGCCGATATAATCGAGCGACGCATCATTTTCCGGAATCGCACGTGAATCCTCGCCTGTCGCTGCTCAAACCCTACCCGTTCGAACGCCTGCGCGAGCTGCTCGCGGGCAACGCGCCTGCCCTCACGCGCTCGCCGATCAACCTGTCGATCGGCGAACCGCGCCATCCGACGCCAAGGCTCATCGTCGACGCGTTGGCGCAAGGCGCGCCAACGTTGGCGAATTATCCCATGACGGCCGGGCCCGACGCGTTGCGCGAGGCGATTGCGCAATGGCTCTGCGTTCGTCATCGGTTGCGTGCGATCGACGCCACCACCCAGGTTCTGCCGGTGCTGGGCACGCGCGAAGCGCTGTTCGCTTTCGCGCAGACCATCGTCGACGCGAGCCGGCCGGCGCCGCTCGTGGTCGCGCCCAATCCGTTCTACCAGATCTACGAAGGCGCTGCGTTGCTTGCGGCGGCCGGGACCTACTACGTCAATGCCGACCCGGCGATGGCTTTCGCGCACGCGTGGCGCGACGTTCCGGATGCGATCTGGCAACGCACGCAGTTGCTGTACGTGTGCTCGCCCGACAATCCCACCGGCCGCGTGATCGACCAGGCGACGTGGCAATACTTGTTCGAGCGCGCCGATCGCCACGGCTTCGCGATCGCGGCCGACGAATGCTATTCGGAAATTTATTTCGACGAGGCGCGCCCGCCACTCGGCGCGCTCGCCGCGGCGCAAGCGTGCGGTCGAACCGATTTCGCGCGCCTGGTGGTGTTCGGGTCGTTGTCCAAGCGCTCCAACGCGCCGGGATTGCGCTCCGGGTTCGCTGCAGGCGATGCGACGCTGATGCGCGCCTACCTTCGCTACCGGACCTACCACGGTTCGGCGATGTCGGGCATGGTCGCGCACGCGAGCGTCGCCGCGTGGAAGGACGAGGACCATGTGCGTGCCAACCGCGCGTTGTATGCGGCCAAGTTCGCGGCCTTGCAGCCGCGGCTCGCGGAAGTGCTGCCCTGCGTGATGCCCGATGCGGCGTTCTATTTGTGGGCCGACGTAGGCGGCGACGACGCCGAATTCGCGCGCGCGCTGCACGCGTCGCAGAACGTGACCGTGCTGCCCGGCAGCTATCTCGGCCGCGAGGCGCAGGGCGTCAATCCGGGTCGCGGCCGCATCCGCATCGCGCTGGTCGCGTCGCACGACGAGTGCGCCGAGGGCATCGAGCGGATCATCGCGTTTGCGCGCGAACACGGGGCTTCGCGCGGCCAAGGTCACGGAACCACGGCGATCCGTGGTGTCGCGGGGGGCGCCGACGCGGCGCATCCTGCCGCCGCCCCCAGCCCGGACCCAGCGGCGATCCCGGTCGCCGCACGCTGACAAACGCTCCGCCCGGCGGGAGCTTCCGCAGCGTCGTGGCCGTCGGCGCCCTGTCCCGATCGGCCGCATCCTGTCGGATCGCCCCACCCGGCGGCCCGCCGACCCTAGAATCCGATCCATGAACGCTCTCGCAGCCCCTCCGCCGTCGACCAGCCTCGGACGCACGCTGGCCGCGGGATTTCGCGCCTCGACGCTGTCGGTGCTGCTGATCGCCGCGATCAATAGCGGAATCGCCGCCGTGCTGTGGATCGACGACACGCGGCCGTTCTGGCATCCGTTCGTCACCTGCCAGCTGTACGGCTTCAGCATCGCCTATTTCGTCAATGCCGCATCGCCGTGGAGCAAGCCGCATGCGATTCGCAGGCTGGTCGTCGCCGTGGCGCTGGGCGCGCTGCTGGGCGTGGCGCTGGTGATCGTGGTCAAGGGCTACGACCGCGAATGGGTGTCGTCGCACTGGAGCACGTTCGCCTGGAACATTTTTTCGGCGTTCCTGAACGGCCTGTTCGTCAGCCTGTTCTTCCTCGTCAAGTTCCGCGAGACCCGCGCCGAGGCGGCACTGCAGAAAGCCAACGCGGAGCGCCACCTGTTGTCGAAACAGGCCATCGAAGCCGAGCTGAAGCTGATGCAAGCGCAGGTGGAGCCGCATTTCCTGTTCAACACGCTCGCCTCGGTGCAATACCTGACGGAGACCGACCCGCCGCGCGCCAACCTGCTGCTGGGCCACCTGATCGCGTACCTGCGCGCGGCACTGCCGCAGCTGCGCGCCGCGTCGACCACGCTCGGCAAGGAAGTGCAGATGATCGAGGCGTATCTCAACATCCTGCAGATGCGCATGGGCGAGCGGCTCGCCTTCACGGTGGACGTGCCTGCGGCGCTGCGCGAGCAGCCGTTCCCGCCCAACCTGCTCATCTCCCTCACCGAGAACTCGGTCAAGCACGGCCTCGAACCACTGGTGCAAGGCGGCAGCATCGACGTGACGGCGCGGGAGAAGGACGGATACCTGGTGGTTTGCGTGCACGACACGGGTAGCGGCGTGGTCAATGGCGAGAACCCGGCGGCCGGACACGGCCTCGGCCTCGCCAACATCCGCGAGCGGCTGGTCGCGCTGTATGGCGAGCGCGCACGCTTCACGCTCGAACCCGCGGCCGGAGGCGGTGCCGCGGCCACGATCATGCTTCCGTTGGCGTCAGCCTGATGCCCACCGCGCTGATCGCCGAAGACGAGCCGATGCTGGCGGCGCAGTTGCGCGCGCGCCTTGCCGAGGCGTGGCCTGAACTCGGCATCGTCGGCCACGCCGTGAACGGCGACGAAGCGCTGCTGCTGGCGCGCACGCATCGTCCGGACATCGCATTCCTCGATATCCGCATGCCGGGCAGCAATGGCCTCGACGTGGCACGCGCGTTGTGCGGCAGCGCGCACGTGGTGTTCGTCACCGCCTACGACGAGTACGCGGTCGCCGCCTTCGAGGAAGGTGCCGTCGACTACCTGCTGAAGCCGGTGGCCGCCGACCGCCTGGCCAAGGTCGTTGCACGATTGAAGGCCAGGCTGCGCGCAGCGCCGATGGATCTCGGCGCGCTGCTCGCCAAGCTCGCGGCGCAGGACGCGCCGGCGACGCTCAGGTGGGTGCGCGCATCGCTCGGCAACGCGATGACGATGATCGCCGTCGACGACGTGCTGTACTTCCAGTCCGAGGACAAGTACACCAAGGTCGTCACTCACGACGGCGAGGGCCTGATCAAGAAGCCGATCAAGGAGCTCTACGAGGAACTCGACACCGAGGCGTTCTGGCAGATTCACCGCGCCACGATCGTCAATCTGAACGCCATCGCCCGCGTCGAGCGGGACTGGCGCGACCAGCCGGTGATCCACCTCAAGTCGCGCCCGGAAACGCTGACCGTGTCACGCACGTTCGCGCATCGCTTCAAGGCCATGTAGCTGCGATCGTTTGCGCCCCGCCGGGGGCGCGCGGCGCCTTCGCGTTAAAATCGCGGTTTTCCCGCGAACACTCCATGCAGCAACTGACCGCCACGATCGATGACGCGTGGGAGAAGCGCGCGTCGCTCTCCGCCGCAGATGCCCCCGCCGCCCTGCGCGACGCCGTCGCGTCGGTGATCGAGGAGCTTGACGCCGGACGCCTGCGCGTCGCGGCCAAGGTCGACGGCGCCTGGCAGGTCAATCAATGGATCAAGAAAGCGGTGCTGTTGTCGTTCCGCCTCGCCGACAGCGCCGGCATCGGGCTGTCGGGGCCGAACGTGCCGTTCCGTTTCTACGACAAGGTGCCGACCAAGTTCGCGCGCTTCACCGACGCGGATTTTGCCGCCGCCGGCATTCGGGTTGTACCGCCGGCCGTGGCACGCCGCGGCGCCTATATCGCCCGCAACGTCGTGCTGATGCCCTCGTACGTCAACATCGGCGCCTATGTCGATGAAGGCACGATGGTCGACACCTGGGCGACCGTCGGCTCCTGCGCGCAGATCGGCAAGAACGTGCACCTGTCGGGCGGCGTGGGCATCGGCGGCGTGCTGGAGCCGCTGCAGGCCAATCCGACGATCATCGAGGACAACTGCTTCATCGGCGCGCGCTCGGAAGTGGTCGAGGGCGTG
>JBEPUI010000062.1:0-18491 GCA_041691615.1 Pseudomonadota bacterium
ATGAGTAGGCAAACGAGTATGCGAATGAGTATGCGAATGAGCGCGCAGGCGAGCGCGTAAATGACCGCGCAAGTGAGCGCGCGGCGCTTCCGCTGGCAATCCATGCGCGGCGCTTATGTGCTGCTGGTCCTGCTGACGATCCTCTGGAGCAGCAACTGGATCTTCATGAAGCTGGCGCTCGCCAATGCGCATCCCGTGGTGTTCAACGCCGATCGCACGCTGCTCGCGGTCGGCTGCCTTTTCGCATGGCTGGTCGCGACGCGGCGGCTGCGTTGGCCGCAGGCGTGGGGGCCGATCATCGTGACCGGCTTCTTCCAGACCACGGTCAATTTCGGCGCGACGACGATGGCGGTCGGAAGCGGCGACGTCGGCCGCGCGGCGGTGCTGGTGTTCACGATGCCGTTCTGGACCATGCTGCTGGCCGCGCCGATCCTGCACGAGCGCGTGCGCGGCTCGCAGTGGTTCGCGATCGCATTTGCCGGGATCGGGCTCACGCTGGTGGTGCAGCCCTGGAACTGGCAAGGCGATATCGCGGCGCGGGGGTGGGCGGTGCTGTCGGGATTCGGCTGGGCGGCGGGCAGTGTCGCGACCAAGTACTACCGGCGCGACATCAAGCTCGACGCCACCAATTTCATCGCATGGCAAATGGCGGTGGGCGCGATCCCGCTGGTGATCATTGCGCACGCCTTCGGGTTTCCGGCCACGCAATGGAGCGCCGTGCAGGTGTTGTTGCTGCTGCAGGTCGGCGTGGTATCGACCGGCCTTGGTTTCCTGGTGTGGGTGGTGATCCTGGCGTGGCTTCCCGCAGGCACGGCGTCGATGAACATGCTTGCGATCCCGGTGATCGCACTGGTCTCGTCGATGCTCGTCTTTGGTGAAACCCTGAGCGGCGAGGAGTGGCTGGGGATCGCGGCGATCGGCGCCGGGCTGGCGCTGGTCGCGCTGCCCAGCCTTGGCGCGCGCTCGGACGACGCCGCGCGCTAGTCCTCGGCCGGCTTCAACTGTGACTGCATGTAGTTTTGCACGCCGATGTCGCTGATCACGCTCAATTGCGTTTCCAGGAAGTCGATGTGCTCTTCCTCGGATTCGAGGATGCGCTCGAACAGTTCGCGCGTCACGTAGTCGGCGACTTTCTCGCAATGCGCGATCGCTTCCTTCAGCGGCGCATGCGCGGCGCGCTCCAGCGCGAGGTCGCACTCCAGCGCTTCCTTGACGCTTTCGCCGATGCGCAGCTTGTGCAGGTCCTGCAGGTTGGGCAGGCCCTCGAGGAACAGGATGCGTTTGATCAGCGCATCCGCGTGCTTCATCTCGTCGATCGACTCGTGCTTCTCGTATTCCTCGAGCCGGCCGTAGCCCCAGTTGCCGAACATCCGCGAATGCAGGAAATACTGGTTGATCGCGGTCAGCTCGTTGACCAGGATCGCGTTCAGAAAGCGGATGACGTCCTTGTCGCCCTTCATGTTTTTCTCCGTTGGCTTCGCGACGCGCGCCTTCGAAGGCGGCGTTCGCGCATGGTATGCGATGCGCGCGCCCGCCGCAAAAAACGGAACGATTCGCACTACGCGCCAATGCGATGCGCACGCGAAATGTTGGCGCACGGTTGCGTCCGCGGCCGCGGACGCAATTGCGAGTGCGGCGCGAATGCGATGCCGGTGCGGCTACCTCAGGCTGAACTGCAGAAGGTGAATCAGTCGTCGCCTGCGGCGATGCAGGTCTTCGACAAATGTTCGTCGAGCACGCAAGTTGCGCAATCGGCGCAGCGGCGGCAGCAGGTGGCGACACCGAGCGTCGACGACAGGTCTGCGAGCGAGCGCGCGCCCAGGTCGGCGGCGGCACGGATCTCGTGATCGGTGATGGCGTTGCAAAGACAGACGTACATGGCGAGCGGGCGAAGGTGGAAACCGATGCTTGGAATGTACATCGGATTTCACCTGAACGCAAATCATTCCTATTTACAATGTCATTCAGGAATGCTACTGTGCGGATGAGGCGCGGCCGCTTGGTCTTGGCGCGCGCATTTTTTTAAAATATAAATGAAACAAGTACTTAACACCATTCACCGCCCGGTTTGGGTGCTTGCCGTGGCCGTTCTGCTGCTGCCGGGAGCCGCACTTGCACTCGAATATCCGATCGGCAAGCCGCAAATCCGTGACGGCATGGAAGTTGCCGCCGTTTACTTGCAGCCGATCGCGATGGAACCTGCCGGCATGATGCGCGACGCCAGGACGTCGGACATCCATATCGAGGCCGACATCAAGGCGACCGACAAAAACGCCAACGGCTTCGCCGACGGCACGTGGATTCCCTATCTCGACGTGCGCTACGAGCTCACCAAGCAAGGCGCAGCGGAAGCCATCAGGGGCCCGATGATGCCGATGGTCGCCAACGACGGGCCGCACTACGGCGACAACGTCAAGCTCGCCGGCCCGGGCCGCTACAAGCTGAGGCTCACGGTATCGCCGCCCGCCGGCGGCGCGCATTCGGCATTCGGCCGGCATGTCGACAAGGAGACCGGCGTGGCGCCGTGGTTCGCGCCGTTCACGCTCGACTACGATTTCACATACGCCGGCACCGGGAAAAAAGGTGGTTACTGATCCGGCCGCCGTGAAGCGGCAGCGCTTCGCACGCGTCGCCGCGACATTCGCGCTGGCGGCGATTGCTACCGGCGCATTCGCCGACAACGTCGTCAAGTTCCGGATCGTCGCGCGCGACGGCATCTTCACGCCGGCCAACCTCGATGTGCCCGCCGGCAAGCGCATCAAGATCGAGATCGTCAACGAGGGTCGCACGCCGATCGAATTCGAGAGCCTGCCGCTGAAGATCGAAAAAGTGCTGGGCCCGGGCGCCACGTCGTCGGTGGTCATCAATCCGCTGAAGCCCGGGCAGTATCCGTTCTTCGACGAATTCCATCCGGATACGTCGAAGGGCGTGATCGTCGCCAAGTAGCGCGGCCGATTCCATGGGCAACGCACTGTTCATCATCTGGCGCGAGTCGGCCGAAGCGATGCTGGTCGTCGGCATCGTCTACGCGTGGCTCAAGCGCCAGCCCGATGCGGCCCTCGGTCGCAGATACCTGTGGGCAGGCGTCGCCGCGGGCGTGGCGCTGGCGCTGGCGCTGGCAGCGGCAATGCTCGGCGTCGCGCATTTCCTTTCCGGCGATGCGCTCGACTACTTCCAGATCGCGATCATGTTCGTCGCGTCGGGACTGATCGTGCAGATGGTGCTGTGGATGCGAAGGCATGGACGGACGTTGCGCAGCGATCTCGAAACGCGCATGCGCGAAAACGCCGACGCCGCCAACTGGTGGGGCATGGCGGTGGTGGTGGCGCTCGCCGTCGGCCGCGAGACCGCCGAAACCGTCGTGTTCCTGTACGGCGTCGGCATGCAACAGATGCCTACCCACCAACTGCTGGCGGTGATCGCGATCGGCCTGTTCCTCGCTTGGGCCACCTTCTGGCTTCTGCAGCAGGGCAGCCGATTCCTGTCGTGGCGCGTGTTCTTCAAGGGCAGCGAAATCCTGCTGCTGCTGCTGGCGGGAGGATTGCTGGTCTCGGGCATCGACAGGCTCATCTCCGCCGGCATCCTGCCGCCGCTCGCCGACCAGTTGTGGAACACCACGGCGATCCTCGACGACTCGACGCGGTTCGGCGGCTTCGTGGCGGCGATGACCGGCTATCGCGCGCAGCCTGCGTTGTTGCCGATGCTTTGCCTCGCCGTGTACTGGATCGGCGTATTGCTGCTGCTGCGGGCACCGCGCGCGCGACCCGGGATGCTGCGCGCGTGAACACCGCCACGCTCGCCGGCGGCGCCGGACCGGGTGCCGCGACTGCCCGCACACGCACCTGGATCGCCCGCTACGGCGACTGGCTGCAGCGCAACGGCAAGCTGGTGCGCATCGTGCAATGGATCGTCGTCGCAGGCTATGCGTTCCTGATCATCGTTCCCGCGACGTTGCCGCTGCCGGGCAACGACGCGCACGCGCTCGACAATCTGACGATCTTCGCGCAGTGGGCGTTCTGGGGCTTGTGGTGGCCGTTCGTGATCCTGTCGATGTTCGTCGTCGGGCGCACGTGGTGCGGCGTGTTCTGTCCCGAGGGCACGCTCACCGAAGCGGCGAGCAAATACGGATTGCACCGCGCGGTGCCGCGCTGGATGAAATGGGGCGGATGGCCGTTCGTCGCTTTCGCGTCGACGACGATCTTCGGGCAGCTCGTCAGCGTCTACCAGTATCCGCAGGCGGCGATGATCGTGCTGGGCGGATCGACACTCGCGGCGATCGCCGTGGGCTTCGTCTATGGCTGCGAAAAGCGCGTCTGGTGTCGCCACCTGTGCCCCGTCAACGGCGTGTTTTCGGTGCTGTCGCGAGTGGCCCCCGTGCACTTTCGCGTCGACCGCGAGGCCTGGGCGCGCAACGCCGGCCACATCGCGATCCATCCGGTCAATTGTGCGCCGCTGGTGCGCATCCGGCGCATGACCGGGCCGTCCGAATGCCACATGTGCGGCCGCTGCAATGGCCACATGGACGCTATCGAGGTCGCGTGGCGGCCGCCCAACCGCGAAGTGGCGACCTTGTCGGCCGAGCATTCATCGGCATGGGACGCGGCGCTGATCGTCTTCGGCTTGATCGGTCTTGCGATTGGCGCATTCCACTGGAACGCCAGTCCCTGGTTTGTACAGTTGAAGCTCACCGCGGCCGGTTTTGTCATCGACCATGGCCCGCAATGGCTGCTCGCCGACAACGCGCCGTGGTGGCTGCTGACGCACTATCCGGACGCCAACGACGTGTTCACGTGGCTCGACGGTGTGCTGATCGCCGGTTACATCGTGGCCACCGCCACCGTGGTCTCTGCGGTCGTGGCATCGGCGCTCTGGCTTGCGGCGCGTCCCTACGGGGAGTCGCGGATCCGTCACGCGGTGCGGCTTTCGTACGCGCTGATTCCACTTGCGGGGCTGGGCGTCTTTCTCGGCCTTTCGAGTCTCACCGTCACGCTCGCCAAGGCCGAGGGCGTTTCGGTCGTGCTGGTTCCCTACCTGCGCGCGGTGGTGCTGACGATCGGCGCCGCGTGGAGCCTGCGTCTTGCCTGGCGGCAGCTCGCCGACGTCGGCTCGATGCCGGCACGCGCGCTTTCGCTCGCCGCGTTCGCCTGCGGTGTCGCGTGCGTCGCGGGCGCGTGGGGACTGCTGTTCTTCCATTGGACTTAGGCGCGCGCAATTCCTGGTACAGCATGCGCTGACCGGCGCGCGGAACTGGCGCAGAAGCACGGTGGGCCTGGACGTGGACACTGCGTGGACGCTGCAGTGGAAACTGCCGTGGACACTGCGGTGGACACGACGCGCGCAAGGTAGAATCGCGCTTGCGCCGGTTCTTGCCGGCGTCCCCATTTCGCGGATTGCGCATGGCACAACCCGACCTTTCCAAGCTCAGGATCGACCGCATGGCGCCGGTGCGCCGCAGCCGCCGCGGCCGCTACATCACGCTGGGTGTCATCGGCGTGCTGGTGATCGCTGGCGTCGCATGGGCGGCGATGCGTCCCAAGGTGTTCGACGTGCAGACCACCGCGGTCACCACGACCTATCCTTCGCAGCAATTCGTTTTGCTCAACGCCACCGGGTACGTGGTCGCGCAGCGCAAGGCGGCGATCGCGTCCAAGGCCACCGGAAGGCTCGAGTGGCTGGGCGTGGCCGAAGGGTCGGTGGTCAAGTCGGGCGACGTGATAGCGCGCCTCGACAACCGCGACGTGGTCGCGCAGGCACAGAGCGCCGAGGCGGGCGTGAAGTCGGCGCGCGCAGTCGTCGAGCAGGCGCTGGTCGAGGAGCAGAACGCGCGCACCGAGTACAAGCGCAATGCCGACCTCGTCGCCAGGAATTTCATTTCGCAATCGGCGCTCGACACATCGAAGGCGCGGGTCGACAGGTCGGTCGCCGCGACGGCCAGCGCGCGGGCGCTGGTAAGCTCGGCCGAAGCCAACGCGCGCAATGCGCAGGTGAGCGTCGACTACACGCTGATCCGCGCGCCGTTTGACGGCGTGATCCTGTCCAAGAGCGCGAACGTTGGCGACCTGGTCACGCCGTTCTCCAGCGCCGCCGATTCCAAGGGTGCGGTGGTCAACATGGCCGACATGAGCACGCTCGAAGTCGAGGCCGACGTGTCCGAATCGAGCCTGTCGAAGATCAAGGTCGGCATTCCCGCGGAAATCATGCTCGACGCGCTGCCCGATGCGCGCTTCCGCGGCCGCATCAGCCGCATCGTGCCGACGATAGACCGGGCAAAGGCGACGGTGATGACCAAGGTCAAGTTCGACGCGATCGACCCGCGGATCCTTCCGGAAATGAGCGCCAAGGTGTCGTTTCTGTCGCAGGACGTGACGGCCGACCAGCAGAAGCCGCTGACCGCGCTCAGTGCCGACGCGATCGTCCAGCGCGACGGCAAGAGCGTGGTGTTCGTGGTCAAGGATGCGCACGTCAACGCCGAGGCCGTGACGCCCGGCGTCAAGGTCGGTGACTTGACTGCGGTGACGGGCAACGTCAAGTCGGGTGATCGCGTGGTGCTGAAGCCGGACGACAAGCTCGTTTCCGGCGCCGCGGTGAAAGTCGCCGCCAAGTAGCGCGGCGCCGCGATGGCGAACCCTTCCGAATCCACCCTGCAGGATGCGGTCGCCGCACCGGCGGCGGCGGCCGAGCCGCTGGTCTCCATCCACGGGCTGTCCAAGTACTACACGCGCGGCGACCAGGTGATCCCCGTGCTCGTCAACATCGACCTCGAAGTCGCCGAAGGCGACTACATCGCGCTGATGGGACCGTCGGGATCCGGCAAGTCGACGCTGCTCAACCTGATCGCGGGCATCGACAAGCCCAGTGCGGGCGCCATCCACGTGGCGGGCGTGGACATCGCGATGCTCGGCGACTCCGATCTCGCTGCGTGGCGCGCCGCGCATGTCGGTTTCATTTTCCAGTTCTACAACCTGATGCCGGTGCTAACCGCATTCCAGAACGTCGAGTTGCCGTTGCAGCTGACGTCGCTGTCGCGCCGCGAGCGCCACGAGCGGGTGACGACCTGCCTCGAGCTGGTCGGCCTCGCCGACCGGATGGATCACTACCCCAACGAGCTCTCCGGTGGCCAGCAGCAGCGCGTGGCGATCGCACGTGCGCTGATCACCGACCCGACGCTGATCGTCGCCGACGAGCCGACCGGCGACCTCGACCGCACGACGGCAGAGGAAATCCTCGGCCTGATGGAGCGGCTCAACCGCGAGATCGCCAAGACGATCATCATGGTCACGCACGACCCCAAGGCAGCCGAGCATGCGCGGCGCATCGTGCACCTGGAAAAAGGCGTGCTGGTCGACGCGTGATGCGCTGATGTTCGCCCTGCTCGTATTGCGCAACGCCTTTCGCCACAAGCTGCGCACCACGCTGACGATCGTCGGCATCGTGGTGGCGATCACCGCCTTCGGCCTGTTGCGCAGCATCGTCGAAGCCTGGTACGCGGGCGCGGACGCGACGTCGTCGACACGCCTCGTCACGCGCAACGCGATTTCGCTGGTGTTCCCGATGCCGCTGACCTACGCGCAGAAAATCCGCCAGGTCGACGGCGTCGCGGCGGTGTCGTGGGCCAACTGGTTCGGCGGTGTCTACATCAGCGAGCGCAATTTCTTCCCGCAGTTCGGCATCGATGCCGACACGTATCTCGACATGTATCCCGAGTTCGTCATCAAGCCGGAGGAGAAGAAGGCGTTCCTGGTGGATCGTAACGGCGCGGTCGCCGGGCGCAAGCTCGCCAACCAGTACGGCTGGAAGATCGGCGACCAGATTCCCATCCGCGGCACGATATTCTCGGGCACGTGGACGTTCACGCTGCGCGCGATCTACGACGGCGCCGACGCCAAGACCGACGAGACGCAGTTTTATTTCCACTGGAAGCTGCTCAACGAGACGATCAAGAAGCGCTTTCCCAAGCGCGGTGACCAGGTCGGGTTCTACCTGATCGAGATCCGCGATCCCACGCGCGCGGCGGAGATCTCGCAGGCGGTCGACGCGACGTTCAAGAACTCGCTGGCCGAGACGCTCACCGAGACCGAAAAGGCATTCCAGCTCGGCTTCGTGGCGATGACGGAGGCGATCCTGCTCGCGATCCAGGCGGTGTCGTTCGTGGTGATCGTGATCATCATGGCGGTGATGGCCAACACGATGGCGATGACCGCGCGCGAGCGCTACGGCGAATACGCGACGCTGAAGGCGCTCGGGTTTTCCAATGCGTATGTGGGGTGGCTGATATTCGCCGAGTCGCTCGCCATCGCGCTGCTGGGTGGCGTGCTCGGCATCGCGCTGACTTTTCCCCTCGCCAATGCCTTTGCGAGCGCGATGGGCACGCTATTCCCGGTGTTCGGCGTGTCGTCGCAAACGCTGGCGATGCAGTTCGGTGCGGCGATGCTGATCGGCGTCGTCGCCGCCGGCATTCCGGCATGGCGCGCCGCGCGCGTGCGAATCGTCGACGGCCTGCGCGCGGTGGCGTGACGATGGCCGCCATGTCGATTCCGTTCAGCTACATCGCGCGCAATCTCGCGGCGCGCAAGCTGACGACGATCCTGACCGCCGGCGGAATGGCGCTGGTGGTGTACGTGTTCACCACGGTGCTGATGCTGTCGGCTGGCCTTGAAAAGACGCTCGTTGCCACGGGACAGGACGACAACGTGATCGTCATCCGGCGCGCCTCGCAGACCGAAGTGCAGAGCAGCGTCGATCGCCCGTCGGCGGCCATCATCGAAAGCCTTCCCGACATCGCCACCGGCGAAGACGGCCACAAGCTCATATCGCGCGAACCCGTGGTGCTGATCAACCTCGCCAAGCGCAGCAACGGCAAGCCGTCGAACGTCGTGATCCGCGGTGTGACACCGGCGGGGCTTGTATTGCGGCCGCAGATACGCATCATCGAGGGACGGATGTTCCGCTCCGGAACGTCGGAGATCATCGCCGGCCGCTCGATCGCCAGCGGCTTCCAGCGCGCGGGTCTGGGCGAGTCGCTGCGCTTCGCGCAGCGCGACTGGACGGTGGTCGGCGTGTTCGATGCGGGACACACCGGCTTCGATTCCGAGGTCTGGGGCGATGCCGAGCAGATGATGCAGGCATTTCGCCGCCAGACCTTCTCCGCCGTGATCTTCAAGCTGGTGGACACCGACCGCTTCGATGCGGTCAAGGCCACGCTCGAATCCGATCCGCGCCTGACGCTCGAAGTGAAACGCGAATCTCGCTTCTATGCGGAGCAATCCGAAGCGCTATCAAAGTTCATCAGCTACCTGGGCGTGTCGATTTCCATTATCTTTTCGATCGGTGCGGTGATCGGCGCGATGATCACGATGTACGCGAGCGTGGCGTCGCGCACCAACGAGATCGGCACGCTGCGCGCGCTGGGATTCTCGCGGATCTCGATTCTCGCCGCCTTCATGATCGAATCGCTGCTGCTCGGCCTGATCGGTGGCCTGATCGGCCTGATCGCCGCGTCTTTCATGCAGGCGCTGTCGATATCGACAATGAATTTCCAGACGTTTGCCGAGATCGCCTTTTCGTTCACGCTGACGCCCGGCATCGTCATGGCCGCGTTGATTTTTTCGTTGGCGATGGGATTCGTCGGCGGATTCCTGCCGGCGGCGCGCGCCGCGCGCATGAAGATCGTCGACGCGCTGCGCGCCGCATGACGCCCGTGGCGTGGTTGTTCGCCGCCTGCACGGCGATCTGGGGATCGACGTGGCTCGTGATCACCTACCAGCTCGGGGCGGTGGCACCGGAGGTGTCGGTCGTCTGGCGGTTCTTCCTCGCCGCGGTGGCGTTGGGCGTTTTTTGCGCGTTGACGGGCCGCTCGCTGCGGTTCTCCCGCCGCGAGCACGCGATGCTCGTGCTGCAGGGCACGCTGATGTTCTGCCTCAACTACATTCTCATCTATTGGTCCGAGCAGCACATCGTGTCGGGGCTGGCGGCGGTCGCGTTCTCGACGATCACGTTCATGAGCGTGTTCGCGCAGCGCGTCATGTTCGGCACGCCGGTGACCGCGCGTGCGCTGACCGGCGCGCTGCTGGGCGTGGGAGGGGTGGTCGTGCTCTTCTATCCCGAGATCGCCGCATCACAGGGCGATCGCGAGACGGCACTCGGCATGGCGATGGCGGTGGCCGGAACGCTGTTCGCGGCACTTGGCAACATGGTGGCGGCGCGCTTGCAGCAACGGAATCTTGCGATTGTCCCGACGACCGCCTGGGCGATGCTCTATGGTGCGCTGGCGGCGGCGGTCGTTGCGGCGGCGTTCGACGCGCGCTGGACGTTCGATTTCCGGGAGCCTTACGTGCTGTCGCTTCTCTATCTGACGATATTCGGGACCGTGGTGGCGTTCGTGTGTTACCTCACATTGATGCGGACCATCGGCATGGCCAGGGCGTCGTATGTGGGAGTGACCACGCCGGTGGTCGCCTTGCTGCTGTCAGCGGCGTTCGAGGGCTACCGGTTCACGGTGTTCACGATCATCGGCATTGCGCTGGCCATCGCCGGAAACCTGATCGTGCTGCGCAGAAAGGCTGCCTTGGCTTGAACGTATACGCCCGCGTGGCATTCGCGCCGCGAGCGTCGGTTGCGTGCGGAAGGTCCGCGCCGTACGCTCACCCCTGCCCGAGATTGAAGAACTCGCGCTGGCTCCGCATCGACGCGATGCGATCGACGAGCAGTTGAAAGTGCTCGGGGTCGTCGACGAAGTTCAGCCGTTCGCTGTTGACGATCAATAGCGGCGCCTCGTCGTACTGGTAGAAGAATCGAGTGTAGCCATCGGCGAGCTTGGCGAGATAGCCCGCGGGAATCGACCGCTCGAAATCGACACCGCGGCGCTGCACGCGCTCGATCAGCGTGGCGACCGGCGCCTGCAGGTAGATGACGAGATCGGGTGTCGGCGTCTGCGGCTTCAGGTGCTGGTAGACCTTGTCGTACAGCGCGTATTCGTCGTCGCTGAGGTTGAGGCGCGCGAACAGCGGATCCTTGTCGAGCAGGAAGTCCGCCACCGTCGGGCGACGGAACATGTCGAGCTGCGCCAGCGCTCGCAACTGGTCAGCCCGCTGGAACAGGAAATTGAGCTGCACGGGCAGCGCGAAGCGCGCCATGTCCTCGTAGAAGCGCGCGAGGAACGGATTTTCCTCCGGCAGCTCGAGCAGCGAGTCGGCGTGCAGATAAAGCGCCAACTCGCGGGCGAGGCTCGTCTTGCCGGCGCCGATCGGCCCTTCGACGACGATGTAATTGCATTTGGCGACATCCATCAGCGAGCCGGCTTCAGTGAAGTACGTGCGAGCGCGTCGGCGCGATGCGCTGTCCGGCGGTGCGGCGCAGCGCGGCGCGCGCGCCGCCGTGGCCGGGAATCGACGCGGCCGGCGCGAGCTCGACCAGCGGGCGCAGCACGAATGCACGCTCGTGCATCCGCGGATGCGGCAACGTCAGCAAATCGGTGTGCAGCCGGCGCTCGTCGAACATCAGCAGGTCGAGGTCGAGCGTTCGCGGCAGGTTGCGCTTTCCTGCGACATCGCGTGTCCGACGCTGGCGGCGCTCGATCAGCATCAGCTGCTTCAGCAGCGCGCGTGGCGACAATCGGGTCTCAACCTGCGCCACCGCGTTGACGAAATCAGGTTGGGGCGTTGCGGGATCGATCGGTGCGGTCAGGTAGTTTCGAGATACACCGACGATTCGCGTCGCCGGCAGTCGCGCCAGCGCGCGCACCGCGCGGGCGATTTGCCGTCGTGGATGCGCCAGGTTGCTGCCCATGCCGATGAACGCGCTCGCCACCATTCAGGCGTCGGATGAGTCGTCGTGGTCGACAGTCCCGGGTGCGCCGGCATCGAAGGCCTCGCTTTTCTTGCGGCCGCGGCTGCGCGTGCGGCGCCGTTTGGTGGGCGCTTCGTCCGGCTTGAGCATCGTCGCGCGCTCGCTTTCGCCCGCGTCCTGGAACCGCGTCCACCAGTCGACCAGCGACACCTGCACTTCGCCGCTTTCGCCGCGAATCGCCAGGAAATCGTAGGCGGCGCGAAAGCGCGGATGCTCGACCAGCCGCGCCGGACGCGAGCCCGCGCGCTGCTCGAAGCGCGGCTGCAGCGACCAGATTTCCTTGATCGTCGCCTCGAAGCGCCGCGGAATGGCGATGCGCTCGGCCTGCGCGCTCAGCACTCGGTCCATCGCATCGAACAGCGCGGGCAGCGGCTTTTCGCCAGCCTTCTTCGCGTTGTTCCAGTTGACCAGCACTTCGTGCCACAGCAGCGTCGCGAACAGGAACGCGGGCGAAACACCCTTGTCCTCGCGCACGCGCTCGTCGGTGTTGGCCAGCGCCGCGTCGATGAACTTGCCGCCTAGTGGCTGTTCCAGCACGACATCGAGCAGCGGAAGCACGCCGTGGTGCAGGCCGTGCGCGCGCAGGCTCTTGAGCGAGTTCGCCGCGTGGCCGGACAACAGGAGCTTCTGCATTTCGTCGAATAACCGCGCCGGCGGCACGTTCTGGATCAGCGGCGCGAGCTTCGGAATCGGCGCCGCGGTCTTGGGCTCGATCGCGATGCCCAGTTTCGCCGCGAGCCGCACGGCGCGCAGCATCCGCACCGGATCTTCGCGATAGCGCGTCACCGGCGGCCCGATCAGCTTCATGCGCCGCTTGCGGATGTCGGTGACGCCGCCGACGTAGTCCCAGACCTCCTCGGTCTCGGGGTCGTAGTACAGAGCGTTGATCGTGAAGTCGCGGCGCTTGGCATCCTCGAATTGCGCGCCGTAGACGTTGTCCGAAATCAGCCGGCCGTGCTCGTCGGTGGCATCGTCGCCTTTCTGCTCGGCGCGGAACGTCGACACTTCGAGCACTTCGTGGCCGGCGTGCACGTGCACCAGGCGAAAGCGCCGGCCGATGATGAACGCGCGGCGGAACAGGGGCTTCACCTGCTCGGGCGTCGCGTTGGTAGCGATGTCGAAGTCCTTGGGCGTGAGGCCCAGCAGCAGGTCGCGCACGGCGCCGCCGACGATGAACGCCTTGAATCCGGCTTCCTGCAGCTTGCGGATGACGCTGCGTGCGCCGGGGCTGACCGATGCGCGCCGGACCGAATGCTGGTCGGGCTTGTAGATGCGCGGCTTGGATGCCGGCCGGCCGGGCATGAGGCGGGCGAGCAGGCGTCGGATCATCGGTGGGTTTGCGAAAATGGCGACAACTGCGCCGACGTTCATGGAGGCGCGAATTTTACCATGCGGGTGCGTCGACGACCCGCGTCTGTCCGGGCGACAGGCCATCGATCGTCCACGCTCCGACGCGATAGCGCACGAGCCGCAGCGTGGGCAGTCCGACGGCCGCGGTCATGCGCCGCACCTGGCGATTCTTGCCCTCGCGGATCGTGATGGCGAGCCATGCGGTGGGAATGGCACGGCGAACGCGGATCGGAGGGTCGCGCGGCCCCACTTCCGCCGGCTGCTCGATGGCTTGCACGTCCGCGGGCGCCGACGTGAAGTCGCGCAGCTCGACGCCTCCGCGAAGCCGCGCAAGCTGTTCCTCCGCCGGTGTGCCCTCCACCTGCACCCAGTACGTCTTGTCGAGACTGTGACGCGGATCGGCAATCCGCGCCTGCAGCGCGCCGTCGGCCGTCAGCACCAGCAATCCTTCGCTGTCGGCGTCCAGGCGCCCGGCGGGATAGACGTCGCGCTCGCGCACGAAATCGGCGAGCGTGCGGTGCGCGCCGTCCGGCGTGAACTGGCAGATGACGCCGTACGGCTTGTGCAGCAGCACGACGCGGCGCGGTAAGTGGGCATTGGAAGGACGTGTCACGATCGGCGATAATCAGAGGCTAGACAGGTATTGCCACGCCCGATCGCGTTGCCGATCGGGGTCGACCCAGGAGAATCCATGTACCAGCACGTGAAGGTGCCCGCTGGCGGCGCCAAGATCACCGTCAATCGCGATTTCAGCCTCGACATTCCCGACAATCCGATCATCCCGTACATCGAAGGCGACGGCACGGGCCTCGACATCACGCCGGTGATGATCAAGGTCGTCGACGCGGCGGTGGCCAAGGCCTATGGCGGCAAGCGCAAGATCCACTGGATGGAAATATACGCCGGCGAAAAATCGACCAACGTCTACGGGCCCGACGTCTGGCTGCCGGACGAGACGCTGGCGATCCTCAAGGACTATGCGGTGTCGATCAAGGGACCGCTGACGACGCCGGTCGGTGGCGGCATCCGCTCGCTCAACGTCGCGCTGCGCCAGCAGCTCGACCTGTATGTGTGCCTGCGCCCGGTGCGCTATTTCAAGGGCGTGCCGTCGCCGGTCAAGGAGCCGGAAAAGGTCGACATGGTGATCTTCCGCGAAAACTCCGAGGACATCTACGCCGGCGTCGAATTCCCGGCGGAATCGCCGGAAGCCAAGAAGCTGATCGACTTCCTGATCAAGGAAATGAACGTCAAGAAGATTCGTTTCCCGAATACCTCGGGAATCGGCATCAAGCCGGTGTCGCGCGAAGGCACCGAGCGGCTGGTGCGCAAGGCGATCCAGTACACGATCGACAACGACCGCAAGTCGCTGACGCTGGTGCACAAGGGCAACATCATGAAGTTCACCGAAGGTGCGTTCCGCGATTGGGGCTACGCGCTCGCGCAAGCGGAGTTCGGCGTCAAGCCGATCGACGGCGGCCCGTGGTGCTCGTTCAAGAATCCCAGGACCGGTCGCGAGATCATCGTCAAGGACGTGATCGCCGATGCGTTCCTGCAGCAGATCATCCTGCGCCCCGCCGAATACGACGTGATTGCGACGCTCAATCTCAACGGCGACTACATTTCCGACGCGCTGGCGGCGCAGGTCGGCGGCATCGGCATCGCTCCCGGCGCCAACATGTCGGACACGGTCGCGATGTTCGAGGCGACGCACGGCACCGCGCCCAAGTACGCCGGCAAGGACTACGTCAACCCGGGCTCGGAAATCCTGTCCGCGGAAATGATGCTGGTACACATGGGCTGGAAGGAAGCCGCCGACCTGATCAACGCGTCGATCGAAAAGGCGATCCTGGCCAAGACTGTCACCTATGACTTCGCGCGGCTGCTTCCCGGTGCCACCCAAGTGTCCTGCTCCGGCTTTGGACAGGCGATGATCGCCCAGATGTAAGCAGTGCGAACGCCCCTCGCTCGCCGTAGAACCGGATAGCGGGTGATGGCGGATCCATTGGTAGTAAGCGAACACTATCGTCGGGTGCGTTTAAAGGCGTTTTCAAGCGGTCGCTAAGCGCCAAGCTCCGTCGCTTGGCTTTGCATCGGTTGAATATCGAGTCGCGGAGTCTTATACTAATAATTAGCACGTTAATTATTAGATGAGATGGAATCGACGATCAACACCGAAGACTTCGCGCGGCTGCTGCACACGACCGCGCATAACTGGCGCACGGCGCTCGATCGCCGGCTGCGGCCGATGGGCCTGTCGCGCGCGACGTGGATGGTGCTGGCGTACGTGCGCAAGCTCGACGGCCCCAACCAGACCGAGCTCGCCGACCAGCTCAGCCTCGAGACCCCCAGCATCGTTCGCCTGATCGACCGGCTCGAGCGCGAGCACCTGGTCGAGCGACGAACCGGCGCCGACCGCCGCGTCAACACCATCCACCTGACGCCCAAGGGCGAGGAGCTTTCGGCCGAGATTTGGCGTGTCGCGGGACGCCTGCGAGCCGAATTGATGCGGGACATCCCGCTCGACGACGTCGAGCGTTCGATGGGCCTCTTGTCGACGCTGCACAAGCGCCTGGAGCAAACGCAATGAAAAAAATCGGCAAGCGCGTCTGGCAGAGCCTGGCGGCAGTGGTGTTCGTGGTGGCCATCGTCGGCGGCTACGCCTGGTATCGCGAATCGCTGCAATCCCGCGACACCGACAACGCGTACGTCAACGCCGACATCGGCCAGGTGTCGGCATTGGTGTCGGGACAGGTCGAGCACGTCTACGCGCGTGACAACCAGCTCGTGCATAGGGGCGACCCGCTGTTCGACATCGACCGGCGGCCATTCCAGGTCGCGCTCGAAAAGGCGCAGGCCAAGCTCGCGCTCGCGCAGCAAACCGCGCGCCAGGACAACGCCGATGTCGGCGCGGCGCAGGCCGACCTGTTGCGCGCGAAGGCGTCGCTCGACAACGCCGACTCGCAGCTGAAGCGCTCGCAGGAGCTGGTCGCGCAGAAGTTCCTGTCGCAACAGGCGCTCGACGACGCGCGCGCGAAGCAGCGCACCGAGAACGCCGGAGTCGCCTCCGCCGAGGCAAAGCTTCGCCGCGCGCAGGCGGCGCAAGGCGGCATCAGCGCCAGCCCCGACGTGCTCCAGGCCCAGGCGGAAATCGCGCAGGCAAGGCTCGACCTTGAGCACACCAAAATCATTGCGCCGTCCGACGGCTGGGTCACCAACTTCTCGCTGGTCGCGGGCTCGAACGTGATGGCCAACGCGCCGATCGCCGCGCTGATCGTCAACGGCAGCTTCTGGGTCGACGCCAACTTCAAGGAGACCCAGCTCGCCGGCCTGCATCCGGGACAGCCGGCCGACATTGTTGTCGACATGTATCCCAACAAGACATTCCACGGCAGCGTCGAGAGCCTGTCCGGCGGCACCGGCACGGCGTTTTCGCTGCTGCCGCCGCAGAACGCCACCGGCAACTGGGTCAAGGTGACGCAGCGCGTGCCGGTGAAAGTGCGAATCACCGACGCCGACGCCGAGCATCCGCTGCGCGTCGGCGCCACCGCCGCCGTGACGATACGCGTCAAGTAGCCGCGCGCCCGACCATGTCCGACCCGCACACGCCTGCGAGCACCGGCGATTCCGCTGCCGACCCGGAAGCTCCGGCGGCCACCGCGTCCGTGGAAACCGACGGGCCGAACCGCTTCCTGATCACCGTCGCGATGATGTCGGCCACGGTGATGCAGGCGCTCGACACGACGATCGTCAACGTGTCTTTGCCGCACATGGCGGGCAACCTGGGCGCCAGCATGGACCAGGTGTCGTGGGTGCTGACGTCGTATCTGATCGCCGCATCGCTGGTGATGCCACTGACCGGTTATTTGTCCGACCGCTTCGGCCGCCGCCGCTTCCTGCTGGTGAGCATCGGCGGCTTCGTGATCGCGTCGGGACTGTGCGGCCTGTCGCAGAACCTCGCGGAGATGGTGGCGTTCCGGCTGCTGCAGGGATTGTTCGGCGCGTCGCTGATCCCGTTGTCGCAGTCGGTGATGGCGGAAACGTATCCGCCGCACGAGCGCGGCAAGGCGATGGCGATCTGGGGAATGGGTGTGATGGTCGCGCCGATCCTCGGCCCGACGCTCGGCGGCTGGCTGACCGAGGCGGTGAGCTGGCGCTGGACGTTCTACATCAACCTGCCGGTCGGCGCGTTGTCGTTCTTCCTGGCCGCGACGTATGTCCCCGATACCGAGAAGCGCGATCGCGACCTCGACTGGATCGGTTTCGCGGCGCTGGCGCTATCGCTATGCGCATTGCAGGTGACGCTGGATCGCGGCGAGCAGGACGACTGGCTCGACTCCCCGTTCATCGTGACGATGGCGATCTCGTCGGTCGTGCTGTTCGTGACGTTCGCCTGGCGCACGATGACCAATCATCGCGATCCGCTGTTCAATTTCGCGGTGCTGAAGGACCGCAACTTCGTGCTGGCATGCACGATCATGTTCGCGATGGGCATTGGCCTCTTCGGCGGCATGTTGCTGCAGCCGATGTTCCTCGAGAACCTGCTGGGCTATCCAACTTCCGAGGCCGGCCTCGACCTCGTCCCGCGGGGCCTCGCGACACTGGTGGCGATGACGCTGATCAGCCGCGTTTCGACACGTGTTGCGCCGAAGACACTGCTGACCGCCGGCGTGTTCTTCAGCATCGTCGGTTCGATCGCGATGACGCGCCTCAACGCGGACATCGGCGGATGGTGGATGGCGCTCCCGCTGGTCTTGCAAGGCCTGGGGCTGGGCCTCATCTTCGTGCCGACGTCGACGGTGGCATTCGCGACGATTCCCAAGTACTTGTCGGCCGAGGCGGCTGGACTTTACAGCCTGGTGCGCTCGGTCGGTTCTGCGGTGGGCATTTCGCTGGTATCGGCCTATTTCGTCCGCTCGACGCAGGCGCATTGGGAGCTCTTCCGCGGCCAATTCAGTCCATATCGCGGCGCGGTCACCGACTACCTGTCCGGACTGCACCTTGCGCCGGGCAGTCCGATGGGCGCGCAAATGCTTGGGCAAGTGCTGTCTAAGCAGGCGCAGCTCGCGGCATTCGTCGACACGTTCTGGCTGGTGGCGGCGAGTTTCGTCGCGATGATTCCGGTGCTGCTGTTCATGCGCAAGACACGCGCCGGCGCGCCGCCGCCCGTCGCAGCCGAGTGACCGACGGTCGCAAATAAACAAGGGCCCGCATTTCGCGGGGCCGGCGAACGCAAATAAACAAAGGCCCGCATTTCGCGGGGCCGGCGAACGCAAATAAACAAAGGCCCGCATTTCGCG
>JBEPUI010000063.1:0-18445 GCA_041691615.1 Pseudomonadota bacterium
TGCCGGCTTTCTTGCCATCGACGATCTTCTGGTTGTAGCCGGCAAGGTTGCGCACCCCGAGCTGGCTCATCAACTTGTAGCGGCGATCCATCTCGCCGACGCACCAATGCAGCGCATTGGGCGCGAGCTTCATGTCGGTCACCACCGGCGCCAGCAGATGCGGAATGCCTTCGTAGACCGAGAGCTCGAGCATCTTGGGATCGATCAGGATCAGGCGCACTTCGCGCGGCTCGGACTTGTAGAGCAGCGACAGGATCATCGCGTTGACCGCAACCGACTTGCCCGAACCGGTGGTGCCTGCGACCAGCAGATGGGGCATGCGCGCCAGGTCGACGACGGTGGGCTTGCCCGAGATGTCCTTGCCGAGTGCGAGCGTCAAGTGCCCGGTGGCCTCGTGATAGGTCGTCGACGACAGGATCTCGGTCAGCTTGACCATCTGCCGCTTCGCATTCGGCAGCTCGAGCGCCATGCACGACTTGCCGGGTATGGTCTCCACAACGCGGATCGAGATCACCGACAGCGCGCGCGCGAGATCCTTGACCAGGTTGACGATCTGCGCGCCCTTGACGCCCACCGCCGGCTCGATTTCGTAGCGCGTGATCACCGGACCCGGGTATGCGGCCAGCACCTTGACCGACACGCCGAAGTCGGCGAGCTTGCGTTCGATCAGGCGCGACGTGTAGTCGAGCGTCTCCGCCGACACCGTCTCGGATATCGGCGGCGCATCCTCGAGCAGCGACAACGGCGGCAGCGGCGAATCGGGCATGTCGGTGAACAGCGGCCGCTGCTTCTCCTTCACCACGCGCTCGGACTTCTGTACCGCAGGCGGCGGCTGCACGACCATCACCGGCGCGCGGTCGAATTCGTCGTCACGCGAGCGCTCGACGACCGCCTCGCGCTCGGCCGTGGCGATCTCGCCGCGCTTGCGGTCATCGCGCTCCTCGCGCCTGCGGTGAAACCACGCGATCGACCCTTCGATCGAAGTGCCGATGCGCTCCATCAGGCGCAACCACGACAGCCCGGTGAAAAACGAGAAGCCGACGGCGAACGCCGCGATGAACAGCAGCGTGGCGCCGTTGAAACCGAGCGCGCGCGCGGCACTTTGGCCGATCACGTCGCCGAGCACGCCTCCCGGCGCGAGCGGCAACGCGGCGGGCAGTCGCCACAGCCGCGTCGCCTCGATCGCCGCGCTCGACAGCAACACCATCGCGAAGCCGACCGCGACGAACACGAACGGATGATCGCGTTGCCGTTCGGGGCGGACGATCAGTCGATATGAAGTGATGATCGCCACCACGCCGGCGACGACCCACCACCACGCGGACAGTCCAAACAGATACAGCATCAGGTCGGCGAGCCACGCGCCGAACACGCCGCCGCGATTGGAGATCGCATTCGACGTGCCGGTGAACGAAAAACCCGGGTCGCTGCGCGTGTACGACGCGAGGATCAGCGTCAGGTAGCCGATGATCGCGACCACCAGCAGCCACCACGATTCCTGGATCAGGCGCGACGTGCGCGGCGACCACGCCTGCGGCGTGTCAGCGCGTCGATTACCACCTGATTTTCGCTTTAATATCATTAAATTACGGAAAATACTTCACATTCGACATCATAGCCGAATCCGACGATCTTGAAGGCATCCTTTGGCGTTCGCGAAGACGGTGCGCGAAGCGGAGTCGGTGACGAGCGTAGGCTAGAATTCGCGAGCTTTCACCACCAGATTGAGATCATGTCCACCAAACACGCGCGTCTTCTGATCCTCGGCTCGGGTCCCGCCGGTTATTCCGCCGCAGTATACGCGGCGCGCGCCAATCTTTCGCCCGTGCTGGTCACCGGTCTCGCGCAGGGCGGACAGCTGATGACGACCACCGACGTCGACAACTGGCCCGCGGACGCCGACGGCGTGATGGGACCCGACCTGATGGCGCGATTCCAGCGCCACGCCGAGCGATTCGAGACGGAAATCATCTTCGATCACGTGCACACGGTGGACTTCGCGTCGCGCCCGTTCACGTTGCATGGCGATTCGGGCACGTACACCTGCGATTCCCTGGTCATCGCCACCGGCGCGTCGGCGCGCTACCTGGGCCTCGAATCCGAGACCGCGTACATGGGCAAGGGCGTATCGGCCTGCGCGACTTGCGACGGATTTTTCTACAAGAACCAGGACGTGGTCGTCGTCGGCGGCGGCAACACCGCGGTGGAGGAAGCGCTTTACCTTTCCAACATCGCCAAGAAGGTCACGATCGTGCATCGCCGGGACAAGTTCCGCGCCGAGGCGATCCTGATCGACAAGCTGCTGGCCAAGACCCGCAACGGCGGCAACGTCGAGGTGGTCTGGAACCACACGCTGGCCGAAGTGCTGGGCGACACCTCGGGCGTAACGGGCGCGAAGCTCGCGCATGCGCAGACCGGCGCCACGCACGACTTGCCGGTGCATGGAGTGTTCGTCGCGATCGGCCATACGCCCAACACGCAGATCTTCGCGGGCAAGCTCGCGATGAACAACGGCTACATCAAGATTAAAAGCGGCAGCGAAGGCAACGCCACGGCCACCAGCGTGCCCGGGGTGTTCGCCGCAGGTGACGTGGCCGACCACGTCTACCGGCAAGCCGTCACGTCGGCGGGTACCGGTTGCATGGCGGCACTCGACGCCGAGGCGTACCTCGAATCGATCGCCTGATCACGTTCGCAGCCCAGCTCCCGATCAACGCGGCCGCACCGCACGCGCGAACGACACTCGCCGAACTGCCGTGGCCAAGCTTTCCGACCTGAAGTCACTGCTCGACGCGCGTGCCGCCGCGATCGCCGGTGCCGACAACGGCGCACCCAATGCGACGCCGGCGTCCCCGGCAAGCGTGATGCGGTCGTCGCATTCCGCACCCATGGCGGGCAAGCCGACGGGCAAACCACACGTGGCCGCCACGCATGTCCCGCACGCGCCGCCACGCACGCCACACGCAGCGTCGTCGCCGCACGCGCACGACGCGCCAGCCACGCCCGGCCCGGCAGTGCCGGCACGCAGCATCGCCGCCGCCAAGCACGCCGACGGCGATGTCGATCTGCAGGCGGCATTCGCCGATGTCACGCGCCTGCCGCGCAGCAACCGCGCGTCGATCAAGGTGCCCGCGCCGCTGCCACTGCCCCATCAGCGAATGGCCGACGAAGCCGATGCGCTGTTGGCGTCGAAGTACGGCGCCGCGCCGGCGCCGATGAACTGGGACATCGGCCAGGAGCTCGAAGCCGAACAGACTTTCCTGCGCAAGGGACTGGGCAGCGACGTGCTCTCCAAATTGCGCCGCGGCCATTGGGCCGTTCAAGCCGAGATCGACCTGCACGGCCACAATTCCGACGAAGCGCATGACGCGCTCGCCGATTTCCTGCTCGAAGCGCGCTCCCATCGGATGCGCTGCGTGCGCGTGATCCACGGCAAGGGACTGACCTCGCCTGGCAAGGAGCCCGTGTTGAAAGGCAAAGTGCGGCGCTGGCTCGCGCATTGGGACGACGTGCTCGCCTACGTCGAGGCTCCGCAGCATGCCGGCGGAGGGGGTGCCGTGCTGGTGCTGCTGCGCGGGCCGAACAAACCGTGATGCTTCAGGGTGGCGTCGGGCCCGTAGCGCCACTGTGCGCGTCGCCGGCCGCTGCGGCATTCGCGCCGGTGGCCGCGGCGGCGCCAGTGGAGGCGGCGTTGGCGCCGGTGGCCGCGGCGTTCGCGCCGGTGGCGGCGGCGTTGGCGCCGGTGCGCACGACGATCGGATCGCTCCACGATCCCGTCACCCGGTATTCGTAGCTGAACATGTGCTCGATCGGGTCCTGCAGCACCTTCTGTGCGAGCAGCGTGCCCGCGCCGACCACGGCCGCGACCACGGGGTTGGCGGCCAGCAACAGCATCGCCGCACCCGCCGTGCCGGCAGACACGCTTGTCGCAAGCGATGGCTGCACCCGCACGTCGAGCGACTGCGTCTCGCGGGCGAGATCGGCTTCGCCGCTGATGCTCACGCCTGCGGCAGTTCCGGAAATGCGGAACGCGTCGGTGCGTAACACGCCATTGACGATCTTGACGCTACCAATGGCTTCGTCGAACGCGAAGCCCTCGCTGAACACGTCGCGGAAATCCAGCGTGATGCGCCGGGGCAGTGCTTGCAGCGACAGCACGCCGATCAGCTTGCCGATGCCAGGATCGGCCTTGAGGAACTGTCCGGGGCCCGATTTCAGCTGCAGCGTGCCATTGAGCGTCGTGTAGTCGAAATCGCTGGGCGCGCCGGCCCACGTGAACGTGCCGTCGACCTTGGTCGGCGCACCGCGAATCTCGCCCGGATAGCCGAAATTGGTGAGAAACACGCCGGCGTCGCGAATCTCGAAATGGGTGGACAGCTCGGTCGTCTCGGAAGTCGCGTCGACATGCCAGCGTCCCTTCGCGGCGACCGAGCCGCCGTCGTTGACGAGATCGAGCTTGTCGATGCGCCAATCCGCACCGTTGGGCTGCGCAAGCACCTGCAGGCGTCCGAGATCGTGTCCCCTGGACGAAAACTTTTCGGCGACGACGTCGAGCTCGGGCCAGTGATTGTCGGCATGGCTCTTCGCAGATCCGTCGGCCTTGTCGCCCTCGACCTTCGCCTCGTCGCGCGCGCGCGGCAGCGCGAAACGCGCGAGACGCACCACCGCGCGGCCATTCGGCGTGTCCGGCGCCGCGGCGAACCACGACGCGGTTCCGTCGACGTCGCGCCCACGCAGCGTGAATTGCCAGTTGCCACGGTCGCGCCGCGCGCTGACGTTCATGTCGCGGAAGCGCCGGCGCACGGCCGTGAGGCGCGTCGCCGCGAGGTCGATGCCTTGCAATTCCATTCCCGGCCCGCGGTCGGGGTGCGCACCCCCTGCCGGCGCAGTCGTGGCGTCGACGTCGAGCCAGTCATCGACGTCGATGGACTCCAGGCCCGCGCGAATCCACAGGCCGGGTCGCTCGGCGTCACCGGCCTGCTCCACCGCCGTACCGGCCAGCACCAGTACCCGATCGACGACCGCATCGCCGCCGGCAATGCGACGCTGCACCACTACGCGGCCGGCGTCGCCCAGCGCAATCGACAACGTGTCGCGCGCGGACGCATCGCCTGCGCGGTGCTCGATGCGCAGCGGCATCGCCGTTGCCGCATGCTTGCCGAACGGCGCCGGCAAGTCGATCGTCGCACCTTGCATCGACGACGTGACGATCCAGCCCAGGCCGCCGTCTTTCTGCGTCGCGTCGAAACGCCAGTCGCTGACGCCGCTGACCCGGTCGACGAACGCCACCGGCCACGTATTGCGCAGCAGCGCGAAATTGCCGCTGCCACTGGCGTTCATGTGCAGGCCATCGTCGGCGTGGCTCATTGCGAGGCGCGCGTCGCCACCCAGCGTGTCGGCGGTGAAGCTGCCGTCGACGACACCTTTTTCGCTGAACGCGAGCTTGCCGGCGACGTTGGCGAGCGGCGGCGCACCGGGGAACGCGACGTCGCTGCCGGCGGCAAGCACGAAGCTGCCGTCCGCGCGGGTGGCGGGGATGTCGTGCAGGGGGATCGCCAGCTTCAACGCCAGCACGCCGTTGCCGCCCGCCTGCACCGGGTCGGCGAAATGCCCCGTCCATCCCGAGACCGGCGACTGGCGGAGGAACTGCAGGAATGTGGCCGCCGTGCCGGTCGCACTGCCGTCGATCGTCAGCACGCCTTGCTCGATATCCGCGATGTCGGCGACCGTGTGCCCGACGACTGCGTCGAGCATGGTGCCACGCGTGCCTTCGACGCGGACGTGCGACCGGTCGATGTGTACATTGGCGTCGATGCCGTCGATCTGCGGCCATCCGTTCGCATAGTCCAACGTCGCGCCTTCGACATGCGCCGCGAGCGTCATCGTGCCTTGCTTCGCCGTGAGGAACGGGAACTCGGCGAGGTTGCCTTGCACTGCCATCTGCAGGTTGCTGGCGTTACCCTTCACCAGCGCGCGGCGCAGCCAGTCGCGGACGCGCGGCGCGAAGCTCGACGGAAGGTAGTCGGCGACGCGCGCGACGTTGGCGCGCGTCAGTTGCGCCTTGACGTCGATCTCGCCCGGCCCTTGCGGCAGCGACTGCCAGTGGCCGGAAAACGCGCCGGCGGCGTCGGCGTTGGCGAACGCCACGTCGTCGAACTCGACGCGCGTGCGCGCCTCGTCGCGCTGCCATCGAAGCTCGCCGTCGAGGCGCTCGAAGCGCACCGGCTCGCTCAACGTCCCGGGCAATTCAAGCGCCCCGGTGCGCGTCGTGAGCTTGACCGCGCCCTTCTGGTCTCCGCCATCCACGCTGCCCGAGAGCCGGGTCAGGCCCGGCCACCCGTCATGCGCCTTGGCACCGACCTCCGCCAGTGTCGCGTGAGCGTTCCAGTGCAACGGTGCCTCGCTGGCACCCTGCCACGTGTAGCGGCCGTTGGTCAGCGCGCCCTGGGGGTCGTGCGCGGCGAGCAGCCGGCGCCATGCTGCCGGAAACGGCAATTGCGACGCCACTTCGGCAAGCGGTGCGAGGTCGATGCGCGTGAAAGTCGCTTCGCCATGCGCGTCGGCTTCGGACGCACCTGCATCGACGTCGACGCTGAAATCCGTAGGCGCATGCACGCTGCCGACCTGCGTCGTGAACGAAATGCCTTGTCCGGACACCGCGCGCCGGGAGCCGTCGGCCCACCACTGCATTCGTCCGACGACGTGCTGCAACTGCAGTTCCGGCAAGTCCGGCTTCACTCGCGCCTTAACGTCGGCAAGCTCGACGTCGGCGATCACTC
This sequence comes from Pseudomonadota bacterium, assembly GCA_041691615.1. GTDB lineage: Bacteria > Pseudomonadota > Gammaproteobacteria > Burkholderiales > Casimicrobiaceae > VBCG01. The sequence continues at coordinate 6,780 of JBEPUI010000063.1, forward strand.
CCGTTGCGACACCGTTCGCGAACTTGAACCACAAGCGCAGCGCGCCGAGGCCGCTTTCGATGTCCACCGGCAGCGGCACCCACGCGCGCCACGCAGCCACGTCCGCGTAGTCGAGGCGCAGGTAGACGTCGCCGCTGGCCGCGTGCCAATCGGCGAACGACGCGCCTGACAGGTCGCCCCGCAGGTCAAGCGGTGACGCCAGCGCTTCGGGCGGCACGCCGGTGGCCGCGAAGCGATGATGGTCGAGCGTGTTTTCGAACCGCAGCTGCACGTCGGCGAGCTCGAGCGTGGGCGCCGCGCGGGTTTCGTCATTCCATGTCACCGTCGCGTCGCGAACCACAATGTCGCGCTGGCGCAGCAGCCACTGCACGAACGGCGACTGGTCGCCGGAGGCATCGGGGTCGATCTCGAGACCGGCGACGTGGAAACGTCCGTGCGTATCGCGCCGGATCGCCAGCATTGGCCGCTCGATCGACAGCTGTTTCAGGCGCAGTTGCAGCAGCGGAACCGATACCCAGGCGGTGACCAGCTCGACGTGCGGCAGTTCCAGTACCGCACGCTCATTGGCACGATCGCGCACGCGGAATCCGTCGATCACGAGCTTCGGATTCCAGCCGTCCCAGCCGGCCGCGAGTGCATCGATTTCCACCGGCGTGCCGATCCTGCGCGACAGCAGTTCGGCAATGTCGCCGCGGTGCGCCGGTATTTGCGGCAGCACGACATAGCGCAACGCCAGCAGCAGCATGCAAAACAACGCGAAACCCGCCACCAGGATCATGCCGAGCAGTCGGGCAATGCGCTTGGCACGCGCCGGTGGCGCGGGGTTTGCGCGGGCGGAGGCAGGCGTGGCGGGCATAATGGTCGGCAGGATCGCTGGATTGTAGCGGAACCACCGCGCGCGTCCCACGGAGTTCCCGCGCAGTTCCCTTGACCCCTTGCCGCCATGGACATCGATCGCGCACTGCGGTTCAGCCACTACGCGAGCCGCCTCGTCGCGGCCAAGCCGCACTTGCGCGAAGCGCTCGCAACAACCGTCGATGCGCCATTCCCGATGGCGCAGGCGCTGGACGCCTTGGCTCCGCATGTCGAAGCGCTAGAGGCGACGCGCCTCGCCAGCGCGTTGCGCGGGCTGCGCGAGCGCGTGATGCTGCATACGCTGGTGCGCGATCTCGACGGCGCGGCGGGGCTCGACGAAGTGTTCCAGGCGATGACCTCGCTCGCCGACGGCGCGCTTTCGACCGCGCTGCGCCTGCATCACCGCGAGCTGGCGCTGGCCTTCGGCGAGCCACGCTCGGCCGAAGACGGATCCGCGCAGCAGCTCAATATCCTGGCGCTGGGCAAGCTTGGCGGCAATGAGCTCAACGTGTCGTCCGACATCGACCTGGTGTTCACCTATCCGGCCGAAGGCGAGACCGACGGTGCCCGCCCCATTGCCAACCGCGAATTCTTCGACCGCCTCGGCCGGCGCGTGATCGGTGCCCTCAACGACGTCACCGCCGACGGCTTCGTGTTTCGCGTCGACATGCGGCTGCGTCCCTACGGCGAAAGCGGGCCGCTGACGGTGTCGTTCGCGGGGCTCGAGCAGTACCTGGTCACGCAAGGCCGCACCTGGGAGCGCTATGCGTGGCTCAAGGCGCGCATCGTCACCGGCGAGCGCACCGACGAGCTCGAACAGCTGGTCGCGCCGTTCGTCTATCGCAAATATCTGGATTTCGACGCCTACGACGGGTTGCGCGACGTGCATCGGCAGATTCGCGAGCAGGCGCAGCGCAAGAGCCACGGCGACGACATCAAGCTCGGACCCGGAGGGATCCGCGAGATCGAATTCACCGTGCAGGCGATGCAACTGGTGCGCGGCGGCCGCGAGCCGGCGCTGCGCCTGCGCAGCACGGTCGCAGCCCTCGCCGCCATCGACGCGCGCGGACTGATGCCCGCCGGCGCCGCGGCGGCGCTCACAGGAGCGTACGCGTTCCTGCGCAAGCTCGAGCACCGGCTGCAATACCGCGACGACCGACAGACCCAGCAATTGCCAGTCGACGCGGGCGAGACCGAAGCCATCGCGGCTGCCTGCGGCTACGCGGCGGTCTCGCCATGGCGCGCCGACCTCGATGACCACCGGGCCGCCGTCGACACGTGGTTCTCGTCGGTGTTCGGCGTGGGCGAGCGCGCCTCGGACGAGGCCGCGGCGTTTGCTGGCGTGTGGGATGCGCCGCAGGAAGACGCGCATCGCGATTTGCTCGGCGGTGCCGGCTTCGACGACCCGGACGTATTGGTCGCGGCGCTGCGCGCCACGCGTGCCGCGCATCGCTACACCGCGCTGCCGGCAACTTCGCGCCGTCGCTTCGATGTGCTGGTGCCGCGGCTGATGGCGGCCGCCGCCGAAAATCCGGGCAGCGCAGGCACGCAGGCGACGCTGGTGCGGTTGATGACGCTGCTCGAAGCGGTCAGCCGTCGCAGCGCGTACCTCGCGCTGCTGATCGAACATCCGCCATTGCTGCCGCGCATCGCGCAATTGATGGGCGCGTCGGCATGGGCCGCCGACTACCTGTCGCGCCATCCGATGCTGCTCGACGAGCTGCTCGATGCGCACGTGCTGCTCGCCGCGTGCGACTGGGACGCGTGGCGCGAAGAGCTCGCCACGGCGATGGCGGCTCGGCCCGACGACGCCGAATGGCAGATGGATGCGCTGCGCCACTTCAAGCATGCGCAGACGTTTCGCCTGCTGGCGCAGGACCTGGCCGGCGCATTGTCGATCGAAAGGCTCGCCGACCACCTGTCCGCGCTGGCGGATATCGTCCTCGAGGCAACGCTCCGCGCGTGCTGGCGCCAGTTCGCCGGCGCGGACGCCGCGCCTCCCGCGTTTGCGATCGTCGCCTACGGCAAGCTTGGCGGCAAGGAATTGGGCTACGCATCCGACCTGGACCTCGTGTTCGTCTACGACGTTGCAGGCGATGCCGCGGAACGCGAGGCGGCGCCCGCCCGGTATGCGCGGCTGGCGCAACGCATCAACACTTGGCTGACCAGCATGACGCCCGCGGGCGATCTCTACGCCACCGACCTGCGCCTGCGGCCCGACGGCGCGGCCGGCATGTTCTGCACGTCGCTGGCCGCGTTCCTGCGCTACCAGCGGCAAAGTGCATGGACCTGGGAGCACCAGGCGCTGACGCGCGCGCGCTGCGTCGCGGGCGACGCAGCGATCGGCGCGGCGTTCGAGCGCGCGCGCGAAGAGATCCTGTGCAAGCCGCGCGACGCGGCGGCGCTCGCACGCGATGTCATCGACATGCGCCGCCGCATGCACGACGGCCACCCCAACCGCAGCGACCGCTTCGACGTCAAGCACGACCGCGGCGGCATGGTCGACATCGAGTTCATCGTGCAATACCTGGTGCTCGCGCATGCGCACGCGCACCACGAGATGACCCGCAATGCCGGCAACATCGCGCTTTTGCACATGGCGGCCGATGCCGCGCTGATCGATGCCGGATCGGCAGGCGACGTCGCGGCTGCCTATCGCGAATTCCGCCGCGTCCAGCACGCGCAGCGGATGGCGGGCGCGACGCACGTGCGGGTCGATCCCGCGCCGCACGCCGCGCGCCGCGCGCAGGTCGACACGCTGTGGCGCGAAGTGTTCGGCACGCCCTGGCCCTGACCCGCGTTGCGCGCGGCCCGGGCACGAGCGTCCCACCTGCTAAAATTCGTCCTTCGCCCCAACAAGTGAGAATCGCCATGTCGATGGCCGACCGCGACGGCTGGATCTGGTATGACGGCAAGATGGTGCCCTGGCGGGATGCCACGACCCATGTGCTGACGCACACGCTGCATTACGGCATGGGCGTGTTCGAAGGCGTACGCTGTTACGAGACTCCGACGGGACCGGCGATCTTCCGCCTGCGCGACCATACCGACCGGCTCTTCCGCTCCGCTCAGATCTTCGGCATGAAGATTCCGTTCTCCAAGGACGAGTTGAGCGCCGCGCAGAAGGACTGCGTGCGCAAGAACAACCTGGTGTCCTGCTACCTGCGGCCGCTGGTGTTCTACGGCTCGAACGCGATGGGCGTGGCGGCCAAGTCGAATCCGGTGCGTGTGGCGATCGCCGTCTGGCCCTGGGGCGCGTACCTCGGCGCCGAAGCGATCGAAAAAGGCATTCGCGTGCGCACGTCGTCGTTCACCCATCACCATCCGAACATCACGATGTGCAATGCCAAGGCCACGTGCAATTACGCGGTATCGATCATGGCCAACCAGGAGGCGACGATCGACGGCTACGAAGAGGCGATGTTGCTCGATCCGCAGGGCTTCGTCTGCCAGGGCTCCGGTGAGAACGTGTTCATGGTCCGCGATGGCAAGCTGCACACGCCCGACCTGTCGGGCGGCGCGCTGAACGGCATCACCCGCGCCACGATCATCACGTTCGCCGAGGAGCTCGGCATTCCCGTGATCGAGCGACGGATCACGCGCGACGAGTTCTACATCTGCGACGAGGCGTTCTTCACCGGCACCGCCGCCGAAGTGACGCCGATCCGCGAGCTCGACAATCGCCCGATCGGCGACGGGCGGCGCGGACCGATGACGGCGAAGCTGCAAGCGATGTTTTTCGACGCCGTCGGTGGCCGCAACCCGTCGAAGTCCGCGTGGCTCGATCACATATGAGCACGCCCGCCCCGCCGGCCACCGCCGCCGACGCCGTCGTCGTGGTCACGACGGCCGAGCTGCCGGTGTTCTGTCCGAACAAGGCGATGCCGCTATGGAGCTCGCACCCGCGCGTGTTCCTCGACATCGCCGTCACCGGTTCGGTGATGTGCCCCTATTGCGGCACGCACTATCGACTCGAAGGCGGTGCGCGCGACCGCGCGCACTAGCAGCGCGGACCAATTGGACGAGCGCATCCTGATCGTTGCGCCGTCGTGGGTGGGCGACGCGATCCTGTCCGAGCCGCTGATCGCGCTGCTGCGAGAGCCCTACACCGAGTCCAACGTCGACGTGCTGGCGCCACCGTGGTGCGCGCCGGTCTACGCACGGATGCGCGGCATCCGCAAGGTGATCGAGAATCCGTTCGAACACGGACGTTTCGACCTTCCTGGCCGCAGGCGCCTTGCGGCCACGTTGCGCGCCGAACAATATTCGCGCGCCTTCGTGCTGCCCAACTCCTGGAAGTCTGCGTTGATCCCTTGGCTTGCGCACATTCCCAAGCGCACCGGATACGTCGGCGAATCGCGCTACGGTCTCCTGACGGACGCGCGAAGGCTCGATCGCAAGGCGATGCCGCGCCTGGTCGAGCGCTTTGCCGCACTCGCCGCGTTTCCCGGCTCGATGGTGCCGATGTCGCCGCAACCGGTGTTGATTCCCGACGCGGCCAATCGCTCGGCGGCAATGCGCGCGCTGCACCTTTCATCCAAGCGACCCGCCGTCATCCTTTGTCCCGGCGCCGAGTTCGGACCCTCGAAGCGCTGGCCGCCGACGCATTTCGCCGACCTGGCGCGCCGGTTCCTCGAGCAGGGCTCGCAGGTGTGGCTGGTGGGCTCGCCCAACGACAAGCTCGCCTGCAACGCGGTGATCTCCGCCGCGGGCGAATCCGCGCGCGAGATCCGCGACCTCGCGGGACGCACCGACCTCGGCACCGCCATCGATCTCCTGTCAGCGGGCGCGCTGGTGGTCAGCAACGACTCGGGGCTGATGCACGCCGCCGCCGCCGTCGGCGTGCCGCTGGTCGCGTTGTTCGGCAGTTCGTCGCCGGTGTATACGCCGCCGCTGTCGGCGACCGCGCGAGTCGCGCGCATCGACATCGAGTGCAGCCCCTGCTTCAAGCGCGAATGTCCGCTCGGGCACTTTCGCTGCATGCGCGAGCTCACGCCGCAGCAGGTTTACAATCTGGCGCGCAGCGACCACCCGTCCTGAACCTTCCCGAATTTTTCCCGAAATAAACTTTCCATGCCCAAGGGCCGCACCCTGTCGATCTTCACCACGCCGCTGGATGCTTCGGTGGCGTTTTACCAGGCGTTCGAGGCCAAGGACATCGACGCGATGATGGCCACCTGGGCCGACGACGAGGAAATCGTCTGCGTGCACCCGGGCGGCCCGCGGCTGGTCGGCTACGACGCGGTGCGCAGCGCATGGGAGCAGCTGTTCGCCAGCGAGATCCGCCTGGTTTTCCGCATCGACCAGGGACTGACGCTCGAGACCGTCGGGCTCGCGATGCAAAGCGTCATCGAGGAGATTCACCTCGCCGACGGCACGCCGCAAGGCATCGCCGTCGCCACCAACGTGCTGATGCGCACGCCTTCCGGCTGGCGGCTGGTTTGCCACCATGCCTCGCCGTCTCCGCCGCCTACCGAAAGTCTGCCGAGCGGTCCGCTGCACTGACGGCGGCGCGACGCGCACGCGCGTCAAGCCACATCCGGCGCCAGCCGTTGAACGGCAACACGTTGGCCTGCCAGAACGACGTCACGCGCTCGCCCGATTGCAGGCCCGTGCGCGGATATTCGCCGGCGTTCGGCGCGCAGAACGTGCCGAACATCAGGTCCCAGAGCGGGAATACCGCCGCGAAATTGCGGTCCGCATGCGCGCTCACCAGCGAATGATGAATGCGGTGCGCCTGCGGCCCGACGAAGACGTGCGTCGCGAGTCCGAGCGGCAGGCGCACGTTGGCGTGGATGAAATACGGCCAGTAGATCAACGCGGCGCCCAGCCATCCCGCGGTGACCGGCGTCAGGCCGAACAGGATGGCCATCGGCGCGCTGATGAAGAAGATCCGCAGCATCTCCTCCAGCCAATGGTGGCGCATCGCGGTCGTGGCGTTGAGCGATTCCTCGCTGTGGTGCAGCTTGTGCTGCTCCCATAGCACCGGCCACGTGTGCTGCCAGCGATGGAACCAGTAGTAGAAGAAATCGTAGATGAAAAAGAACAGCAGCAGCGACAGCGCAGTGTTGATCTTGCCGTCGATCGGGATCAGGCCGAACCATGCAGGATGCGCCGACTTGAGTGCACCGATCGTCAGCGCGGCGAGCGCCGGATAGATGAACAGCAGCACGAAGTAGTACGAGAACGCCTGGTAGCGGATGTTGAACCACCAGTTGGCGAGCGGCTGGCCGCGCTCGGCGGGCCATGCGCGCTCGAGCGCCAGGAACACGCCATAGACAATGAGCGCCTGACCCATCATCTGCGCGTACAACGTGGCGCCATGCACCAGGGATTCAGTCATCGCGAGCGCCACGGCCGGGTACTCGGCGTCGGGGCGGCGCGCGCCCGTTGCGGCGCCGCACCGCGCGAGCGCGACTAGCCCGTGCCTCCGACGACCAGCCCGTCGATGCGCAGCGTGGGTTGGCCCACACCCACCGGCACCGACTGGCCCTCCTTGCCGCAGGTGCCGACGCCGGCATCGAGCGCCAGGTCGTTGCCGACCATCGTCACGCGAGTCAGCGCATCGGGGCCATTGCCGATCAGCGTGGCGCCCTTGATCGGGTAAACCAGCTTGCCGTTCTCGACCTTCCATGCTTCGGTGGTCGAGAACACGAACTTGCCACTGGTGATGTCGACCTGGCCGCCACCGAAGCTCGCCGCATACAGGCCATCCTTGACCGACGCCAGGATTTCCGCCGGATCGTGCGTGCCGTTCAGCATCACCGTGTTGGTCATCCGCGGCATCGGCAGGTGCGCGAACGACTCGCGCCGGCCGTTGCCGGTGGCGCCATGGTTGGACAGCGCGCTGTTGAGCCGGTCGTGCATGTAGCCCTTGAGGATGCCGTCCTCGATCAGCACCGTGCGTTGCGTCGCGTTGCCCTCGTCGTCGACATTGAGCGAGCCGCGCCGGTCCATCATCGTGCCATCGTCGACGACCGTGATGCCCGGTGCCGCGACCCGCTCGCCGATGCGACCTGCGAACGCGCTCGTCTCCTTGCGGTTGAAGTCGCCCTCGAGGCCGTGTCCGATTGCCTCGTGCAACAGGATGCCCGGCCATCCGGGCCCGAGCACCACGCTCATCGTGCCGGCCGGCGCGTCCATCGCGCGCAGGTTGAGCAGCGCCTGGTCGACGGCGATGCGCGCGTAGCGCTCCAGCAGTTCATCGGTGAAATACGCGTAGCCGAAACGCCCGCCGCCGCCGAAGTGCCCCTGCTCGCGGCGGCCGTTCTCCTCGACGATCACGGTGATTGACATGCGCGTCAACGGCCGCACGTCGGCGGCGATCGCGCCGTCGCTGCGCGCGATCAGGATCGTCTCGTGCTCGCCGGCGACCGACGTCATCACCTGCACGACGCGCGGATCCATCGCGCGCGCCAGGCGCTCGAGGCGCGTGACCAGCGCGACCTTGCCCGTTTCGTCGAGTCCGGTGATCGGATCGACTCCGCTGTAGAGCGCGCGCACGTCGCCATGCCGCGTCAGCGGCGCCGACGCCGATTGCCCCTGGCGGCCGATCGCGCGCACCGCCGTGGCGGCGCTGTTGAGCGACGCGAGCGAGATATCGTCGGAATATGCGAATGCCTGCTTGTCGCGCGTCACCGCGCGCACGCCGACGCCGCGGTCGATGCTGAATGCGCCTGACTTGACGATGCCTTCCTCGAGACTCCAGCTTTCGAATCGCGAGTGCTGGAAGTACAGGTCGGCGAAGTCGACGTCGTGGGCGTGGATGTCCGCCAGCACTTGCGACAGGCTGTCGATCGTCAGGCCCGAAGGCGCGAGCAGCAATTCGCTCGCCTGTGCAATCAACGAAGCGTGGCTTGCCGATTGCCGGGCGGACGACATGCCGGCCGGCGCCGATGACGCGGGAATGCCCTGCAACGCGGTGTTCGAGGCGAAGGAATCGGTCACGGTAACGTCCAGATGGCGACTCGCATGGAGGGAATCAATACGCCATTTTAACCGTTGTGGGGCCCGCAGGTCAGGCGCCCGTCGGCGAAGGCACGCCCGGGGCGCTGCCCAGGTAGGTTGCGGCGACACGCGCGTCCACCGCCAGCGTGGCGCTGTCACCGGCGAGGGCCACGCTGCCGGTCTCGAGCACGTAGCCATAGTCGGACACGGCCAGCGCGGCGCGCGCGTTCTGCTCGACCAGCAGGATCGTCACTCCGGTCTCCCGCAAGCCGGAAATGATCGTGAAGATATCGCGCACCACGCGCGGTGCGAGTCCCAGCGAGGGCTCGTCGAGCAGCAGCAGCTTCGGCTGCGACATCAGGCCGCGGCCGAGCGCCAGCATCTGCCGCTCGCCACCGGACAGCGTGGCCGCCAGTTGGGAGCGACGTTCCGCCAGGCGCGGAAACCGCCGGTAGACCTCTTCGCGCAGCGAGCCGACGTCCGCGGTGCGACGCCGCGTGAACGCTCCGAGAACGAGGTGATCGTCGACGCTCATGCTGGCGAAGAGCTCCCGCTTCTCCGGCACCAGCACGATGCCGCGCGCGACCCGCTCCTCGATCGACAGCCGGTCGATCGGCTCGCCCTGGTAACGAATGCTGCCGCGCGCGCCCAGCACGCCCATCAACGCGGCGAGAAGGGTGGTCTTGCCCGCGCCGTTGGGACCAATCACCGTGACCACGCTGCCACGCGACGCACGCAGCGTCACATCGCGCACCGCTTCGACGTTGCCGTACGCCACGCACAGGTCCTTCACGTCGAGCAGCGGCGGCGCGCTCAACGGAGTACCTTCGCGCTCAAGAAATTACCTTCGTGCTGCGCACTCCGGTATTCGCGCTCGGGGCGGCCCGTAGCGCTCATGCCGGCGCGCCTCCCAGGTAGGCTTCCTGAACGGCAGGATCGTGCTGGATCGCCGAAGGTATGCCCTCGGCGAGCTTTTCGCCGAAGTCCATCACGATCAGGCGATCGGCCAGGTGCATCACGAACTCCATGTCATGCTCGACCAGCAGGATCGTCATCCCGCCGTCACGCAAGCCGCGCAACAGCTCGGCCAGCGCCGCCTTTTCGTGGAACCGCAGGCCCGCGGCGGGCTCGTCGAGCATCAGCAGCGTGGGATCGGCTGCCAGCGCCCGCGCGATCTCGACGATGCGCTGCTGGCCGAGCGCCAGGTTCTGCGCTTCCGCGAAAATGTGCGGCAAAAGCCCGCAGCGCTCGATCTGCCGCGCTGCCTCGCTTCTGATGCGCGATTCCTCCTTGCGGTCGAGGCGCAGCGCCGCGCGCAGGATGCCCGAGCGCCCGCGCAGGTGCGCGCCCAACGCGACGTTGTCGAGCACGCTCATCCGCGGCACCAGCTTGACGTGCTGGAACGTGCGGCCGACACCCCGCCGCGCCACTTCGTAAGGCGCGCGCCCCGCGATCGACTGGCCGCCGAAATGCACATCGCCCGACGTCATCGCGAGCGCCCCGGACAACAACGCGAACGTCGTGCTCTTGCCGGCACCGTTGGGACCGATCAGGCCGACGATTTCGCAGGGCGCCAGCGCGAACGACAGGTTGTTGACCGCGGTCAATCCGCCGAACACCTTGCGCAACTCGCGCACTTCGAGCAACGCACCGCTCGCCACGGCGTGAGCGCGAGGCGGCAGCGACCGCGCGGCCACGACCGGCGCCGGCTCGACGCGCGGAAGCACGCGCTCGATCCAGGGCCATACGCCGTCGCGCGCGCGCTGCAACAGCACGATGATCAGCACGCCGAACACCACGACTTCGAAATTGCCGGAGGTTCCCAGCAAACGCGGGAGCGCGTCCTGCAGATATTCCTTGAGCAGCGTGATGATCGTCGCCCCCGCCACCGCCCCCCACACGCTGCCCGCGCCGCCGGCGACGGCCATGAACAGGTATTCGATCCCCTGGTTGATGCCGAACGGCGTCGGGTTGACGAAGCGCTGGAGGTGCGCGTACAGCCAGCCCGAGACGCAGGCGAGCAGCGCCGCGTAGACGAAGATCACGATCTTGAGGCGCGCACCGTCGACCCCAAAAGCCTCGGCCATTTCCAGGCGCCCCTTCAGCGCGCGAATGGCCCGGCCAGGGCGCGAGTCGAGAAGGTTGCGCATCGTCCAGAGCGCTGCGAGCACGAGCAACCAGATCAAGTCGCACATGCGTCGCTCGTCCTTCAGTTCGATGCCGAAGATCGACAGCGCGGGAATTCCGCTGACACCGGTGTGCCCACCGAGGAATTCGAGATTGCCGAACAGGAAGAACAGGCTGATCCCCCACGCGATGGTGGCCAGCGGCAAGTAGTGGCCGCGCATTCGCAGCGTGATGAAGCCGAGCGCCAGCGACACTACGAACGTGATCGCCAGGCCCGCGGCAAGCGTCAACCAGGGTGACACCGCGTAGCGGGTGGTGAGAAATGCCGTCGTATAGGCGCCGAGTCCGACGAACGCCGCTTGGCCGAACGACGTCTGGCCCGCGACGCCCGTCAGCAACACGAGTCCCAGCGCAACGATGCTGTAGAGCCCGATGTAGTTGGCAAGCGTCACCCAGAACGGCGGCGCGACCCACGGCAGCACGGCAATTCCCGCAACGGATACGGCGAGCGCCGCTTGCGGCCACGCAAGCTTCACTCGCGACCGCGCGCTCACTCGCGACCTCCTTGGAGCGTTACGCCGTGCATGCGCGCGCGTGTCGGTCGCAACTCGGTCGCGCGCGGCCGGCCCTTCGGGACTCGGCTCACGCCCCGCGCGCTCACTCGCGACCTCCTTGGACTGTCACGCCGTGCATGCGCGCGCGTGTCGGTCGCAACTCGGTCGCGCGCGGCCGGCCCT
>JBEPUI010000064.1:0-18157 GCA_041691615.1 Pseudomonadota bacterium
GAGGCTTGCGAATCGGCGAGCGGCGCCGAAGCGGGATCTACGTCAGAAGCTTGCCAATCGGCGAGCGGCGCAGAAGCGGAATCTACGACAGCCGCTTGCGCGGACGGTGGCGCCCATGCCGCGCCGGGATCGAGCTCAGCGCTGCGGGAGAGCGTCGGCGCCAGGCTCGCCAACATCAGGGCGAGCAGCGCGATCCGTTGCATCCTGCGGCGCCGGCTGCGCGTCGCAGGCGTTGCTGCAAGGCGCGGGTTGCGGTGTGGCATCGGCAGGCGTGTCGGGTGAAGATGGTGGCGTGCCGGCATCCGGTGAAATCAGTGGCGGATAGTCGGGATTCCAGCCATGCGGGTAATCGAGCGGCTGGGGCGGGGGAATCGGTGTGTAATCGACGGGGTTCAGCACCGGCAGCTCGGGCACCGGTGAGCGCGGCCAGTTGAGATCATACGGTGCCGGCATGCCTGACAGGAACCAGATGAACGGATCCTGGCGCGCGTAGGTGAAGCGGTCCGATGTCGCACAACCGCTCAACAGCGCGGCGGCGGCGAGTGCAGGCACAACAATCAATGGCGTCAGGCGGCGCATGGTCGACTCCCGGTCAATGACCGACGAGCGCGAGTTTCGCACATTCCCCTGGAACGGCGTAGCTAATGTCGGTCGTGGACGACGGGTGGCAGCCGTGCTGTGGCCGGAATACCACGGCTTCCGCGCTGTGAGCGCACGCGCCCGGCGCCACGCGAAAGGGGTCGGCAAACGTACGTTCATCGTGGCGCGAAATCCGCAGTTTCATGCGACCGGCATATCCGCGATGCGCACGGTTCGCTGGCGTAGATGCGGAAACCCATCTGGCGGAGCGTAAACGAACATTCGTTCGATTTTCGCTGCGCTACCTGTGAAAACACCTGCGAAAGAAGGTGTAAGTATCTATTTTTACAGTAAAAAGAAAATCTGTTGGATTTTTGGCGTAAGTCCTTGTTCACAAAAAGAAATAGTTGACCCCGCTGCGATTGCGCGGGTATAGTCGCGTCCAAGTGGTAAAAAGTGGGTCAAAGTGGGGAAAAACGGGGCCATGGGCACGTTTTCGCTCCGTTAGTAAACACTCACATTTGATCCGGGGCGAGGACAACCGTGCAAGACGAAAACACCGGGCGGGACGGGGCGGGCGAATTGCCGATGTTTCGCGGCATTGCCCGCCTTGCGCTGGACGCCAAGGGACGCCTGGCCATTCCCTCGCGCAATCGCGCGTCGCTCGCCAACGGCAGCGGCCGCATCGTCGTCACCGCCGATCCGAGCCGCTGCCTGCTCGTATACCCCGTCGCCGCATGGGAGCCGATCCAGGCGCGCCTGATGGCGTTGTCGTCGTTCGACGAGCGAATCCGCGCGCTGCAGCGGCTGCTGGTCGGCTACGCCGACGATGTCGAGATCGACGCGGCGGGCCGCGTGCTGGTGCCGCCGCCGCTGCGCGAATTCGCGGCACTCGGCAAGGACGTCGTGCTGGCGGGACAGGGACGGCGACTCGAGTTATGGGATGCGACGGCATGGGACGCCCAGACGGCGCGCGCGATCGCGTTCGATGGCGGCGAACTGCCGCCCGAACTCGCGGGCTTCTCGCTGTGAGCGGCCCGTCCGCCGAGACCGAATTGCGCCCGTGACCGATGCGCATGTTCCCGTCCTGCTCGACGAAGCCGTGGCCGCCCTCGCCATTCGCCCCGAAGGCACCTACGTCGACGCGACCTTCGGGCGGGGCGGGCATTCACGACGCATCCTCGCAGCACTCGGCGCGAATGGCCGTCTCGTCGCGCTCGACCGCGACCCCGACGCGCAACGCGCCGCGGCCGCGATCACCGATCCAAGATTCGTTTTCCGCCGCGCGTGGTTCTCCGAAATGCCCGCTGTACTCGACGCATTGTTCCTCCCCCACGTCGACGGCGTGCTGCTCGACCTCGGAATCTCCTCGCCGCAGGTCGATGTTGCCGCGCGCGGCTTCTCCTTTCGCAACGATGGACCGCTCGACATGCGCATGGACCCGGCGCGCGGCGAGTCGGCCGCGCAGTTCGTCGCGCGCGCATCGCTGCGCGAGCTGACGCAGGTCATCCGCGACTATGGCGAAGAACGGTTTGCTCAATCGGCTGCAAGCGCAATTATTGCGGCGCGGGCGCGGGAGCCCATCGTCACCACCCGGCAACTGGCCGCGGCCGTCGCGCAAGCCGTCGGCGCGCGCACGCGGGGTGATTGGCGTCAGGATCCGGCCACGCGCACGTTCCAGGCTATTCGGATTTTCGTGAACCGCGAACTTGCCGAACTCGAGCTCGCGCTGCCGCGCGCAACCGCCCGACTCGCGCCGGATGGGCGGCTCGCGGTGATCAGCTTCCATTCGCTGGAAGATCGCATCGTCAAGCGCTTCATCGCCGCACACTCCAAGCCGTATCGCGGCGATCCGCGGCTCGCGCGGCTCGCTTTGCAGGCTTCGCAATTGCCGGTGCCGCCGATCACCGCGGTTGGCCGCGCGGTGAAGCCGTCGGCGCAGGAGTGTGACGCCAATCCGCGCTCGCGCAGTGCCGTGTTGCGCGTCGCGCAGCGCAGCGACGCGCCGCTGCCGGCCGATTTCTTCGACGCCGGGGGGGCCACGTGACCCGCGTCAACCTGTTGCTGCTCGCGATCCTCGTCTGCAGCGCCCTGTCGCTAGTCACCGCGCGCCACCAGTCGCGCAAGCTGTTCGTCGACCTCGAGCGCGCGCAGACCGAGGCGCGCGGCTACGAAACCGAATACGGCAAGCTCTCGCTCGAGCAATCGACGTGGGGCATGCCCGCACGCATCGAGAAGATCGCGCGCGAGCAGCTGAAGATGCAGTTGCCCGACAACGGCCGCATCGAAGTCGTGGCCACCGAGGCGCGCCGATGAGCGTGCGAAGCGAAGGCGGTGGCCGCAAGGATGCCGCAGTCGGTAGAGGCATCGGCCGCGGCATCGGCCGCATGCGCAAGCATTCGGTGACGGCAACCCTCGCGCTACCGCGCTCGCGCGCGGCGATCCTGTTCGTCGCGATCGCGCTGGCGTTCGGCGTGCTGGCTGCGCGCGCGCTGTACCTGCAGTGGTTCGACAACGCGTTCCTGCAGCAGCGGGGCGCTGCGCGCTATTCGCGCGAGCTCGAGATTCCCGCGCATCGCGGCCGCATCGTCGATCGCTTCGGCGATCCGCTGGCGATTTCCACGCCGGTCAAGTCGTTGTGGGCATTTCCGCAGCAATTCGATCCCACGCCGTCGCAGCTCGCGTCGCTCGCGCGTGTCCTCGACACTTCGCCGCAGGCGCTCGCCAAGCGCGTGGCGGGCGCCGACGAATTCGTCTATCTCGCCAAGGAAGTGTCGCCCGAGACCGCGCAGCGCGCGCTCGCGCTCGGCATCCACGGCGTCAACGACGAGAATGCCTATCGCCGCTACTACCCGGGTGGCGAAGTGACGAGCCACATCATCGGTTTCACCGGCGATCGCGACGCTGGCCAGGAAGGCATGGAGCTCGCGCAACAGCCCTGGCTCGCCGGCGTGTCCGGCAGCCGGCGGGTGATCATCAACCGCCGCGGCGACGTGGTCGAGGACGTGGCCTCGATCCGCGCGCCGCAGGAAGGGCGCGACCTCGCGCTGTCGATCGACTCGCGGTTGCAGTACCTCGCTTTCCGCGAGCTCAAGAACGCGGTCGAGGCGAACAAGGCGCGCGCAGGCGGGCTGGTGATCCTCGACGTCAAGACCGGAGAGATCCTCGCGCTCGCCAACTGGCCGACGTACAACCCGAACAACCTGCAGCGCACGGCGCGCGAGCGGATGCGCAACCGCGCGCTGACCGACGTGTTCGAGCCAGGCTCCACGATGAAGCCGTTCACCATCGCCGCCGCGCTCGACATCGGCAAGGTGACGCCCGACACGCTGATCGACACCCAGGGCGGCGTGATGACGATCGGCTCGGCGACGATCCACGACGATCATCGCGCAGGCATGTTGACGGTGTCGCAGGTGATCCAGAAGTCGTCGAACATCGGCGCCGCCAAGATCGCGCTGTCGCTCAAGCCATCGACGATGTGGAACGAACTGTCGGAAGCGGGCTTCGGGTCGGTGCCACGCACCGGGTTTCCCGGCGAAGTGTCGGGGCGCCTGCGTCCGGCGAAGTCGTGGAAGCCGATCGAGCAGGCGACGATCGCCTACGGGCACGGCATTTCGGTCAATCTCGTCCAGCTCGCGCATGCGTACTCGATCTTCGCCACCGACGGCGAGTTGAAGCCGATCACATTGCTGAAAAGCGATGGCCTCGCCACCGGCCATCCGGTAATCAAGCCGCAGACCGCCGCGCAAGTGCGGCACATGCTGGAAACGGTCACGCAACCGGGCGGCACCGCGCCGCGCGCGCAGATTGCCGGCTATCGCGTCGCCGGCAAGACCGGTACCGCGCACAAGCTCGAAGGCCACGTCTACACCAACAAGTACGTCGCGTCGTTCGTCGGCTTCGCCCCGGTTTCCAATCCGCGGCTGATCGTCGCGGTGATGATCGACGCGCCGGCCGCCAACAGCTACTACGGCGGCGACGTCGCAGCACCGGTGTTCTCCAGTGTCACCGGTGCGGCGCTGCGGATGCTCGGCGTGCCAACCGACGCGCCGGTCGACAACGTCGTGCTGCCAGCTGACGACGTGCTGGTGCGCGAGGAAACATGAACGGCCACGAAGCCGCCGCGATCGTCGAGCGCCTGCCGGCGGCACCGCGCGCCATCACCGCCGACAGCCGCCAGGTCGAGCCGGGACATGCGTTCGCCGCCTATCGCGGCGCGCGCGTCGATGGCCGCGACCACATCGACGACGCGATCGCGCGAGGCGCCGCGGCGGTCTTGTGGGACGACGATCACTTTGCGTGGCCGGCGAAATGGGAAGTCGCGAACGCGCCGGTGCACGAGCTTCGCGCGAATCTCGGCGTGCTCGCCGACTTCATCTACGGCAGCCCGTCGAAAGCGATGTGGACGGTCGGAGTCACCGGTACCAACGGCAAGACCTCGTGCGCTCAGTGGATCGCGCAGGCGCTCGATGCGCCGGGCGAGCGCGCCGCGGTGATCGGCACGCTGGGCAGCGGTCTCGTTGGCAACCTGGTGCCGTCGCTCAACACCACGCCCGACGCCGCAGCGTTGCAGGCCACGCTCGCACACTTGCGCGAGCAAGGCGCCGCCAGCGTCGCGATGGAGGTGTCGTCGCATGGTCTCGACCAGGGTCGGGTCAACGGCGTGGCTTTCGACGTCGCGCTGTTCACCAACCTCACGCGCGACCACCTCGATTATCACGGCACGATGGCCGCGTACGGCAACGCCAAGGCGCGCCTTTTCGCATGGCCGGGCCTGCATGCGTCGGTGGTCAACGTCGACGACGCATTCGGGCAGCGCCTGATCGACGACATCCGTACCCGCGGCGCACGCGTGCTGACCTATGGCCGCGCCAATGCCGACGTGCGCGCGACGAGCGTGATGGTCAACGGCGACGGCATCGCGCTCGACGTCGACACGCCGTGGGGGCAGGGCAGCACGCACGTGCCGGTGGTCGGCGATTTCAACGTCTACAACCTGCTGGGCACGCTGGGCGTGTTGCTCACGAGCGAAATGTCGCTGGACGAAGCGTTGCAGCGGCTCGGTTCACTGACGGCGCCCCCCGGACGCATGCAGCGTTTCGGTGGCAGCGGCATGCCCACGGCCATCGTCGACTACGCACACACGCCCGACGCGCTGGACAAGGCGCTGACCGCACTGCGGCCGATCGTCGTCGAAGGCGGCGAACTGGTCTGCGTGTTCGGCGCCGGCGGCGACCGCGATCCGGGCAAGCGCGCGCAGATGGGCGCGATCGCCGCGCGGCTCGCCGATCGCGTGGTGATCACCAACGACAATCCGCGCAGCGAGGATCCCCAGGCGATCGCCAACGCCATCGCCCGCGGCGTGCGCGAGGCGGGCAATCGCCGCTGGCTGGTCGAGCTCGACCGCGCCAAGGCGATTCGCGAGGCGATTCGCGAGGCCGACCTGGGCGACGTGGTGCTGATCGCCGGCAAGGGCCACGAAACGTACCAGGAGATCGGCGGCGTGCGCACGCCGTTCGACGATTCCCTGGTCGCGGCGCAAGCGCTCGCATCGCGATGATGGATACGACGACCGCAGCACGGCTGATGGGTGGCCGCCCGATTGGCGGCAATGCGACGTTCCTGCGCGTTGCGACCGACACCCGCAGCCTCGAGGCCGGCGACCTGTTCGTGGCGCTCGCCGGCGAGCGCTTCGACGGTCATGACTTCGTCGCGCAGGCGCTCGCGCAGGGCGCCGCCGCGGCCATGGTCGATGCTTCGCGCGCCGGCGTCCTGGATGGCCACCTGATCGTCGTCGCCGACACGCGGGCAGCGCTCGCGGCGCTTGCCGGACAATGGCGCGCGCGCTTCGACGTTCCGCTGGTTGTAGTCGCCGGCAGCAACGGCAAGACGACAGTCAAGGAAATGACGGCGGCGATCCTGCGCTCGCAATTCGGCGAGGGCGTGGTGCTCGCTACGCACGGCAATTTCAACAACGCGATCGGCCTGCCGCTGACGCTGCTCGGACTTCGGTCCACGCATCGCGCGGCGGTGATCGAGCTCGGCATGAATCATCGCGGCGAAACCCGAGAGCTCGCGGCGATCGCACGGCCGACGGTCGCGCTGGTCAACAACGCCCAGCGCGAGCACCAGGAGTTCATGCGCAGCGTCGATGAGGTCGCGCAGGAGCACGCCGATGCGATCCGCGCATTGCGCGCCGGCGGCATCGCGGTGATCAACGACGATGATGCGCATGGGGAGCTGTGGCGGGTCGCCGCGCGCGACGCCGGCGCGCACGTGATCGGGTTCGCGCTGGACGTGCTTGCGGAGGGCGGTGCGGCGGCCGGCGGCAGCAGCGAAAGCGCCAAACGCGCATCCTCGGACCAAGGCGGCAACGCGGACATGGCTGCCGGCGTGCGAGGGCGCGCGCGCCTGACCGCGACCGGCAGCGACATCGAAATCGAATTCCGCGACGATCGGTTTCGTGTTCACCTCGCGGTGCCGGGCGCGGCGATGGCGCGCAACGCGTTGGCGGCGACGGCGGCGGCGATGGCCATGGGTGCCACTGCCGCCGCGGTCACCCGGGGTCTCGGCGCCTTTCGCCCGATCGCCGGCCGCCTCGCCGCGCGCGCGTCGGCGATCGGTACCACGATCATCGACGACACATACAACGCCAATCCGGATTCGGTGCGCGAGGCCATCGACGTGCTGGCGCTGGCACAAGGCGAGCGTTGGCTGGTGCTCGGCGACATGGGCGAAGTCGGCGAGGAAGGCCCGGCGTTCCACCGCGAAATCGGCGCCTATGCGCGCGCGCGTGGGATCGACCGCCTGCTCGCGGCCGGCGAGCAGGCGCGCGGCGCGGTCGTTGCGTTTGGTGCGCGCGGCGAGCACTTCGCCAGCGTCGATGCATTGATCGCCGCGATGGTGCCGCCCGCCGGCAGTACGGTGCTGGTCAAGGGCTCGCGCTTCATGCGCATGGAACGCGTGACGGCGGCGCTTTGCGCGACAAGCGCCGATGCGACGGCGGGGAGGCACTGACATGCTGCTGTGGCTCGCCGACCTGCTCGCCCGCGACGTGCGTGCGTTCAACGTCATCGGCTACATCACGCTGCGCGCCGTGTTCGCGTGCATGACGGCGCTGGTGATCTCGTTCGTCGTCGGCCCGCGGATGATCGCGTGGCTGACGCGCATGAAGATTGGGCAGTCGGTGCGCGATGACGGTCCGCAGTCGCACCTGACCAAGGCCGGTACGCCGACGATGGGCGGCGCGCTGATCATCGTGTCGATCGCCATTACCACGCTGCTGTGGGGCGACCTGACCAACCGCTTCCTGTGGGTGGTGCTGATCGTCACGCTGGGTTTCGGCGCGGTCGGCTGGGTCGACGATTACCGCAAGGTCGTGCATCGCAATCCCAAGGGCTTGTCGGCGCGCGCCAAGTTCGGCCTGCAATCGGTGATCGGCGTGATCGCCGCCGTCTATCTCGCGTTCTCAATCTCGGCGCCCGGCAACGCCCAGTTCTTCCACATGCTTCAGGCCTGGGTCGCCTCGGGATTCGCCGGCGCGCTGTCGCCGCGCACCGACCTGATCGTGCCGTTCTTCAAGACGGTCAGCTATCCGCTCGGCGCATTCGGCTTCATTGCGTTGAGCTACTGCGTGATCGTCGGCACCAGCAACGCGGTCAACCTGACCGACGGCCTCGACGGCCTCGCGATCATGCCGACGGTGATGATCGGCGCGGCCCTTGGCGTGTTCGCGTACGTCAGCGGCAACGCGGTTTTCGCGCGCTACCTGCAGTTTCCGTACATTCCCGGCGCCGGCGAGCTGGCGGTGATCTGCGGCGCGATCGCGGGGTCCGGGCTGGGATTCCTTTGGTTCAACGCGTATCCCGCCGAGGTGTTCATGGGCGACGTCGGCGCGCTGGCGCTGGGAGCGGCGCTCGGCGCGATTGCAGTGATCGTGCGCCAGGAGATCGTGCTGTTCATCATGGGCGGCGTGTTCGTCGTCGAGACGCTATCGGTGATCGTGCAGGTCGCGTCGTTCAAGATGACCGGCAAGCGCGTTTTCCGCATGGCACCGATCCACCATCACTACGAATTGAAGGGCTGGAAGGAAAACCAGGTCGTCGTGCGCTTCTGGATCATCACGATGCTGCTGGTGCTGGTCGGCCTCGCCACGCTGAAGCTGCGATGATCATCGACTACCGCGATCGCAACGTCGTCGTTCTCGGCTCGGGGCTTACGGGACGCTCGCTCGCGCGCTGGCTCGGGCGGCGCGGCGCACGGGTGCGCATGGCAGACACTCGAGACGCGCCGCCGGATGCCGCGCGCGTCGCCGCCGAGTTGCCGGGAATCGTGCTTGCGACAGGCGGCATCACTTCGGCAACGCTGGCCGGCGTGGACATGATCGCCATCAGCCCGGGGGTTTCGCGCGACCTGCCGGCGATACGCGAGGCGGTGGCACGCGGCGTCGACGTCGCCGGCGACATCGAGATCTTCGCGCGCGCGATTTCGCCGCAGCAGAAAGTGCTCGCGATCACCGGCACCAACGGCAAGACCACGACCACGGCGCTCACCGGAACGCTCACGCAGGCGGCGGGGCTTTCCACGCGCGTCGCGGGCAATATCGGCGCCGCCGCGCTCGACGTCCTGAGCGACATCGAGAACGGCGCGCCGCTGCCCGACGTGTTCGTGCTCGAATTGTCGAGCTACCAGCTCGAGACCACGTCGTCGCTGAAGACCGCCGCGGCCGCGGTGCTCAACGTCACGCCCAATCACCTCGACCGCTACGCGGGCATCGCCGATTACGCGGCGGCCAAGGCGAGCATCTTCGAGCATTGCACGGTGGCGATACTCAATCGCGACGACCCGATCGTCCGGCTGATGCGCCAGCGCGGGCGCACGATGCAGACGTTTGGTGCGGGCGTTCCGCAAAGCGAGGAAGAGTGGGGGCTGGTCCCGCGCAGCGACGGCGACTGGCTCGCGCGTGGCGGCGAACTGATGCTGCCGGCGCACGCCCTCGCGCTCAACGGTCGCCACAACGCGCTCAATGCGTTGGCGGCGCTGGCGCTCACCGCGTCGCTGGCGCGCCTGCTGCGTCCGGTGCTCGACGCGCTCACCCGCTTCCAGAGCCTGCCGCACCGTATGCAGACGATCGCCGATGCCGGTGGCGTGCTGTTCATCAACGATTCCAAGGCGACGACGGTCGCCGCCACGCAAGTCGCGCTAGAAGGACTGGAGCGGCCGGTGGTGCTGATCGCGGGCGGCGACGGCAAGGGCCAGGGATTCGGCTCGCTCGCGCCGGCGGTGGACAGGCACTGCCGCGCCGTGCTGACGATCGGCCGCGACGCGCCGCAGTTGCAGCGCGCGCTCAATGGCACCCGTGCGGCGATCGAGGACTGCGGCACGCTGGATGCCGCCGTGGCGCGCGCGATGGCGATCGCACAGCAAGGCGACGTCGTGCTGCTGTCGCCTGCGTGCGCAAGCCTCGACCAGTTCCCCAATTACGAGGTGCGTGGCGAGCGCTTCGCCGAACTCGCGCGCGCCAGCATCGGCGAGGCCGCGCATGCGTAACCGCGTGATGCAGACCGCTAGCCTGAATGCGCCGCGCATTTTTTCCCGCGGCGCCGCGCGCGAGCATCCGCGCGCGATGCTCGCCTATGACATATCGCTGGCGTGGACGACGCTGCTGCTGATGGCGCTCGGGCTGGTGATGGTGTATTCGGCGTCGATCGCTGCCGCCGAAGCCTCGTCGCATACCGGCTATCGCGCCTGGTATTTCCTGACCCGGCATGCGGCGTTCGTCGCCGTGGGCCTCGTCGCCGCGACGGTCGCGTTCCAGGTTCCGGTCAAGGCCTGGCAAAAGCTGGCGCCGTGGCTGTTCGCGGCGGCCGCGCTGTTGCTGATGCTCGTGCTGATTCCGGGCATCGGGCGCAACGTCAACGGCTCGCGGCGCTGGCTGTCGCTGGTCGTGGTCAACGTGCAGCCCTCCGAGTTCATGAAACTTGCCGCGGTGCTGTACGCGGCGAGCTATGCGGTGCGCAAGGCGGCGTTCCTGCACGCGCAGCAACCGCTCAGGCAGACGCTGATGCGCGGATTCCTGCCGCTGTTCTCGGTGATGTTCGCCGTCGGCTTGCTGCTGCTGATGGAGCCGGACTTCGGCGCGTTCGTTGTGATCCTCGCGATCGGCTTCGGCATCCTGTTCCTCGGCGGGCTCGACTGGCGGCTGTTCGCCGGCCTGTCGGCGCTGCTGCCGTTCGCGCTCGGCGCGATCCTGGTCGCCGCACCTTATCGGCTGCAGCGCCTCACGGCATTTGTCGATCCCTGGTCCGATCCGCTCGGCAAGGGCTACCAGCTGTCGCACTCGCTGATCGCGTTCGGGCGCGGCGAGTTCTTCGGCGTGGGATTGGGATCGAGCGTGGAGAAATTGCTGTACCTGCCCGAAGCGCATACGGATTTCCTGCTGGCGGTGATCGCCGAGGAACTGGGCTTCGCCGGCGTGGCGCTGGTGATCGCGCTGTTCGTCTGGCTTCTGTATCGCGCCTATGCGATCGGCCGCCAGGCGGCGCGCCTCGAGCGGCCGTTCGCCGCGCTGTCGGCGCAAGGCATCGGCCTGTGGATCGGTGTGCAGGCGTTCATCAACATCGGCGTCAACGTTGGCCTGCTGCCGACCAAGGGACTGACGCTGCCATTGCTGTCGTTCGGCGGCAGCGGCATCGTCGCCAACTGCATCGCGATCGCGCTGTTGCTGCGCATCGACTACGAAAATCGCCGGCTGCTGCGGGGGTTCACGGTATGAGCGCGACCGGCCGCATCGCGCGCGACTGCCGCTGCGCGCGGCGCGGAGCCTCGCGATGAGCGCGACGGTGATGATTACCACCGGCGGCACTGGCGGCCACGTGTTTCCGGGGCTCGCCGTGGCGGCGAAGCTGGTCGCGCTGGGCGCGCGCGTGTTCTGGCTTGGCACGCGCGAAGGCATGGAATCGCGCCTGGTCCCGCAACATGGCGTCGATTTCGAGAGCGTCAATTTTCGCGGCGTGCGCGGCAAGGGCCTGCGCACGCTGGTGCTGGGACCGTTCGCGCTGGCCGCCGCGTGCATCGACAGCACCAGGGTGCTGCGCCGGCGCAAGCCCGATGTCGTGATCGGGTTCGGTGGCTTCGCGTCGTTTCCCGGCGCGCTGATGGGCGTTGCGACGCGCAGGCCGCTCGTGCTGCACGAAGCCAATGCCGTGGCCGGGCTCGCCAACCGCGTGCTCGCGTATGGCGCCGACCGCATCCTGGTCGGTTTTCCCGGCGCATTTCGCGGCCGCCATCGCGACATCACCGAGTTCACCGGCAATCCGCTGCGCGACGAAATCGCGGCCATCCCGCCGCCGCAGAACCGCTTCGCCGGGCGCGAAGGCCCGTTGCGCCTGCTGGTGCTGGGTGGAAGCCTCGGCGCGCAGGCGCTGAATGAATGCGTTCCGGCCGCGATCGCTTCGATGGCGCCTGCGCGTCGTCCCGCGGTCGTCCATCAGGCCGGCGCGCGTCATGTCGACGCGTTGCGCGAGTCGTACGCGAAGCACGGCGTCGACGGCGAATGCGTGGCCTTCATCGACGACATCGCGGCGCGCTACGCATGGGCGGATTTCGTCATCTGCCGCGGCGGCGCGCTGACGATCGCCGAGCTCGCCGCCACGGGCCTCGGCGCGCTGATCGTGCCATTGCCTGGCGCGATCGCCGACGAGCAGACCGCCAACGCCGAGTACCTGGTGAAGGCCGGAGCGGCAATCTGCGTGCGCCAGGATGAACTCGACGCCGCACGGCTGGCGGCGCGGCTGTCGACCATGACACGCGAACACGCGCTGGCGATGGCGGTCGACGCGCGCCGCGTGGGTCGCGCCGACGCCGCCACGCGCATCGCCGGCATCTGCCTCGAAATGGTGGCGCGGTGAAGCACAAGGTCAAGCGCGTGCACTTCGTCGGCATCGGCGGCGCCGGCATGAGCGGCATCGCCGAAGTGCTGGCTACGCAGGGCTATCGGGTCACCGGCTCCGACCTCGCGGCCAGCGCGGTGACGCGAAGGCTCGAGGGCCTGGGCGTGAAGATCATGATCGGCCACGCGGCGGACAACGTGGCGGATGCCGATGCGGTCGTGGTGTCGACGGCGATCGCCGCCGACAATGCCGAGCTCGCCGCCGCGCGCGAGCGCAACATCGCGGTGGTGCCGCGCGCGCTGATGCTGGCCGAGCTGATGCGCATGAAACAGGGCATCGCGGTCGCGGGCACGCATGGCAAGACCACGACCACCAGCCTGATCGCGTCGATTCTCGCCGAAGGCGGCCTCGACCCGACGTTCGTCATCGGCGGGCGCCTGTTGTCGGCGGACGCCAACGCGCGTCTGGGCAGCGGCGACTTCCTGGTCGCCGAAGCCGACGAGTCGGACGCGTCGTTCCTGTACCTGACGCCGGTGGTGGCGGTGGTCACGAACATCGATCGCGATCACATGGAAACGTATGGCCACGACTACGCGCGCCTCGAAAAGGCGTTTGTCGACTTCGTCCAGCGCATGCCGTTCTACGGCGTGGCGGTGCTCTGCACCGATGACGAAAACGTGCGCGCGATCGTGCCGCGACTCGCGAAGCAGGTGGTGAGCTATGGCCTCGGCGACGACGCGTCGCTGCGCGCGGTCGACGTGGTCAACGTCCGCGGCCGCATGTACTTCACGGCGCGTAGCGTCGGCGCGCCCGACCTCGCGGTGGAGTTGGCGCTCGCCGGCCTGCACAACGTGCAGAACGCGCTGGCGGCGATCGCCGTCGGCCGCCAGGCCGGCGTCGCCGATGCGGCGATCGCTCGCGCCTTGAGCGAGTTCAAGGGCGTGGACCGGCGCTTCCAGCGCCATGGCGAGGTCGCGATCGACGGCGGCCATTTCACGCTGATCGACGACTACGGCCACCATCCGGTGGAAATGGCGGCGGTGATCGATGCGGCGAGGGCGAGCTTTCCGGACCGGCGCATCGTGCTCGCGTTCCAGCCGCATCGGTTCACGCGCACGCGCGACCTGTTCGAGGACTTCGTCAAGGTGCTGGCGCGCGCGGACGCACTGGTGCTGACCGACGTCTATGCGGCCGGCGAGGCACCGATCGTCGCCGCCGACGGCCGCGCGCTGGCACGCGCGCTGCGGGTCACCGGAAAGATCGATCCGGTGTTCGTCGAATCGATCGGCGACGTCGCAGGCGCAGTGCTCAGCATCGCGCGCGATGGCGACGTCGTGTTGACGATGGGTGCGGGTTCGATCGGGCAAGTGCCGGCGGCGCTGCTGCGCGCCCCGACCCCATGAACATGGTCGAACCCAGACTCTTCGCCAACCTGCGCGGCACGCTCGCGCTCGACGCGCCGCTCGCGCGGCACACGACGTGGCACGCCGGCGGACATGCCGATGCGATATTCACGCCCGCCGATCGCGACGATCTCGCGAACTTCCTGCGCCAATTGCCGGTGTTCGAGCCGGTGACGGTGCTGGGCCTCGGCAGCAACGTGCTGGTGCGCGACGGCGGCATCCGCGGCGTGGTGATCCTGATGCACACGCCCGGTGGCGTGCTCGCGGTGGCCGACGGCATGGTTTACGCCGAAGCGGGCGTGGCGAGCCCGAAGCTCGCACGCTTCGCGGCGATCCACGGTTGCGACGGCGAATTCTTCGCGGGCATCCCCGGCACCGTCGGCGGCGCGCTGGCGATGAACGCCGGATGCTACGGCGACGAAACCTGGGCGCATGTCGCCAAGGTCGAAGTGGTCACGCGTCGCGGCGAGTTCGCGATCCGCACGCCGCACGATTACCGCGTCGGCTATCGCAGCGTGCGCCGCTTCGACGGCGCGGCCGCCGACGGCATTTTCACCGCCGCCTGGTTCCGGTTTGCCTTCGGCGACGCAGGCGAGGCGCGCGCGCGCATCAAGGCGCTGCTAACCAAGCGCATCGCCACGCAACCGCTCGGCGAGCCAAATGCGGGCAGTGTCTTTCGCAATCCGGAAGGCGACCATGCGGCGCGCCTGATCGAATCCAGCGGGCTGAAGGGCTACGCGATCGGCGATGCGTCGGTGTCGGTCAAGCACGCCAACTTCATCGTCAATCCGTCGCGCCGCGCACGCGCGGCCGACATCGAGGCGCTGATCGCGTATGTGCGCGACACGGTGTTCGGCAAGACCGGCGTCACGCTCGAGCCCGAAGTGCGGATATTGGGAGAGGCGAAGTGAGCGCCGCGACGACAGGCTTCGGAAAGGTCGCCGTGCTGATGGGCGGCGCGTCGGCGGAGCGCGAGGTCTCGCTGATGTCGGGCAACGGCGTGCTGGCCGCGTTGCGCGAGCACGGCGTCGATGCGCACGCGTTCGATCCGGCGGGCCGCGATTTGTGGGAGCTGAAGCGCGACGGATTCGCGCGCGCGTTCATCGCGCTGCATGGGCGCTACGGCGAGGACGGCACGGTACAGGGCGCGCTCGAAACACTGGGCATCGCCTACACCGGCAGCGGCGTCATGGCTTCCGCGCTGGCGATGGACAAATGGCGCACCAAGCTCGTGTGGCTCGCGAGCGGCGTTCCGACGCCGCGCTACCGGGTCGTCGACGAGGCGACCGACTGGATGCAGGTGGTTGCCGAGCTCGGCCTGCCGCTGATCGTCAAGCCGGCGCGGGTGGGATCGTCGATCGGCATCACGCGCGTGACTTCGGTCGATCACCAGGAAATGGCGGCTGCGTATGCGGCGGCGCGCGAGCACGACCAACTTGTGCTGGTGGAAGAGCTGGTTCAGGGAAGTGAATTGACCGCGGCGATCGTCGGCCGTAATGCGCTGCCGCTTATCCGCATCGTCGCGCCGCAGGGCAACTACGACTACGAGCACAAATATTTCTCCAACGAGACGCGCTACGACTGCCCGGCCGGATTGCCCGACGTGGTCGAGCAGGCAATCCGCGCGCAGTCGCTCGAAGCCTTCGACCTGATCGGCTGCGAAGGCTGGGGCCGGCTCGACCTGATCCTGCGCGACGACGGCACGTGGTCGTTTCTCGAAGTCAACACGTCGCCCGGAATGACCGGCCACAGCCTGGTGCCGATGGCGGCGCGTGCGGCCGGTACGGCGTTTGCCGATCTCTGCGTGGAAATACTGCGAGGCGCGCATGTGGGATGACGTCAAGGCGCTGAATGCCGCGGCGGTGACGCTCGCGGCACTCGTTGCGATCGCATTGGCCGGCGGCATGCTCGCCTGGGCGGTCCGCCAGCCGGCATTCGCGTTCCGCGACGTCGTCGTCACGGCGCCGCTGGCGCGCGCGAACGCGGCACACGTCGAGGCAGTGTTGCGCAGCGAATTGCGTGGGACGTTCTTCACGCTCGACATCGACGCCGCGCGCGCGGCGCTGCGCGGGGTGCCGTGGGTGAGGCAAGTCGCGTTGCGCCGGCAATGGCCGTCACGCCTCGAAGTGACGATCGACGAATACACGCCGCTCGCGCGCTGGAACGACAACGGGCTGGTGGACGTGGACGGCAACGTGTTCATCGCCGACTACGACGGCGAGTTGCCGCAGTTCGAAGGCCCCGACGGACGCGCCGCGGAACTGGCCGGGCGCTATCGCGATTTCCGCGACGTGCTGGCACCGCTCGGGCTTGCGTTGAGCGGTATCCGCCTGACGCCTCGCGGCAGCTGGTCGCTGGCCACGTCGCACGATGGCGGCACGCTGGCGATCGAGCTCGGCCGCAACGATCCCGCACAGCGGCTCGCGCGGCTGGCCGGGGTCTACGCGCGAACGGTTGGGGCAATGGTGAGCGCCGGCACGAAAGTCGACTACGTGGATTTGCGCTATCGCGCGGGTTTCGCCGCACGCGTTCCCGGTTTTCGCGAAAAGCTGCCGAAAAAACTGGCGTGACGCGCCCAACTCCACGACAACATCGAGACAACAGCATGGTCAGGGAAAGCAAGAACCTCATCGTCGGCCTCGACATCGGGACTTCGAAGATCGTCGCGATCGTCGCCGAGGTGAACCCAGGCGGCGGCCTCAACATCGTGGGCCTCGGCACGCAGCCTTCGCGTGGCCTGAAGCGCGGCGTCGTCGTCAACATCGAGGCGACGATGGCGTCGATCCAGCGCGTGCTCGAAGAAGCGGAGCTGATGGCCGATTGCCGGATCGCCGAGGTCTACACCGGCGTGGCCGGCAGCCACATCCGCAGCCTCAACTCGAGCGGCATGGTCGCGATCAAGGAAAAGGAGGTGACGCAGGCCGACATCGACCGCGTCATCGAGACTGCCAAGGCGGTCGCGATTCCCAACGACCAGCAGATCCTGCACATCCTTCCGCAGGAATTCATCATCGACGGACAGGAAGACGTGCGCGAGCCGCTCGGCATGAGCGGCGTGCGCCTCGAAGTCAAGGTGCACATCGTCACGGGTGCGGTCTCGGCGGTGGAGAACATCGTCAAGTGCGTGCGCCGCTGCGGGCTCGACGTCAACGACGTGATCCTGCAGCCGCTCGCGTCGGCCCGCGCGGTGCTCAACGAAGACGAGAAGGACCTCGGCGTCTGCCTGATGGACATCGGCGGAGGCACGACCGACATCGCCGTGTTCTCGGGGGGCGCCATCCGCCACACCGCGGTGATTCCAATCGCCGGCGACCAGATCACCAATGACATCGCGATGACGCTGCGCACGCCGACCAAGGAGGCCGAGGAGCTCAAGGTCCGGCACGGCTGCGCGCTGCGCCAGCTCGCCAATGCCAACGATTTCGTCGAAGTGCCGGGCGTTGGCGAGCGCGGCCCGCGCAAGCTTTCGCGGCAGATGCTCGCCGAGGTGATCGAGCCTCGCGTCGAGGAGCTCTACACGCTGGTGCAGGCGGAACTGCGGCGCTCG
Source organism: Pseudomonadota bacterium (assembly GCA_041691615.1). Taxonomy (GTDB): domain Bacteria; phylum Pseudomonadota; class Gammaproteobacteria; order Burkholderiales; family Casimicrobiaceae; genus VBCG01. Next base: position 17,424 of record JBEPUI010000064.1, read on the forward strand.
GGCTTCGAGGAATTGCTGTCGTCCGGGATCGTGCTCACCGGCGGCACGTCGCTGCTGTCGGGAATGGTCGAGCTGGGCGAAGAGGTTTTCCACCTGCCGTGCCGCATCGGCGTCCCGGTGTACGTCGGCGGGCTGGCCGACGTGGTGCGCAGCCCGCGCTACGCGACGGCGGTCGGCCTGCTGCTCGAGGGCCGCGACCACTTCCTGCGCGACGAAACTGCGCGCCAGCAGGTCAAGGGCATCGGCGGCGCCGCCGAAAGAATGCGGCAGTGGTTCAAGGCGAATTTTTAGGCGAGCAAAAGTGAAACCCTACTTTTGCTCGGATATTTTTCCTGGAAATCGCTGGCGGAGCCAGACGATTTCCAGCGGTAACGGCTACGCAAAGGCGAGCGCCGAATCCAAGCGTCTTGCTGCCAAACCGATTTTGCGAGTTTCAAACCGTTGCGGCGACTTGCAATTTTCAACCACGGCCACTTCACGAACCAATGCAGACAACTTCAGGGATCGCATGCAGGCAATGCACATCGAATGAGGCGGCCCGCGCGAGCGCCGACACCAATTCAACATCGACAGGACGAAAGGATGGGTAACGACATGTTTGAAATCATCGATCACACCACGCCGGAAGGCGCAGTCATCAAGGTCATCGGCGTCGGAGGCTGCGGCGGCAACGCGGTCGAGCACATGATCGTGCGCGGGCTGACCGGCGTGGAGTTCATCTGCGCCAACACCGA
>JBEPUI010000065.1:0-17500 GCA_041691615.1 Pseudomonadota bacterium
GCGTGTCGACGGTGTCGAACAGCGGCTCCTTGTCTTCCTGGTTGTCCTTGTTGTAGGCGAGCGGCTGGCCCTTCATCAGCACCACCAGCGCAGCGAGGTGGCCCGCGACGCGTGCACTCTTCCCGCGCACCAGTTCCGCGACGTCGGGATTCTTCTTCTGCGGCATGATCGAGCTGCCGGTGCAGAACCGGTCGGCGATCGTGACGAAGCCGAAGCGCGGGTTCGACCACAGCACGAGCTCTTCGGCGAATCGCGACAGGTGGATCATCGCCAGCGTCGCCGCGGCGGCGAATTCGATTGCGAAGTCGCGGTCGGACACCGCGTCGAGCGAATTGCCGGCGATAGCGTCGAAGCCCAGTTCGCGTGCGACGCGCGCCCTGTCTATCGGATAAGTCGTGCCGGCCAGCGCGGCGCTTCCCAGCGGCAGCCGATTGACGCGCCGGCGGCAGTCGGCGAAGCGCTCGCTGTCGCGTGCGAACATCGCCTCGTACGCGAGCATGTGATGGCCGAAAGTGACCGGCTGCGCGACCTGCAGGTGGGTGAACCCCGGCATGATCTCGGCCGCGTGGCGCAGCGCGAGGTCGGCGAATGCACGGCGCAGCGCACGCAATTCGATCGCCAGCGCATCGATCGCGTCGCGCAGCCACAGCCTCACGTCGGTGGCGATCTGGTCGTTGCGCGAGCGCGCCGTGTGCAGGCGCTTGCCGGCATCGCCGACCAGCGCCGTCAGGCGTTTCTCGATCGCGAAATGGATGTCTTCCAGGTCGTCGGTGAAAGCGAATTCGCCACGCGCGATCTCGTCGCGAATCATCGCCAGCCCGCGTTCGATGTCGGCCAGGTCCTGCGCCGACAGGATCGAGCAGGCGGCCAGCATTCGCGCGTGCGCGAGCGAGCCCCGGATGTCGACGTCGGCGAGTCGCCGGTCGAACCCGATCGACGCGTTGAACCGTTGCATCTTTTGCGTCATGGGCTCGGCGAAGCGCCCCGACCATGTGGCGGCATCCGGTTTGGCACGGTGTGGCATCGGGTCTTCGCTTGCGAGGGGGACGCGGCTTGCCGGCAAACCGTGCACCTTTTCGCCGTCGGTTGCGGGTTCGAAGGGCCTTCGCCTTGACGCAAGCCCATTTTCGGGCACGATGCTTGCATGCGGACTTGCGTCGGCGAACGACTATGCGAACGATTATAAGACAACGAGACGACGCGCCCGGGCTGCCCGACCTGCGCAACCTGGGCACGATCCTGCGCATCCTGCTGGCGGTCAACGGCTCCGCGGCGCTGGTCGCGTTCGCGCGGGCGTCGTCGGTTGCCGGGTTCGCCGCCGAGTGGACGGTGATATCGGGCATCGTCGAGCCGCACCTGCTGCTGCAGCTGGCGATCATGTGGGCGGCCGCGCCGTGGCTGGGCAGGGCCGGATTCGGCGCCGCCGCGGCGGCGATCGGCGCGCTGGGAGTGCTGGTTGCGATCGTCATCGAGGTCACTGTCGGCGCGATGGTGCCGCAGGGCGCCACTGCTGGCGCCTACGTGACGCATATCGTCTTCACGCTGGTGGCCAGCGCTGCGCTGCTCGCGTACTTCCGCCTGCGCGCCAAGGCGCTGTCTCCGGCGATCGCCGAGGCCCGGCTGCAGGCGTTGCAGGCGCGCATCCGCCCGCATTTTTTGTTCAACAGCATCAACGGCGTGCTGTCGCTCATCCGTAGCGACCCGATGCGCGCCGAGGAGGCGCTGCACGACCTGGCCGACCTTTTCCGGGTGCTGATGCGCGACAACCGCGAACTGACGCCGCTCGCCCAGGAAGTTGAGCTGTGCCGGCAGTACCTCGACCTCGAAAAGTTGCGCCTCGGCGACCGCCTCGACGTCGATTGGAACATCAAGAGCATGCCGGGCGATGCGATGGTGCCCCCGCTGCTGCTGCAGCCGCTGCTCGAAAATGCCGTCTACCACGGCATCGAGCCGTCGACGTCGCGCGGCACGATTTCGATCAACATCTTCCTGTCGCGCGCCGAAGTGCACGCGATCCTGCGCAATCCGTACAACGCGCAGGGCAAGCGCCACCAGAACGGCAACAAGATGGCGCTCGCCAACGTGCGCGAGCGCCTTGCGCTGCATTTCGACGCCGAGGCGCGCCTCGAGTCGCGCGTGCTGCCGGACGCCTACGAAGTCCACATCCGGCTGCCTTACCGCACGATCGCGCCGCTGCAACCGGCCGATCGCGTCGAACCGCGCATCCCCCGCGCCAAGCCGGCCGAGCCGGGCGAGCCGCCGCGGCGCGCCGGAATCATTCCCCTCGGAGTCAACGCATGAGCGAATCACCGCTGCGCATCCTGATCGTCGACGATGAGGCGCCCGCACGACGGCGGCTGCGCGAGCTGCTCGACGACTGCGCCGTGCAGCTGCCGCTGCTGGTGATCGGCGAGGCTACCCACGGCCGCGAAGCGCTCGACCTGCTGTCGACGGCGCCCGCCGACCTTGTGCTCACCGACATCCACATGCCCGACATGGACGGGCTCGAGCTCGCGCGCCACCTGCTCAAGCTGGCGCATCCGCCGGTGGTGGTGTTTTCCACCGCGTTCCACGAGCACGCGCTGCAGGCGTTCGACGTGCATGCGATCGACTACCTGGTGAAGCCTGTGCGCGTTCAGCGCCTGCTCGCCGCGCTCTACAAGGTGCCGAAGCTGAAGCCGATTTCGGCCGACCGGCTCTCGCAATTGCCGGCCAACTCGCGGCGCTTCCTGTCGGTCACCGAGCGCTCGCGCGTGGTGCTGGTGCCGATCGATGAGGTCATCTACCTGAAGGCCGAGTTGAAATACATCACGATCCGCACGCCGCAGCGCGAATTCCTGCTCGAGGAGTCGCTGACCAAGCTGGAAAGCGAGTTCGGCGCGCGCTTCGTGCGCGTGCACCGCAACTGCCTGGTCGCGCGCGAAGCGATCCGCGGATTCGAGAGGCGCCTCAACAACGATGGCGACGCGCACTGGGAAGTGATGCTCAACGGCATCAACGAATCGCTGCCGGTTTCGCGGCGCCAGCAATCGGTGGTGCGGGACATCGGCCGCGAGGTCGTCACCGACTAGCGGTACCGACGTCGCACGATCGACGTCCCGGCACTCCGGCTGGCGGCAACGACTTTCCCATTTCCCCGGCAAGCCGCAATGAGCGGCCGTCGTCGCCGGCGCCCGCGGCGGACCGCGTTACACTGCGTCCCTTTTGCCGATGCCGCCACTTGCCGCGGCGGGACTGATTCCATTGCGCACGCTGATCTGCGGTTCACTCGCTTTCGACACCATCATGGTGTTTCCGGACCGCTTCGCGCGGCACATCCTCGCCGACCAGGTGCACATGCTGTCGGTCAGCTTCACCGTCGGCGACATGCGCCGCGAGTGGGGCGGTTGCGCGGGCAACATCGCCTATAACCTGAAGGGACTCGGTGGCGATCCCGTGGTCATGGCCACGCTCGGCAAGGACGGCGGCGACTACCGCGAGCGCCTTGCCGGATTGCGCATTGCCGCGGATGGCGTGCGCGACGTGCCGGACATGTTCACCGCGCAGGCATTCATCATCACCGACCTCGACGACAACCAGATCACCGCGTTCCATCCGGGCGCGATGGGGCAGTCGCACGTCAACGACGTCGGCGATGTCGACGACATCGGCATCGGCATCGTCGCGCCCGATGGACGCGAAGGCATGCTCGCGCACGCCGCCCAATTCGCTGCGGCGAAGGTCCCGTTCATATTCGATCCCGGCCAGGCGATGACGCTGTTCAGCGGCGCCGAGCTGCTGCATATGATCGATGCCGCAAGCGTGGTGACGGTGAACGACTACGAGGGCCGGCTGCTTGCGCAGCGCACCGGGCTCACGCTTGAGACCATTGCCGGGCGCGTCGACGCGCTGATCGTGACGATGGGCGCGGAAGGCTCGGTAATTTACGCCGACGGCGGCAAGATCCAGATCGGCGCGGCACGCGCCGACGCGCTGGTCGATCCCACCGGCTGTGGCGACGCGTATCGCGCCGGTCTGTTGTACGGCATGGCAATCGGATGGGACTGGCAGCGCAGCGGTCGACTCGCGGCCACGCTCGGCGCGCTGAAGATCGGTTCGCGCGGCGGCCAGAACCATGACGTCAACCGTGAAACGATTTCTGCGTTATACAATCAAAGCTTCGGCGCAAATCCCTGGTGAATACCATGCAACGAATTGTTTCCGTGCGATTCATGGCCCGAATTTCGATGATGCTGGCGGTGGCGTTCGCGCTGGCCGCCTGCGCGCCGTCGCAACGCAGCGACGTCTATCAATATCCGCAGGGCATGCGCGCGCAGACGGTCGAGATGGGCGTCATCGAAGGCGTCCGCTACATCACGCTGGGCGCGCCCAACACGGGTGTGGGCACGTTCGGCGGTGCAGCGATCGGCGGAATCGCCGGCAGCACGATCGGCGGCAGTGGCGCCGCCAATGCGGCCGGCGCGATCGCCGGCGCGATCATCGGCGGCGTCGTCGGCAACGCGGTGGAAAACAACGCCAATCAGCGCAACGGCGTCGAAGTCACCGTGCGTCTCGATTCCGGCCAGATCATCGCCGTGCCGCAGGAGAATTCTGGCGAGAATTTCCGTCCCGGCGACCGGGTGCGCATATTGTCCGACGGCCGCACGACGCGCGTCACGTACTGATGCCCGCGGCGCGCCTGCGCGACTGAAGGATCACGGCCCGTTGACGCGGGCCGTTTCTTTTTTGGCCGATGCTCGACCCTGCCCAGCGGATCTCCCGCGTTCGCCAGACGTGCCGTGCGGCGCGCGTGCTGGTACACGTCGTGCAGGGACTTGCGATCACCACGTTCATCTTCCCGCGCGTGGCGGATTCGCAGCGGCGCGCGCTCAACCGGCGCTGGAGCGCGCGGCTGCTCTCGTTGCTGGCGATCGACGTCAAGCTCGCAGGCGACATGCGCGTCGACGGCGGCAACGTGGTCTACGCCGCCAACCACATCTCGTGGCTCGACATCTTCGTGCTGGACGCGCAGTCGCCCGCGCGATTCATCGCCAAGTCGGAGCTGGCGCGGTGGCCGGTGATCGGCAGGCTGATCCGCGACACCGGGACGATCTTCCTCGAGCGCGCGCGCAAGGTGGACACGCTGCGCGTCAACGCGCTCGCTACCGACGCATTGTCGCGCGGCGATTTCCTCGCGGTGTTTCCCGAAGGCACGACCACCGACGGCACCACGTTGCTCAAGTTCCATGGCTCGCTGCTGCAGCCGGTGATCGATTCGCACGGCCACGTGCAGCCCATCGCGCTGCGCTACGCCTATGCCGACGGTTCGCCGTCGTTGGCGACGCAATACGCGGGCGACACGTCGTTCGCGCAATCGTTCTGGCGCGTCTGCGGCACACGCGCACAGGTCGTCGAAGTCACCGCGCACGCGCCGATCGCCGCACGCGATCGCACGCGCCGCCAGCTGGCGGAAAGCGCCGAGACGGCTATTCGCTCAACGCTCGCGTTGCCGGCACCGGCGCCACCGGCGAGCGCGATGGCACCTGCCACACCCGCCGATCGTCGAGATCCACCGCGGTAAGCGTCCCGCCCCACAGGCAGCCGCTGTCGAGCATCATCACGTTGGGCGTGAACGTGAGCCCCAGCGTCGACCAATGGCCGCAGACGATCGCGTGCGAGCCGCTACGCCGCGAAGGCTGCATGAACCACGGCGTGAATCCGGCGGGCGTGAATTGCGGCCCGCGCTTCTCGCGCAGCTCCATCGTGCCGTCCGCGGTGCAGAAGCGCAGCCGGGTAAATGCATTGACGACCGCGCGCAGGCGGTCGTCGCCGTCGAGATCGTCGCGCCAGGTTCGCGGCTCGTCGCCGTAGAGCACGGACAGGAAGCGCGCCGCGTCGGCGCCGGCGAGCTTCACCTCGACCTCGCGTGACAGGGCCACCGCGTCCGCGGCCGTCCATTGTGGCAACAGTCCCGCGTGCACGAGCAGCGACGGGCCGTCGGCGATGCACAACGGCCGGCGCGTCAACCAGTCGATCAATTGCGCGCGATCGGGCGCAGCGAGGATCTCGTCGAGCGTATCGCCGCGATGCGGAGCGCGATGTCCGGCGGCGATCGTCAGCAGGTGGAAATCGTGATTGCCGAGCACCGTGGTCGCCGAGTCGCCCAACGCCATCACGTCGCGCAACACCGCCAGCGATTCGGGCCCGCGATTGACGAGGTCGCCGACCAGCCACAGATGGTCGCGCCGCGGCGCGAAGTCGATGAGCGCGAGCAATGCGCGAAATTCCGCGTGGCAGCCCTGGATGTCGCCGATTGCGTAGCGCGCCACGATCCCTCGTCCATTTTCCGCAATGATTGCGCGCGCGTCGTCAAGTCCTGACATGCGCGCGCCCGGTCACTACAATCGCAGTCTAGCAAACGCCCGCCGATGAACTTTCCACTCAATCCGCCACAGCGCGAAGCGGTGCGCACCACCGACGCGCCGCTGCTGGTGCTCGCGGGTGCGGGCAGCGGCAAGACGCGCGTGATCACCGCCAAGATTGCGCATCTGTGCGAAACCGGCGTCGAACCGGGCAGGATCGTCGCGATTACATTCACCAACAAGGCCGCGCGCGAGATGCGCGAGCGCACGCAGGCGCTGCAGCGCCATCCGCCGAATGCGTCCGGGTTCGACCCTCCGAACGCGTCCGAGTCCAACCCGCCGAAGGCGCCGCAGCGGGACTCGCAGAACGCGGGAGCCGGGGGCGCCGTGACCATCGCCACGTTCCACGCGCTTGGCCTTTCGATCGTGCGCCGCGAGGCGAAGGCGATGGGACTCAAGGGCGGGTTCTCGATCTTCGATCCCTCCGATCTGGAGTCGATCGTCGCCGAGCTGATCGCGACGTCCGATCGCGGCCGCGCGCGCGCGGCGCAATGGCAAATCTCGAAGTGGAAGAATGCGCTGACGCCGCCGGCCGCGGCACTCGCCCATGCCCAGGACGCTGACGAGCGCATCGCCGCGCAGGCGTATGCGCGCTACGCCGACACGCTCGCTGCCTACCAGGCGGTGGACTTCGACGACCTGATCGCGCGGCCGCTCGAACTGTTCGCGCGCGACGCGGATGCCGCGGCGCGATGGGCGTCGCGCTACGAGCACGTGCTGGTCGACGAGTACCAGGACACCAATCCCGCGCAATACGAGCTGTTTCGCCACCTGGTCGGCGAACGCGGCATCTTCACCGCGGTCGGCGACGACGACCAGGCGATCTACGGCTGGCGCGGCGCGACGATCGAGAACCTGTCGCGCCTCGCCAGCGACTACCCGGCGCTGCGCGTGATCAAGCTGGAACAGAACTACCGCTCGACGGTGCGCATCCTGCGCTCGGCGAACGCGCTGATCGCCAACAACCCGAAAATCCACGCCAAGAAGCTGTGGAGCGAGCTCGGCACCGGCGAGACCATTCGCGTCGCATCCTGCGCCGACGACGAGGCCGAAGCCGAGATGGTTGCCGCCGCGATCTCGGCACAGCGCTTCGAGCAGCGTGGCGCATATGGGGACTTTGCCGTGCTCTACCGCGGCAACCACCAGTCGCGCGCCGTCGAAACCGCGCTGCGGACCGCCGACATCCCCTACGTGCTGTCGGGCGGCCAATCGTATTTCGAGCGCGCCGAGATCAAGGACATCGTCGCGTACTTCCGCCTGATCGCCAACGACGACGACGATCCTGCATTCGTGCGCGCGGTCACCACGCCGCGGCGCGGAGTCGGCGAATCGACACTCGCCAAGCTGGGCGAGGTGGCGTCGGCGGCGAAGTCGAGCCTGTTCGCTGCGGTGTTCGATCCGGCGTTTGCCGCCGCGGCACAGCCGAAGGCGCGCGAAGTGCTGCACCAGTTCTGCGCGATGGTCGACGACCTGCGTTATCGCGCCGATCGCGAGCCGGCCGGACGCCTGATCGCCGAGTTGTTGCGCGTCATCGGCTACGACGACTATCTCGCCGCGACATTCGACAAGCGCGATGCGATCGCCCGCGGCAAGAGCGTCGGGGACTTCACCGACTGGCTGACGCGCAAGGCCGAGGCCGACGAGCGCACGCTGCTCGAGCTGACGCAGATGATCGCGCTGATCACGATGCTCGAGGGCCGCGATGGCGAGACCGCCGACGCGGTGCGGTTGTCGACGCTGCACGCGGCCAAGGGGCTCGAATTCCCGCACGTGTTCCTGATCGGCCTCGAGGAAGGCATCCTGCCGCATCGCGAAGCGGTCGATGCGGGTGATGTCGACGAAGAGCGGCGGCTGATGTACGTCGGCGTCACGCGTGCGCAACGTTCGCTGCACCTGTCGTTCTGTCGCTCGCGCAAGCGCGCGGGTGGCCGCGTCGACGCGCGGCCGTCGCGTTTCCTCGACGAGCTCGCGCAGGAGGACCTGCGCTACAGCGGCGCGCCGCTGGGAGCTGACGAGGCGGCGCAGGAAAAGGTCGCGGGAACGGAGCGGCTGCGCGCGCTGAAGGCGCTGGTCGCGCGCTAGCGAGAACGACGGCGAATCGAATCGCTGCGCCGCCGTTCGGGGAAACGCAAGAAGTGCTGCGCGAGACTACTTCGCGGCCGCGGCCATGTAGTCGACGGCGGCCTCGACATCGGCATCCGACAGCGCGGTGTTGCCGCCCTTGGGAGGCATGACGCCGACTTTGCCCTGGTAGCCTTGCAGCGCATGCTGATGCAGCGTGGCGATGCCTTCCGCCAATCGCGGCGCCCATGCGGCCTTGTCGCCGAACTTTGGCGCGCCGGCGAGTCCGGTGCCATGACAGACATGGCAAGTCGATTCGTAGGTTTGCTTGCCGTTGCCCTTGCCCGCGGGCGCGGCGGCGGCAACTGCCGCAGGCGCCGCAGTGGACGTCGTAGCGGCGGCAACCGGAATCATCGTGGCGGCCACCGGCGCTGTCGCGCCCGCGGCCACGGTGTTGCCGGCCGGCGCGGCGGCGGTGGCGGTGCCGGTGGCCGGCATCGCCGGTTCCGCCAGTTTGCCGCCGGAGTGATTGGCCATGTAGACGACCGCGCGCTCGACATCGTCATCGGCGAGATCGGGATTGCCGCCCTTGGCAGGCATCATCCCGGTCTTGCCGGTGAAGCCGACAAGCGCGTGCTTGAACAGCGTGTCGGCGCCTTGCGCGATGCGCGGCTTCCACGCCGCGGCGTCACCCATCTTCGGTGCGCCCGCGATGCCCGCTTCGTGGCACGTCTTGCACACCTGCCCGAATACCTGCTCCCCGCTCAGCACGACTTTCGGCGCGTTGGGATCGGCAACGTCGACGATCCCGACCGGCGCGATGCGCGCAAGCCGCGCGGCATCGCTCTGCTTGCTGGCGGCGCTGTCGGACATGTGGCTCGTGACGATCTGCGACAGCAGCAGGATCACCGCAATCGGCACGACGAACGCGAGAACGACGACGATCGCGAGCTGTTTCGGCGTCTTGATCGGCGATTGATGCTGGTGGTCCTGCTCTTGGTCTTGCGTCATGGCGACTCTGGTGGCGGAGCGTCGGGAAGACCGCGATTATACCCAAGCGACGGCTTTTTCTGGACGCTCGGTACCCGCGAAAGCTACAATTGGCGACTTCGCGCCCGTAGCTCAGTTGGATAGAGTATTGGTTTCCGAAGCCAAGGGTCACAGGTTCGAATCCTGTCGGGCGCGCCAGTTCCGGTTCCAATCCACGTTCGGTACGCGTCGCCCGCCATCGGGCCGTCGAACGCGAGGCGATTGCGCCGTCGCGAGCCGCCGCTACCGCGGTTTCAAGTTGTGCAATGTCAATCCGGCGCTCCGGTTCGATGCCGAGACGCGATTTCGAGGCCCGTTGCCCATGTCACGACCACTGATTCGTTTGCTGCTGTTGTCGATCGCATTGCTGTCCGCGTTGCCGGTGAGTGCGGCGCGTGTCGATCCCAAGCCCTTTTTCCGCAGCCCCGACATCCGCCAGGTCGTGCTGTCGCCCTCGGGCGAATACCTGGCGATCCTGGCGCCGGTCGGTGGCCGCATCGGCCTCACCGTCACGGCGGTTGCCAAGCGCGATCCCAAGGTGGTCGCGGTGGTCGATGGCTTCGACATCGCGTCGGTGGTGTGGGTCAACGACAACCGGATGGTGTTCGGTGTCTTCGACGGGCAATCCGGGTCGGGCGAGCAATGGGGCGGCGGCATGATCGCCGTCGACCGCGACGGCAGCAACTCGAGGATCCTCGTGCCCAACGCGATCTCGCAGGTCAATGCGGGAGCGTTTCACCTGCGCGGCATGGTCCTGATGGACACGCTGCGCGACGGCAGCGACGACGTGCTGGTCGAGTCCAACGAGAACAATCCCCGCTCCGCCGACGTATTCAGGTTGAACACGCGCACCGGCCGCAAGACGCTGCTGTCGCTGGACCGGCCGGGCGACGCAGTTACATGGATAGCAGACGCCGACGGCAAGCTGCGCGGCGTGGTGACGATCGAGAAGGCGACGCTCGAGAAATCGTGGTGGCGCAAGAGCGAAAGCGACAAGTGGCAGCTGATCGGCGAATACCCGTTGCGTGGTGCCCGCACCCACGCGGTCGCCTTCGACGGCGACGGCAGCATGATCGTCGCATCCGACGTGGGGCGGGACACGTTCGCGCTGTTCCGTTGGGATGAGAAGAACAACGTGCGCGGCGAAATGCTGGCCGGCTACTCGCGTGCCGACATCGATGGCGGACTGATCTTCGATCGCTCGCGCAACAGGATCGTCGGCGTCGACTACGACGCCGAGCGTCCCGGCACCGCTTGGTTCGACGAAGACGTCGCCAGGATCGCCAAGTCGGTCGACACCGCGCTGCCCGACCACGTGAACATGCTGCGTCGCGGGATTGCCAATCGCTATCTCGTCAGATCCTACTCGGACGTCGACCCCAGCAAGTTCTACCTGCTCGACCTCGACAAGAAGTCGCTCGAATACCTGGGCGCGGCACGCCAGGACCTGGCGGACATCAGGATGCCGCCGCGCAAGGCCATTCGCTACAAGGCGCGCGACGGATTGGAAGTGCCTGCGTTCCTGACGCTCCCGCCCGGCCGCGACGCCAAGGGGCTGCCGCTGATCGTGCTGGTGCATGGCGGCCCCAATGTGCGCGGCACGCACTGGGGGTGGAACCCCGAAGCCGCGTATCTCGCCGCACTCGGCTACGCGGTGCTGGAGCCGGACTATCGCGGCAGCCGCGGCTGGGGTCGGAAGCTGTTCGAGGCCGGCTGGAAGCAGTGGGGCCGCGGCATGCAGGATGATCTCGACGACGGCATGGACTACCTGGCGGCACAGGGCACCGTCGACGCCAAGCGCGCGTGCATCGTCGGTGCGAGCTACGGTGGCTACGCGGTGATGGAAGGGCTCGCGCGTGATCCGGGCCGCTGGCGATGCGGCATCAACTATGTCGGCGTCACCGATCTCAACCTGATGTTCACCGTCACCTGGTCCGACTTCGCCTATTCCGACTATCTCAAGTACGCGGCCAAGGACCTGATGGGCGATCCCGACACGGACGCAGCGATGCTGAAGGAGGTGTCGCCACTCGAGCACCCGGCGAACATCAAGGCGCCGGTGCTGATGGCGTACGGCGGCCGCGACGTGCGCGTGCCGGTGATCCACGGCGAACGGATGCGCGACGCACTGCTAAGGCAGGGCACGCCGGTGGAATGGGTGGTGTACCCCGAAGAGGGGCACGGCTTCCTGCTGGAGAAGAACCGCTACGATTTCTACAACCGCGTGCAGGACTTTCTCGACAAGAACCTGCCGGCGCGTCCCTGACCGCGCCGTTGTCGCGCGCGCCGGCGGGCGCGCTACTCGGGAACGCGCGACGCGCTCGCTTCAGTCGTACGATCGCCGGTAGAAGATGCCGATGCCGCTGATCGTGCCGGCTTCGACCCGCAGCGTCAGCGTGCGCGACAGCGTGTATTCGAGGCGCAAGGCGTTGGTCGCGACGGTCAGTCCCTGTTCGTAGACCAGCGTCAGCCGGTTCGAAAGCCGCTTGCCGATCGCGACCACCTGGCCGGTCGCAGGCGACGTGCCCGACGTGGGCGTCACGTCCTGGCTGCGCACCGAGATGTCGTCGAGGCCGAAGCGTTGCGCGATCTGTGTGCCGATCGGCCTGCCGCCACTGCCCGCCAACGACGCCGCGGCGGCGGCCAGCGCGGCCGCGTCCGCGGAATTGCCACGGCCCGGCGCCTGTCCGGTGACGAGCCATGCGAGCTTTTCGTTGTCGGGCACCGGCGGATTCGACGTGAGCTGAATGCTCGGCAACCTGACTGTGCCGGTGAGCGCGACGCCGGCCTCCACTTGCAGGTTCTTGCGCAGCGCGACGATGTCGAGCGCGGGATTGTCGAGCGGTCCGTCGAAGATCAGGCGGCCGCGATCGATCGTCAGTTGCTGGCCGAACGCGTAGTACGTGCCGCGCACCGCGCTGATCGTGCCCTGGCCGAGCAGCGAGCCGTTGGCGGCGGTGGTCACGTGCACGCGCCCGCCGAGCGCGGTCTCGAGGCCTTCGCCCTCGAAGGTCAGCGAGCGTCCGAGGTCGACATCGAGGTCGAGCTGCAGCGCCGAAAAGCGCAGGTCGCGCGCGTTTTCGTCAGCGCGCGGCCTGCCCTTGATGACGACGTCGTCGCCGAGCAACGCCTGGTGTGGCGAATACGCGATGTGCCCATCGTCGATCGTGATTTTTCCCGCCAGCGCCAGCTTTTTCGACGCGGTGGCGATGGTGCCACTGCCGCTCATCACGACGCGCAGGTCGGGCCGGTTGAGCAGCCGGAAATGATCGGCGCGCCACGCGACGCGCGCGCCGTCGCCGTCGTCGCCCGCGCCCGCGCGCGCCAGCGTGCCGGTGGCGCTGAAATGCCCGTCACCTCCTTTGAATGCGAATTCATCGAGCGTGATCACGTTCTTCGCAAGCGACGCGCGCAGTCGCCCGTCGGACAACGCGAGCCCCCATTGCGGCGCGTCGACGCGCAGGGCGTCGCCGGCGAAGGTTCCCGACAGCACCGGCGCATGCAGCGTGCCTTCGCCGCGCAAGTCGAGCGTCGCGCGGCCGTCGACGACCGCCACGCTGCCGAGCCACGGCTGCAACGGCGCAAGCGATGCCAGTGATGCGCGCAGCGAAAGCCTGACCGGCACGTCGAGCGACGGCACGCCGGGCTCGGTGCCGGCGCCGAGCGTTCCGCGCAGGTCGGCACGGCCGGCGTTGCGCGACTCGAGTGTCCCGGCGAACGTCCATGCGTCGTCGCGCGCCGTCGCTTCGAGCGCCAGCTGCGTGATGCCGAGCGCATAACCGGCCGACGCAATGTCGTTCCCGGCGGCGAAAAGGTCGCCATGCTGGTTGCGGATCGACAGCGTGCCGTTGATCCGCGGACTCGCGGCGAGCGACCACGCGCCTTGCAGCGTCAACGTCGAAGCGAGCGGCAATGGCTTGCCGCCGAGCTGCGCGAGCGTCGCAAGCGGCAGGTCGGCGAACTCGCCGCGCGACGATATGCGGCCGTGGTCGACGACGAAATCGCCGATCGACAGGTTGCCGCCCGCGATCGTGATCTTCGCCGTTCCGATGTGCGCGCGTTGCGTTGCGACCTCCACGCTTGCCGGCGCGGCCAGCGCGAGGGCCAGCGCGCCGCCGAGGTCCAGTTTGTCGAGCGTGCCGCGCCACGCCGGTGATTTCGCGTCGAGGTCGAGCGCGCCGTGTGCTGCGAGCGCCAGCGTGTCGCCCGCGTCGCTCGCGTCCAGTGTGAGCGTGTGCATGGCCAGTGTTCCCCGCACATGCGCAGTCGCGCGCGCCACCGAGCGGCTCGCGCTGGTCACGCCCGTGGCTTCGGCATCGAGCTTGAGCGCACGCTGCGCCAGCGACGCCGACACCATTGCGCCTGCCGCGGCGGGCGGTGCGACATCGGCGTCGAAGGCGAGCGTTTGCACGGTAACGCCGTCGGTGAAGCGCAAACCCGTGGCGGTGGCCTCGACATGGCCGCTGATGCCGGCGGGTTCGATCGCCAACGCACCCGTGGCGTGCAAGGTGCCCGCGGTGACACGCGCGATGTCGGCGGGGACGAGCGTCGCCAAGTCGGCGAGGCTCGGAGCATCGATGGAAAACTTCAACACGTCGCCGCTCGCGCCCGCGTTGCCGGCCGCTGCAACGTGCGACGCGCCCACGGCAAGGTCGATCGACACGTCACGCGCAACACCTTTTCGCAGCGTGGCCTGCGCATGTCCCGACGCCGGTTGCGCGCCCAGCCGGGCGCCAGGCAATAGTGCGACGTTGGCCGCGACCTGCCACGCCGGTGCGAGCGCGCCGGTGAGCTTCACCGAACCCTCGAGCGTGCCTTGCGGAAACGCACCCAGGCGCGAAGGATCGAAATGCGTGGCCTTGGCGTCGAATAGAAACGCCTGGTTGCCGGTCAGCGCCATCTCGCCGCGGCCTTCGAGCGTCCCGGCCGCCGCCACGAGGCGCGCACGCGACAGCACGAGCCTGCCACCCGCCGCGCGCGCGGCGAACGACAGCGAGAGCGCACGCGCGCGATCGGCGATATCGCCCTGGAATGATTGTCCGCCGGCGTCGATCGCCACGCGCACCATGCCGCCGACGCGCGTCGACGCGAGCGACGCGTGCAGCGCGTTGAGGTCGATGCGCTCGAGCGCCAGCACGCCGGAAACGTCGCGGGCGGCGAGCGCGATCGTCAGGTTGCCTTGCGCACGTCCATCGCCGGCGAGCTTCGCGTCGATGCCGGTCAGCGTGACCTTGTCGCCGGCCTGCGCGTAGCCGGCCGCCATCGACAGCAGCGGAATGCGTCCGGCATCGATGCGCCCGGGTGTCGCGTTGACCAGCGACAGCGTGCCGGCGAAGCCGCCGGCAGCGGGACGTGCGCGGGCGGTGAGCGCGAACGCCGAATGCGGCCAGCGTGCGTCGAAGCGCGCGAGGTCGACGTTGGTCGCGTCGATGTCGAGCGTGTCGAGGGGCGCGTCGGCGAATGGCGTCAACTGCGCCTGCGCATCGAATCGCGCATCGGAAGCCTGTCCTTGCGCATGCACGCCGATGCGCGCCAGCGTGCCTGCGATTGTCGCGTCGGCGCCGACGCCGTCGAGATCATCGCTGCCGGCGAACGCCGCGCGGCCGGTGATCGCGAACGGCGCGGCCGCGTCGAGCGACAGTGCGCCGTTGATGCGGCCGCGCTCGAAGGCCAGCGCCAATTCGTCGAGATGATGCTCTCGCGCATCGCCGCGATACGCGAAAGCGAGGCCGGTGACCTTTCCTGCGCGCTCGCCCAGCTTCCAGTTGAGCGTGGTCACGCTCGCATGCTCGATCACCACCGCCAGCGGCAGGCCCAGCGAGTTCGGCAAGTCGGACGACGAATGCGCCGACGGCGCGACGGCGAGGTCGATCACCCGTGCGCCGAGCGCGTGAATGCGCAGTTGGCGGCGCGCGAGCGCCGACGGATCCCATTCGACGACGACGTCGCTCGCGACGATCGTCGTGGTCGCGCCGCGCCATCGCAGTTGCGCGACCGAAAGCTTCGAAAGCAACGAACCGCGCGCGCCGTCGATCTCGAGCTTGCCGTCGGTGAGCCGCGTGAGCTGGCGTGTCACGTATGGCAGTCCTGCGTCGGAACTGGCGAGCAACGCCACTGCGACGATCAGCACGACCACCAGCGAGGCGAAGCCCGCGAGCGTCCACAGCGCGGCGCGCAGCGCACGTCGACGCAGGCTGCGCGGGCGCCGGGGGGGCGGTGGGGGCAGCACGGGTGGCGAGGGCGGCGGCCGAAGTGGCAACGGGGGTGGCAACGACGAGGCGTTCAAAATGCGAGCCCCACGGAAAAATGCAGGCGCAGCTTGTGCACGTCCTGCCCGTAAGCGACATCGAGGCGAAATGGGCCGATCGGCGTGCGCAGGCGCAAGCCGGCGCCGTAGCCGAGCGCGAGATGCCGAAGGTCGCGTGGCTCGTCGACGGCATTGCCGGCATCGACGAACGTGGCGATTCCCCAGTTGTCGCCGAACCAGCGCGTCGCCTCGGCGCTCGCCACCGCGTAGTAGCGTCCGGGAACGACGGCATCACCGTTTTTCACGCCGAGGCTTTCGAACGCATAGCCGCGCACCGACGTGTCGCCGCCGGTGCGAAACAGTAGCGCCGACGGAATGCCTTCGCGCGACGGGGCGATCACCGCGCCGGCTTCGGCGCGCAGCGTCAGGTCGAGATTGCGCGCCACCGGCTGCCACAGGATGGCCTGCGCGATCACGCGGCCGAACCCGCGCGTCGATACGCCGGGAATGCCTGCGCCGGCCTGCAGCGCGACGTTGTAGCCCTGCGTCGGCGCTATCAGGTCGTCGGTGCGCCGCCATGTGCGGACGACGTCGGTGTAGAGCGCGTGCGAAGTTGCACTGGAGGCACCTTGCGGCATCTGCTCGTCGAAGTAGAAGGCGGCGCCGAATGCCCAGTTGTCGCGCTCGTCGACGCTTTGCCGGCGCACGCCCGTGATCGCTGTCTTCGTCACCAGGTTTTCGATGTCGGTGCGCTCGGCGTGCGCGCTCACGCTATCCACCCAGCCGCCGCGATTGGGCGGTGCCGTGAGGCGCACCGATGCGCTTTGCAGCGCCTGCTCGAGCCGTCCGTCGATCACCAGCTGGCGCGCGTGGCCGTCGATGTCGACGTCGCGATAGTTGATGTTGGCGCGAAAGCGCGTGTCGGTGGAGTAGCCGAAGCCGGCGTCGAGGCGCCGTGTGGGGCCCTCGATCACCGCGATGTCGATCGGTGCCGCGGCGGCGTGCTCCGGATCGGGATTGACGGTCGCCTGCACGCTCGCGAAATAGCCGGTGGCGTTGAGGCGGCGCACGAACTGGTCGAGCGCGTGTGCGTCGTAGCGATCGCCTTCACGAAGCGTGCTGAAATTGCGGATCAGGTCTTCGTCGTACCGCTTGGTACCGTGGATGCGAAGCTCGCCGAAGCGAAACAAGGGTCCGCTGTCGAGCGTCACTGCAAGGTCGGCGGCGAACGCGTCGGGATCGATCGCGGCTTCGCTGGCGGTGATTTTCGCCGCCGCGTAGCCTGCCGAAGCGAGCGCGAACGTCGTGCTGTTCTTGGCCAGCGTCCAGCGCGATTGTGTGAACGTTTCGCCGCGCGGCAATCGCCAATCGCCTTGCAGTCGCGCGATCGCTTCGGTGCCCGCGGGAACGTCGCGCGCGGCGTCGCCATCCACGGCGATGCGCACGTCGCGGATGCGCGTCGGTTCGCCGGGTGTGACGACCAGCGTGACGATGGCCGGATCCTGCGTGGTATCGACACGCACTTCGGCACTCGCGGAGAACCAGCCCAATGCCGCGGATGCCTGCTGCGTCTCGCCGATCGCGTCGCGCGCGAGGCGGTCGAACAGCACCTGCGTCATGTCCGCGTATTGCTGCCAGCGCACGAGCCCGACGGTGGACTCGATCAGCGGACGCAGTGCCGAGGGCGCGTCGACGGTGATTCGGTAGTGAAACGCCGCGTCACGCGCGGCTGAGGCTTGCGAATCGGCGAGCGGCGCCGAAG
>JBEPUI010000066.1:0-17431 GCA_041691615.1 Pseudomonadota bacterium
CATCGATTTCGGAGTAAGCATGGAAACGATCCGCCTCGGCATCATCATGAACGGTCGATCATGGAAAAGGCGCGGCCGCCGCCGCTTGCGCGTCGTGCGTCCGGTGCCACCGCCCGCGCAACCATCGATTTCGGAGTAAGCATGGAAACGATCCGCCTCGGCATCATCATGAACGGTGTCACCGGACGCATGGGCACCAACCAGCACCTCGTGCGTTCGATCTGCGCGATCCGCGACCAGGGAGGTGTGGCGCTCGCCGACGGCCGGCGCGTGATGCCGGATCCGATCCTCGTCGGCCGCAATGCCGACAAGTTGCAGGCACTCGCCGTGGCGCACGGCGTCGCGCGTTGGTCGACCGACCTCGACCAAGCGCTGGCCGACCCCAACGACATGCTCTATTTCGACGCGGCCTCGACGGGGCTGCGCCCTTCGCTGATCATGAAGGCGATCGCCGCGGGCAAGCACATTTACACGGAAAAGCCGATCGCGCCGACACTCGAGGATGCGCTCGCCATCGCCCGCGCCGCGCAAGCCGCGGGTGTCAAGCATGGCGTCGTGCAGGACAAGCTGTGGCTGCCGGGATTGCTCAAGCTGAAGGCGCTGCGCGACGCCGGATTCTTCGGCCGGATGCTGTCGGTGCGCGGCGAATTCGGCTACTGGGTGTTCGAAGGCGACTGGCAGCCGGCGCAGCGGCCGAGCTGGAACTACCGCAAGGAAGACGATGGCGGCATCATCGTCGACATGCTATGCCATTGGCGATACGTGCTCGATAACCTGTTCGGCGAAGTGAAGTCTGTCGCGTGTCTGGGCGCCACGCATGTTCCGCGACGCTGGGACGAGCAGGACAAGCCCTACGACGCGACGGCGGACGATGCCGCGTACGCGACCTTCGAGCTGCAGGGCGGCGTCGTCGCGCAGATCAACAGTTCATGGACGACTCGCGTGCGACGCGACGACCTTGTCACTTTCCACGTCGACGGCACGCTGGGTTCGGCGGTCGCGGGGCTCACCGATTGCTGGATCCAGCCTCGCGCCGCCACGCCCAAGCCGGTGTGGAATCCCGACGTGCCGCAGACGATCGACTTCTTCTCGACGTGGCAGAAGGTCCCCGCCAATCGCAGCTACGACAATGCATTCAAGGTGGAGTGGGAGCTGTTCATCCGCCACCTCTACGACGGCACGCCGTTCGCGTGGGATCTCTTCGCCGGCGCCAAAGGCGTGCAACTCGCGGAGCTCGGGCTGCAAAGCTGGCGCGAGCGCCGCACCGTCGACGTGCCGCCGCTGCCGCTTGAATGATGCCGACGATCAAGCTCCCTGACGGCAATGGCGTACTCGCCGCCTACACGACGCGGCCGGCGAAAGCGTGGCCGACGCCGACGGCGCCACCGGTTTTCAACCGCGTGGCGTTCGCCGCCGCCCATGTCGTCGCCGAGCCGCGCGCCGATATCGATCCGTGGCTCGGCACCGCGATCGACTGGGATGCGACGATCGCGTATCGGCGTTACCTGTGGTCGCACGGCTTCGGCATCGCCGAGGCGATGGACACCGCGCAGCGTGGCATGGGACTCGCCTGGCCGGCCGCGCTCGAACTGACGCGGCGCAGTGCCGACGCCGCGAAGGACATACTCGGTGCCGCGATGTTCGCGGGCGCCGGGACCGACCACCTCGCATCGGGCGCGACGGCGACGCTCGCCGACGTGCGTGCCGCCTACCTGATGCAATGCGAGGCGATCGAACGCGCAGGCGGGCGCATCATCCTGATGGCAAGCCGCGCGCTCGCCGGCATCGCGCGCGGACCCGACGACTACGCCGAGGTTTACGCTCACGTGCTGGCGCAGGTGAAACAGCCGGTGATCCTGCATTGGCTCGGTGCGATGTTCGATCCGGCACTCGACGGCTACTGGGGTCACGCCGATCTCGATGCGGCCACCGCCACGTGCCTGTCGGTGATCCGTGCCGACGCCGCGAAAGTCGACGGCATCAAGGTCTCGCTGCTCGACGACGCGCGCGAGATCGCCATGCGCGCGGAGCTTCCTCCCGGCGTGCGCATGTACACCGGCGACGACTTCAACTTCGCGGCGCTGATCGGCGGCGACGAGCGCGGCCATTCGGACGCGCTGCTGGGCATTTTCGACGCGATCGCGCCCGCCGCGTCGGCGGCGCTTGCTGCGCTCGCGCGCGGCGATCGCGCGACGTTCGATGCGCTGCTCGCACCGACGGTGCCGCTGTCTCGCCATATTTTCAAGGCGCCCACCCGCTTCTACAAGACCGGCGTGGTGTTCCTCGCGTGGCTTAACGGTCATCAGTCGCATTTCACGATGCTCGGCGGGCAGCAAAGCGCGCGCGGCATCGCGCACCTGGCGCAGGTCTTTCGCCTGGCCGACGAGGCCAACCTGTTGCGCGACCCAGAGGTCGCGACCTACCGCATGCGCACGCTGCTTGCGCTGCACGGCATCGACGGATAGCGGCGATGCCGGAAACAAGCCAGCTGTCGATCAACACCGCGACGCTGCGCAAGCAGTGGGGCCTCGCCGACATCGTCGCCGGCGTCGCACAGATGGGCATCCGCGGCATCGCCCCGTGGCGCGACCAGGTTGCGCAGGCAGGACTGAAGGACATCGCGCTGCGCATCCGCGACGCGGGCCTCGCGGTCACCGGCTATTGCCGCGGCGGCATGTTTCCGGCGATCGATGGCGCAGACCGCGCCGCGGCGCGCGACGACAATCGCCGCGCGGTCGACGAGGCATTGACGCTCGGGGCGAAATGCCTGGTGCTTGTCGTCGGCGGTTTGCCGAAGGACCGAGACCAGCGCATCGCCTCGAAGGATCTCGCCGGCGCGCGCGAGATGGTGCGCGATGGCATCGGCGAGCTCCTCGACTACGCGAGGGCCGGCGGCATGCCGCTGGCGATCGAGCCGCTGCACCCGATGTACGCCGCGGAGCGCGCGTGCGTCAACACGATGGCGCAAGCCAACGACCTGTGCGACGAGCTGTCACCGAAAGGGGGCGACGGCCTTGGCCTTGCAGTCGACGTCTATCACGTGTGGTGGGACCCGCAGCTGAAGCATGAGATCGAGCGCGCCGGCGCCGCCGAGCGCTTGTTCGCGTATCACATCTGCGACTGGCTGGCGCCGACGCGCGACCTGCTCAACGATCGCGGCATGATGGGCGACGGCGTCGTCGACCTGCCGCTGATCCGCCAGTGGATGGAAGGCGCAGGCTATCGCGGGCTGCACGAAGTGGAGATCTTCTCCGACCGCTGGTGGGCCGAGGATCCACGCCACGTGCTCGCCACGTGCATCGAGCGCCACGCCCGCTGCACCTGATCCGCGACGGTCAATCCGGTAAAATGCTCGCTACGGCACCGCGGACCGGATGCGGCGCTTCCCGATTTTCCAGGAGATACCCGATGCCCCTAGTTTCGATGCGCCAGTTGCTCGACCATGCCGCCGAACACGAATACGGCCTGCCGGCGTTCAACGTCAACAACCTGGAACAGGTGCAGGCGATCATGAGTGCCGCGGCCGAGTGCAACAGCCCGGTGATCATGCAAGCGTCGGCCGGTGCGCGCAAGTACGCGGGCGAAGTCTTCCTGCGTCACCTGATCGAAGCCGCCGTCGAAAGCTATCCGCAGATCCCGGTCGTGATGCACCAGGACCACGGCCAGTCACCGGCGGTGTGCGAATCGGCGATGAAGCTCGGGTTCTCGTCGGTGATGATGGACGGCTCGCTGCGCGAGGACGGCAAGAGCATCGCCGACTACGACTACAACGTGGCCGTCACGCGCAAGGTCGTGGACGAAGCGCATGCGATCGGCGTCACTGTCGAGGGCGAGCTCGGTTGCCTCGGATCGCTCGAAACGATGCAGGGCGACAAGGAAGACGGCCACGGCGCCGAAGGCAAGATGACGCGCGAAATGCTGCTGACCGATCCCGTGCAGGCCGCCGATTTCGTCGGCCGCACGCAACTGGACGCGCTGGCGATCGCGATCGGCACGTCGCACGGCGCATACAAGTTCTCGCGCAAGCCCACCGGCGACATCCTGGCGATCGACCGCATCAAGGCAATCCACGCGCGCATCCCCAACACGCACCTGGTGATGCACGGCAGCTCGTCGGTGCCGCAGGACCTGCTGGCCGAAATCCGTGAATTCGGCGGCGACATGAAGGAAACCTACGGCGTGCCGGTGGAGGAAATCCAGGAAGGCATCCGCCACGGCGTGCGCAAGATCAACATCGACACCGACATCCGACTCGCGATGACTGCGGCGATCCGCCGCTTCTTCGCGCAGAATCCGTCGAAGTTCGACCCGCGCGAATACCTGAAGCCCGCGATGCTCGCGGCAAAGGCGATCTGCAAGGAACGCTACGAGCAGTTCGGCTGCGCCGGCATGGCCGACAAGATCAAGCCGGTGCCGCTCGCCCGGATGGCGTCGCGCTACAAGGGCGGCGAATTGCGCCAGACGATCGTCCCCGCGTAGCAGCGACGATCGTCGCCGCGCGAGGCGGTCGGATCCTGCGTCGTTTCGCACTGTTGCGCGACCGCGTGGATTGCCGCGTACGCAGGAATGACGAAGGGTTCGCGGATTCCTCGCTCGCGCGCGAATGACCAAAAAAAACCGGCCGCGCGAGCGGCCGGCCTGCATTGAAGCGAAACGGGCGGATCAACGGACCGGCATCGGCGCCGACTGGAAGTCGGCGTGCAGGTCGACGTCCTTCGTCTCCTTGATGAAGAAGATGCCCACGATCGCGCTGAAGATGCACACCACGACGATGTACCACAGGCCATAGTAGATGTTGCCGTTGGAGGCCACCATCGCGAACGCGACCGGTGGCAGGAACCCGCCGAACCAGCCATTGCCGATGTGATATGGCAGCGACATCGACGTGTAGCGGATGCGCGTGGGGAACATCTCCACCAGCGCCGCGGCGATCGGCCCGTACACCATCGTGACCAGGATCCCGAGGAACGTCAGGAGCAGCACCAGCATCGGGATGTTCATCTGGTCGCGGTTGGCCGCTGCCGGATAGCCGTGCTCCTTGATCGCGTCAGCCAGCTGCTTGTTGAGCGCACCGGTCTTGGCGGTCAGGTCAGCGGAGGATAGTCCCGCGCCTTCGAAGCCCTGGATCGTCTTGTCGCCGATCTTCACCGTCGCCAACGTGCCTTTCGGCGCCGACTGGTTCTGGTAGCTGACCGACGCTCGTGCCAGGAACCCCTTGATCACGTCGCACGACGTCGTGAACTTCGACGTTCCCACCGGATTGAACTGGAACGAGCACGCATTCTGGTCGGCGATCACCGTCACCGGTGCGCTCTGCTGCGCGGCCTCGAGCGCGGGATTGGCATAGTGCGTCAGCGCCTTGAACGTCGGGAAGTACGCGATCGCGGCGATGATGAAGCCCGCCATGATGATCGGCTTGCGGCCGATCGTGTCCGACCACGTGCCGAAGATCACGAAGAACGGCGTGGCGATCAGCAATGCGCCGCCGATCAGCAGGTTGGCGTAGAGGGCGTCGACCTTCAGCGCCTGCTGCATGAAGAACAGCGCGTAGAACTGCCCGCCGTACCAGACGACCGCCTCGCCGGCAGTCAGCCCAAGCAGCGCGAGGATCACGAGCTTCAGGTTCGACCACTGTCCGAACGAATCGAAGATCGGCGCCTTCGATCCCTTGCCCTCGGCCTTCATCCGCTGGAAGATCGGCGACTCATTCAACTGCAGCCGGATGTACACGGAGAAGATCAGCAGGATCAGCGACAGCAGGAACGGAATGCGCCAGCCCCAGATGTCGAAATCGGCGCCGAGGAACTGGCGCGTAAGCACGATTACCACCAGCGACAGCACGAGGCCCAGCGTGGCGGTGGTCTGGATCCACGACGTATAGGCGCCGCGCCGGCCTTCAGGCGCGTGCTCGGCAACGAATGTCGCCGCGCCACCATATTCGCCGCCGAGTGCCAGGCCCTGCAGCAGCCGCAGGCCGATCAGGATCACCGGCGCCGCGATGCCGATCTGCGAGTAGCCCGGCAGCAGGCCCACGACGAACGTAGAAAAACCCATGATCAGGATGGTGACCAGGAATGTGTATTTGCGGCCCACGAGGTCGCCCAGCCGGCCGAAGAACAGTGCACCGAATGGCCGTACGGCAAAGCCGGCTGCAAACGCGAGCAGCGCGAAGATATAGGCTGCCGTGGGATTGACGCCCGAGAAGAACTGCTTGGCGATGATCGCCGCGAGCGAGCCGTACAGGTAGAAGTCGTACCACTCGAAAACCGTTCCCAGCGACGACGCGAAGATGACGCGCCGTTCCTCGCTGGTCAGTCCGCGTTTTCCCGCCCGTGGTGCCTGTGCCATCGAACTCATCCCGCCCCCTTTTAACAGAATTGATCGTGTCGTCCGTGAGGCGGATCTGACGCCCGCGTCCGCGAACTGGCATTGCCGAGCGCAAGGATGCGTGAGTCATTGATTTCCGTCAATGACCCTATCCGTGAAAACGGAGGGGGGCCGCGTCGCAGCGCCCGTTGCGTGCGACCGCCTGTCGCCGCGGCGCGAGCGTGCGCCGCGCGCGCCGCGCGCGCCGCGCCGATCGGCGATCAGCGATCAGCGATGAGTTGAACGCGGCAGGTCGCGAATCAGCGCTCGCAGCGATCGACGGATAGCGTGACCGCCTGCAACACATCGCCGCGCGCCGGGTCCTGCACGAACGCGACGACGGTCGGCGCGCGGCCCTCGGCGGGCCGGACGATGTGCATCGACACTTCGGCGTGGCCGTTCTTGTCGATCGGGGTGCCACCGGAAATCTCGCGCACGACATGGTCGTGGTGCAGCGTCACGCCGCGATTCTCGCCGCCCTTGACCGTGGTCTCGACGCCATCGACCGTCAGCGCGACGTAGAGCTTCGCACTGTCGCGCAGCGTTGGGTCCGCAACCTGCGACGTCGCGTCGACCGTCACGTCATTGCCCTTCGCATCGGTGCGCAACGTGATGTTCGCGACGGCGGGCTGCGCGTGCAACGCCGTCACGCGCGGGACGACACCCTGCGCCCAGTCCTGAATGCTTTTGCCCTGCAGCACAACCTGCGGCGTGTAGACGAACGACGCGTGGTTGGCATCGGCCACCTGCTGCTGGCGCTCGCTATAGGCGTGCGACGAAAAACGGTCGTTCCACGCACTCGAGTTCCAATAGTCGACGTGGAATGCGAGCACCGCCGCCCCGGAAGGCGCGGAAAACTGCTTGCTGAGCCAGCGATCGGCCGGCGGGCAGCTATCGCAGCCTTCCGACGTGTAGAGCTCGACCAGCGGCGTGAGCGTCGGCGCGCTCTGCACCGTGCACGGTGCGGCGCCAACAGCGCTTGCGACAGCAGCCGCGGTCACCAGCGCGGCACAGCGTTGCAACAGGATATTCATCGACGACCTCCGTTCGAGGTTGGTCGCTCGATGATACCCGCGCCTTACTTGGCGCTCGCGCCGGCACGGACGCCGGCGTCCCTCAAGCCCGCGCGCGGACGCGCATGCCGCCGCCGACGCACCGGATCAGGGATCCGCGTAGATGCTGACGTTGGCGGTGGCGGTGCCGCCCCGGCCGTCGCTGGCGGTGTACGTGAATGCGTCCATGCCGACGTAGTTGAACTTCGCCGTATAGATCAGCGTGTTGCGGTCGCTGCGGGTGACGGTGCCATTGGCAGGCTGCGTGAACGACGCGATCGTAAGCGGGTCGCCGTCGGGATCGCTGTCGTTGGCGAGCACCAGCATCTCGAGCGGCTTGTTGAGGCCCGAGATGCCGAAGTCGTCGCGCGCAATCGGCGCATGGTTGGCCTCGATCACCGTGACGGCAACGCTCGCGCTCGCCGTCAATCCCTTGCCGTCGTTGACCGTGTAGCTGAACGTGTCGGGGCCGATGTAGCCCGCGGCCGGCGTGTAGACGACGCGCCCGCCGGTGATCGTCGCCAGGCCGTGTTGCGGCGCGGTCACCGAGACGATCGTCAGCGCGTCACCGTCAGGATCGTGGTCGTTGGCCAGCACGTCGAACGTACCCGTCGAGTCGCGGCTGACGGTGAACGCATCGGCAGACGCGACCGGCGGGTGATTCAGGTAGTGCTTGTCGCCCTGCGTCACCTGCGTGGTCAGTTCCTGCGTCTTGTACACGTCCACCGTCTGCTTGTGCTTGGCGGTGTTGTGCAGCGCGCGGCGCACCCACGTGGGCTCGCTCACGATCTCTTCCTGCCGCCATTCCACGGCGGGTGCGGCGGGAGCAGCCGCGGCCGCAGAGGTGGCCGGCGTCGCGGCAGCGGGCGCCGGCACGGTGACAGTCACGTCCTGGACCTTGTCCTCGTAGGTGACGAACTCGATGTCGACGCGGCGATTTTTCGGCCGGCCTTCGGTATCGTTGGGATAGCGCGGATTGGCCTTGCCCATGCCTTCGGCGAGGACGTGGTCGGCATCGATACCCGACGCCGCGAGATACGCCTTGACCGATTGCGCGCGGCGCTCGGAAAGCTTCAGGTTGTACGCGTCGGTGCCGATGTCGCACGTGTGGCCGCTGATGCGGATGTTGCCTTCGAAGCCGCGTGCCTTGATGCGCGCGATCGCCGCGTCCAGCGCGGACTTGGCCTCGGGACGCAGGTCGGCGCGGTCGAATCCGAAAAATGCGTCGGAAGATGCGCTGGCCGTGGTCTTGACGATGCGCTTCTCGACGCGCGTCGCCGGTGCCACCGCAACCGCCGCAGGTGCCGTGGAGGCCGATGCCGTTGAGGTTGAGGCCGGCGCATCGACGCGCACCTGGCGATATTCTTTCGCGGGCCGCCACGCGGGCCCGCCGAAATCGTAACGCACCATCACCGTCAGGCGCTGGTCGTTGCGATCCGTCTCGAAGTCGCCATGTTTGCGATACGCCTCGCCGACCAGGCCGATGCTGAACGGCGATCCCGCAAAGAATTTCTCGACGCCGATGGCGATCGTCGACTGGTTGGCGCCGCCGCGGCCCCATTCGTAGTCGAGGCCGCCGTCGACTCGCAGCAGCGCATTCTCGTAGAAGTGGCCGATCCGGCCGCCGACGCCGCCGTCGTAGGCGCGCTCGAACTCGCGCCGAGTCACCGTAGTGAAGACATCCTGGTCGAACTGTCCGGTGGCGTCGGTGCCGCTCTGCGTGCTCATCGTCGTGGTCTCATCGAACGCCACTTGCCGACGGCCGCTGATGCCGGCCGATGCGTACGCCGAGGCGAACCAGTTGGCGGTTTCATAGCCGCCGCCCAGGGTCACCTTGCGGTCGCGCCACTGGTTCTGGTCGACGGCGGCGAACGCCTTTCGCACACCCATGCCTGAATCACCAACAGGTTGCCACTGGTAAGACGCCTGCAAGCCACCCGCGGTGCGGTCGGAGAACCAAATTTCGCCGATCCATGCGCTGCGCCCGGTCTCGCTGAATACGTAATAGCCGTCGCCGCGCAGCTTGTTCTCGGTGTCGTAGCCGATGCCGATCCGCGCCGCAGCGCCCGAGTAACGCAAATCGACCGGTTGCGAGGGTGCGACAGGTGGTGCGGGCATCGCAGCCTGCTGCGCCAGCGCGCAGGGTGCCAACAGCGCGCACAGCAGTGCGAGCGACCAACGGTTTGACGACACATAAGCTCCGGCGGGAGACGCCAAAAGACGGTGGCACCGGCCTTGGCGCTCCCCTCGCCATGGTGGTGCTCGATGGGCTGCGCCGGTGCTAGACCAAGTCGGCGGCGGGTCCCAGTACCTGCTCGCGCAGTTCGCGATATCGCGGCAACTGCGGCGGATAGACACACACGTACTTCACTTGCGCAGCCTGCAGGCAACGCTGCTTGATCACTTCGAGCTTCTGGTCGCGCGGATTTGCCACCTGCTCGGGCTCGCGCAAGTCGACGATCGCGACAATCGTCGAATCCTTGTCGCACACGACAAAACCGATATGCTGGTTGGCGATCTTGCGAAACGCGCGCAGGCGCTCCATGCCTTGCGGTCCGATTTTAACTTGCAGCACGTCCGACAGGCGCACCTTGGCGAAAATGTCGTGGCGCGGAAACGCGGCCTTCAACAGCAGGTAGACGACGCTTTCGGCTTTGGACAGGAAGCGCGGCCTCAGCAGGTAGAGACCCGGCAACTCGGCCGACGACAGCAGCCGGGTGGTTTCGCCTTCGGTCCATTGCGCGACGGTATTGGCCGAATCGGCGCCGGAGGTAATGCCCGAAGGTTCCAGCCGGCGCCGGCGCATCAGGCCGACGATCACCGCGATTACCAGGGCGGCAATGGCCAGCGCAAAGAGGATGCCGGGTAGCATCGGACGTTCGGGACCTTCCCCTGCACTCCGGGCTAAGCCGGGTGCGCAGACGTTGTTGTTTATGAGGTTTGACGCCTAACCCCTGTAGTCTAAAGCATTTTGCGCCGCGCACGGCAAGCGCGGCGTGGTCGCCAGGGGGTCGTGAAGCAGGGATCTGCGCTGGATGCAACAGACTGTCGGCCACAAATCGGCTGGCCGTGAAGACTCCAGTCGCCCCGCAAGGCGCTGGCACTTGCCGGGGGAATCAGCCGGCGGCGGTACGGCGCCTGGGAAGCGCGTCGGAGATGGCGAGCCCTGCGCACACGGCGCCGATAATGATCAGCGCAGGGCCATTTCCACGACCCGCCACGAGACCCGGCAGCCCTGCCAGCACGCCAGCGTTGATCGCGCAGCCGGGCAGCGATGCGCTTTCCACCAGCGCCACCGGCGTTGCAAGGTCGACGCCGGCGGCCGCCAGCGCCTGGGTCACGGCGATCGCGTCGCCTGCGCCCATGTACACCACGGCGGTGTCCGCGGCGGCAGCCGCAGTGGCCCATGCGCCCGCAACTTCGCCTTCGCCGACCCGTGGCGTGACGAACACGACGCTGCGCGAAACGCCGCGGCGCGTCAGCGACAACTTCGCGTCGGCGGCAGCCGCCAGCGCGGCGGTGACGCCCGGCACCACCTCGCAGGCAATGCCGGCGCTCGCCAGCGCATCGAGTTCCTCGTGCGCGCGGCCGAACAGCATCGGATCGCCGCCTTTGAGCCGCACGACGACCTTGTGCTTGCGTGCTTCGTCGACCAGGCGCTTGTTGATGAAGCGTTGCGACGTGGAGTGCGCGCCGCAGCGCTTGCCCACCGCGACTTTCAGCGCGCGTGGCGCCAATGCGAGGACGTCGTCGCCGATCAATGCATCATGCAGCACGACGTTGGCGTCGGCGAGCAGCCTCGTCGCGCGGACCGTCAACAGGTCCGCCGCGCCGGGTCCTGCGCCGACCAGATAGACTTTGCCCATCTAGACCTTTCCCATCTGGACATTGCCCATCTCAGGCCGTGACGCGCTGTTCGCGCGCCATGAACCGGACCGGCGCCGGCGCCGCGGCGACCGGCAACGCACCGGTCAGGTCGAGCAGCGGATCGCGCTCAGTGCAGAACTGCGCGGTGGCGCTCACCCATCGGTCGATCGCCGCATGCAGCGCCGGGTCGATCGGCGTCGCGTCGTCGCTGCCCAGCACGCGCGCGAAATCGCCGAACGCCAGCGCGAGGTCGTCGGGTGCGCGCCCCGACAGCGCTTCTGCGATGTCGGCAAGGTCGATCATCACCTTGCGCGCGCGCACCGACGGCGCCGGATTGAGAAGGTCGTGCACGCCCTGCCCGATCAGCCGCAGTTGCGCGGTCGCGCATGCGCGCGCATCGGCGTCGCGGCGCTGCGCGGCAAACGCATCGCGGTAGCGGCGTTCGTGCGCGGCAGCGAAGAACGCGGCGCCGATGAACACCTGGACCGCGCCCGCGCACTCGCCACCGCCCAACTGCGCGACCTTGAAATCGGCGGAACCGTCGACGTCGCGAAGAACTTCGTCCATTTCCTCCGCAGCGACTGTCGTGAGGTCGATCATCAACGCGGTGAAGTACGAATCTTCCTGACGGTGCACCCAGGCGAAGAACGGCTCGCCAACGCGGGCATCGGCCTTGTACGTTTCGGCGAGTCGCACCAGCGCGCGCTCGATGCGCGACACCGGAATGGACGGGCCCTTGCGCGCGAGGCGCCCGCCGGCCATGCCGTCACCACCAAGGTACAGCTGGTAATGCGGCACCAGCCGGTCGTGCATCCTGCGGCCCTCGCCGTAGATGCCGATGTCGCCGGTCTCGGGCTGTGCGCAACCGTTGTGGCAGCCCGACACGCGAATGCGCAGGTCACCGGCGATGTTGGCGAGACGCGCGCCCATGCCTTGGCTCGACGTGATGCCCAGGCGGCAGGTGGTCGTGCCGGGGCAGGCGACGACGTTGTCGCCCGGCTGCGGAATGTCGAGTCCCAGCGCACGCAGTCCCGCGATGATCGTGTCAACGCTCGCTTGCGGCACGTTGCGCAGCACGAGGTTCTGGTCCTGCGTCGTGCGGATTTCGTTGAGGCCATGCGCGCGCATCAATGCCGAAAGGCCGCGCAAATGCGTTTCCTTGAGGTGCCCGAGCCTGACTGCGACCGGCACCGCGACCAGTCCCGCCTGGCGCTGCGCCACCGGCGCGCGCGGCGCGCCGGGCCCCGGCACGACGCCCGCGGTGGGCGTGCGCCACGCATGCATCGGCAACGGGTCGGCGGCATGCGCGGCGCGGCAGCGGGCGAATTCGTCGTTGAAGCGCGTGACGAATCCTTCGGCGCCGAAGCGCTCGACCAGGAACTTGATCCGCGACTTGGCGCGCTTGCTGCGATCGGAGTATTTCTCGTGCAGCGCGATCACCGCTTCCATCGCCGGTATCAGCTCGTGCTCGGCGACGAATTCGGCCACGACGATCGCTTCGCGCGGCTTGTGGCCGAGGCCGCCGCCGGCCAGCAGCCTGAATCCGGGCGCGTCGTTGCGCCGGGTCGCGATCACCGCGAGGTCGTGCAGCATCCCTTGCGCACAATCGCTCTCGCAGCCCGAAAAGCTGATCTTGAACTTGCGCGGCATCTGCTGGTTGAGCGGATTGCGCAGGAAATAGTGGACCGCCGCGTCGAGATGAGCGCTGACATCGGTGTGCTCGCGCGAGCAGGCGCCCGCCAGCGAACAGGCGGTTATATTGCGCACCGTGTTGTTGCAGGCCTCGCGCGTGGTCAGGCCGGCAAGCGCGAGACGGCGCATCGCCTTCGGCGTATCGGCGGTCGGCACGTAGTGCAGCTGGATCGACTCGCGCGTCGTCACGTGAGCGTGGTCGGTTTGCGACCACGTGGCGAGCACGTCGCCCAGTGCTTCGAGCTGATCGGCGTCCAGCCGCCCGCCGGGCGCCTTGACCCGGATCATGTGCACGCCCGCCTGGCGCTGCCCGTAGCAGCCCTGCTGCAGGCGGATCGACAGGAAGCGGTCTTCGGGAAGCGTGCCGGCGAGAAAAGCCTCAACGCTTGCCTCGTAGCGATCGAGCTCGTCGGCGTCGGTCAGCGTGCCCGGCGTGCCCGGCGGCAGGAATGCATGCAGGTTGACGTCGGCTGCGCCCATTGCGGTTGCCCACCCATGTGAAATCGGAAAGGGCAACGATAGCTTCCGGCGCCTCCAGCCGGAAGGAATCGATCGCTATAGCGTTATAACCGCCGCGCGATCATGACTTGTCCATTTCCGCGAACACTTCCTCGGCGAGGTGGCAGGCGGTGTTGGCGGCGGGTAGCCCGGCGTACAGCGCCGCGTGCAGCAGCAGCTCCTTGATCTCGTCGCGGGTGACGCCATTGTTGAACGCCGCGCGGACGTGCATCTTGAACTCATCGCCACGGTTCAGCGCGACCATCAGCGTCAGCGTCAGAAGGCTGCGCGTGTGCCGCGACAACCCGGGCCGCGACCACACTTCGCCCCATGCGTAGCGGGTGATGAAGTCCTGGAAGTCGCCGTTGAATTCGTTGCGCCGCGCGACCGAGCGGTCGACGTGCGCATCCCCCAGCACCGCGCGGCGCACTTCCATTCCCTTGGCGAACCGCTGCTCGTCGTCCACGGCATTCCTTTCAGGCAGTCAGGTGGCCGACCAGCGCGGCCAGGAATTCGGTCGGCCGCTCGACATTGGAGATGTGCCCGGCATCGAGCTCGACATAGCGCGCGCCGGGCACGCGATCGGCGATGAAATGGCCGTCCGGCGGCGGCGTGGAGACGTCGTGCGTTGCCGAGATCACCAGCGTCGGCGCGCGAATCGCGGCGATTTCCGGACGCGCGTCGAAGTCGCGGATTGCCGCGCAGCAGCTCGCATAGCCTTCGGGCGATGTCTTTTCAAGCACTGTACGAAGGCGCGCGATGTCGTGCGGATGATCGCGCAGGAATCCCGGGCTGAACCAGCGCTCGACCAGTGCGCCGGCGATCGCCGGGATTCCCGACGTATGCACGGCGCTGATCCGCGCGTTCCAAGACTCGGTGCCGCCGATCCTGCCCGCGGTGCTGCATAGCGCCAGCCGGTCGAGGCGCGCCGCCGCGTGCAGCGCGAGCCAGACGCCGGTCAGTCCACCCATCGAAATTCCGCAAAAATGCGTGCGCTCGATGCCGAGCAGGTCGAGCAGCGCGATCACGTCGCCGCCCAGCGCGGCCATCGAATACGGCGGTGGCGGCGCCGACGACGCACCATGCCCGCGGGTATCGTAGCGCAGCACGCGAAACCGCGCGGCCAGCGCCGGCAATTGCGGATCCCACAGATCGAGGTCGCAGCCCAGCGAATTGCACAGCGTGAGCCACGGCGCGTCGATGGGGCCGTCGATGCGATAGTTGAGACGGACGTCGGTCAGGTCGGCATGCGGCATCGTGGGTCTCAGGGCATTGCTCGGCGGATCAGCCCGGCCCGTCCGCCGCCGCCAACGCGCGGTCGACGAACGCGGCACTCGATCCCAGGTAATTCATCGGGTCCATCAGCGCCGCGATCGCGGCGGCATCGAGCCATCGGGTGACGCGCGGTTCGTCCTCGATCGCGCTTTTGAGCGAACGATGCTCGCGCGCGGCACGCTTGCCGACTTCCGCCATCAGCGAATGCGCCGTGTCGCGGCCGACGTGCGCGGCCAGCGCCATCTGCACCGCCTCGGCGAGGATCTGGCCCTGTGTGATGTCGAGGTTGGCGCGCATGCGTCCGACATCGACGTCCAATCCTTCGACCACCTCGATCATCGCCGCCAGCGCGCCTGCGGCGAGCTCGAACAGCGCCGGCAGCGTGTCCCATTCCGCCGCCCAGTCGCCCAGTCCGCGCTCGTGCTCCTGGATCGCCGCGGACATCATTGTCGCGACCAGGCCGGGCGCGCGCGTCGCCGCCGCGAGCGCGACCGCGCAACCGACCGGATTGCGCTTGTGCGGCAGCGTCGACGAGCCGCCGCGCCCGGGGGCCGCGGGTTCGAACGCCTCGGCGACTTCGGTTTGCGCGAGCAGCGACACGTCGCGCGCGAGCTTGCCCAGCGTCGCGATCAGGTTTCCCAGCGCCGCCGCGACGTCGACCAGCCGGTCGCGCTGCGTATGCCAGGGAATGTCGGCGACATCCAATTGAAGCTCGTGCGCGAGCGCGCGCTCCACGCCGTGGGCCGCGTCGCCCAGCGAGGCGAGCGTGCCGGCCGCGCCGCCGAACTGCAGCACGCGGACACCGGCGGCGGCGATCGTCAACCGCGCGGCGTGCCGGCGCATCGCCGAATAGGTGGTCGCGAGTTTCAATCCAAGCGTCACCGGCAGCGCCTGCTGCAGCAGCGTGCGGCCCGCGATCGGCGTGTCGCGATGACGGCGCGCCTGGCCGGCGAGCGCATCGGCGAGGCGCGCGACGTCGACGCCGATCAACGCGAGGCCGTCGCGCATCTGCAGCACCAGCGCGGTATCGAGCACGTCCTGGCTGGTCGCGCCCCAATGCACGTAGCCCCGCGCCTCCGGCGCGACTTGCGCGGTCAGCGCCGCCACCAGCGGGATCGCGCGATTGCCCGCGGCACGCGCCGCGACCGACAGCGCATGCGCGTCGAACGTGCCGGCCCCGCACGCCGCCGCGATCGACTGCGACGCGCTGTCCGGAATGACGTTGGCGCGGGCGCCGGCGCGCGCCAGCGCCACCTCGAAATCCAGCATCCGCTGCACGAACGCCTGCGGCGCGAAAATCGCGCGCATGCGGTCGGTGGAGAACGCAGCGTCGACCACGATCACTCGATGCGCGGTCGCGCGGATCGGGCATCCGGCCGCACGGCAACGCCTGGCGCCAGCAGCAACGAGGCAAGGCAAAGCCGCGGGATCGCAGTCATGGAGCGCGCATTATTGCAGGTCGGCGCCGCGCGGTCATTGCCGTTGCACGCGACGGCGCGCGCACTAGACGTCGAAGAACACGGTTTCGTCCTGGCCCTGCAGCACCACGATCCAGCGATACTGGCCGTCACGCCCGCCGCGCTGCGCCACCAGCGTCGCACGCCGCCCGGGCGGCACGCGCTGAAGCGCGGGGTCGGTGGCGTTGCTCGCCTCGTCGGCAAAGTAGATCCGCGAATGAAGCTGCCGCAGCATGCCGCGCATCAGGATCGTCACGTTGATGTGGGGCGCCTGCAGGCCGCCTTCGGGTCCTTCGACGCGCCCCGGCTTGAGCGTGCGGAATTCGAAACGGCCATCGGCGTCCGTGGGGGTGCGCCCGAAGCCGGCGAAATCGGGGTCGAGCGGCAGGTCGCGCGTGTCTTCCGGATGTGCGTAGCGACCGTGCTGGTTGGCCTGCCAGATCTCGACGACCGCGTCGCTGACCGGTGCGCCGTCGCCGTCGACGACGCGGCCTTCGATTGTGATCGGCGATACCGCGACACCGGCCACGAGATCGGCGGTATTGAGCCACGTCAGGCCGATGTGCAGGTACGGACCGACGGTCTGCGACGAGGATGTCGGAAGGTGTTCTGTCGCTTGCACGGAGGCGTCGAGGTGGGTCATCGCCGCCGGCTTTCCATCGGTGTCTCGTCGCGGCCGCGCAGCACGATGTCGAAGCGATAGCCCAGCGCCGTCTCGGGAATCGTCGTGTCCCAGTCGAATGCGGAGACGAGCCGCGTGCGCGCGTGCGAATCCGGAATGCTGGTGTACATCGGATCGAACTCGAGCAGCGGATCGCCGGGAAAATACATTTGCGTGACGAGGCGCGTGACGAACGCCGGCCCGAACAGCGAAAAATGGATATGCGCCGGACGCCACGCGTTGGGATGGTTGCGCCACGGGTATTCGCCGGGCCGGATCGTCACGAATCGGTAGCGGCCTTCGGCATCGGTCAGCGTGCGCCCGCAGCCGGTGAAGTTGGGGTCCGTCGGTGCGTCGTGCGTATCGCGCGGATGCGGATAGCGCCCCGCGGCATTGGCCTGCCAGATCTCGACCAGCGTATGCGGCACCGGCTTCGCGTTGGCGTCGAGCACGCGTCCCGACACCACGATGCGCTCGCCGATCGGCTGCCCGGCGTGCTGTAGCGTCAGGTCGAAGTCGTTGGCCATGATGCGGTCGAATCCGAACAAGGGTCCGGTGACTTC
>JBEPUI010000067.1:0-16878 GCA_041691615.1 Pseudomonadota bacterium
CACCTATGGCACCAACAACGAGTTCGGCTTCGACTACCTGCGCGACAACATGGTGTTCGCGCCCGATGAGCGCGTGCAGCGCGGACTCAACTACGCGATCGTCGACGAAGTCGACTCGATCCTGATCGACGAGGCGCGCACGCCGCTGATCATCTCCGGACAGGCCGACGACAACGTCGAGATGTACTACCGGCTGAACGACCTCGCGCCGAAGCTCGTCCGCCAGTCGGAGGAGAAGGGGCCCGGTGACTACTGGGTCGACGAGAAGCAGCACCAGGTGCTGCTGTCCGAGGAGGGCCACGAGCATTCGGAAGGCATCCTGACGCAGGCGGGGCTGCTCGGCGAAGGCACGAGCCTCTACGACGCGCACAACATCTCGCTGATGCACCACCTCTACGCCGCGTTGCGCGCGCACTCGCTCTATCATCGCGACCAGCAGTACGTCGTGCAGGATGGCGACGTGGTGATCGTCGACGAATTCACCGGCCGGCTGATGCCGGGCCGTCGCTGGTCGGACGGGTTGCACCAGGCCGTCGAAGCGAAGGAAGGCGTCAAGATCCAGCACGAGAACCAGACGCTGGCGTCGATCACCTTCCAGAATTACTTCCGGATGTACGTGAAGCTGTCGGGAATGACCGGCACCGCCGACACCGAGGCGTTCGAGTTCCAGCAGATCTATCACCTCGAGACGATGGTGATCCCGACGCATCGGGCGATGATCCGCAAGGACGAGAATGACCTGGTGTTCCGCACGTTCCAGGAAAAGGTCGATGCGATCATCGGCGATGTCCGCGACTGTCATGCGCGCGGGCAGCCGGTGCTGGTCGGCACGACGTCGATCGAGAATTCCGAGCTGCTGTCGAAGCAGCTCGAGCGCGAAAAGCTGCCGCACCAGGTGCTGAACGCCAAGCAGCACGCGCGCGAGGCGGAAATCGTCGCGCAGGCGGGACGCCCAGCCGCGATCACGATCGCCACCAACATGGCCGGCCGCGGCACCGACATCGTGCTGGGCGGGATGATCGAGCCGATCCTGCTCGCCGTGCGCGAGGATCCCGAGCTCGACGAGACCGCGCGCAGGTTCAAGCTCGACAAGCTCGAGGGCGACTGGAAGGTGCTTCACGAAGAGGTCAAGTCGGCAGGCGGACTGCACATCATCGGCACCGAGCGTCACGAATCGCGGCGCATCGACAACCAGTTGCGCGGCCGTTCCGGCCGGCAGGGCGATGCCGGCAGCTCGCGCTTCTACCTGTCGCTCGAAGACCCGCTGCTGCGCATTTTCGGTGGCGAGCGACTGGGCGCGATCATGCAGCGCCTCAAGATGCCGGAGGGGGAGCCGATCGAGCATTCGATCGTCAACCGCTCGATCGCCAAGGCGCAGAACCGCGTGGAGTCGCGCAACTTCGACATCCGCAAGCAACTGCTCGAGTACGACGACGTCGCCAACGACCAGCGCCGCGTGATCTACCAGCAGCGCAACGAATTGCTCGAGAGCAGCGACATCTCGGAGACGATCCACTCGATGATCCAGGGCGAGATCGACAGCACCGTCAAGCGCCACGTCCCGCCCGATTCGGTCGAGGAGCAATGGGACTTGCCGGGCCTCGAGGCGGCGCTGGCGGGCGACTTCCAGTTGACGGAGCCGGTCAAGACCTGGGCAGCCGACAGCGACATCGACAGCGACACGATTCGCGACCGGCTTGTCGCGTCCGCCGAAGCGGCGTGGAAGGCGCGCGAATCACAGGCGACTGCGAACGTGATGCGACAGTTCGAGCGCAGCCTGATGCTGCAGACGCTCGATCATCACTGGCGCGATCACTTGTCGGCGCTCGACTATCTGCGCCAGGGGATCCACCTGCGCGGTTATGCGCAGAAGAATCCCAAGCAGGAATACAAGCGCGAGGCATTCGAGCTGTTTTCGGACATGCTCGACCGCATCAAGCAGGACGTGGTGAAGGTGGTGCTGACGGTGCAGGTGCGCGGGCGCGACGATGTCGAGGCGGTCGAAGAGGCGCCCGCGGTGACCAACGTCAAGTACCAGCATGCCGACTACGAGGAAGCGCTCGCGCCGACACCCTCCGACGATGGCGGCGGCACTTCCGTCGCCGCGCCGCCGTTCGTGCGCGCAGGCGCGAAGGTCGGTCGCAACGATCCCTGCCCCTGCGGATCGGGCAAGAAATTCAAGCAGTGCCACGGGCGCCTTGCCTGACGCAGCAGCGGTGTCGTATCGACGTCATCGCCGCGCGAGCGACGGCACGTCGTCCCCGCGAACGTGACCGCGCGTCATCCCGGCGAACGCGACCCCTGGTTTTCCCGGCGAACGTGATGCCGCGATATCCGCGCGAAAGCGTGGAGTCGTAACAGCGCCCCCCTTCGCGAGCGCGAATCCAGAGTCTGCAAGCGCGAATCCAGAGTCTGCAAGCGCGAAACCAGAGCCCCCGAGCACGATGCCCCCCGTCACCCAGTCCCTGATAATCGCCAACGTCGCCGTGTTCCTGCTGCAGTCATTGCTGCCGGGACTGGCCGTTCCGTTCGCACTGTGGCCGCTCGACGCCGCAGCGGCGAGTGGCGGGCAGGCGAGCTTCGAGGTCTGGCAGCTCGTCACGTACGCGTTCCTGCACGGCGGCCTTTCTCACCTCGCGTTCAACATGTTCGCGCTCTACATGTTCGGCGGCGCGACGGAGCAGGTCGTCGGGCCTCGCCGCTTTCTCGCGTACTACTTCGTCTGCGTCGTCAGCGCGGCCATCGCGCAGCTCGCGGTCGCGCATGCTCTCGGCGGCGTCTATCCGACCGTGGGCGCGTCCGGCGGCGTGTTCGGACTGCTGCTCGCGTATGCGGTGTACTTCCCGCACAACCGGGTGATGCTGCTGTTCTTCCCGGTGCCCGTGCCATCGCGCCTGTTCGTCGTGATCTACGCGGCGCTCGAGCTCTTCCTCGGCGTCACCGGCTCGCAAGCGGGGGTCGCGCACTTTGCGCACCTGGGCGGTCTCGTCGGCGGCGCGGCGATGCTCTATTACTGGCGCAAACCCGGCGCAAGACGATAGGCCGCCGCGTGCGGCGGCAGGCGGCCATGCGACAATTCCCGCTGTCCATGTCGTAGCGCAAAATCGTAGCGCAAAATCGTGCCGGTCAACTATTCACCGCCCACTGCCGAATCGCTGCTCCCCGTGCCGGGCGTGCGCCTCGGCACCGCGGCGGCGCATATAAAGAACTGGGAACGCGATGACGTCGTGCTGGTGGCGTGCGACCCGGGCACCGTCGCCGCCGGCGTGTTCACCCGCAACCGCTTCTGCGCAGCCCCCGTGATCGTCTGTCGCGAGCATCTCGCGCGCCAGCACCAGCGCGCCGGCGACTTTCGCGCGCTTGTCATCAATGCAGGTAACGCCAACGCCGGCACCGGCGAACCCGGCGTCGCCGCCGCGCGCGCGCCGTGCGATGCGGCCGCGCTGCTCGTCGGCGCGCCGGCCGATTCGGTATTGCCCTATTCCACCGGCGTGATCATGGAGCCGTTTCCGCTGCAGAAGCTGGTCGCTGCGCTGCCAACGGCACACGCGGCGCTGTCCGCGCACAACTGGTACGCGGCGTCGCGCGCGATCATGACGACCGACACCGTGCCGAAGGCGGCGTCGCGGCACGCGACGATCGACGGCGTCACGATCACCGTGACCGGTTTTGCCAAGGGCGCCGGGATGATCCATCCCGACATGGCGACGATGCTGTCGTTCATCGCCACTGACGCGCCTGTCGCGGCAGCGGTACTGGGCCCGCTGATCGGCGAGATCGCCGACGTCTCGTTCAACGGCGCGACTGTCGACGGCGACACGTCGACCAACGACAGCCTGGTAATCGCGGCGACGGGCAAGGCGTCCATCGCGCCGATCGCATCCTTGTCCGATCCGCGGCTGCCGGCGTTGCGCGCAGCGATCGAAGACGTCGCGGTCGCGCTGGCGCAGGCGATCGTGCGTGACGGCGAAGGCGCGACCAAGTTCATCGCCATTGCCGTCGAGGGCGGGTCGAGCATCGACGAATGCCGCAAGGTCGCTTTCGCGATCGCGCATTCGCCGCTGGTCAAGACCGCATTCTTCGCGTCCGATCCCAACCTCGGCCGCATCGTCTGCGCGATCGGCAACGCGTCCCCCGAAGACCTCGACACGCGCGGCGTGTCGTTCTGGCTCGACGACGTGCTGGTCGTCGATCGCGGCGGCCGGTCGCCCGGCTATCGCGAGGAAGACGGCCAGCTCGTGATGCGCCAGGACGAGATCACGATCCGTGTCGACCTCGGCCGGGGCGGCGCGCGCGCCACGGTGTGGACCTGCGACCTGTCGCACGACTACGTGTCGATCAACGCCGACTATCGATCATGATCTACGTGTCGACCAACGCCGACGATCGATCATGATCTACGTGTCGACCAACGCC
The DNA here is from genome assembly GCA_041691615.1 of Pseudomonadota bacterium. Classification (GTDB taxonomy): domain Bacteria; phylum Pseudomonadota; class Gammaproteobacteria; order Burkholderiales; family Casimicrobiaceae; genus VBCG01. Next base: position 4,417 of record JBEPUI010000067.1, read on the forward strand.
GACGATTGATCCCGATGACCTACCTGTTCGCGCCGGCGCCCGGCGCGTGGCCGACCCGACCCTGACCATGTCCAAGGAACTGTCGCATTTGATCGCCCGCGCCGAAGCGGTGCTCGAGCGCATCGAGCTGCTGCTGCCGCCGAAGCCCGCAGACCTGGACTGGGGCCGGACCACCGCCGCGCGCTGGCGCAAGCGTCATGGCCAAGGCGTGCTGCAACCGGTCGCGCGCCCGCAAGTCGTGGCGCTCGATCACCTGGTGTCGATCGACGAGCAGAAGCGCATGCTCGACCAGAACACGCGCCAGTTCGTTGCCGGCCATCCCGCCAACAACGTGCTGCTGACCGGCTCGCGCGGAACCGGAAAGTCGTCGCTGATCAAGGCGATGCTTGCGCGCTACGCATCCAGGGGATTGCGGCTGATCGAAGTCGACAAGGCGGACCTGGCCGACCTTCCGGACGTGGTCGAACGCGTCGAAAGCGACGAGCATCGTTTCGTGATCTTCTGCGACGACCTGACGTTCGACGTCGGCGAAGCGGGCTACAAGGCGTTGAAGGTCGCGCTCGACGGATCGATCGCCGGCGCCGCGTCGAACGTGGTCATCTACGCGACGTCGAACCGCCGCCACATGATGCCGGAATACATGAGCGAGAACCTGGAAACGCGGCACGTCGGCGAGGAAGTGCATCCGGGCGAATCGGTCGAGGAAAAGATATCGCTGTCGGAACGCTTCGGACTGTGGATCTCGTTCTATCCGTTTCAGCAGGACGACTACCTGGCCGCGGTCGCCAAATGGCTGGCGGCACTCGGCGTCAAGACGGCGGCGCGCGACGCGGACGCGATGCACCGCGACGCGCTGCAGTTCGCGCTGCAACGCGGGTCGCGCAGCGGCCGCGTCGCGTGGCAGTACGCGAAGCACGTGGCGGGTGTGCGCGCACTGCGCGGCAAATGAGCGTTGCCGTCGGGCGTGGCCCGCGATGACGGCGGGCGCATGACCGTTGCCGCGCCACAAAGTGCTGCGCGCCCGGTCACGCGCGTTGCCGCGGCGGTCATCCTGCGCGGCAACGGCGACGTCCTGCTCGCGCAGCGTCCCACCGGCAGGGCCTATGCGGGCTATTGGGAGTTCCCGGGGGGAAAGCTCGAGCAGGGTGAAACGCCACGGCATGCACTCGATCGCGAATTGCGCGAGGAACTCGGCCTCGACATTTCGCATGCCGCCCCTTGGCTGGTGCAGCGGTACGACTACCCGCATGCCGACGTGGAGATCCATTTTTTCCGCGTGTTCGCCTGGCGGGGCGAGCCCGTCGGACACGACGGCCAGGCCTTCGCGTGGCAAACGCCCGGCGCGATCGACGTCGCGCCGTTGCTGCCCGCGAACACCGGCGTGCTCGCGGCACTCACGCTGCCGCTGGTCTACGCAATCACCTGCGCCGACGACTTGGGCGAAGCGATTTTCCTCGCCCGCGCGCAGCGCGCCTTCGAGCGCGGACTGTCCCTCGCGGTGGTGCGCGAACCCGCGTGGCCCGCCGAGCGCGTCGCGGCCTTCGCCACCGCGATGCTCGAACTTGCCTCGCACCACGATGCACGCTTGCTGCTCAATGGCGATGCGGACACCGCGCGCAGGCTGGGTTTCGCCGGTGTGCACTGGACGTCCGCGCGCCTCGCGTCGGCCGACTCGCGGCCCGCCGGCCTGATGGTCGCGGCGTCCTGTCACACACGCGACGAAATTGCTCGCGCGGGGCGGCTCGGCCTCGACTTTGCGATGCTGGGCCCGGTGCGCGCGACACCGACGCATCCGCACGCGGAGCCGCTCGGTTTCGCTCGCTTCGCAGCGTGCGTGGACGGCGCACAGCTGCCGGTGTTCGCGCTCGGCGGCCTGGCGAGCGGGGACCTTGTTACTGCGATGGACCACGGCGCGCACGGCGTGGCGTTGCGCCGCGCCGCGTGGCCGCAAAGCTAGTCGCGCTCCTCGGTCGCCTTGGCCGAATCCTCGTCGTCGTCGCTCTCGACGACCGGCACGCGATACGACTCGGAGGCCCATGCGGCAAGGTCGATGTCCTTACAGCGCTTGCTGCAGAACGGCCGGTAAATGGACTCGGGCGTCCACTCGACGACCTTGCCGCAGTGCGGGCAGCTGACGGTGCGGTTGGCGGCCATCCGGCTAAAGCCGCCGGCTACAGGTTGCAGAACATCATCTCGAACGCCACGTCGCGATCGATGACGCTGCCGCGCTCGGCGCCGCCGACGGCGAGGAAGCGCACGTTGAGCGCGTACTTGTTGGCGCTGATCTCGGGCACGCAGGGAATGTCGCGCGCCACGGTGAGCCGCAGCAGCTGCGCGATCTTGTGCGTGGTGAGCATCAGCTGGAACACCCCGCGATAGGCGGTGTGGCTGCTGGTGCGACCGTGCTCGCGCAACAGGCGAAGGATGATCGACAGGCCCGCCGACAGCGGCTCGAACGGCGCCAGCCACTCCGCGAGGTCGCGACGCCGCGCGTCGGCATCACGGTGCAGCCAGAAATGATAGGCGGGCAGGTCGAACTCGCAGACGCCGCCGGGAATCACGCTGCGCTGCTTGATCGCCATCAGCCACTCGTTTTCACGCAGGTGCTGGCCGACCTTGCCGGCCTGCGCGTGCAGCCGCGAGCCGACGTTGTCGATCTCCTCCAGCAGCAGGTTGAGTGCGTGCATCTCGATGCGCGGGTTGTCGCGCAGCGGCACGAGGATCTGCTTCTGGCGCTCGAGCTCCTGCAGCACGTCCGTCTTGAGGTCGGCGCGGCCGGCAACCTCGGTGATCTCGAACATCGCGGTCAGCGCGGCGTGATGCTCGTGGCGGTCCTCGGCCGCCGCGAAGAAGCGCGCGCGCCCGAACAGGTCCTCCAGGCGCATCAGCGTGCGGATGCGCTCGTTCAGCGGATGCTCGTAGCGGATCATCTCGTCATCGGCGGCGATGCATCTCGCATTGTGCAGCAATCCCGCGGCAGTTCACGCGGGTGACGCCGCGAACGCGCGATACGCGGCATCGAGTCGCGCGACGTTGGCGGTGAGCGCCGTGTGCGGGCCGCTGTTGTCGATCACGTCGTCCGCATCGGCGAGCCGTTGCGCGCGTGAAAGTTGCGTGGCCATGATCGCGCGCGCTTCGTCCCCGGAGAGACCGCTGCGCGCCATCGTCCGGCGCACCTGCTCGTCCTCGGGGCAATCGACCACCAGCACGCGCTGCACGCGCTTGACCAGGTTGCCGCGCTCGAGCAGCAGCGGCGCGACCACGAGGCCGTAGGGGCCCGTCCATCGCGCCACCGTGCGATCGATGTGCGCGGCGATCAGGGGATGCAGCAGCGCCTCGAGCGACACGCGGAAAGCGGGATCGGCGAATGCGCGCTCGCGCAGCCGCGCGCGATCGAGCGCGCCATCAGCGCCCACGATCGACGGCCCGAACGCGGCGACCACGGCGCGGTAGCCGTCGTTGCCCGGCGCCGACACGGCGTGCGCCACTTCGTCGGCGTCGACGACTTCGACGCCCAGCGACCGGAACGCGGCGGCAACCGCCGACTTGCCGCTGCCGATGCCGCCGGTGAGCCCGATGAGGCGCGTCGCCATCGGTCAGTGCAGCCACACGTCGAGCAGCGCGGGGCCGGCGAACAGCGCGATCCCGCCGGCGATCGCGAGGTAAGGCCCGAACGGGAGCGGGGTCGCGTGGTCGCGCCGGCGGAACGCGATCAGCGACAGGCCGATCGCCGCACCCACGACCGACGACATCAGGATGACGAGCGGAAGCATCTTCCAGCCGAGCCATGCGCCGAGGGCCGCGAGCAGCTTGAAGTCACCGTAGCCCATGCCTTCCTTGCCACGGATGATCCTGAACAGCCAGTAGACACTCCACAGCGCGAGATAGCCGGCGATGGCGCCGATCACGGCGTCGGCCAGCGGCACGAACAGGCCGAACAGGTTGGCGATGAGGCCCCCCCACAGCAGCGGCAACGTCAGGTTGTCCGGCAGCAGTTGCGTATCGGCGTCGATGAACGTCAGCGCGACGAGCGTCCACAGCAGCACGCACGCCGCGCCGCCCTGGGCGTTGGCGCCGAAGTGCCAGACGGCCGCGGCCGCCAGCAGCCCGCCGGCGATCTCGACCAGCGGATAGCGCGCCGGGATGTCCATCCGGCACGCCGAGCATTTGCCGCGCAGTGCGAGCCACGACACCACCGGTATGTTCTGCAGCGCGCCGATCGGGTGTCCGCAACCGGGACACGCCGAGCGCGGACGCCACAGGTTGTAGGGCTCGGCGGGCGCCGCCGTTTCACCGCGCAATTCGGCGCATTGCTCTTCCCAGCCGCGCTCGAGCATCTTCGGCACGCGATGGATGACGACGTTCAGGAAACTGCCGACGCACAAGCCGATGATGAGCGCGGCAATCGTTGCCGCCAGCGGGTCTGTCAACAGGGCCGGCATGAGGGTTCGACCGTGGATTCAATGAAAAAAAAGCGCGTCGTGCGCGCCCAACAACTGACCGCCATCGCCTGCGAAGCAACCGGCGGGCGCGCGTTGGCGCACCCGCCGCCTGTCGAACTCAGATCACTGCGCCCAGCTTGAAGATCGGCAGGTACATCGCCACCACCAGCCCGCCGATGACGACGCCGAGGAACACGATGATGATCGGCTCGAGCAGGCTCGACAGCGCGGTGACCGCGTCGTCGACTTCGCGCTCGTAGAAATCAGCGACCTTGCCCAGCATGCCGTCCAGCGACCCCGACTCCTCGCCGATCTGCGTCATCTGCAGCACCATGTTCGGGAACAGGCGCGTGTTCATCATCGCGTTGGTCAGGCTGGTGCCGGTGCTGACGTCGGTCTGGATCTTCTTGGTCCCGGCCGCGTACAGCGCATTGCCGGCGGCGCCGCCGACGGCATCGAGCGATTCGACCAGCGGCACGCCCGCGGCGAACATCGTCGAAAGCGTGCGCGTCCATCGCGCGATCGTCGCCTTCTCGATGATTGCACCGATGATCGGCACCTTGAGGATGATCCGGTCGAAGCCCAGGCGGAACGTGGCCGAGCGCTTGAACAGGAAAGTGAAGCCGGTGACGCAACCCATGGCGATGATGAACATCGCCCACCAATACGACACGAAGAAGTGAGACATCGCCATCACGATCAGCGTCGGCGCGGGGAGGTCGGCGCCGAAGCCCCTGAACACCGATTCGAACGCCGGGATGACCCAGATCATGATCACGCACACGACGACGATCGCGACCACGACGACCGAGATCGGATAGAACAGCGCCGACTTGATCTTGGCCTTGATCGCAAGGATCTTTTCCTTGTAGATCGCCAGCCGGTCGAGGATGCCGTCGAGAATGCCCGCGGTTTCGCCCGCGGCGACCAGGTTGCAGTACAGGCTGTCGAAATGCGCGGGATGCTCGCGGAATGCCGCGGAAAGGCTGGAGCCCGCCTCGACCTTGTTCTTGATGTCCATCATCAGCCGCGAAAAGCGCGGGTTGCTGTGGCCGCGCGCGACGATCTCGAACGATTGCAGCAGTGGCACGCCCGACTTGAGCATCGTGGCGAGCTGGCGCGTGAAGAACGTGATGTCCTTTTCGTTGACCTTGCGGCCGCCGCGAAACGACTGGCGCTTGACCTTGGTGACGCGCACGCCCTGGCGTCGCAGGTTGGTCGTGACCACCGTTTCGGACGCGGCGCGCAATTCACCGCGCACCTGACGGTTGTTGCGATCCATCCCTTCCCAAAGGAACGTGTATTCCTTGACGTCCTTGCGTGCGGTTGCGACTGCCGTGGCCATGGTGATTCCTCGCTCGCTGCTGAAGGTGCTGCCTATTCGTTGGTAACGGCCTCGATTTCCTCGAGGGATGTCAAACCGGTCTTGACCTTGAGCAGGCCCGATTGGCGCAGGCTGCGGATGCCTTCCTTGCGCTCCTGCTGCGCGATTTCGATCGATGTTCCGGCGCGCATGATGATCTGGCGCATGTCGTCGCTGACCGGCATCACTTCGTAGATGCCCACGCGGCCCTTGTAGCCGGTGTCCTTGCACTGGTCGCAGCCGACCGGGCCGTACGCTTGCCACGACCCGTCGAGATCCTCCTCGGTGAACCCGGCCTGCAGCAGCGCCTCGGGCGGGATGTCCTCGGGCTTCTTGCAATGGATGCACAGCTTGCGTGCAAGGCGCTGCGCAGTGATCAGGATCACCGACGATGCGATGTTGAACGGCGCGACGCCCATGTTCTGCAGCCGCGTCAGCGTCGTCGGGCAGTCGTTGGTGTGCAGCGTCGACAGCACCAGGTGGCCGGTCTGCGCGGCCTTGATAGCGATGTCGGAAGTCTCGAGGTCGCGGATTTCGCCGACCATCACGATGTCCGGATCCTGGCGCAGGAACGCCTTCAACGCGACGGCGAACGTCATGCCCGCCTTGTCGTTGACGTTGACCTGGTTGACGCCGGGAAGCTGGATTTCCGCGGGATCCTCGGCCGTCGAGATGTTGATGCCCGGCTGGTTGAGGATGTTGAGGCACGTGTACAGCGACACCGTCTTGCCCGAACCGGTGGGGCCGGTCACCAGGATCATCCCGTACGGACGCTTGATCGCCTTCAGCAGCGCCTGCTGCTGGTCGGCCTCGTAGCCCAGCGCCTCGATGCCGAGCTTGATGCCGGACGAATCGAGGATGCGCAGCACGATCTTTTCGCCGAACAGCGTAGGCATCGACGACACCCGGAAGTCGATCGACTTGGTCTTCGACAGCACGAGCTTCATCCGCCCGTCCTGGGGCACGCGCTTCTCGGAAATGTCGAGCTTGCTGATGACCTTGATCCGCGACGCCGTCTTGTCCTTGATTGCGAGCGGCGGCTGCGCGACCTCGGACAGGATCCCGTCGATCCGGTAGCGAATCCGGTAGAAGCGCTCGTACGGCTCAAAGTGGATGTCCGACGCGCCGGCACTGATCGCGTCGAGCAGGATTTTCTGGATGTACTTGACGACCGGCGCATCCTCGACGTCGGCGGACTCCTCGTCCGACATCTGCGAGCTGCCGTCGGTGACCGACACCTCGATGTCCTCGAGCCCGGTCGACATGTCGCGCAGTGTCGAGCCGGTCGCCTCGACCAGCTTGTGGATCACCTGCACGAGCTTGTCGTCCTCGACCACCACCGGTTCGACGACGAGATTGGTCTTGAAGCGCACCTCTTCGAGCGCCTGCAAGTTGGCGGGATCGGAGGTCGCGACGAACAAGCGGTTGCCGCGTTTGTGCAGCGGCAACACGCGCCGCGAGCTGCTGATCCGTGCGTCGAAGAATTCCTTCTGGATGAGGTCGGTGTCGAACGCCGCCAGGTCGAGCAGCGGCACGCCGAACGCGCGCGAGCCGAACAGCGCGAGCTGCTGCGCGTTCATCCGCTTGGTGGTGAGGATCTGCTCGACGAACGTGATGCCGGCCTGCTGCGCCTGGAGCTGCATCGCCTCGGCGTCGTGCTCCGAAACGATTCCCGCCTGCGCGAGTGCGCGCGCGAGGCCACTGATGTTGCGGGTTGCAGCGTGTGTTGCCATCTCAAATATTCGCGTTTTTCCGTGGAACGGGTCGCCAACCCTTGTTTGAAGCAATTGACGTGCCGATGGCCGCCGCAGTGATGCCCTTCATTCCAAAAGCATAAAATGTCACGCGGCCGATGATGCTCGCTCCCCCCCTGTTTGTAAAGGAAAAACCGGCTTTCCCACGGGTGCGAGCAGGCGTACGACCTTGACCGCACGGTCCTCGGTCTGGACGATCTCCACGCGCTGCCCGGCGAGGTCGAAAATGAGCCCGGCGTCCGGAATGTCGCCCAATTGCTCCAGAATGAGCCCATTGAGCGTTTTTGGGCCATCGATCGGAAAGTGCGTCGCGAGGCGCCGGTTGAGCGAGCGCAGCGACGCCATGCCGTCGACCATCACGCTGCCGTCGGCCTCCCGCCGCCACGCGTCGCCGGCGCCCGGCGCCGCCGTGGAAAACTCGCCGATGATCTCCTTGATGATGTCCTCGATCGTGACGAGGCCCAGCAGCTCACCGTATTCGTCGACCACCAGCGCCAGGTGCTGGCGGTCGCTCTGGAACTGCGAAAGCTGGGTTAAGAGCGGCGTTCCGGCGGGGACGAAATACGCGGCACGCACCAAGGGCCGCAGGTGCTCGGCGTCGACTTCGCCGCTCTGCTGCAGCGCGACCACGTCCTTGACGGGCAGGATGCCGACGATGTCGTCGAGCGTGTCGTTGAAAACCAGCACGCGCGTGTGATACGACGTCGCGAGCTGCTGTCGAAGCATCGACGGCTTGGCCGAAATGTCGATGCCGTGGATCTGGTTGCGCGGCGTCATCACGTCGTCGACGGTGATGGTCTCGAGGTCGAACAGGTTCGCCAGCAGCGCACGGTGCTTGCCGCGGAAGTACTGGCCTTCGAGCACCAGCGAGCGCACTTCCTCCTGCGTCAGCCGCTGACCCGTTTCGTCGGCGGGACTGATCTGCAGCAGCTTGAGCAACGCCTGCACGAACAGGTTGACGAACCAAACGACGGGGTAGGATATCCGCAACAGCGGCGTCAGCACCGTGGCCGCGGGAATGGCGATGCGGTCGGCATGGGTCGCGCCAATCACCTTCGGCGTGATCTCCGAGAACAAGAGGATCAGGAATGTGACCGCGACGGTGCCCAGTGCCAGCACCATTTTGCCCTCGCCGAACATGCGCGCCGACAGCACCGCGGTCAGCGTGGCGGCCGCCGCGTTGATCAGGTTGTTGCCCAGCAGCAGCACGCCGAGCAGCTTGTCGGTCTTGGCGAGCAGCGCGAGCGCCCGTCGCGCACCGGCCGAACCGCGCTGCGCGCGATGGCGCAGGCGCACGCGGTTGGCGGCCATCATGGCGGTCTCGGCCAGCGAGAACAGGCCGGAGATCACCAGCAGGATGGCGAGCGTGACGAGCAGCGTCGACAGGGCAATGGAATCCATGGCGTTGGCCGGCGTTCAGTTGCGCAGCAGCACTTCGGCGACGAACTTGCTGCCGACATAGGCGAGCAGCAGCAAAAGCGTTCCGGCGAGGATCCACTTCAGCGCGCGCCGGCCGCGCCAGCCGCGTCGCCAACGACCGATCAACAGCGTCGCGAACGTGATCCACGCGGCTACCGCGAGCACGTTCTTGTAGTTGGCGCGCGCGGGCTCGCCGAACAGCTCCTCCGAGTAGAAGATGCCGCTTGCCAGCGTGAGCGTCAACAGCACGAAGCCGAGGCCGATCAATATGAACAGCCAGCGCTCGAGCGTCAGCAGCGGCGGCGATGGCGCGGCGCCGGGATTGGGCAATCCACGATGCAAGCGCCGCTCGATGCCGGCCAGCACCAGCGCTTCGGCGGCGGCGACGATGAAAATCGCATAGGCGACCAGCGCGATCGCGATGTGCACGCTGGCCCACGGGGCGCCGCCATACGGCACGACATAGCGGCCGGTGACCAGCGCCGGCAACAGCGCGGTCACGGCCGCCACCGGCAACACGACTGCTCCGACCGCGGGGAGCGCGCGGATCAGGCCCGTCGCCCAGGCGACCAGCACCGCGAGGCCCGCGACCAGCGACAGCGCATTGGCGAGCGACAGGTCGAGCCCGGCGGGCGTGACCACCGCGCGCGCGATGCCGATCGCATGCAGCAGCAGCGCGACGGCGACCAGCGCGTTGACGTGGCGCGTTGCGCTGCCCGAGGTGCGTGCGTGGGGGTAGCAAAGCCAGGCCGTCACCGCGTACAGGAGGGCGACGGCGACATGCAGTAAAATCGGCAGGGCTTCGGCCAAGTCGAAAAGCGCTCCGGCGGTTGGACGGTTGAATGCGTCAGGCGGACGCGTCAAGTTTAGCGGATCGCGACCGGGCGAGGGCGCCCGCCCCGACTCTGGCCATAACGGATCACCACCTCGATCATGCTGGAAAACCTCACCCAACGCCTGTCGCGCGTCGTCAAGTCGCTGCGCGGCGAAGCGCGCCTGACCGACGCCAATATCCAGGACGCGCTTCGCGAAGTGCGTCTCGCGCTGCTCGAAGCCGACGTCGCGCTGCCGGTGGTCAAGGACTTCGTCGCGCGCGTGCGCGACAAGGCGGTCGGCGAGGAAGTCGTCGGCTCGCTGTCGCCGGGACAGGCGCTGATCGGGGTCGTCCATCGCGAGCTCGCGGCGCTGATCGGTGGCACCGCGGCGTCGCTCGATTTCGCGACGCAGCCGCCGGCGGTGATCCTGCTGGCCGGATTGCAGGGCGCCGGCAAGACCACCACCGCCGGCAAGCTTGCGCGGCTGTTGCGCGAGACGATGAAAAAGAAAGTGCTGCTGGTGAGCGCCGACGTTTACCGGCCGGCGGCGATCGAGCAATTGCGCCTGCTGGCGGCGCAGGTGGGCGTGGACTTTTTCCCTTCCAGCGCCGACCAGCAGCCGGTGGCGATCGCCACGTCCGCGCTCGACTTCGCGCGCCGCCACTATCACGACGTGCTGATCGTCGACACTGCCGGACGCCTCGCGATCGACGAGGCGATGATGCGCGAAATCGCCGAGCTCAACGCAGCGGTCAAGCCGATCGAAACGCTGTTCGTCGTCGACGCGATGCAGGGCCAGGACGCCGTCAATACCGCGCGCGCCTTCCGCGACGCACTGCCGCTGACGGGTGTGGTGCTGACCAAGCTCGACGGCGACTCGCGCGGCGGTGCGGCGCTGTCGGTGCGCGAGATCACCGGCGTGCCGATCAAGTTCGCGGGCGTGTCCGAGAAGATCGACGGCCTCGAAGTGTTTCATCCCGAGCGCATGGCGTCGCGCATCCTCGGCATGGGCGACGTGCTGTCGCTGATCGAGGAGGCGCACAAGAACGTCGACGTCGAGGAAGCGCAGAAGCTCGCCAGGAAGGTCAAGAGCGGCAAGGGCTTCGATCTTGCCGACTACCGTGCGCAGATCGGCCAGATGCGCAAGATGGGTGGTCTTTCGGCAATGCTCGAAAAGCTGCCGGCGGAGCTCGCGCGCGCCGCGGCGGGCAGCCAGGTCGACGAGCGCCGCATCGGCCGGATCCTGGGAATCATCGACTCGATGACGCCTTTGGAACGCGCCAAGCCCGAGCTGCTCAAGGCCACGCGCAAGCGCCGCATCGCCGCGGGCGCGGGCGTGTCGGTGCAGGAGGTGAACCAGCTGCTCAACCAGTTCGAGCAGACGCAGAAGATGATGAAAATGGTCAGCAAGGGCGGCGCGCAGAAGATGCTGCGGGGGATGCGCAACATCATCCCGGGGATGCGCTAGCGCGCAGTTCGCGGCGCGCGCTGGCGCGTCAGTGTCGACGCGGGTCGCGTCGCGTGGCTGCCGGCGTGTCGTGTGTCGCGAGGCCGGCCGTCAAAACGCCTTGCGCACCTGCGTCGCGTGCGCCGGCCGCATGACGCCGGCGACGATCAGCAGCAAGTAGGTGTACGACGCCATCCCCTGGTTCATCCCCATGTGAATCTCGATCACCGCCAGCGTGATGCCCAGCACGACCACGCCGATCGCCGTCACATAGTGGCGTCGCACGTTCTTCCACACGGCGCGCGGATCGGTGACGGTCTCGTTGGCGAGCCCCCGCAGCGAATGGCGCCAAGTCAGAATCTGGCAGACGAGGATCGCGCACAGGTCGGCGCCGTACAGGATCGACGGACGCGGATGCCCCGGGTTGTGGTTGGCGAACGCGGTGAGCGCGGGCACGAACGTCGTGAACAGCAGGAATGCGAGGTTGAGCCACATGAAGTAGCCGTCGATCGACTTGATCCGCCGCATCAACCGCAAGTGACCGATCCAGAACACGCACAGCAGCACGAAGCTGATCACGTAGTCGTCGACCGCGGGAATCGCGGACAGCATGGCGCGCCAGACATCTTCGCCGCCCACGGGCAGCGTGGGCAGCTTGAGATCGAGGACCAGGATCGTCATCGACACCGCGAAGATGCCGTCGGTCAGGGCTTCGAGGCGTTCCTTGGGCAGCGGCGCCGGTTCGAGCATGGTGGTCCTCCTGGCGTGCGAGGTGATGCGCAAATAGCTGTTTTTGAAGTGGAAATCGCCGGCGGCTCACCCGCGGCCGCACCCCGGCTCCCCTTGCGGCATTGACGATTTTCGTAGTAGAATCAACGTCTTTTTTCGCCTAACCGGACTCGATTAAATCATGGTTGTCATCCGCCTTGCACGCGGGGGTGCCAAGAAGCGCCCCTTCTACAACGTCGTCGTCGCGGATTCGCGCACGCGCCGCGACGGACGTTTCATCGAGCGCGTGGGCTTCTACAACCCGATCGCCAAGGACGGCGACGAGGGCGTGCGGCTCGTGCTCGATCGAATCAACTTCTGGAAAGAACGCGGCGCAAAGCTTTCCGATACCGTGTCGATGCTGGTGGAAAAAAGCAATCCTGCGGCGTCGGCGACCGCTGCGGCGGCGCAGGCCAGCTGAAGCATTCGCCGGCCGCTTCGCGCGCACCGATTG
>JBEPUI010000068.1:0-16658 GCA_041691615.1 Pseudomonadota bacterium
GTAGTCGGAGACCCGCGCCGCCTGCTGCATGTTGTGGGTGACGATCGCGATCGTGAAGTCGCGCTTCAGCTCGGTGATCAGCTCCTCGATCTTGGCGGTCGAGATCGGATCGAGCGCCGAAGTCGGCTCGTCGAGCAGCAGCACTTCGGGCTGCACGGCGACGGCGCGCGCGATGCATAGCCGCTGCTGCTGGCCGCCGGACAGCGCCATGCCGCTTTGCGTCAGCTTGTCCTTGACCTCGTTCCACAATGCCGCCTTGGACAGCGCCCACTCGACGCGCTCGTCCATCGCCCGCGAGGTGAGGTTTTCGTACAGTCGGACGCCGAACTCGATGTTGTCGTGGATCGACATCGGAAATGGCGTGGGCTTCTGGAACACCATGCCGATCCTGGCGCGCAGCATGTTGAGGTCGGTGGCCGCGTCGAGGATGTTGCGATCGTTGAAGCGGATCTCGCCGACGGCGCGCTGTCCCGGATACAGCGAGTACATGCGGTTCATCGTGCGCAGCAGCGTCGACTTGCCGCAGCCCGAAGGCCCGATGAATGCGGTCACTTCGCGCTCGCCGACGTCCAGCGAGATGTTCTTCAGCCCCTGGAACTTGCCGTAGAAAAAATCGAGGTCGCGAATCGCGATCTTGGCCGGCGCCTTTGCGAGCGGCGGCGGCGGATGCGACGTTTCGGAATGGCGCGAGAGCTGGATTTGCATGGCTTTTCAGTGTGAGGGTCAGCGCGTTGCGCTTTGCCTGAACAGCGTGCGCGCGAGGACGTTGAGAATGAGCACGGCCAGCGTGATCAGCAATGCACCGCCCCACGCCAGCGTCTTCCAGTCCTCGAACGGGCTCATCGCGAACTGGAAGATCACGACCGGCAGGTTGGCGATCGGCGCATTCATGTTGCCGCTGGCGAACTGGTTGTTGAGCGCGGTGAAGAGCAGCGGCGCGGTTTCTCCCGAAATACGCGCCACCGCGAGCAGCACGCCGGTGATGACGCCACCGCGCACCGCGCGCAGCGTGACCATCAGGATCACCTTCCACATCGGCGCACCCAGCGCGACGGCCGCCTCGCGCAGGCTCGACGGCACCAGCCTCAGCATGTTCTCGGTGGTTCGCACCACCACCGGCACCGCGATCAACGCCAGCGCCGCCGAGCCGGCCCATCCGGAAAAATGCTCGACCTTGGCGACGTAGACCGTGTAGACGAAAAGGCCGATGACGATCGACGGCGCCGACAGCAGGATGTCGTTCATGAAGCGCGTGGTGCTCGCGAGCCAGCCGTCCTTGCCGAATTCGGCGAGGTAGATGCCGGCCAATATGCCGATCGGCGTGCTGATAAACGTGGCGGCACCGACGATCATCACGCTGCCGGCGATGGCGTTGGCGAGGCCGCCCGCCGACCCGGGCGGCGGCGTCGCCTCGGTGAACAGCGACGGCGACAGCGCCGCGAAGCCGTTGGCGAACAGCACGAACAGGATCCACGCCAGGAAGATCATGCCGAAGGCCATCGTGCAAAGCGACATCAGCAGGTTGAAGCGGTTCACCCAGATGCGCCTGCGGTAGACGCCCGACATCCGCGTATCGGTCGCCGGCGCGCTCATGTGCGCGCGCCTTCGCTCTTCGCAAGGCGGGAGATCAGCATCCGCGAGCACGCGAGCACGATGAACGTGAGCACGAACAGCACAAGGCCCAGCGCGATCAGCGACGCGCGGTGCACGGGGTCCGCCGCCTCGTTGAATTCGTTGGCCAGCGCGGACGCGATCGAGTTGCCCGGATTGAACAGGCCCGCGCTGATCCGGTAGGCGTTGCCGATCACGAACGTCACGGCCATCGTTTCACCGAGCGCGCGACCCAGGCCCAGCAGGATGCCGCCGATCACGCCGACGCGCGTGTACGGGAGGACGACGTTCCACACCACTTCCCACGTGGTGGCGCCCAGCCCGTACGCCGATTCCTTCAGCACCGGTGGCACCACTTCGAAGACGTCGCGCATCACCGACGAGATGAACGGGATCACCATCACCGACAGGATGATGCCGGCGGTCATCAGGCCGATCCCCGAGGGCGCGCCCTGGAACAGCGCGCCGACGATCGGAATCCTGCCGAGCGTCGCCGACAGAACGGGCGCCACGTGGTCGCCGAACCACGGCGCGAAGATGAACAGTCCCCACATGCCGTAGATGATCGACGGCACCGCCGCCAGCAATTCCACCGCCGTGCCGAGCGTGCGCTTCAGCGGCACCGGGCACATCTCGGTCAGGAAGATCGCGATGCCGAAGCTGACCGGAACGCCGATCGCCAGTGCGATCAGCGACGTCACCAGCGTGCCGTAGATCGGCGCGAGGCCGCCGAAGTCGCTCTTGACCGGATTCCAGACATTGGTGAAGAAAAACGACGGACCGAATTTCTGCAGCGCCGGCAGCGCGGCATAGGCAAGCGCAACCAGGATCGCCGCGAGCGAGCCCAGCACGACCAGCGCGAACAGCCGGGTGATGTTCTCGAACAGCGCATCGCCCCAGGGCGCGCGCGCGGCATCCTTGGGCGGCGGCTCGCCGGTGCGCGTCGCCGCAGGCAATCGTGCGATGCCTACCGGCATGTCGATCGATATGGATGCCGCATCGGCTGGCATGATACCCCTCGAAAAACGGCACGGCCGCAGCGTGGCGCGCTGCGACCGCAGGTTCGAATGCGCGCTGGCTGAGGCCGCATCCTTGACGTCAATTCCAGACCGGTTTGCCGCCCGCGTCCTTCACCGACACCTTCCACGCGCCTTCGATCTGCGCGACCAGCGCGTTCGGCAGCGGAACGTAGTCGAGCTCCTCGGCGAGCTTCTGCCCGTTCTTGAACGACCAGTCGAAGAACTTCATCACCTGCATCGCGTTTTCCGGCTTGTCCTGCTTCGTGTGCAGCAGGATGAAGCTGGACGCGGAGATCGGCCACGAATCCTTGCCCGGCGAATTGGTGATGATCTGGTAGAAGCCCGGCGCGTTCTTCCAGTCCGCATACGCGGCGGCGGCCTGGAACGTCTCGTTGCCGGGCGCCGGATACTGGCCGTCCTTGTTCTGCACCAATGCGTGGTTCATCTTGTTCTTGAGCGCATAGGCGTATTCGACGTAACCGATCGATCCCTTGATGCGCTGCACGTACGCGGCAACGCCTTCGTTGCCCTTGCCGCCCACGCCCTCGGGCCACTGCACCGCCGGGCCCGAGCCGACCTTGTCCTTCCACTCGGCGCTCACCTTCGACAGGTAGTCGGTGAAGTTGAACGTCGTGCCCGAACCATCCGAGCGGCGGACCACGGTGATCGGATCAGCCGGAAGCTTGAGGCCCGGGTTGAGATCGGCGATTGCCTTGTCATTCCATGTCTTGACCTTGCCGAGGTAGATGTCGGCCAGAACCGGACCGGTGAAGCGCAGCTTGCCGGGCGCGACGCCGTCGAGATTCACGACCGGCACGATGCCACCGATGATCGCCGGAAACTGCATCAATCCCGACTGCGCGAGCTCCTCCGGCTTCAACGGCATGTCCGACGCGCCGAAATCGACGGTCTTGGCCTTGATCTGGGCAATGCCGCCGCCGGACCCGATAGATTGGTAATTGATGCCGACGCCGGTATCCTTCTTGTAGGCCTCTGCCCACTTGGCGTAGACGGGATAGGGGAACGTCGCGCCGGCACCGGTGACGTCGGCCATCGCGGTGGTGCAAAGGCCGGCCGCCAGTATGGCGCTCAGGAATGCGGCAGGTGTTCGAATTGGCATGCTGTCCTCCGTGTTCTCGTTTCGACAGAGGGCGAGACTAAGCGGCCATTGTTACAGCGCGATGACGACACGGGAAATACCGCTGTCATGAATCTGCAACATCGATCGGCAAAAATGCATCTCCGCCCGAGCACCCCTTCTCCGTTGCCGCCGATGCTTGCCCCCTGGGTCAGTGCCGATTCGATTGCCGTCGCTTCGGACACGGCGTCGCGCGAGTTGCGCATCAATCGCGAGCTTTCGCTGATCGCGTTCAACCGCCGCGTCCTCGCGATGGCCGTCGACCCCGACGTGCCGCTGCTCGAGCGCCTGCGCTACCTGTGCATCGTCAGCAGCAACCTGGACGAATTCTTCGAGATTCGCGTGGCGGGGCTGCGCCAGCAACTGCACCTCAAGGCGCCGCTCGGCGACCAGTCGTTGCCCGAGGTGCGGGCGCTGTACGTCGAAGTGACGGGCGAAGCGCGCCGCCTGATCGACGACCAGTACCGCATCCTCAACGGCGAAATCCTGCCGCGCCTTGCCGAGCGCGGCATCCGCCTGCTCAATCGCGCCGATCGCTCGCCGGCGGTGCGCGAATGGGTGGCGGACTACTTCCAGCGGCACGTGCGGCCGCTGCTGACCCCGATCGGGCTCGACCCTTCGCATCCGTGGCCGCAGATCGTCAACAAGAGCCTCAACTTCATCGTCGAGCTGTCGGGCCGCGACGCGTTTGGCCGGCAGACGTCGATCGCGCTGATCAAGGCGCCGCGCGTGCTGCCGCGCGTCATCAAGTTGCCGCCGGCGATCGCCGAGGCCGACAACCAGTTCCTGCTGCTGTCGTCGATCATGCACGCGCATCTGTCCGACCTGTTTCCCGGACGCGAAGTCGTCGCGTACTCGCAATTCCGGCTGACGCGCGATGCCGACCTCGCGATCGACGAAGAGGATGTCACCAACCTGCGCCAGGCGCTTCAAGGCGAATTGCCGCAGCGCCAGTTCGGCCTGCCGTTGCGCCTCGAAGTCGCGTCGAACTGTCCCGATCCGCTGGCGGGATTCCTGCTGGCCCAATGCGGGCTGGGCGCCGACGACCTCTATCGCTGCGCGGGTCCGGTCAACATCGTGCGCCTGTCGTCGATGATCGACGAAATCGACATCGACGAGCTCAAGTTCGCGCCCTTCGTACCGGCGCGCGCTGCGCGAATCCCGGTCGGCACGGATATCCTCGAGCGCATCCGCGCGCGAGACATCCTGCTGCACCACCCTTACCAGTCGTTCGACCCTGTCGTCGAGTTCATTCGCCGCGCCGCCGACGACTCCGACGTCGTGGCGATCAAGCAGACGGTCTATCGCACCGGTGTCAATTCGACGTTGATGGAAGCGCTGATGGCTGCGGCCCGGCGCGGCAAGGAAGTAACCGTCGTCGTCGAGCTGATGGCGCGCTTCGACGAGGAAGCCAACATCAACTGGGCGGAGCAGCTCGAAAGCGCTGGCGCGCAAGTGGTCTACGGCGTCTTTGGACTCAAGACGCACGCCAAGCTGGCACTGCTCTATCGTCGCGAGAAGGATTCCGCCGGCGTCGAGCAACTCGTCCCGTACGCGCACCTCGGCACCGGCAACTACCATCCGCGCACGACCCGGCTCTATTCCGATTTCGGCCTGCTGACCGCCAACCGCGAGATCTGCGCCGATATCAACGAGATCTTTTCGCACATCACGAGCCTCGCGCGCGCAGCACCCCTTGCCCGCCTGCTGCTCGCCCCGTTCACGATGCACGGCCGCGTGCTGCAGATGATCCGCCGCGAGACCGAGCATGCGCGAGCGGGACATCCGGCGCGCATTCGCGCCAAGATGAACGCGCTGCTCGACAATGGCGTGATCGATGCGTTGCAGGACGCGTCGCGCGCCGGCGTCGAGATCGACCTGATCGTGCGTGGCGCTTGCGCGCTGCGCCCGGGCGTCGCGGGCATGTCCGAGAACATCCGCGTGCGCTCGATACTCGGGCGCTTCCTCGAGCACCATCGCGTCTGGCATTTCGACAACCGCGGCGCCGACGAAGTCTGGCTGTCGTCCGCCGACTGGATGGGTCGCAATTTCTTCCGCCGCATCGAGGTGGCGTTTCCGGTCGACGATCCGGAGCTCAAGGCGCGCGTGATCGAGGAAGGCATCGACATTTACCTGCGCGACAATTGCAACACATGGACGCTCGATTCGGCCGGCGGTTGGACGAAGCTCGTGCCGGGCGACGCGCCCGCGGTTTGCGCGCAGCAGTTGCTGTTGGCAAAATTCAGCCAGCCCGTACACACTGCGTCGCCGAACGCCCCTTGCGCATGAATTGCCCCGATCGCGGACGCCTGGCCGCATGGACCTGATCCTGTGGCGCCACTGCGACGCCGAGGACGGCGAGCCCGACATGGACAGGCGCCTGACGGCGAAGGGCGTCAAGCAGGCGCAACGCGTGGCGGCATGGCTCGAGCAGCGATTGCCCGAGAGCTGCCGCATCCTGGTGTCACCCGCCGAGCGTGCGCAGCAGACCGCGCTGGCGCTTGGCCGCAAGTTCAAGACGCGTGACGAGTTGGCGCCGGGCGCGAGCGCCGAGGCGGTGCTGGCCGTGGCACATTGGCCCGACGCGCGCGAAGCCGTGCTGGTCGTCGGTCACCAGCCGACGCTGGGCGAGGTCGCCGGGTTCCTGCTGGCGGACAGCGAAGCCGGTTTGGCGTTCAGGAAGGGCGCGGTGTGGTGGATTTCCAACCGCACCCGAGACGGCACATCCCCGGTGCTGAAGGCCGTTATATCGCCGGAGTTGCTTTAGCGCCAGGTGGTCCTTGCGGCATGCGGCGCCAGCGCACACTTGCACCCAACGCCGCCCGCCGACACTTGCGGCCTAGGCGGCCGATTTGCGCGCGGCCTCGAACGAGACGACGTACGGCTTGCGGGAATCGCGCGTCGGCATCCGTTCCGCGGCCACCTGCTGCTGGCGCCGTATCCGTGCGAATGTCTTGCGCAGATCGGTGTTGCCGCTGCTCACGTAGCGGAACGAAGGATCGAGAATCGATTTCATCGGCTGCTCCTGGATCGACGGACATCCTGGGCCACGCCTGCGGCAGGGTACCGGTGGCTGCAGAGTCACCTTGCAATCATGTCGCGGGTGGAGTCGGCGTGAAATTACCTTTTGGCCACCTCTCGATGCCATCGGCGCAGTTCCGGTTCTGGAGTCGGACGGACACTCACGAGCACCCGATCGACGAGGCGCGAAAAGCCCCCTACATCCGAATCGGACGGACCGTCATGGTGTTGCGCGGCGCCATACGACGAGAATGTTGCAATGGGTCGGCCAGCACCGCCAAACTACCGGTAATTCCGGACCCAGAAAACCGTCCCCAAGGTCCCCGACAAACATGCCATCGACGCGTGCCGGCGATGCGAGCTATGGCAAAGGGCGACGCAGGGCGTTGCAGGCGAGGGCCGGCGCGATGCCGGGTTGATGCTGGTTGGCGAGCAACCCGGCGACCAGGAAGACCTTCAGGGCAAACCCTTCGTCGGACCTGCGGGGCAGCTGATGCGAACGCTGCCGGCGGACGCCGGCATTGCCGACGTCGACTTCTACCTGACCAACGCGGTCAAGCATTTCAGTTGGGAACCCCGCGGCAAGCGGCGCATCCACAAGACACCGGCGCAGCGCGATATCGCCGCCTGTCGCAATCGGCTGGGAGACGAGATTGCCGACCGACGCGTCCACCGGCTTGCGAAGAAGCGCAGGCGTCAGCGCGAACGCGGCTGCGCCGTGCGTGTGCCGATCGTGCGCCACGGATAGCCCAGCGCGCGCCATTGCGCGCGTTCGCGCTCGATGAGATGCAGCGTCAGCGGATGCCGCGCAAGCCAGCTCGCCGCGATCTTCCAGCCGATCGATTCGCGCGAGCGCAATATGATGCGAGGCATGTCGACGGGCCTGCGTGCGTGATTGAGCAGTATCGCGAGGCGCAACGCCAGGATCTGTGCGCGCATGTCGGCGTCCTGCAGCAACAATGCAGCCTTCGCGAGTCCGCCACGGCAGGTCAGCACCAGCATGGCGAGCAGGCGCTGCTCCTGCGCCGAAAAACCCGGCATGTCGGCGTTGTTGAGGATATAGGCGCCATGCTTGTGGAACCCCG
The DNA here is from genome assembly GCA_041691615.1 of Pseudomonadota bacterium. Taxonomy (GTDB): domain Bacteria; phylum Pseudomonadota; class Gammaproteobacteria; order Burkholderiales; family Casimicrobiaceae; genus VBCG01. The sequence continues at coordinate 7,875 of JBEPUI010000068.1, forward strand.
CGTGCGAAACGGTGTAGCCGATCTCATGCAATAGCCCGGCCCACTCGATGCGCTGCAGCGACTCGGCGAGCGGCCGCGCGGCGGCCATCGAATACAGCGTGCGCGCCGCCTGCGCGACGCGCCGCGCATGTTCGACATCGACGCGATAGCGCTGCGCGAACTGGTGGATCGTCGCCACGCGCACGTCGCGCGCGGCGCGCCGCCCCAGCATGTCGAACATCACGCCCAGGCGCAGCGCGCCGCCGACCGGATTGATGCGCTCGATGCGCAATTCGGCGGTGACGGCCAGCATGATCGCGAGGCCGCCCGCGAGCACCGGCGCGCGGTCGGGCTTGAGTCCGATCAGCCGCAGGCGATCGATGTGGCGCGCACGGATCATCCGCGTCCGCAAAGCGCGCAACCCGTCCGGCGTGATGCCCGCTGCCGACATGCCGTTCTGTTCCAGGATGTCCGACAACGCGAGTGCAGTCCCCGACGACGCGTAAGCGTCGCGCCAGCGCTCGCGGCTGAAATCGCGGGCGATGGCCTCGACCTCCGCCGACGCATCGGTGCCAGCAGCGGCGAACGCCGCGGCCGAAAGGCGTCCGTCGGCAAAATAACGTTGCGAAAACGTCACGCAGCCGATCGCAAGCGACTCGAGCTGCATGGATTCGAACCCGCGGCCAATGATCAATTCGGTGGAGCCGCCGCCGATGTCGACGGCGAGCCGTGGTGCGTCACTCGGCGGCAGCACATGCGCGATGCCGAGGTAGATGAGTCGCGCTTCCTCGTGCCCGGAAATGACGTCGATTCGAAAGCCGAGCGTCTTTTCCGCCTTGGCCAGGAAATCCGTCGCGTTGGTCGCCACGCGAAACGTGTTGGTCGCGACCGCGCGCACCGCCGATGGGTGAAGTCCACCTACGCGCTCGCTGAAGCGCGCCAGGCACGCGAGCGCCGCCCGCTCGAAGGCCGGGCGAATGCGTCCCTGCGAGTCCAGCGACGCCCCCATGCGCAACGTCTCGCGCCAAGTGTCCAGGCGGAAAATCTGTCCCCCTTCGACTCGGCCGAGCTCGAGGCGAAAGCTGTTCGAGCCCAAGTCGACCACCGCCAGCGTGGACGGTGTGGGGGTTTGGCGAATGTTGGCAGGCATCGGTCGCAGGCGCACACGAGGGATCGCAGAAACGCGATTGTAGGACCGTCGGGCGGTAGGTTTCGGAGCGGGTCGCGGCTTCGCTCTAGACGCGCCGTTCGCCGTGATAAAGCCGCACCGTGTGCCGCGCCTCGACGAAGAACAACCATCGCTCGGCGAGCAGTCCCGATAGCAACACGACGATGGCCAGCGCCGCGGCAATTGGATTGCGCGTCCCTTGCCACAGCCACAACAGCTGCAGCACGTAGACGCCGAGCCACATCGCGATCACCGCGGCCTGCTGGCGTACAGGCGTGGGCGTCACCACGAACTCGCGCGTAAGAAACGTGCCGCGTGAATGGCCGACGTCCAGCAGGCGCGCGGCCACCGTCGCGGGCGCGCCGGCGCCGCGCACGCCATGCGCGACGCCGAGCGCCGATTCCAGCGTCACCCTGCGCTGGTCGCCGGCGAGGTAGCGCCGGTATTCCCACTTGGCCAGTGCCGCGACCAGCAGCAGCCCAGCGGCCAGCATGCGCAGCGGCTGCATCGCAATAGCGGTACCGTCGAGTATCGCCACGATCAGCACCGCGCCCGATGCGTGCGCCAGCAGCAGGTAGTTCAGCGGCACGCGCCAGGTGTGCCACGCGCGAATCGGCTTCAGGCTCGCGTAGATCATCGCGGTGCACACGATCACGACCCATGCGAGGCCGACGGTCAAGACCGCGAGCACGACGCGCGCGCCGGCCGCCACGCCCATCCACCGCGCGCCAAGGAACGCCGCGGCGGTGGCGAGAAACGCAACGGCGAACACCGCTTCGCGAGACAGCCACGACGTGCGAAAGCGCGCGGCGGAGCGCCACGCGTTCTTCGGATTCGCAAGATGCAGCGTCGAGAAGCACAGTCCGGCGATGACCAGCGCAAGCGCGATGGCGCCAGCGACATTCCACGGTGCGAGCGCGTCGGCGCGCGCGCTGAACGTGCGAGCCAGCTCGTCGGCGGCGACGATGGCGAAAGCGCCGAGACCCATCCCGGAGAGCACGGTGAACAGGATCACCGACAGCGCGGCATGCATCGCGCGCGACTAGCCGGTGATCGCCGCGCGGGCGCGCGCGATCAGGCGCGCCAGCGCGCCTTCGCTCGCGACCGCCGGCGCCGGCGATGCGGCCTGCGGCGGCGTGCGCGGCGGCAGGTAGCGGTTCACCGGCTTGTAATCGAGCTCGCCCAGCAAGCCGAAACCGTTGCGCGACGCGGTCAATTGCGACACTTTCGATTGCGGATCGTCGAAGTCGCCGAAGTGCCGGGCATGCGTCGGGCACGCCAGCACGCACGCCGGTTCGCGCTCTTCGACCGGCAGCGACTGGTCGTAGATGCGATCGACGCACAGCGTGCACTTCTTCATGGTTCCCGAGGCTGGATCGAGCTCGCGCGCTCCATAGGGACACGCCCACGCGCACAGGTTGCAGCCCATGCAACGGTCCTGGTCGACCAGCACGATGCCGTCCTCGCGCTTGTACGACGCGCCGGTCGGGCAGACGCTGACGCAAGCCGCGTCTTCGCAGTGCAGGCACGACATCGGGAAGTTGATCGTCTTGCAGCCGGGGAATTCACCGACCTCGTAATGACGAACGCGGTTGAACCACACGCCGGTCGGATCGGCGCCATACGGCGAGTCGTCGGTCAGCGGCCCGCTGATCGCCGACGCGCCGTTCCATTCCTTGCACGCGGTCGCGCACGCATGGCAGCCCACGCAGGTGTCGAGGTCGATGACCAGCCCGAGCTTCATGGATTCCCCCACCGCAGGCGCGCCGGAGCGTCTTGCACCGGCAGCGATTCGATCGCGGGTGACACCCCCGACTCGCCGGCGGCGCACTTGGTCACGCGCACCCGAAGATCGAACCACGCGGCCTGCCCGGTGACCGGGTCGGAATTGGAGAATTTGCCCGCCCCGCCCGGCAGATGCTCGGCGATCAGGTGATTGAGCAGGAAAGCGGTCGTGGCTTCGGGCGCATCGGCCGCAAGGCCCCAGGCCCCCGGCTGCTTGGCGATCGCGTTCCACGTCCACACGGTGTTCGGTTCGCAGCCCTGCATCGTTTTCAGGCGGCAGCGCAGCCGGCTGTGCGCAGACTCGACCCAGATCCAGTCCTCGTCGGCCAGGCCCGCGGCCGCCGCCGTCTGCACGTTCATGTACAGGTAGTTGTCGGCGATGATCTGCCGCAGCCACGCGTTCTGCGAATCCCACGAGTGATACATCACCATCGGCCGCTGCGTGATCGCATGCAGCGGATAGGCGTCGTCGGCCCTGTCCTGCGATTCGAGCGGCGGGTACCAGAACGGCAACGGATCGAAATACTTGACCAGCCTTTCGCGATCGGCAGCGTCCGCCGGCCTCGGACCCGCGTACTGCTGCAAGCCGGCGAGACGAAAGGTCTGCAGCGGCTCGGACCAGATCTGCATCACGATCGGCTCGATGTCGGCGATGAATCCGGCCTTTTTCGCAAACTCCAGGTAGCGCCGGTTGGCGAACCGGTAGTACTGCAGCGCCGGCGGCAGGTGGAATTCGAAGAACGACTTGTTGGCGATGTACGCCTCCCACTGCCGCGGATTGGGTGCGCCCACCAGCGCCGATTTGCCATCGGCGCCGCGCCATCCGCCCAGGAAACCGATGCCCGGGCTCTTTTCGTAGCGCACGATGAAGTCGCGGTAGTCGGCGAACTTGCGCGTGCCATTCGGATTGACGAATGCCGAGAACCCGAGACGCGACGCGAGCTCGACCAGCACGTCCTGCCACGGACGCACGTCGCGGTCGGGAGGCATCAGCGGATGGCGGATCGCATCGGCGATCGTGTCGGCCTCGGAGATCGGCCGGTCGAGCAGCGAGATCGCGTCGTAGCGCTCGAGATACGTGGTGTCGGGAAGCACCAGGTCGGCGAATCCGACGGTCTCGGAGCGAAACGCATCGGCGACAATGATGAACGGAATACGATATTCGCCGTTCGCGTCCTTCGCACGCAGCATGTCGCGCGTGCCGGCGGTGTTCATCGACGAATTCCACGCCATGTTCGCCATGAACAGCATCAGCGTGTCGATCGGATACGGGTCGCCGGCGACCGCATTGGCGATCACCATGTGCATCATGCCGTGCGCGGCCAGCGGCGCCTGCCACGAGAACGCCTTGTCGATGCGCTTGGGCGTCCCGTCGGCGTCGATCGCCAGGTCCTCCGGGCGCATCGGGAAGCCCAGCGGCGAGCCCGCCAGCGGCGCGCGCGGATGCGCGGGCGCCGTCGCCGGCAATTGCCGCGGTGGCGCCGGCTTGGGAAACGGCGCCCGCGCGCGAAAGTTGCCGGGACCGTCGAGTGCGCCCAGCAGCATCTGCACGAAGTGCAGCGCGCGGCAGGTGTGAAACCCGTTGGAATGCGCGGAAATGCCGCGCATCGCGTACATCGCGACCGGGCGCCCGGTCACCGAGTCGTGCACATGGCCCCACGCGTCGGTCCACTCGATCGGCAGCGTGATCGTTTCCTCGAATGCAACCTTCGCCATTTCGCGCGCCAGGCGGCGGATCGTCGCCGCGTCGACACCGCAGCGTGCGGCGACGTTCTCGGGCGCGTACTGCGGGTTCAGGTAGCGCTCGGCGGCCAGCGACAGCGACGTCTTCGCGAGACGCCCATCGGCGAGCGTGAACGTGCCGAACAATGCCGGCTTGGTGTCGAACGTCACCGCGCCGGTCAGCGTGCCGCCCACCTCGTCGTGGACGATCGGGCGGCGCTCGTGGTCGCGCGCGAACAGGCCGTCGTCGGCGGCACCCGGGTCGCAGATCACCAGCCACGGCGCATTGGTGTAGCGCGCGAGGAACGCGTAGTCGATCGTGCCGTCGGTCAGCAGCACGTTGACGATCGCCAGCGCGAGCAGGCCGTCGGTGCCGGGACGCACGGCGATCCACTCGTCGGCGATCGCCGAGTAACCGGTGCGCACCGGGTTGATCGACACGAACTTGGCACCCCGGCGCTTCAGCTTGTCGAGGCCGATCTTGATCGGGTTCGACGCGTGGTCCTCGGCGACACCCCACAGCACGAAGTAGCGCGTCTGGTCCCAATCGGGCGCGCCGAATTCCCAGAACGAATAGCCGATCGTATAAAGTCCCGCCGCCGCCATGTTGACCGAGCAGAAGCCGCCATGCGCCGCCCAGTTGGGCGTGCCGTACTGCTGCGCCCACAGGCCTGTTAGCGCCTGCATCTGGTCGCGGCCGGTGAAGAATGCGAGCTTGCGCGGATCGGTATCGCGGATTTTGCGCAGCCGCGCTTCGACGATCGCCAGCGCCTCGTCCCATTCGATCTCGTCGAAGATCCCGGCGCCGCGCTCGGTGCCGGCGCGGCGCTTCAGCGGCTTGGTGAGCTTGGCCGGCGACAGCTGCTTCATGATGCCGGCCGACCCCTTGGCGCACAGCACGCCGCGGTTCACCGGATGATCGCGGTTGCCCTGGATGAAGCGCAGCTTGGCGCCCTCGAACGTCACCTTGATGCCGCAGCGGCACGCGCACATGTAGCACGTGCTGTATTCAATGCGCTTCGGCGCATCGTTGGGCATCGGCAACTGACGGGTTTCGATGGGGGTCTTCATGAGGGGCGACTTACTCTAGTCGCAACGGCGCGAGCAAAAAAGCGGATTATTTGGATATAACCAACCTATACAATAGGTAGATGAACGCCTCGCGCCTGACGCTTCGCCAATTGCAGATCTTCGTCGCGATCGCCGACAGTGGTGGCACCACCGCAGGCGCCCAGGCGCTCGCGCTGTCGCAATCGGCGACCAGTGCCGCGCTGATCGAGCTCGAGGGCGTGCTGGGCACGCAGTTGTTCGATCGCGTCGGCAAGCGCTTGTTGTTGAACGACAGCGGCCGCACACTCTTGCCCAACGCGCGCGCCGTGCTGCAGAGCACGTCGGCGATCGAGGCCGAATTCGGCGCCCACGGGAATTTCACCGCGTACAACCTGCGCGTGAGCGCCAGCACGACGATCGCCAACTACATCCTGCCGGCGGTGATCGCGAGCTTCTACCGGGAACACCCCGGCACGCAGATCGAGATCGACGTGGGCAACACTAGCGACGTCATCAATGCGGTCGAGGCCTTCGCCGCCGACGTCGGGTTCATCGAGGGCCCGTGCCTTAGGACCTCGATCACGGTGATCCCGTGGATGCTCGACGAGCTGGTCGTCGTTTGCGCGCCGAGCCATCCGCTCGCCAAGGCCGGGCGGCGGCGGATCGTTTCACTGGATGCGCTGCGCGAATGCCGCTGGCTGTTTCGCGAGCCGGGCTCGGGCACGCGCGAGGCGGTCGAGCATGCGCTGTTGCCGCACCTGCGCCATCTGCGAATCCACATGCAGCTCGGCAGCGCCGAGGCCATCCGCCAGGCGGTCGCCGAGGGCCTCGGCGTCACGTGCCTTTCGCGTCACATCGTCGAGGACATGTTGCGGCTGAAGCGGCTCGTGCAACTCAGGACCGCGTTGCCCAGGCTGCAGCGGCACTTTTCGCTGATCCACCAACGCGACAAATACCTGACCCGCAGCCTGCAGCTCTTCAACGCATACTGCCTGCGCCACCACCGCGCGCGCCGCGCCGAAAAATAGACTCCGTGCCGCGCCTTTGTCGGCCTGTGTCGTCAGCGCCGCGCCTTTATCGGCCTGGCTTGTTGCTCAGCGCGGCGCTTGCGTCGCCTGGTACTTGGACAGATGCCGCACCGGCAGCGACAGCGCGTCGCGGCGGAACGGGTCGCCCAACTCGCGCGTCACCATCATTTCCAGCACGGTCGTCCGGCCTTCGCGCTGCGCGTCGGCCGCCGCACGCAATGCAGGTCCCACATCGGAAACCTTGTCGATGCGATGACCGTCGGCGCCCATCGCCTTGGCGACCGCCGCCCACGACGGCTGCTCGTCGAGGTTCACGCCGACGAAGCGGTTGTCGTAGAAGTCGACGTGGTTCTTCTTCTCGGCCCCCCACTGGCCGTTGTTGAACACCACGGCCGTCACCGCGATCTTTTCGCGCACGCAGGTCTGCAACTCGCCGAAGCTCATTCCCCACGCGCCGTCGCCGACATATGCGATCGCCGGGCGATCGGGTGCGGCGACCTTCGCGCCGATGATCGTCGGAAACGCGTAACCGCAATTGCCGAAGCTCATCGCCGCGAACATCGATCGCGGCCGCTCGAAGCGCAGGTACGAATTCGACACCGAGCAGATGTTGCCGATGTCGGTCGACACCATCGCGCCGTCGGGCATCGCCTTTTCCAGCTCGCGCAGCATCTGCCGCGGATGCATCAGGCTGGTGCCCGCGCTGACCTCGATCGACCAGCGATCCTTTTCGTGCGTCCAGCCTTCGAGTTCCTGCTCCCACGCCGATTTTTCGGCGGCGACGCGCGCAAGGCGCTCGTCGCGATTGGCTTCGCACGCGAGCCGCTGGTTGGCGAGGCGTGCTGTAAGCGATGCGGCCGCCGCCTTCGCGTCGCCGCAGATGCCAACGGCAATCGGCTTCACCAGGCCGAGCATCCGCGGATCGGCATCGATCTGGATGATCTTGGCGTTGGCGGGCCAATAGTCGATGCCGTGCTGCGCCAGCGTGCCGAACGGGCCGAGGCGCGTGCCGAGCGCCAGCACCACGTCGGCCTGCGCGATCAGCTTCATCGCGGCCTTCGACCCCTGGTAGCCGAGCGGTCCGCACCACAGCGGATGCTTCGAAGGGAACGAATCGTTGTGCAAGTACGAGTTGCACACCGGCGCGCTCAAGCGCTCGGCCAGCGCAATCGCCTCGCGCGCGCCATCGCCCATCACCACGCCACCGCCGCACAGGATCACCGGAAACTTCGCCGCCGCAAGCAGCGCCGCCGCGTCGGCGAGGCTTTGCTCGCCGCCGGCGCCGCGCTCGATGTGGATCGGCTTCGGAATCTCGCACTCGATGTCGCCGTAGAAATAGTCGCGCGGGATGTTGAGTTGCGTCGGGCCCATGTCGAGCAGCGCGCGGTCGAACGCGCGGCCCGTCATCTCGGCCATTCGCGCCTTGTTGTTGACGTGCGCCTGGAACTTGGTGATCTTGGAAAAGATCGGCAGCTGCTCGGTTTCCTGGAATCCGCCGAGACCGAGCGTCATCGAGCCGGTTTCGGGCGTGATGCAGACCACCGGTGAGTGTGCCCAATACGCGGCCGCCACCGAAGTCACGAAATTGGTGATGCCGGGGCCGTTCTGCGCGATGCACACACCCTGGCGGCCGGACACGCGCGAATAGCCGTCCGCCATGTGCCCGCCGCCCTGCTCGTGCGCCACTGAAATGAAACGGATGCCGGCCAGCGGAAAGAGGTCGAGCGCGTCCATGTACGCCGATCCCACGATGCCGAACACCTTGGTGACGCCGTGCGCGACCAGCGTTTCGACGAACGCTTCGGACGGCGTCATCTTCTGCCGGCCGGTCACGGCCTGCGGCAATTCCATGGGCTTGTTCATGCGGGAAGTCTCCTCGAGTCGAACGGAAAGTGTTTCACAACCGGCAAGCGCAGGCAACCTCCTGCTGCAAAATCTGGATTGTGAAATTTCATTTTTTGCGATAACGTCAACCGGATGACCACGAAGATCGACCGCGATCCGCCGCTAATGCGTGCGTTGGCACTGCTCGAGCACGTCGCCCATGCGCAG
>JBEPUI010000069.1:0-16618 GCA_041691615.1 Pseudomonadota bacterium
ATGGATGTTTTCTTCTTCTGGCGTTTGAAAATACGTGGAAGCTCGATCGTAAATACCGTGCCCGCGGTTTCAGTTGACTCGACGTGCAGCGTCCCACCGTGGCCCGTGACAACATCTCGGGCAATGAACAATCCAAGCCCGAGGCTTGTTGAATAGGGATCGCTCGAAGGCGAGCTTTCGTCGCGAAGTTGCACCAGGGGATTGAACATGACTTGCATCGCGGCCGCGGGGATGGGTCGACCTTGGTTCACCACTTCCAACACGATGCTTCCTGCATGTCCGTCAGCCCGTAAAGTGACGGGTGACCCGCTCGCCCCATGCTGAACCGCGTTGTTGAGCAGATTCGAGAGGACCTGGCCCAGCCTCCCCGGGTCAACTTGGCCGCGCAAGTCTCCACGCATTTCAAGGTCGAACACGACATCGGGGTGTGCCGCTTGCACTTCATCATGCGCGGATTCGCAGATGAGCCCGATGTCGCACGCAATCGGCACCACGGGCATGCCTTTGCCAAGGCGGGTCCGGGTGTAGTCCAACAGATCCCGGATCATCAGGCTCATCGTCAGAACGCTCTGCTTAATTCGCAAGACGGCGGGCAAGGCGCTGGCGTCGACCTTGCCGCGGGTGGCCAGATAGTCTGCCGACATCGATACCGCGCTTAGCGGGCTGCGCAAATCGTGGCCGAGGATGGCGAGAAATGTATCGCGCGAGCGTCCCACTTCATCGGAATAACGGACGACCGATTCGGCCAACGCCTGGTCAACCGCCTCGTTGAATCGAGTCATTTCGGTCAGCACGGTATCCTGCTGGATCGACAGATGTTCGCGCCAAAGCTTGATGACGCTTGCGCGTAAGGCGCGATATTCCGCTGTCAGCTGAATGAGGTCGAAACCGACAAGGTGCCTGAGTGCTCCATGGGTGGCAGCCGAGGTTCCTCGATGTCCCGCGCCATCGCCTGCAATATTTCCTTGGCGTGGTTGCGAAGCGCCAACGCCGTCATGGTTTCCGCCGCCGGCTGCAGTGTGAGCGCGAAAGCCTCCCATTCCGCCAGGATCCTGTCGAGGTTTCCGTTGATGAATTCCGAAAGCGTCACAACCTTCGGCCTCCAAGGCTTCACTTGGCTCGCATATCCTCGCGGAGCGAGCGGAGTACCGGCAGTTTGCCAGAGTGCAATCTACGCCTGCAACCGCTATCGACGAGACCGCTTGCGGCGCGACCGCAGCCTTGATGCAGCCTCGACGCAGCCTCGATCGCGGCCACACAAGCTGAATCGGCACCTTCGAGCGCAAATGACGCCGGCGCAAGGGAGCGTCGCCGGCGACGTCAGCGATTCAGCAATTCAGCAATTCAGCAATTCAGCAATTCAGCAATTCAGCAATTCGAACTTGCGGCGAAATGCAATGCGGGCCGTCCATCGTCCGTGCTGACGTCGGGCTATTAGCCCCCGTGCCAAACGCCTAGACGCCGCCCCAGACGTCGCGCGCGGTGTCGACCACCAGCGCGAGCTTCGCAGTCTGCGATTCGGTGGCGATGTCATTGCCGTGCACGGTGCTCGAGAATCCGCACTGCGGCGACAGGCACAGCTGCTCGATCGGCACCTGTTTCGCCGCCATGTCGATGCGGCGCTTCAGGTCGTCCTTGCTCTCGAGATGGCCGACCTTGGTGCTGACGAGGCCCAGCACCACCGTCTTGCCCTTGGGCACGTGCCGCAGCGGCGCGAAGTCGCCCGAGCGCGCATCGTCGTATTCGAGGAAGTAACCGTCGACCGCGAGCTCGTTGAACAGCACTTCGGCAACCGGCTCGTATCCGCCTTCGGCCGCCCACGCGCTCTTGAAATTGCCGCGGCACAAGTGCACGCACACCGTCATGTCGGCCGGTCGTTCGACAATCGCAGCGTTGATCAGCTTCGCGTAGCGCCGCGGCAGCTCGTCCGGGTCGTCGCCGCGCTGGCGCGCGCCTTCGCGCATCTTCTCGTCGCACAGGTAGGCGAGGTTGGTGTCGTCGAGCTGCAGGTACGTGCAGCCGGCCGCTGCGAGATCGGCGATCTCGTCGCGATAAGCCTTCGCCACGTCGGTGTAGAAATCATCCAGGTCGGGATACGCATCACGGCTGATCGCGCCGCGACCACCACGGAAATGCAGCATCGTCGGCGACGGAATCGTCACCTTCGGCGTGCGTGTCACGACCGAGCGCAGGAACTCGAAATCCGCGCGCTGGATCGGCTGGTCATGTCGAATCCTGTCGGTGACCTGCATCACCGGCGGCGCGAAGTCGACATTGCCGCTCGCGCTGTGGAAGCTGACGTTAATCCCGCCTTTGGTGCTGACGCCCGACAGCCGGGTCAGGAAATCGATGTGGAAATACGTGCGGCGGAATTCGCCGTCGGTGATTCCCTGCAGCCCGAGATTCTCCTGGTAGCGGACGATGTCGCGGATCGCCGCGTCCTCCACCGCGCGCAGCGCGCCCGCGTCGAGCGTGCCCGACTTGTGCGCGTCACGCGCGTCGAGCAGCGACTTGGGGCGCAGGAAACTGCCGACATGGTCTCCACGGAACGGAGGCTTGCCACGAGTCATTTCAGGGGCTTCCATGTTGAATCGGGGTCGAACGTGGTGAACTTCGGTCCTACTTCAGGCGTGTGCTTGCCCAGGTCCTTTTCGTAGACGACACCATCCTGGTTGACGATGAACGACATGATGCCGGTGTCGCCATAAACTGCCGGAAAGGCGAGCACCGCGAAGCCGCCGATCATGCTGCCGCTGACGAGGTAGTTGCGCGCGCCGCCCTTGGCGCTCTTTCCTTGCGACGTCAGGATGCGGAAGAGGTAGCCGTGATAAGGCGTGCTCCTGCCGTAGCCTTCGCGCGTCGCGTTCGCCACCAGCGGACCGAGCGGGCTGTCCGGCTCGCCGGCCTTGGTTTTCCAGAACAAGCCATCCCTCTTGCGCGGGCCGCTGACGAACTTGCGCGCATATTGCTCGACCCTGCCGACGCGCGGCTCGCTCGAATAGTCGAATTGCGCATCGGCGATCGCGCGCACCGTCGCGATGGCATCGAGCTCGTTTTCGCCGATGCGCCGCGCGACGATCTCGCGAGCGCCCACGGCGCTGTCGAGCGCCCAGCCGCCGGCGACCTTGACTGCCGGCACGGGGAACGGCCAGTCCTCGTTGCCTATCACCAACTCGGCGCGTGAGTTGCCATTCATGTTCACCGCATGCTTCTGCGCGTAGGCGGCGGCGAAACGCTCGCGCGCATTCTTGTCACGCACCGCATCGCCGGAATTGACGATGCGCGCTCCATTGGCGCCGAAGATCGCCCTGCCTGCGGCATCGTCGTTGGCCTTGGCGGCATCGGCGACTGCCTGGAATACCGCGTCCGGCGTCGCGAACGTCTTGCCGACGCCGCGCTGCACAGTGGTCGCCGCGGCGGCGCCGCCCATCGGGACCATCGCCGTGGCGCCGGCCATCGCGAGCACCGTACAGAACATCCGGATCGAGTTGCGCATGCTGAGCACCTTGGATATCGGTTTCATGGTTGTCATCCCGCGGATCAGCGCCGCCCGCCGCCGCCGCCGCGTCCGCCGCCTCCACGTCCACCACCACCGCCGCCACCGCCCCGCGCGGCGCCCGCACTTTGACTACCCATGCTGCTCGCGCCGCGACTGGAGTAGTCGCGCGTCTGTGCGCCATTGCCGACGTCGTAGCTGCCTCCGCGATCGGATGCACGGTTGCCCGAAAAATCATGCTGTTGCGGTTGCGGCTGGCGATTGGCCGCAGCGCCTGGGCGCTCCTGGCCGGCGCCGGCGCGATTGGCCTGCTGCGGGCTGCTGCGATCGTTCAAGCCCTGCCCTCCGGGCGAATCGCTGCGGCCGCGGAACTGGTCGCGGGCCTGCACCGCCTGGCGATCCTGGCTGCCGTACTTCTGCCGCGCGCCGTTGTCGCGATAGGGCACGCCTTCGCGATGCGCCGCGTTGTGCTGCCAGTTGCCGTTGCTGATGTTGGTCCTGTTGAAATTGTTGTACTTGTTGACGTTGATGTTGACGTCATGATTGTTCCAGTTGAAGCCGCCCCACATCGCCGCACCGGCAGCGATGCCGGCGCCCCAGAACACTCCCCTGGCGAACGCTGCGCCCGGAGCAGCCCAATACGGAGGGTAGTACGGCGGATAGGTCGGATACCACCACGGGCCGTAGACCACCATCGGGTTGTAAGTGGGCACGTAGACGACCGTCGGACTCGCGGGCTCGACGGTGATGTAGTTGTTCTGGACCACCACTTTCTGTTGTTCGTTGGTCGCGAGATTGCCGGCGTCCTGCGCCTTCTTGCGCAGTCTCTGCACCGTGTCCATCACTTGCTGCTGCTGGCCGAGGAACGCGTCGCCCATCTGCTGCGTCCATGCGAGGTCGCTGTTCATCCGGTTCAGCACTTCGGGAAAGGCCGTCAGCGACTTGACGCTTTCGTCCCACGCCTGGCCCTTCAGCGCGTCCTGGAGCGCCGAACCCTTGAGCGATGCGTTGCTTTTCGCCCAGCGGTGTGCCTCGACGATCTCGAGCGGATACGTCGACGCCATGAAGATCTGCGACAGCAGTGCGTCGGGATAGAGCGCGATCGACGCGAGCATCTGGTCGAGCTGCTGCTGGGTGAAGCCCTTCGCCGTCGGCGCGCTGGCCGATCCTGCCGCGCCGATCGCCGCGGGCGGGACCGCGGCCGGCGCGGGCGGCGGCAGTGGCTGCGACCACGCGACGCCCAACGTCATGGTCGCCGCGAGTGTCGCCATCACCACCGATTGAAACGTGATCTTCATGAAGAACCTTTCTGTGAACTGTCCGCAGTGTCGTGGCAGCTGTGCGTAGTGGCGCGTCGCCCGCCTCGCATTGTAGGCGAACACGCGCGGGCGTTGGACACCCACGCATCGGCATTGATGCGGCAACGTATCCGGCGGTGGACTGGAGGTCGGTGAACGAAGCGGTGGCGGACGAACCGGAAGTTGCGTTTTCGCCGCAAGCCTATCCGGCGATCGCCAGCGCCTCGGATGAGCGCGCACTTTCGGACGACGCAGCGATCGCGCCGCCGCCGAGGCATACATCCTTGTCGTACAGCACGAGATATTGTCCTGGCGTCGGCGCCCACTGCCGGGTCTCGAACCGCGCGTGGATCGTTGCTTCGCCTGCCGAAACCGTGCATGCCGCGTCCGGCATACGGTAGCGCGTCTTGGCCATCAATCGCGCGGGCAATCGCGGCGCTTCGCCCGCGATCCAATGCATGTCGTACGCGTCGACGTCGTGGCGATGCAACAGCGGATGCGCGTGTCCTTGCACGGCGACGAGGCGGTTGCGCGCGAGATCCTTGCCCGCGACGAACCATGGGGCGTCGCTGCCGGACTTGACGCCGCCGATGCCCAAGCCCTGGCGCTGTCCCAGCGTGTAGTACGCGAGGCCGATGTGTTCGCCGACGACATCGCCGTCCGGCGTGACGATCGGACCCGGCGTGCGTGGCAAATAGCGCGCGAGGAAATCGCGGAATGGCCGCTCGCCGATAAAGCAAATACCCGTCGAGTCCTTCTTGGCGTGAGTCGGGATGCCCGCCTCCTTCGCCATCGCGCGCACATCGCGCTTGTGCAGCTCGCCCAGCGGGAACACGACCGGCGCGAGCTGCGCTTGCGACAGGCGGTGCAGGAAATAGCTCTGGTCCTTGTCGCGATCGGTCGCTTTCAGCAGTTCGACGCGGTCGCGGTCGCGGTCGCGGCGAACACGCGCATAGTGACCGGTGGCGATGCAATCGGCGCCGAGGCTTCGGGCATGCGCGAGAAATGCGGCGAACTTGATTTCGCTGTTACACAGCACGTCGGGGTTCGGCGTGCGCCCCGCCTGATAGTCGCGCAGGAAATGCGCGAACACGCGCTCACGGTATTCGCCGGCGAAATTGACCGCCTCGAGCTCGATGCCGATCACGTCCGCAACTGCCGCGGCGTCGACGAGATCGATGCGCGACGTGCAGTATTCGTCGGTATCGTCGTCCTCCCAGTTCTTCATGAACACGCCGATCACCTCGTGGCCCCGGCGCCTCAGCAACCACGCCGCGACCGACGAGTCGACCCCGCCCGACAGCCCGACGACAATGCGGCGCATGCGGGTCACGGGTTCGCATCCTCGACATTGGCGATCCAGTCGAGCGGCAGCCGCCGTCCGGCGAGGTAGTCGTCGAGGCATCGCATGACCAGCGGCGAGCGATGCCGTGACGCGTTCGCCCGCACGTCGGCGGCCGGCATCCACAGTGCACGCACGATGCCGTCGTCGAGCCGGCGCTGCGGATCGTGCGCGCGCGCCGTCGCCGCGAACGCGAAGCGCACGTAGGTACCGCCGCCGTCGCCGGGCTGCCACATGTAGATGCCCACCAGGTGGGTGACGTCGACATGCCAGGCGCTTTCCTCGAGCGTCTCGCGCAATGCGCCCTGCACCAGCGTTTCGCCCCGCTCGAGATGGCCGGCGGGCTGGTTCAGGCGCAATCCCCTGCGCGTCTGTTCTTCGACGAGCAGGAACAGCCCGTCGCGCTCGACGATGGTCGCGACGCTGACGGCGGGACGGATCGGTTTCGAATTCATCGGGGGACGCGCCAATAAAAAAGGCAGGGTCGCGCCCTGCCTTTTTAAATCGAACGATGCGTCGATTGCGGCGTGGGCGCCCGATTACGGCTTCGAGGCCTTCTGCATCGCCTTTTCGGCGCCCGGGGTCGCCATGCTCGGCGCCGGCTTCATCGTCGCGCTGTCGGCCTTGGACGCGGCAGTGTTGGCGGCACCTTGGGCGGCGGTCGTCGCGCCAGTGTGCGTCGTCGAACCCGCTTCGGTCGCCGACTTGGCCATTTCCTGCTTGGCCTTCTTGTCCTTCACCTTCATGTGCTTCTTGCTCTTGGCGACGTTGGCTTCCGCCTTCTTCGCCGTGGTCGCGCCGGTGTTGGTATTGGACGCAGCTTCGGTGGTCGACTTGACCATTCCTTGCTTGTCGGCGTTTGTCATTGGCGCGGCTGCGGGGGTCTGCGCGCCGGCGACTGCGGCGAACACGCCGGCAATCAGGGCAACGATGAGCTTGTTCATGAATGCAATTCCTCAGTAAGTGGGGTTTTGGGACAGCCTATTCTGGCGCGGCCAAAGGGCCGCTTGTAAATCTATTTGAACGCGCGGCGTACAACCCTCGAATACTACAAGAAAACAAGGGTTTGCGCAACATGGCCCGCCAAAATTGTTATTTCGCCACGGCGCCGGGCGCCGCGGTGTGCGCCTTGGCATCGGCATTGGCCGCTGGCGTCGCAGCCGGCGTGGCTTCGGACTGCGCCTTCGCCTTCGCCTTTTCCTTCTTTGCGGCCTTGGCGTTCTTCGCTGCCTGGCGTTCTTCGTAATTGTTGGACTTGAGCCGGGCTTTTTGATCCGCAAACGTCATGGGCTTGGCCGGCGTCTTGGCCGTGGCGGGTGCCTTCGTCGTGGTGGGTGCCGTCTTGGCCACCGGAGCGACCGGCGCGGTGACGGCAGGCGGCGTGCCTTGTGCAAAGGCGGTCGCGGCAAACGCCGCGGCGATCAGCATTGCAAGAAGCTTGTTCATTCGATGAAATTCCTTACGTTGACGAAATGACACCAAAAGTCTCGTGTCTGTGGCCATAAACGGCATTGCACAGGCGGCCGTTGACAATTGTTGCAACGAATCGGCGTTGAGCGACATCGTCAACGCAGCGCTGTCGCCATCTTGCGACAAGATCAGCGCTGCGCCGCCATCCATTCGCGCAGCAGCGGCACGCTTATCGCACGCCGGGTCGACAACGATATGCGGTCCAGCGCATGGATGGCCGCGGTGAGACTGCCGATGTCACGACGCCCGTGTGCCAGCAGGTAGGCGATGGTCTCGTCGCCGAGCTCGAAACCGCGGCCGCGCGCGTACACCGCGAGTGCCGCCGGCTTGTCGGCATCGGCCAGTGCGCGAATCTCGAACGTCAATCCCCATCCCAGCCGGGTACGCAAATCGTCGCGCAGCGCGGTACGCGACGCCTGCACGCGCGAGGCGGCCGCGAATGCTCCGCCGCGCTCGCGCACGGCATTGAACAGCGTGAAAAGGCGCGCCTCGGCGGCGGCGTCCGCGCGATCGATGTCGTCGACGGCGACGCATGGCGCGTCGCCCGCCATGTCGACTTCTGCATCGACTTCGGCGGGCGTCGCGAAATATCGCGATACGCGACCCGCCCGCAAAGCCTCCGCGACGAACGCATGCAGCAAATGCGACTTGCCCGTGCCTTCGCCCCCCCACAACAGGACACCGTCGTGCGCGAGCCCGCGCGCCGCGCACTGCAACGCGGAAATGGCTTCCCTGTTAGGCCCCGCGACGAAGTTGGCGAACGTCGGCGGCTCGTCGTCGACGAGCGAGAACACGAGTTGCTCGGCCACGCCGGTCAGTCTTTCCGGTAGATCGGGCTCGCCACGTACGCGCCGCGCACATGGCGCAGGCCCACCAGCAGCGCGGCGGATACCGGCAGCGCCAGCAGCACCCCGGCAAATCCGAACAGCTGCCCGAACGCGAGCAGCGAAAAGATCACCGCCAGCGGATGCAGGCCGATGCGATCGCCGACCAGGTAGGGCACCAGCACATAGTTTTCCAGCAACTGGCCGACGCCATACACGGCGGCCACGGCGAAGAACCCGGGCCAGCCACTCCACTGCAGGATCGCAGCCAGCATGCCGAGCGTCAGGCCGAGGCCGAAGCCGACATAGGGAATGAACACCAGCAGGCCGGTCAGGATGCCGATCGGCAGCGCGTGATCGAGGCGCACGACGGACAGCGCGATCGAGTAGTACAGCGCCAGCACGCCCATCACCAGCACCTGGCCATGCAGGAACTCCGCCAGCACGTTGTCGATCTCGCCGGTGATCGCCGCCGTCTCCTCGTCCCAGCGCCGCGGCACCAGGTCGTAGAGCCGGCGGAAAATGAGGTGCCAGTCGCGCAGCAGGTAGAACATCACGACCGGGATCAGTGCGGCGTTGACCAGCAGCGACAGGATGATGCGGCCGCCGGTCTTCACTTCCGCCAGCACGCGCAGCGACATCGCGCGCACGTCGTCGGTGTTGTTGGCGAGATAGTCGCGCACCGATTGCGCGTCGAAGCTGAAGTCGATGCCGAGACGATCCTGTAGCCACGGAGAGACCTGCGCATTGGTCCGCGCCAGCAGGTCGGGAAGCTTGTGGGCGGTAGCGATCACTTCGGCCTGCAGCAGCGGCACGACCACCAGGACGAACGCGGTCACGGCGACGCCGATGATCAGGATCACCAGCAGCGCGCCGAGCGTGCGCGAGAAGCGCCGGCGCTCCATCCGGTCGACGAGCGGCAACCCGATATACGAGAAGATCGCGCCGATCAGGAAAGGCGTCAGCACCGGGCCCAGCCAGTGCAGTGCCAGCAGCAGCACGATCGCCGCGCCGGCCAGCCAGCTGTAATGACGCAACGCGACCGGCCGCGGCATGGGCGGCGGCGGCAGCTCGGCCGGCGCCGCGGGCGTCGTGGCCTCGGATTGCGCGAGCTTGGCGCGTTCGGCGGGAGGGCGTGGGTCGGTCATTTCCGGTAAAATTCGTCCGCTGCTTTTCGGATGCGGGCGCCGCACTTTACCGCGTCGCGCGTCGTTTCCCAACTCCCGCGCCCGCCATGCCCATCCAGCCCACCACCCCGCTTTCATACCGTGACGCGGGCGTCGACATCGACGCCGGCGACGCCCTGGTCGAGCGCATCAAGCCGTTCGCCCGCCGAACCATGCGCCCCGAAGTGCTGTCCGGCATCGGCGGCTTCGGCGGCCTGGTCGAGGTCGGCAAGCGTTTCGCCGAGCCGGTACTGGTCGCCGGCACCGATGGCGTCGGCACCAAGCTCAAGATCGCGTTCGCCTTGAACAAGCACGACACGGTGGGCATCGACCTGGTCGCGATGAGCGTCAACGATATCCTGGTGCAAGGTGCCGAGCCGCTGTTCTTCCTCGACTACTTCGCCTGCGGCAAGCTCGACGTCGATGTCGCCGCCGCTGTGATCAAGGGCATCGCGGCAGGTTGCGAGCTGGCGGGCTGTGCGCTGATCGGCGGCGAAACCGCCGAGATGCCGGGGATGTACGTCGAAGGCGAATACGACCTCGCAGGCTTTGCGGTGGGCGTGGTCGAGAAAAGCCGGATCATCGATGGCCACACGATCGTTCCGGGCGACGCGGTGATCGGGCTCGCGTCCAGCGGTCCGCATTCCAACGGCTTTTCGCTGATCCGCAGGATCATCGAGGCCGGCGGCGCCCGACTCGACGCGGCCCTTGGCGACGGTTCGCTCGGCGACGCGCTGATCGCGCCCACGCACATCTACGTGAAGCCGCTGCTGGCGCTGATGAAAGCGATGAGCGTCAAGGGCATGGCACACATCACCGGCGGCGGCCTGGTCGAGAACGTGCCGCGCATGCTGCCGGACGGCGTGGCCGCGCGCCTGCATCGCGATGCGTGGCCGCGTCCGTCGATTTTCGACTGGCTGCAGCGTCAAGGCAACGTCGCCGATGCGGAAATGCATCGCGTGTTCAATTGCGGCATCGGCATGGCGGTGGTCGTGGCCGCTCGCGACGTCGAGCGCGCGCTGTCGCAGCTTGTCGAGCACGGCGAACGCGCATTCCTGATCGGCGACATCGTCGCGCGCGAGCCCGGCGCCGCGGCGGCGAGCGTCGATTGACGGCAACCTGACGATACGATGGCCATTGCGCGCATCACCGTGCTGATCTCCGGACGCGGGTCCAATCTCGGCGCGCTGCTCGCGACACATGCCGGCGGCACGCTCGTCGGCGCGATCACGCATGTAATCAGCAATCGCCCGACGGCGCCCGGGCTCGCGTTGGCGCGCGACGCGGGCGTTGCAACCAGCGTCGTCGATCACACGGCATTCGCCTCGCGCGAGGAATTCGACCGCGCGCTGGCGGCGGAGATCGACCGCACAGAGCCCGACCTGGTGGTGCTCGCGGGGTTCATGCGCGTGCTCGGTGCGCCGTTCGTGCGCCGCTACAGCGGCCGGATGATCAATATCCACCCGTCGCTGCTCCCGGCCTATGCGGGCTTGCACACCCACCGCCGCGCGCTCGCCGACCACGCGCGCGAGCACGGCTGCACCGTGCATTTCGTCACCCCCGACGTCGATGGCGGCCCGATCATCCTGCAGGGCCGGGTCGGCGTCGAACCCGGCGACGACGAAGAGCGGCTCGCTGCCCGAGTGCTGTCGGTCGAGCACAAGGTGCTTGCACAAGCCGTCAACCTCTTTTGCGAAGGCCGGCTGTCGATCGTCGACGGGCGTGTGCAGCACGCCGCATGAAACCGCGGGTTGCAAACCGCTGTCCGACCCCGCACATGACAAAGTTCACGCCCCGACACCGGTCGCATTGATGCAATCGCTTGCCGCGCCCTCCCCGCTCTCCGGCGCATGGCCGCGCGCCATGCACGCGCGGCGCGTGCTGTGGATCGCGCTGGCGCTGTCGATGGTGGTGCACGTCGCGTTCACGATGTGGCCGTTTTCGCTGGGACCGGCGCCCGACCCCGAGGACATTCCGCTCACCGCGACGATCACCGAGATGCCGCCCCCGCCGCTGCCGGTAGCCAAGGCGCCGCCTGCGCCGCCCAAGCGCAAGACGCGGCCCTCACCCGTTCCCGCACCGGAAAATTCCGCGGCCGCCGAAGCCGCGCTGCCGTCGCCCGAGGCGTCGACCGCCGCCCCCGAATCGCCTGAAGCACCCCCTGTGGCCCGATCGGCCGCGGCTCCGCTAGCCGAACGCGTCGAAGGGCCGTCCGCGTTGCCGCCCAACGGCAGGGTGCTGCCGCCGCGCGTCGACCTCGCCTACAAGCTCTACCTGGGCTCGCACGGTTTCCTGATCGGCGACGCGACCTATCGATTCGAGCACGCCGACAATCGCTACCGCATCTACACGGTGGGCAAGGCACAGGGACTGGCGGCATTGCTGATCCGTGGCGAGGGCCGGATGGAAAGTCGCGGGCTGATCACCGCCGACGGCCTGCAGCCCTACGAATTCACCTTCGAGCGCAGCGACACGGGCAAGCGCGAGGTAACGAAGTTCGACTGGGAATCGGGCATCGTCACGCTGAACGAACAGAAGACCGAATCGATCGACACGCCGATGTTCGACGCGCTGTCGCTGATGTGGCAGTACTACTTCACGCCCCCGGACGACCGGCAGATCGCGTTCACGCTCGCCACCACGCGGCGCGTCACCCGCTACACCGTCACGCACGAGGGCAGCGAATCGATCGCATGGGGCAATGGCACGATCGCCACCGAGCGCTGGCATCGCGTCAGCGACGACGGCAAGAACGATTCCTACGCGTGGCTCGCACCCAGCCTGCGCTACCTGCCGGTGAAGATGCGGCTGTCCAATACCCGCGGCAGCGTCGACGTGGTGCTCGATGCGATCCGCGTCGATCCCGCGACCAAGGCGGGCGACGACGCCTGGGCGCCGAACATCGCCGGCGGCACCGCGATGTTCGCGCCGCCGAAAAGCCCGCCGGGCGTTGCGCCTGGCCCCATGGAATTCGCACCGGGCGCGACCTTTCCCACCAACACGGGCTCCTGATGACCTTGCCGCGAAGCCGCATCCACGCCAACCAGATCGGCGGCCTCGCTTCAGCCATCGCCGAAGTGGGAATGCTCAACTACCCCGCCGACGCGTCGCTTCATCACTTCTTTCGCGAGCACCCCGAAATGGGGCAGCAGGATCGCGCGTTCATCGCCGAAGGCACGTTCGCCTACCTGCGGCGCCGGCGCTCGCTCGAAGCGCTCGCCGAGTCGAACGACGCGCGCAAGCTCGCGCTGGCGGTTGCCGTGCGCGATTTCCACGCATCAGTGCGGGATATCGAAGGCGCGCTCAACATGGCCGAGTCGGTATGGCTGTCGGCATTCAAGTCGCGGCTGCATACGCCACTGTCGCCGGCGGTCGAAGCGGACCTTCCCGATTGGCTGTGGGAACGGCTCGGTGAAGTCTATGGAGACGATCGCGCAAGCTTCGCCAAGGCGTGGCAATCGCCGGCGCCGCTCGACTTGCGCGTCAACCCGATGTCCGCGTCGCGCGACGACGTGCTCGCGCAACTGCGCGCCGACGACATCGATGCGGCGGCCACGCCGTATTCGCCGCTGGGCATTCGCGTGCAGGGGCGTCCGCAGCTGTCGCGCCACCCGCTGGTCGCCGACGGCCGCGTCGAAGTGCAGGACGAAGGCAGCCAGTTGATCGGCTATGCGGTGGCGCCGCGGCGCGGCGAAATGGTCGCCGATTTCTGCGCCGGCGCGGGCGGCAAGACACTGCTGCTGGGCGCGTTGATGCGATCGAGCGGGCGGCTGTATGCGTTCGACGTCGTCGACAAGCGTCTCGCGAACCTGAAGCCTCGGCTCTCGCGCTCAGGATTGTCGAACGTTCATCCGCAACTGCTCACGTCCGAGCGCGACCCCAAGGTCAAGCGCCTTGCCGGCAAGCTCGATCGCGTGCTGGTCGATGCGCCTTGCACGGGATTCGGCACGTTGCGCCGCAATCCCGACCTCAAGTGGCGGCAGACCGGGAAGGATCTTTCGGAGCTCACCGTGAAGCAGGCGGCCATCCTCGCGTCGGCGGCCACGCTGGTCAAGCCCGGCGGCCGCCTCGTCTACGCGACCTGCAGCGTGCTTCCCGAAGAAAACGACGCGATCGTCGATGCGTTCCTCGCTTCGCACCCGCAGTTCGCGGAAGGCGACGTCGCCGCCGAATTCGCGCGCGCGAAGATCGGACTCGACACCGGCGCACGGCTTCGCACGTCGCCGCAGCGCGAAGGCTGTGACGGATTCTTCGCGGCGATTCTCGAGCGCGCCAAATAGCCGGCACGCGCGATTGCGCGCGCGGCCGATGCTAGACTTTCGTCGATGATCGCCACCGTCGACTGGTCCCAGATCCAGATTGCGATGTCGACGCCGCGCGGCTGGACCGAGCTCGGCATCGTGGCCATATGCCTCGGCGCCGCGTGGCTCGTGGACCGGCGCGTGTGGCGCGTGCGCGAGGACAAGACCCGCGCGCACCGTCTCGCGGGATCGTTGGCGCGCGTCGTATTCCCGCTCACCGCGATGGCGCTGATGGCAATCGCGCGCGCCGTGATGCATCGCCTCAGTAGCCCGACGTTCTTCATCGACATCGCGCTGCCGCTGTTGCTGGCGCTGGTGGCGATCCGGGTCGTGGTCTACGGCCTGCGCCGGCTGTTCCCGAACGCCGCATGGCTCAAGACTTCCGAGCGCACGGTGTCGTTCGCGATCTGGGCACTGTTGATCCTGCACTTCACCGGCGTGCTGCCGGAAGTGGCCGGCGAGCTCGACGCGTTCGAGATTCCGATCGGCAGGACCGACGTAACGCTGCTGACGTTCCTCAAGAGCACGTTTGCCGTGATCGGGACGCTGATCGTCACGCTGTGGATTTCGGGCCTCGTCGAGCAGTGGATGATGAAGGCGACGTTCGACGTCAACTTGCGCGTGGTGATGTCCAAGCTGGTGCGCGCGGTGCTGCTGATGGTCGGCGTGCTGATCGCGCTCGAGACGGTCGGCTTCGACCTGACGCTGCTGACCGTGTTCGGCGGCGCGCTGGGCGTGGGCATCGGCCTCGGCCTGCAGAAGCTCGCCTCGAACTACGTATCCGGGTTCGCGATCCTGCTCGACCGCTCGATTCGCATGGACGACACCGTCACCGTCGCCGATCGCAAAGGCGTGGTGTCACGGCTGACGGCGCGCTACGTCGTGGTGCGCGACATCGACGGAGTGGAAGCCATCATCCCCAACGAGATGATCGTCACCAGCATCGTGCTGCGGCATCCGCGCGCCAGCGAAATGCGGCTCGCGCTGCCGGTGCTGATCGCGTTCGACGCGGACATCGCGCAGGCGATGGCGTTGATGGAGCAGGCCGCGACCGCCGATGCGCGCGTGCGCACGTCCGACAATCCCCCCAAGGCCTTGCTTGCCGGCTTCAGCGAATACGGCATACGCCTGGAATTGGGTATCTGGGTGGGCGGCACCGAAAATGCCCGGAACCGCGACAACATCAGGAGCACGGTCAACGAGGCGATGCTCGCCGCCTTTCGAACCGGCGGAATCGAGCTTGCGCAACCGCCACTCGGCACCCACATTGGGGTTACAGGCACGAAGCCTGCTACTCCCTCACCAGGCTGATCCAACCTCGCCGGTCCGTCGGCAATTTAGGGTTAGGCCAATTCCCGTCGGCGAGGTAAAATACGCGCGCGGCACGCTTCGCCGCGGACCTTCTTTCTCACTAGAATCCCTTATAAATCAATGTTTAACGACTTCCTGTCCGTGCTCGCTTTCGGTATTTCCCCGCTACCTTGGTGGGGCTACGCCGTCGTCGCGCTGATCCTGACGCATATCACGATCGCATCCGTGACGATCTACCTGCATCGCAGTCAGTCGCATCGCGCGCTGGAGGTTCATCTGGCCATTGCGCATTTCTTCCGTTTCTGGCTCTGGTTGACCACCGGCATGGTCACCAAGGAGTGGGTCGCCATCCACCGCAAGCACCACGCCAAGGTAGAAACCACCGAAGACCCGCACAGCCCGCAGGCACATGGCATCGAAACGGTGTTCTGGAAAGGCTCGGAGCTCTATCGCGCCGAGGCCAAGAATCTCGAAACGCTCGAAAAATACGGTCACGGCACGCCGGACGACTGGATCGAGCGCAACCTCTACACCCCCTACTCGTGGCAAGGCGTCGGCCTGATGCTGGCCGTCAACCTTGTGTTGTTCGGCGCCTTGGGCGCGACGATCTGGGCTGTGCAGATGCTTTGGATTCCGATCACCGCCGCCGGCGTGATCAACGGCATCGGCCACTATTGGGGCTATCGCAGCTACGCCTGTGCCGACGCCTCGACCAACATCGTGCCATGGGGCATCCTCATCGGCGGCGAGGAGCTGCACAACAATCACCACGCCTACGCGACGTCCGCCAAGCTGTCGTCGCGCTGGTATGAGTTCGACATTGGCTGGATGTACATCCAGATCCTCGCCAAGCTTGGGCTCGCCGACGTGCGCAAGGTCGCGCCGAAGCTCAGGAAGGGCGAAGGCAAGTCCGCGCCCGACCTCGCCACGCTGCAGGCCGTGATCACGCACCGCTACCAGGTGGCCACGGCGTACGCGCGCACCCTGAAGACCGCGTGCAAGGCCGAGCTCGCCGCGCTGCGCTCGCGCGTGCACAAGGACGAAGCGAACACGCTGCCGAGCGTGGGACGCGTCAAGCGCTGGCTGACGACCGACCCGGCCGGATGGTCGCCACTGGACCGGGAGCACATGGAAAGCACCGTTGCGCGCAGCCAGACGCTGGCCAAGATCGTAGCCATGCGCAGCGAGCTCGCCGCATTGTGGGAGCGCTCGACCGAGTCGTCCGAGCAGCTGCTTGCGCGGCTGCAGGACTGGTGCCATCGTGCCGAAGCGTCGGGCATCCCGCCGCTCGCGCAGTTCTCGCTGCAGCTTCGCCGCTATAACTAGCGACCCTGCTACACGCCCGACGACAAAAAGCCCGCGCAAGCGGGCTTTTTCATTACCGACCCGCGCAAGCGGGCTCGCGACCAA
>JBEPUI010000070.1:0-16521 GCA_041691615.1 Pseudomonadota bacterium
GCGGCGGCTCGAGGCCGAGCTCGCGGCGATCCGTCGCGCGCGGCTCGCCACCGACAACGAGGAATACCTGGCCGGCGTAGTTTGCGTAGCGGTGCCGGTGATTGCCCAAGGTGGACGCGTCGCCGCGTGCGTCGCCGTGCACGCGCCGGTCGCGCGCATGTCGCTCGACCGCGCGCTGTCGCTGGCACCTGCGCTGCGCCGTGCCGCCGGCGCGCTCGGTGCGTCGTTCGATGACGATTCGCCGGCGGGCGCCGCCGTCATTGCGAGCCCTTGAGCCGGGCATCGGCTTCGATCATGTCGCTCGCCTTTTCCGCGATCATCACCACGGGCGCGTTGGTATTGCCCGACACCAGCGTGGGCATGATCGAGCAATCGACGACGCGCAGGCCTTCGATGCCGCGCACGCGCAGCCGCGCATCAACCACCGCGCCCGCGTCGTCGTCGCCGCCCATCCTGCAGGTTCCTGAAGGATGGAAAATCGTCGCGCCATAGTCGCGGCAGAATTCCAGCACATCGTGGTCGCTGCTTGCGTCGAGCGACGGGCCGGGACGCACTTCCTCGGCGACGTAAGCGCGCATCGCCGGCGTCGCCGCAAGCTCGCGCGCGTAGCGCACCGCGGCGATTGCGCAACGCCGGTCGGCGTCGGTCGTCAAATAATTGGGCTGCATTGCCGGCGCTGCGAGCGGATCGGCAGACTTGATGCGCACGTGCCCGCGAGAGCTTGGCCGCAGCTGGCAGACGCTGAACGTGAATCCGGAAAACGGATGCGGCTTCGCACCGGCCAGGTCGGCGGACAGTGTTGCGAAGTGGAATTGCACATCCGGCGTTGCCGATTCCGGCAACACGCGCGTAAAGAGGCCGCCCTGGTTGATGCCGATCGCCAGCGGACCGCTGCGCGTCAACAGCCATTGCGCGCCGATCTTCAGCGACCGCCACCACGAGTTGAGATCGTCGTTGGTGGTGATCGGCTTGGTGCAGCGGAACAGCAGCCGCAGTTGCAGGTGATCCTGCAGGTTCTCGCCGACGCCCGGTAACGCGTGCACGACAGGAATGCCGAATGGCTGCAGTAGTTGCGGATCGCCCACGCCCGAAAGCTGCAACAGCTGCGGACTTTGCAGCGCACCGGCGGCCAGCACCACTTCGCGCAGCGCGCGCACCGTGCGCAACTGACCGCCCTGCCGGTACTCGACGCCGACTGCGCGCCGCCCCTCGAACAGCACGCGCGTGACCTGCGCCTCGGTCTCGACGGTGAGGTTGGCGCGCCGGCGCACGGGCTTCAGGTAACCATCGGCAGTGCTGCATCGCCAGCCGTTGCGCGTGAAGAGCTGGTAGTAGCCGACACCTTCCTGCACGCCACCGTTGAAATCGTCGGTGCGGGGCACGCCCAGCGAATTGGCGCCGGCGATGATCGCCTCGATCAGCTCGTGCCGCGCACCGATGTCGGTGCAGGCGAGCGGCCCGTCCGCGCCGTGCGTGGCGCTCGCGCCGCGCGAGTTGCCTTCGCTGCGGATGAAATAGGGCAGCACGTCGTTCCAACCCCAGCCGGTGTTGCCCGCGTCGGCCCAGCGATCGTAGTCCTGCGGCTGTCCGCGCACGTAGATGAGGCCGTTGATCGACGACGAGCCGCCCAATCCGCGGCCGCGCGGCCAGTACACCCTGCGGCCGTTCATCGACGCCTCGGGCTCGGTGTAGAACCCCCAGTTGTAACGGGGATTGAACATCGTCTTGCCGTAGCCGATGGGGATGTGGATCCACAGGTAGTCGTCCTTCGGCCCCGCCTCGAGCACCAGCACCGAATGCGCCGGGTTGGCGGAAAGACGGTTGGCGAGCACGCAGCCCGCGGTGCCGCCGCCGACGATCACGTAGTCGAAGCCGTTCATTGCAACGGAAATCGCGGAGGCACTGTCGACATCCGGATCATCATCGCATGCCCAAGCGCGCCGTCTTTGCGCCCGCACACACAAGCTCGATCAACAGTTCGGCCGGCGCATAGCGCTCGAGCGACCGGTGCAGGATGACGCCCGCGTCGCCGCGCACGATGCGGCTGGGATACGGCACGAACGCAAGGCCGAGCTCGGGCATCGCGCCGATGCCTTCGGCGACGCAGCTCAAGTACGGGCCCGATTTCAGAAGCCTCACCAAGGACGACAGCGACGTCGCTTCGACGGCGATGCGCACGGACGCGGCACCTTCGCCGCGCAGCGTCGCCGTGAGACCCGCCACGAGCTCGCGGTCGTGCTGCATGACCACCCACGGATATTGCGCGAGGTCGCGCGCCTGGACGCGCGAGCGCGCGAGCAGCGGATGCTGCGGCCCTGCGATCACCCGCAGGCCGACTTGCGTGATCACCCGGCAGGTGAGGTGCTCGGGTATCGCTTCCGGAGCCGGCAGCACGCCGAACAGCATGTCGAGCTCGCCCGCCAGCAGCCGCGGATAGTTGACGTCGGTCGCCGCGGATACGATCTGGAACGTGATGTCGGGATAGCGCTTATGCAGTCCGGCGATGGCGTTCGGCACGAGCGTCGCACCGAACATCAGGCCCGCACCCAGCTTGAGCTGGCCGGTATGGCCGCCGCCGTAGGCCAGCATCTCGAGCTCGGCCAATCGGCAGGCGGCATCGATGCGTTGCGCATGCGGCAGCAAAGCCTTGCCGTATCCGGTCAGCGACACGCCGCGCGGCAATCGCTCCAGCAGGCGCACGCCCAAATCCGCCTCGAGCCGCTGGATGCTCTTGGTCAGTGCCGGCTGTGTCATCGCGAGCGCTTGCGCCGCCGCGGTCAGGCTGCCCTCCTGCGCCACTGCGATGAACTGGCGCAGCGCGTGTACATGTCGGTCGAGTGACATTCCAATTGTCTATGGCAAATGGAGAAATTCTTATTTGTCAGTATAAGGCTCGTCGGGCAAGCTGGACCGTTGGCGGGTGAAACGAGGCGGCCCGAGCACGCCGCACGCGGCACGCCTCCATCAGCAAGGCACGCAATACGACGTGCCGATGCACCGGCAGCCATGGAGGAAGCACACTTGAAGCGACCGAATGTCGTGCTGATGCTGGCCGACGACATGGGATTCTCGGATCTCGGCTGCTACGGCGGCGAGATCCGCACGCCCAATCTCGATGCATTGGCCGCGCAGGGCGTGCGCTTCACGCAGTTCTACAACGGCGCGCGCTGCAGCCCGTCGCGCGCCTCGCTGCTGACCGGACTGCACCCGCACCAGACAGGCATCGGCATCCTCACCAACGACGATCGCCCGCAAGGCTATCCAGGCACGCTCAACCGCCGGTGCGCGACCATCGCCGAAATCCTCAAGTCGGCCGGCTACCGCACCGCGATGGCCGGCAAGTGGCACCTCGCCGCCGAGATGAAAGAGCCCAACGACGCGTGGCCCACGCGTCGCGGCTTCGACCGATTCTTCGGCACGCTGACCGGCTGCGGATCGTTCTTCCAGCCCGGCACGCTGACTCGAGGCGAGACGAACGTCGAGCACGAGGCGCTGGCGCCGGACTTCTATTACACCGACGCGATCAGCGACGAGGCCGAAGACTTCGTGCGCGACTGCGCAGCGACGCCGGACACGCCGTTCTTCCTCTACGTCGCCTACACGGCCCCGCACTGGCCGCTGCATGCACGTGACGACGACCTCGCCCGCTACCGTGGCGCCTACGACGCCGGCTGGGACGCTCTGCGCGAGGCGCGCATCGCACGGCAAAAACAGATGCGACTGATCGACGCGGACACGCTACTGTCCGCGCGCGACCCGACGCAGCCCGCGTGGCAGGATGCGCCGCATCGCGACTGGGAAGCGCGGCGCATGGAAGCGTACGCGGCGCAGATCGATCGCATGGACCAGGGCATCGGCCGCATCCTGCAAGCGCTGACTGACACCGGCGCGCGCGACGACACGCTCGTCATCTTCCTGTCCGACAACGGCGCGTCCGACGAAAGCCTGCCGCTGGTCGAGCTTTCGCGCTTCAAGGAGCGCCGCGACATCCTGCGTCTTGAAACACGCGACGGGCGCGAGGTGCGCATTGGCAACGAGCCTTCGATCGTGCCGGGCGCCGAGGACACGTACTCGAGCTACGGCCGCGCGTGGGCCAACCTGTCGAACACGCCGTTTCGCTACTACAAGCGCTGGGTGCACGAAGGCGGCATCGCATCTCCGCTGATCGTCAACTGGCCGGCGGGAAAACTCGCCGAAGCGACGTTCGCTCGCGCGCCCGGACAGTTGACCGATATCCTGTCCACGATCCTCGACGTCACCGGCGCCGCCTATCCGGCACAGCTCGACGGCCGCGAGATCGCGCCGCAACAGGGACAGAGCCTGCTGCCCGCGCTGCGCGGCGAGGCCACGCCACCGCATGCGCTGTACTGGGAGCACACTGGCAATGCCGCGATCCGCCGCGGCGACTGGAAGCTCGTGCGCGATTATCCAGGCATGTGGGAGCTCTACGACCTGGCCAAGGATCGCACCGAGCTCGTCGATGTCGCCGCGCGCGAGCCGGCAATGGTTGCAGACCTCGCCGACGCATGGACGCGCTGGGCCCGGCGCATCGGCGTGATCGAATGGGAAGTCACGCTCGAGTTGTACGCTTCGCGGGGCCAGCCGGCGCGCGAAGCAATGGGATGAGCATTCGCGCGACAGCGCCAATTCTGGAGGAGAACGTCATGCCGACCATTCGCAGGTTCAGCGCCACCCTCGTCGCCGCGGCGTCGCTCGGATGGCTGATCCAATCCCCGGCGCTCGCTGCCGACAAGCCATTCGCCGACGTCGGCAAGCAGGCGCCGCTGACGATGCTGGTGCCGGCAACACCCTGGCTCCCCGCCTTCACCAAGATGGTCGAGCAATACGAGGCGCAGACTGGCAACGTCGTCAAGCTCGACGTCAATCCTTTCGGCGGCGTGCTCGACAAGGCGCGCAACGACGTGCACAGCGGCGGCGGCAACTACGGCGCGCTGTTCCTCGACACCCAGTGGACGATCGAAATGTACGAGGGCGGATTCGTCACGCCGTTCGCCGACGTCGACCCGGCCTTCGTGATTCCCAAGGAAGTGCTGACCTACGGCGACTCCGGCTACTGGAATGCGCAGAAGCGCTGGCGCACCGCCAACGGCGGAAAGCTGATGGGCTTTACCGTGCTCGGCAACGTGCAGATGTGGTACTACCGCGCCGATGTGCTGAAGCAGGCGGGACTCGCGCCGCCGAAGACCTGGGAAGATGTGCTCGCATCCTGCGCGAAGATCGGCAAGCCGCCCGCGACCTACGGCGCCGTGTTTCGCGCCGAGCGCGGCAACGGCATTCGCTACGATTGGATGCAGTGGATGGTCGAGCGCAAGGGCACGGTCGTCAAGGATCCGGAGAACGGCGACTTTACGGTGACGCTCAACAGCGCGGCGAACAAGGCGTCGCTCGACCAGTTCATCGAGCTCGCGACGAAATGCGGGCCGCCCAATCCCGGCTCCATCGGCCAGGGCGACGTGATCCAGCTGATGTCCACCGGCAAGGCGCTGCAGGCGCAGCTGGTGCTGGCCGCGTGGTCGAATTTCGAGGACCCGAAGAAATCGGCGGTGGTCGGCAAGCTCGAGGTCGTGCCGTTGCCGAAGCCGGCGGGCGGCGTTGCCGGCGGCGTGATCGGCAACTGGAACTACACGATCGAGAAAGGCGCGAGCGCCGAGCAGAAGAAGGCAGCCATCGCGTTCGCCAAGTGGTTCCTCACCTACGACGCGCAGTACGCGTACGCCAGGAGCGGCGGCATTCCCAACCGCACGGACGTGCTGACCTCCGACCTGGCGCGCGACCCGGCGTTTCGATGGATGAGCGCGTATGCCGAGACGATGAAAT
Organism: Pseudomonadota bacterium; assembly: GCA_041691615.1. Lineage (GTDB taxonomy): Bacteria > Pseudomonadota > Gammaproteobacteria > Burkholderiales > Casimicrobiaceae > VBCG01. The sequence goes on from JBEPUI010000070.1 coordinate 5,839, forward strand.
CGGCGACGCAGGAGCTGGGCTATGCCGAAGGACCGCAGGTCGAGCAGATCCTCGGCCTGCGGCTCAACCAGGCGATGATCGGCGAGATGAGCAGCGCCAAGGCCCTCAACGTCGCGGCGCAGGAGATTCGCGACGTGTTCGCCAAGAACGGGCGCAAGACCGCGATCGGGCCGTCGCTGCCGGAATGATGGATGCGCGCGCGGCGGCGGGGGCCGCCCGCGTGACGGATGCACGTGCAAGCGTCGAAGCCGCGTGCGCTGACCGTTGTCCCGGGACCACGCCATGATCCTGCGCGACCTGCGCGACCCGCGCGGCGGCGGCATCGCCGGCGCCACGTTCAAGTACTGGAGCGTCGCGCCCGCGGTGCTGGTGCTGGCGGCGCTCACCGTGCTTCCCGCGCTCGCGCTGCTGCGCATGAGCGTGTCGACGATCACGTTCGCCGATGGCCGCGAGCACTGGGCGTTCACGCCGGCGCGCAACGTGGCCGCGCTCGCCAGCGACCCGGGACTCGCGGCGACGATCGTCAATACGCTGCTGTTCGTGGTCGTCGCCGTGGCGATCGAAATGGCCGCGGGACTGGCGCTCGCGCTGCTGGTCGGCAGCCTCACGCGCGGCAAAGGCGTCATGCGCACGATCCTGATCGTGCCGATACTCGTGCCGCCGGTGGCGATCGGCAACATGTTCAAGCTGATGTACAACTACGACTTCGGACTCTTCAACCAGATCCTGGTCGCGGTCGGGCTGCCGGCGGTGAGCTGGCTCGGATCGACCTCGCTGGCGCTCTGGTCGATCGTGCTGGTCGACGTCTGGCACTGGGTGCCGTTCGTGTTCCTGATCCTGTTCGCCGCCGTCGAGGCGCTGCCGGTCGATGTGATGGAAGCGGCGCACGTCGACGGCGCCAATCGTTGGCAGATGCTGGCGCGGATCAAGCTGCCGCTGCTGAAGCCGGCGATCATCGTCGCGCTGCTGTTTCGCGCGATCCTCGCGTTCAAGGCATTCGACGAGGTCTACCTGCTCACCGGCGGCGGACCCGGCACGTCAAGCGAGCTCGTGAGCCTGCACCTCTACCGCGTGTTTTTCGAGCAGAATCAGTTGGGCTACGGCGCGCTGCTGTCGGTGCTGACGATCGTCGTCGTGTTGTCGCTGCTGGGTGCCGGACGGCGATTCGTCGTGGGCGCGGGCGCGCCATGAACGCTTCGGCGCGCGGGCTGGCCAGCCTGACGTGGACGCCCGCGGCGCGCACGCGCGCGCTGGGACTCGCGCTGATCGCGCTGTCGATCCTGATCGTCGTCGGCCCGTTCATCTGGGTGCTGGCCAATTCGTTCAAGAGCCCGATCGCGATCCTGACCGGTGCGTGGTCGTTCACGCCCACGCTCGACAACTACGTCGATGTGCTGTCCAGCAAGCGCTCGGATTTCGTGCACGCATTGGCGACGAGCTTCGCCGTCGCCGCGGCGAGCACGTCGTTCGTGGTGGTTATCGCCACGCTCGCCGCCTATTCGCTGCATCGTTTCGCCTGGGCGCAATGGGCGGTGCGCGCGATGCTGGTGTGGACGGTGGCGTTCCATGTGATACCGATCATCACGATGGTCGGGCCGTGGTACGTCGCATTCCGCGCGCTCGGTCTCTACGACACACGAACTGCGCTGGTGCTTACGCATGTTGTCATCAACCTGCCCGTGGCGCTGTGGCTGATGATGTCGTTCTTCCGCGCGGTGCCGCCGGAAATCGAGGAGGCGGCAATGGTCGACGGCTGCCATTCGCTCGCGGCCTTCTGGTACATCGTGCTGCCGCTCGTGGTGCCCGGGCTGGTCGCCACGGGCGTGCTCGCGTTCATCTTCAGCTGGAACGAGTTCACGATCGCGCTCAACCTGACATCGCAGGCGAACGCGACGGTGCCGGTGGTGGTGTCGAAGTTCGCCAACGACTACGAAGTGCAGCATGGGCCGATGGCCGCCGCGTCGATACTCGCGACGCTGCCGGCGCTGGCGCTGATGTTCTTCGGCCAGCGCTTCGTCGTGCAGGGCCTGACGCTGGGTGCGGTCAAGTAGCACGGCGGCGGAATTCTCGGTTTCCGGAACGCCGCGCGACAATTCGGGGCGGTCGCAGTCGCGCCCGACATGGCGTGCGGGTAAGATGCAATTCGCATCGCGCACCACTTCCGGAGATCCCATGGGCAAGACCGAACCCGCACTGCACGCGCTGTCGCCGACCGCCACCGGCTCGACCGACGAATTGTGGATGCCGTTCACCGCCAATCGCGACTTCAAGTCGGATCCGAAGATCGTCGTGCGCGCCGAGGGGATGTACTACTGGAGTGACCGCGGCGACAAGATCATCGATGCGTCGTCCGGGCTGTTCTGCGTCGGCGCCGGTCACGGCCGCAAGGAAATCGCCGACGCCGTGCACCAGCAGCTGGTCGAGCTCGATTTCGTGCCGCCGTTCACGCGCGGGCATCCGAAGAGCTTCGCGCTGGCGGCTCGCGTGGCGCAATTGACGCCCGGCGACCTCAAGCGCGTGTTCTTCGTCAACTCCGGATCGGAAGCGGTCGACACCGCGATGAAGATCGCCCTCGCCTATCACCAGGCGCGCGGCCAGGCCGGCCGCACGATGTTCGTGTCGCGCGAACGCGCTTACCACGGCGTCAATTTCGGCGGCGTCGCGCTGTCGGGCATCGCCAACAACCGCCGCAAGTTCGCACCCGGCCTGCATGTCGCGCACATGCGCCACACGCACCTGAAGGAAAACTACTTCAAGCGCGGGCAACCGGAGACCGGCGCCGACCTGGCCGACGATCTCACACGCTTCGTCAACCTGTACGGCGCCGAGAACATCGCCGCCTGCTTCGTCGAGCCGATCGCCGGCTCGACCGGCTGCCTCGTGCCGCCCAAGGGCTATCTCGACCGCCTGCGCGAGATCTGCGACACGCACGGCATCCTGCTGGTGTTCGACGAAGTGATCACCGGGTTCGGCCGCACCGGCCAGCCGTTCGCCGCGCAGACGTTCGGCGTGACGCCGGACATGATGACGATGGCCAAGGGCATCACCAACGCGGCGCAGCCGATGGGTGCGGTGGCGGTGTCGACCCGCGTTCACGACGCGGTGATGAACGCCGCGCAGGAAGGCGCGATCGAGTTCTTCCACGGCTACACGTATTCCGGGCATCCGGCTGCCTGCGCGGCCGGCCTGGCGACGCTCGACATCTACGAGCGCGAGGACCTGTTCGCACGCGGCCGCGCGCTGTCGCCCTACTTCCTCGACGCGATCTGGTCGTTGCGCGATGCAGGTGTGGTCACCGACATCCGCGGCTACGGCATGTTCGCGACGATCGATCTCGCACCCGACGGCGCGCCGGGCAAGCGCGGCAACACGTTCCAGAAGAGATTATTCGACAACGGCCTGCACCTCAAGGCCACCGGCGACAGCGCGTTGCTCGCGCCGCCGCTGATCGCCGAGAAATCGCATATCGATAGCATCGCCGACATCTTGCGCAAGACGCTGCGCACGCTCTAGCATTCGACGCACGATCCGTACCGACCAACCAGGTTCAAGGGGAAGCAACATGAAATCACTGGCCGCAGCAATTATCGCCACCGTCGCCACCATCATGGCATTGCCGGCGCTGGCGCAGAAGGAAGTCACGATCGCCTACCAGGACATGCTCGACCCGTATCGCAGCGCGCAGGAAACCAAGGCGCTCGAGCAGGCGACCGGCTACAAGATCAACTGGAAGCAATTCGGCGGCGGCGGCGAAGTCATCAAGGCGCTGGCGTCGGGCGCGGTGCAGGTGGGCGAAGTCGGATCGGCGGGCATCGCCGCCGCTGTTTCGCGCGGCGAGCCGCTCGAGCTCTTCTGGATCCTCGACGACATCGGCGACGCCGAGGCGCTGGTCGCCAAGAACGGCTCCGGCATCAACACCGTCGCCGACCTCAAGGGCAAGAAGATCGCCACGCCGTTCAACTCCACCAGCCACTTCCACACGATCGTGGCGCTGGAGCAGGCTCATGTGAATCCCGCCGATGTGCAGATCCTCAACATGCGGCCGCCGGAAATCCGTGCCGCCTGGCAGCGCGGCGACATCCAGGCGACGTTCATCTGGGACCCGGTGCTGACCGAAGTGAAGAAGGACGGCAAGGTGATCACCAGCTCGGGCAAGATCTCCGAATCGACCGGCAAGGCGACGTTCGACGGCTATGTCGCCAACAAGGACTGGGCGAAGGCCAACCACGACTTCATGGTCAAGTTCGTCAAGCTGCTGGCTGCCTCCGACGAAAAATACCGCGCCAACAAAGCCAAGTGGACCGCCGACTCGCCCGAAGTGAAGGCGGTCGCGAAGTGGTCGGGCGCGAAGGCAGCGGACGTTCCCGCCGGAATGGCGCTGTACAACTTCCCGACGATGAAGGAGCAGTCGGCGACGTGGCTCGGCGGCGGCAAGAACAGCATCGCTGCCAAGGCCTTCACCGCCACCGCCGATTTCCAGAAATCGCAGAAGCAGATCGAAAAGACGCTGCCGGACTATTCGGTGGTGGTCAATCCGCAGTATGTGATCGACGCAATGAAATAACCGAACTGTGTCGCCGCCACGCCCGCGGATTGCGGGTGTGGCGGCGTGCGCCGATGAATTCCGCTTGAGCAAGCTCGACATCCGTCACCTGTCCGTCCATTACGCCACGGGCGGGGGGCGCAGCGTGCACGCGCTGTCCGACATCAACCTGACGCTCGACCCGGGCGACTTCGTCGTCGCGCTCGGCGCCTCAGGCTGCGGCAAGACCACGCTGCTGTCGTGCATCGCCGGCTTCATGCAGTACTCGTCGGGCGACATCCTGCTGGACGGCAAGCCGGTCACCGGCCCGGGCGCCGATCGCGGCGTGGTGTTCCAGAAGCACGCGCTGATGCCATGGCTCGACGTCGTGTCGAACGTCGAGTTCGGGCTGCGCATGCGTGGCGTCGATCGCGCGACGCGCCGCGCCGTGGCGCTCGACAAGCTGCGCCTCGTGGGTCTCGAAAAATTCGCGTCGTCGCCGATCTACCAGATTTCCGGCGGAATGCAGCAGCGCGTCGGGCTCGCGCGCGCGCTGGCGAGCGATCCCGAGGTGATGCTGATGGACGAGCCGCTGGGTGCGCTCGATGCGCTCACCCGCGAGCAGATCCAGGAGCTGATCCTCGAAATGTGGTGGAAGACCCGCAAGATGTTCTTCTTCATCACGCATAGCGTCGAGGAGGCGCTGTTCCTCGCCACCGAGCTGATCCTGATGACGCCTTCGCCCGGACGTATCGCGCATCGCTACAAGCTCGATTTCGGCAAGCGCTTCATCGAGTGCAAGGATGCGCGCGCGGTCAAGTCCGATCCGAAGTTCATCGAGTTGCGCGAGGAGATCCTGGGCGTGATCCACGCCAGCGCGCAGCTCGATCCGGTGGCGACGTGAACGCCGGCGAAAGGTCCGTCGAAACCGGTGTACGCGCCGCCGGCGCGCCGGCGGTGGAGGCAAGCGCTGCCGCGGGCACCGTGCAGGTCGATCCGACTTCCGCCGCAGCGGCCGCGGCGCCCGCGCAGCCCGCGCAGCCCGCGCAGCCCGCGCAGCCCGCGCCGCCCGCGAGCCTGATCCCGAAGCCCGGGAAGCAGCGCAACGTCAGCGGCTACAGCATCCCCGGCGAAGGCTCGAGCACCGTGATCAGCATCGTGACGGTGCTGACGCTGCTGCTGCTGTGGTGGATCGCGACCCACCTGGGCTGGATTCGCGATCTCTTCCTGCCCACGCCGGAGCGCATCCTGCAGGCATTCGGCGACGCCTGGCGCGGCGACATCCAGGGTGGCAAGCCGTTGACCGAGCACTTATGGGCGAGCCTTTACCGCGTGTTCGCCGCGTTCCTGCTGGCGGTCGTCACGGCGATTCCCGCCGGAATCGCGATGGGCGTGTCGCGCGTCGCGCGCGGCATCTTCGACCCGCCGATCGAGTTCTACCGGCCGCTGCCGCCGCTTGCCTACCTGCCGCTGATCGTCATCTGGTTCGGCATCGACGAAACCGCCAAGATCGTGCTGATCTTCCTCGCGTGCTTCGCGCCGCTCGCCATGGCCGCTCGCGCCGGCGTCAAGAGCGTGATGATCGAGCAGATCAACGCTGCGTACTCGATGGGCGCCTCGAAGTGGCAAGTGATCTGGCACGTGATCGTGCCCGCGGCGATGCCCGAGATCTTCACCGGCATGCGCATTTCGATCGGTTTCGGCTGGACGACGCTGGTCGCCGCCGAAATGGTCGCCGCCACCGAGGGCCTCGGCCAGATGGTGCTCAATGCGTCGAATTTCCTGCGCACCGACGTGGTGATGATGGGCATCGTGGTGATCGGCGTCGTCGCCTATGCCTTCGACCTGCTGATGCGCTACGTCGAGCGGCTGGTCATTCCCTGGAAGGGCAAGGCCTAGGCTCCCGTTGTTGCGGCGCAACAAGCGCCGTGGCCTTCGCGCAGCGCGGCGCGCCACTTGTCGGCCCTCCGTTGACAACGTCATGAAGGCTTGCGACGCTCGAACGGATGAGCACTCGACCGCACGTCCAGAAACTGGTGGAAAGGGCCCGGCTATTGCCGGCATTGCCCGCCGCGATGGTTTTCCCCTGCGACAGCGATTCGCTGCAGCTCGCGTTGTCGGGCTCTTTCGCCGGCTACCTGTTGCCCACGCTGGTCGGCCCCGAGGGGCGAATCCGTGACACTGCCAACCGCGCCGGACTCGACATTTCGCGGCTGCCGATCGTCGACACGCCAGACGATGCCGCGACTGCGGCTTCGCACGCCGTGCACATGGCCAAGGAAGGCCGCGTCGCTGCGCTGATCAAGGGCGCGTTGTCCGACGGCGAATTGCTGGCCCCTGTCGCAGCCCAGGATTCCGGGCTGCGCACCGAAACCCGGCTGTCGCATGCATGCTTCCTGGACCTGCCCGGCGAAAACCGCTGGCTGCTGCTGGCCGATACGCTGCTCAACGTCGCGCCCAATCTCGCGGCGAAAAAGGACATCGTGCAGAACACCGTGCGCCTGGCGATGGCGCTGGGCCTCGCCACGCCCAACGTCGCGCTGCTCGCGGCGATGGACGTCGTGGCCACGGCGTTGCCGTCGACTTCCGAGGCCGCGGCGATCAAGTCGATGGCGCAGGAAGGCTTGTTCCCGGGCGCGGTGGTCGAAGGCCCGATGCTTCCGGATGCCGCGTTGTGGGCCGATGCCGCGCGCGGCCAGCAGGCGAAAAACGATATGGCGGGTCGCGCCGACGTGCTGATCGCGCCGTCGATGGAAGCGGCGGTGATGATCCTGCGCACGCTGACCGGCATCACGCACGGCCTCGCGGCCGGCATCGTGCTGGGCGCCAAGGTGCCGATCGTCGCGCCGTCGCGCAGCGATTCGATGGAGACGCGGATGGCGTCCTGCGTCGTGGCGTCGCTGGTCGCGGCCCACGCCGCCGCCGGCAAGCCCTCGGCGGCGACGATCGTTCCCACCGCGGCGTCGCGCGTCGCGGCCTGATCGGCCCGGTTGCGCGCAGCAGTTGCGCGTGATGCAACTGTAACGGCATCATCGGGGCTCGCTCCCGAATAAATCCCGGTTTTGCCACCCACAAGCGCGCCACCCCGCGAAGTGCAGGCTTCGCGCCTGCTGCCATTCCTCGTATGGCGCCATCGCGTCAACCGCACGACGCTGCGCGCGGACGTGCTCGCGGGTTTCGTCGGCGCATGCGTGGTATTGCCGCAGGGCATCGCCTACGCCACGCTCGCCGGATTGCCGCCGCAATACGGACTGTTCAGCGCGATCGTTCCGGTGATCGTCGCAGCACTCTGGGGCTCGTCCTGGCACCAGGTCTCGGGACCGACCAACACGATGGCGCTCGCCGTGTTTGCGATCGTCACGCCGCTCGCGCTGCCGGGCAGCGAGGACTACATCAAGCTGGTGCTGACGCTGACGCTGATGCTCGGGCTGATCGAGCTGGCGCTCGGCATCGCGCGGCTCGGCGCGATGGTCAATTTCATTTCGCACACGGTGATCGTCGGATTCACCGCGGGTGCGGGGATCCTGATCATCGTCGGCCAGCTCGGCAATTTCTTCGGCGTGCGAATTCCCGCCGATGCCGACTTCGTGCAAACCCTGCTGCGCTTCGTCATGCAATGGCGCGCGATCGATCCTGCGATCACCGGCGTCGGCCTCGTGACAATGGCCGCGGCGTTCGCCGGCCGGCGGCTGCTGCCACGGATCCCCTACATGATCACGGGCCTCGTCGCCGGCACGCTTGCCGCATGGCTGCTGGCGCACTTTGGCATCGCGCGCGTGCCCACGATCGGCGCGCTGCCCTCGGCCGTTCCGCAACTGTCGATGCCTTCCTTCGAGTTCGCCGACTGGCGTCACCTCGCGCCCGGCGCGCTGGCGCTGACCGCGCTCGCGTTGGCGCAGGCCGTTTCGGTCGCGCGCGCGGTGGCCGTCAAGGCCGGGCAGCGGCTGGACGGCAACCAGGAGTTCATCGGCCAGGGATTGTCCAACGTCGCAGGCGCTTTCACGTCGTGCTTTCCGTCGTCGGGATCGTTCAATCGCATCTGGGTCAACTTCGACGGGGGCGCGCGCACGCCGCTGGCCGCCGTGTTCGCGGGGCTGTTCCTGCTGTTGCTGCTGTTCGCGCTGGCGCCATTCGCCGCGCTGCTGCCATTCGCCACGATGGCCGGATTGCTGTTCATCGTCGCGTGGGGCCTGATCGACTTCGCGCAGATCCGCACCATCTCGCATGCGCAGGCGGCCGAAGCCTGGGTGCTGACGATCACGCTGGCGGCAACGCTCACGATCCAGCTGGAGTTCGCGATACTGGTCGGCGTGCTGGCGTCGTTCTTCGTCTACCTGCAACGCACGACGCGCCCGCGCGTGACGAGAGTCTATCCGGCTGGCTTGCTGCGTCCGTCCGGCGCCGTTGCGCCTGCGTCCGGCGGGCTGGCCCCTGCCGCCGCCGATGATGTACTTGCGTCCGGCGGAGTTGCATCAGTGCCCGACGCGGCGGCAGTCACGGCCGGCGTTGCGCAAACCGGTGCGGTCGCGCAGGACGCGGCGGCCGCCGAAATTGACGTCGACATCCTGCGCATCGACGGATCGCTGTTCTTCGGCGCGACCGATCATGTTCGCGATCGGCTCGATGCCGCGCGGCTGGAAAAACCGGCGACCCGCCACCTGCTGCTGATCCTGAGCGGCACCAATTTCATCGACGTCGCGGGCGCCGAGCTGTTGACCCAATACGCGAACGCGTTGCGCCAGCAGGGGGCGACGCTCTGGCTTGGCAACGTGAGGCCGCCGGTGCGGGAAATTCTCGAGCGCGGCGGCTACATGCAGGCGATTGGCGCCGACCGCGTGTTCGACAACGAGGACGATGCACTGCGCGCAATCCGCGCGGTGCTGACGGTTCCCGGCGGGTCCGCTCCGGAAGCGCTCGGCTAGCTTCCACCGGTTCCACGGCCGCCGGCGCTGTCACGCGGCTGTGGCTGACTGCACGCGCCACTACGCGGCGCCGGCCGGCACCTTCCTGGCGACGCGCGCGGCCGCCGGCGCTGCCGAAATCACGTCGGCGCCGGCAACGCAGTCGACGAAGTAGCGCTTGCGTCCATCGATCTCCTCCTCGACCAGCCCGTGGATGTCGGTGTCGAAGCCGGGAAAGCGCACGTTGAAGTCGCGCGCGAACTGCAGGTACTTGACGATCTGCGTATTGAAGCGCTCGCCGGGGATCAGCAGCGGAATGCCGGGCGGATACGGCGTGAGCAGCACGCTGGTCACGCGGCCTTCGAGGTCGTCGATCTCGACGCGCTCGATCTCGCGATGCGCCATCCGCGCGAACGCGTCGGCGGGCTTCATCGCAGGCTCCAGGTTCGACACGTACATCTCGGTGGTCAGGCGTCCCATGTCGTTAATCCGGTAAATGCCGTGGATCGCGTCGCACAATTCGCGCAAGCCGGTCTTTTCGTAGCGCGGGTACGCCTGCACGAACTCGGGCAGCACGCGCCACAGCGGCTGGTTCTTGTCGTAGTCGTCCTTGAACTGCTGCAGTGCAGTCAGCAGCGTGTTCCAGCGGCCCTTGGTGATGCCGATCGTGAACATGATGAAGAACGAGTAGAGCCCGGTCTTCTCGACGATCACGCCATGCTCCGACAGGTACTTGGTGACGATCGCCGCCGGAATGCCGACGTCGGAAAAATCGCCCTCGACATCGAGCCCCGGCGTAAGCACGGTGGCCTTGATCGGGTCGAGCATGTTGAAACCGTCGGCGAGATCGCCGAAGCCGTGCCAGCGCTCGCCGGCGCGCAACACCCAGTCCTCGCGCGTGCCAATGCCCTCGGCGGGCAGGTCCTTCGGACCCCAGACCTTGAACCACCAGGAATCGCCATACTCATCGTCGACCTTGCGCATCGCGCGGCGAAAGTCCAGCGCCTCTTTTATCGACTCCTCGACCAGTGCGTTGCCGCCCGGCGGCTCCATCATCGCCGCGGCGACGTCGCAGGACGCGATGATCGCGTATTGCGGCGACGTCGACGTGTGCATCAGGTAGGCCTCGTTGAAGCGGTGCTTGTCCAGCTGCCGCGTCTCGGAGTCCTGCACCAGGATCTGCGACGCCTGCGACAGTCCCGCGAGCAGCTTGTGCGTCGACTGCGTGGCGAAGATCAGCGCCTCCTTCGAGCGCGGACG
>JBEPUI010000071.1:0-16058 GCA_041691615.1 Pseudomonadota bacterium
TACTCCAGTGAGCGCGAAGGGCCGCCCCGAGCGCGAACACCGGAGTGCGCAGCACCAAGGTAGTCCTGTAAGTCTGCATGTCGAATCGGTCGGCGCCGGTCCGCCGCTCGTGCTGTTGCACGGCTGGGGGCTGCACTCGGGCATCTTCGCGCCGCTGCTCCCCGCGCTCGCCGCGTGCCATCGCGTGCATGCGATCGACCTGCCCGGACATGGCCACAGCGCGCCGGTCGCGCCGTATGACCTGCAGGGCGTGGTGGCGGCGGTAGAGGCGTGCATCGATGCGGTGGCGGCGGATCCCGTCACGCTGCTCGGCTGGTCGTTCGGCGGCGTGGTTGCGCAGCGCCTCGCGTTGCTGCAGCCGTCGCGTGTCGCGAGACTGGTGCTGGTGTGCACAACGCCATGCTTCGTCACCGCGGTCGATTGGCCGCACGCGGTCGCGCCGCGCGTGCTCGAGCAGTTCGCCGACGAGCTCAACGTCGCCTACGACATGACCATCCGGCGCTTCCTGACGCTGCAGATGCGCGACGTGACCGATGCGCGCACGACGCTCAATCTGATGCGCGCGCAACTCGCGGCGCGGCCGCGCGCCGCCCCTGCGGCGCTGGCCGGTGCGCTCGAAATCCTCGAAACCACCGACCTGCGCAACGAGGCGCCGGCGCTGGCGATGCCGACGCTGGTGGTCACCGGCGGGCGCGACGCGCTCACGCCGCAGGGCGCCGGCGCGTGGCTCGCCGCGGCGCTGCCGCGCGCGACGCTGGCATCGATCGCCGGGGCCGCGCACGTTCCTTTCCTGTCGCACCGCGCGGCGTTCGACGCGGCACTCGCCGATTTCCTCGATGGCCGCGCTGCCGCCTGACGACGCGTTCGCGATCGACCGGCGCGCGGTGCGCCGCGCGTTTTCGCGCGCGGCGGCGACCTACGACGCCGCGGCGGTGCTGCAGCGCGAGATCGGCGCGCGGATGCGATCCCGTCTCGACTACGTGAAGATTGCGCCGACGCTGATCGTCGACGCCGGCTGCGGGACCGGCGAGGCGATCGCCCCGCTGGCCGCGCGCTATGCGGGTGCGCGCGTGGTCGCGATCGACATTGCGCTGCCGATGCTCGTGCGCGCGGCGGCGCGCGGCAAGCGGCCATCGTGGCTCGCGCGCCTGGCCCGCATGCTTGCGACCGGACCTGCGCGTGGACCGATGTTCATCTGCGCCGACATCGGCGCATTGCCGCTGTCCGCCAACAGCGTGCAACTGCTGTGGAGCAACGTGGCATTGCAATGGATCGACGACCCGCTGCAGGCGCTGCGCGAATTCGCGCGCGTCGTCGACGTCGGCGGATTGCTGGCGTTCTCCACGTTCGGGCCCGATACGCTGGCGGAGCTGCGCCGCGCGTTCGACGATGCGAGTCCGCATGTCGGCCGCTTCGTCGACATGCACGACCTTGGCGACATGCTGGTGGCCGCGGGCTTCGCCGACCCGGTGATGGACATGGAGCGCATCACGATGACCTACGAGACTCCACGCGCGGTGCTGCGCGACCTGAAGGCGCTGGGCGCGACCAATGCGCTCTCCGGCCGCGCGCGCGGGCTCTTCGGCAAGGCGGCGCTGGCGCGCGTCGAGGCCGCGCTCGAGGCGACGCGCCGCGACGGACGCATCGGCGCGACGTTCGAAGTGGTCTACGGGCACGCATGGAAAGCGGCGCCGAAGCGCACGCCGGAGGGCCATGCCATCGTGCAATTCGACGCGATCGCGAAAAAGCCGTGACCCGCGGACTGTTCGTCACCGCGACCGATACCGATGCGGGCAAGACCCACGTCGCCGCCGCACTGCTGCGCGCGCTGGCGGCGGCGGGCGTGCGCGCAGCGGCGATGAAGCCCGTGGCGGCGGGGGTGGACCCCGCGAGCGGATTGAATGCGGACGTCGCGGTGCTGATGGCGGCCGCGGGTGTCGCCGCGCCGGCCGATGAGGTCAACCCCTACCTGTTCGAGCTGCCGATCGCGCCGCATGTCGCGGCGGCGCTCGCCGGGCGCACGATCGACCTCGCCACGATCGCCGCGTGCTATCGGAAGCTCGCGGCGCGCGCGCAGGTCGTGGTCGTCGAAGGCGCCGGCGGCGCGCTGGTGCCGCTATCCGCCACGGCCGACATGCTGGACATACCGGCGTGCCTCAGGTTGCCGGTGCTGCTCGTCGTCGGCGTGCGCCTCGGCTGCATCAACCACGCGCTGCTGTCGGCGCTGGCGATTCGCGCACGCGGGCTCGAACTGTGCGGGTGGATTGCCAACCGCACCGATCCGGCGATGGCGAATGCCGGCCACAGCGTGAGCGCGATCGCCGAGAGGCTGGGGTGCCCGCCGGCGGCGGACATTGCGTTTGCGCAACAGGACGTGGACGCCTCCGCACTCGCGGCATTGGGACTGTTGCGGGTGCCCGTTGTGCGCGGGGCCTGACAAACGCGCGCGCAGCCCGGGAAACCGACGCCTTGTCTAGGCCGCGACTTCGATCCGTGCTAAGATTTTGCGGCTTTGCAGCACCTTAAACGTGCAGGTTGTCGCCCGGGTTCGCCGGGCGTGCGTCGCGCGCCAAATGCTGCCGATTGCCCGAAAAATCCCGTGTTCGACACCGCACCCGCTGTTTGTCGCAGTTTGACCATGTTGCCCCTCGGCCGGCAAGCCTTCGCGCCGGATCGGCCGGGGACTGGAAACCACGTGGACCCGCGTGGAACCCGCATGGGACCCGCGTGATCGAAGCACCGCACCAGACAACGGCGGTGGCGCATGCTGCCGAGGTGGTCGCCATCGCAACAACTGCACGTTATCGAGGACAGCATGGTTCGCAACACTAGCGGGGACGCAACACTACGCCGCAGCTTGATTTCCGGTCTGGCGGCGCTTGGCGCCACGTCGGGCACCGCCTTCGCCGACACGGCCTGGAATTTCCAGCAGCCGGTCTCGCCGATCGCCCAGCAGCAGTTCGACCTGCACCTGTACATCTTCTGGATCTGCGTCGTCATTTTCATCGGCGTGTTCGGGGTGATGTTCTATTCGTTGTTCAAGCACCGCAAGTCGGTCGGGCACCAGGCGGCGCAGTTCCACGAGAACACCACGGTCGAAGTGGTGTGGACGATCATCCCGTTCCTGATACTGATGGTGATGGCATTTCCCGCGACCAAGACGATCCTCGCGATGAAGGACACGTCCGCGCCGGGAATGACGATCAAGGTCACCGGCTACCAGTGGAAGTGGAACTACGACTACATGGAGCAGGGGTTCGGCTTCTACTCGAACCTCTCGACCCCGCTCGCGCAGATCGAGAACCGCGCGCCCAAGGGCGAAAACTATCTGCTCGAAGTCGACAATCCGATGGTCGTGCCGGTCGACACCAAGGTGCGCGTGCTGCTGACCGCCGGCGACGTGATCCACGCGTGGTGGGTGCCCGCGTTCGGCGTCAAGCAGGACGCGATTCCCGGGTTCGTCCGCGACTCCTGGTTCACCGCCGAAAAGGTCGGCATCTACCGGGGCCAATGCGCCGAGCTGTGCGGCAAGGAGCATGGCTTCATGCCGGTTGTCGTCGAAGTGAAATCGAAGGACGACTACGCCAAGTGGGCCGACGAGCAGAAGAAGAAGGTCGCCGCGGCCGCCGATGATCCGCACAAGGTCTGGGGCGGCCCCGACCTGGTCGCGCGCGGCGAAAAAGTGTTCAACGACAATTGCGCCGCGTGCCACCAGGCCACCGGCACCGGCAACGCCGCGGCCAAGATTCCCGCGCTGGTCGCCGACGCCGTCGTGCTGGGCCCGTCGGTCGCGCAGATCGACACCGTGCTGAACGGCCGCAACGGCATGCCGTCGTGGAAGCAGCTGTCCGACACCGACATCGCGGCCGCCATCACCTATACACGCAACAGCTGGGGCAACAAGGCCGCCGAGGCGGTGGTGCAGCCGGCGCAGGTGCTCGCCGAGCGCAAGTAGGCGCATTCGCGAGCCACCGAACGAAACAGGATTCGAGGAGCCAAGGAACATGAGCAGCGTCCCGCACGACCACGTCGCAGGCCACGGCCACGACGACGCGCACATTCACCACCCGAGCGGAATCATGCGCTGGGTGATGACGACCAACCACAAGGACATCGGCACGCTTTACTTGTGGTTCTCGTTCACGATGTTCATGGTCGGCGGGGTGATGGCGCTGACGATCCGCAGCGAGCTGTTCGAGCCGGGACTGCAGATCGTCGAGCCCGAGTTCTTCAACTCGATGACGTCGCTGCACGGGCTCATCATGATCTTCGGCGCGATCATGCCCGCCGCGGTGGGCTTCGCCAACTGGATGATCCCGATGCTGATCGGCGCGCCGGACATGGCGTTCGCGCGCATGAACAACTGGAGCTTCTGGCTGTTGCCGCCCGCCGCCATCCTGCTGATCCTGTCGCTGTTCGTTCCCGGCGGGGGTCCCGCCGCCGGCTGGACGATGTACCCGCCGCTGTCCGTGGAAATGGGCATGGGGATGGACCTGACGATCTTCGCCGTGCACATCATGGGCGCGTCGTCGATCATGGGCTCGATCAACATCATCACCACGATCCTCAACCTGCGCGCGCCGGGCATGACGCTGATGAAGATGCCGCTGTTCTGCTGGGCGTGGCTGATCACCGCCTACCTGCTGATCGCGGTGATGCCGGTGCTCGCCGGCGCGGTGACGATGCTGCTCACCGACCGCCACTTCGGCACGTCGTTCTTCAACGCCGCCGGCGGCGGCGACCCGGTGCTGTTCCAGCACGTGTTCTGGTTCTTCGGCCACCCCGAGGTTTACATCCTGATCCTGCCGGCGTTCGGCATCATTTCCGAAGTCATCCCGGTGTTCTCGAGGAAGCCCCTGTTCGGCTACGCGTCGATGGTCTATGCGCTCGCGGCGATCGCGATCCTGTCGTTCCTGGTATGGGCGCACCACATGTTCACCACCGGCCTGCCCACCGCCGGCCTGCTGTTCTACATGTACGTGACGATGCTGATCGCCGTGCCCACGGGCGTGAAGGTGTTCAACTGGGTGGCGACGATGTGGCGCGGCTCGATCACGTTCGAGGCGCCGATGCTGTTCGCGCTGGGCTTCCTGTTCCTGTTCACGCTGGGAGGCTTCACCGGCCTCGTGCTGGCGATCGTGCCGGTCGATATCCAGCTGCAGGACACGTATTACGTCGTCGCCCACTTCCACTATGTCATGGTGGCCGGCAGCCTGTTCGCGTTCTTCAGCGGCACGTACTACTGGATCCCGAAGTGGACCGGCACGATGTACGACGAGCGCATTGCCAAGATCCACTTCTGGTCGAGCCTGATCGCGTTCAACGTCGCGTTCTTCCCCATGCACTTCCTCGGCCTCGCGGGCATGCCGCGGCGCATTCCCGATTACTCGCAGCAATTCACCGACTGGAACATGGTGTCCACGATCGGCGCGTTCTGGTTCGGCCTGTCGCAGCTCATCTTCCTCTACGCGGTGCTGAAGTGCATCGCGCACAAGGGCGCCAAGGCGCCGGCCAAGCCGTGGGAAGGCGCCAACACGCTCGAATGGACGCTGCCGTCGCCCGCGCCGTACCACACGTTCGAGATCCCGCCGGTGATCAAGTAATGCCGGACCTCGGCCGAAGCGACATGAGCGCACCGGCGCCACGCGACCCGCGCAGCGAGCAACAGCGCCGCGCCAACCTGCGCACGGCACTGGTGTTCGCGTCGATCGCCGCGGTGTTCTTCGTCGGCGTGATCGTCGCGCGCTACCTGGGCGGCGTCGAGACCGGCATGACGATGATCGGGCTGATCGGGCTCGTGTTCATCGTCGTCGCCATCGGTCGCAATCTGCGCGACCGCCGATGAGCGCAGTCGCCACACGCGCGGGAGTCGTCGCGCGCAATCGCGTGCTGCTGCAGCGGCTGGGGCTGGTGGTGCTGTTCATGTTCGGCTTCGGCTACGCGCTGGTGCCGTTCTACAACCAGATCTGCAGGGCCACCGGGCTGCGCGACCTCGACCGCGCCGATGCCGTGAAGAACACGCAGGTCGACGTGACGCGCAATGTGCGCGTCGAGCTCGATTCCAACCTGCGCAACCTGCCGTGGACGTTCAAGCCGGAACAGCCGGTGGTGAGCGTGCACCCGGGCGAAGTGCGGCAGATCCTCTACGACGTGACCAACACCACCGACCGTCCGATCACCGGCCAGGCGGTGCCGAGCTACAGCCCGCAGGACGCCGCCCGCTATTTCACGAAGCTCGAGTGCTTCTGCTTCACGCGGCAGACGCTTGCGCCCGGCGAACGCCGGCAGATGCCCGTGGTGTTCGTTCTCGACCCCGGCATGCCGAAGGACATGGCGACGGTGTCGTTGTCCTATACGTTCTTCGCCGTCGAAGGCGCCAACTGACGATTCAACCGGGAAACACGATGAGCGCACCTGCAACGACCACCGGCGGCCAGGCCCGCTACTTCATTCCACAGCCTTCGTACTGGCCGATCGTCGGCTCGGTCGCGCTGTTCCTTCTCGCGTTGGGCGCGGCGAACTGGTTCAACGGCTACCCGGTCGGACCGTGGCTCGTGGCGGCCGGCTTCGGCGTGCTGCTGTTCATGTTGTTCGGCTGGTTCGGCACCGTGATCGGCGAATCGCAGCGGCACGCGTACAGCAAGCTCGTCGACGTCTCGTTCCGCTGGAGCATGAGCTGGTTCATCTTCAGCGAAGTGATGTTCTTCGCGGCGTTCTTCGGCGCGCTGTTCTATATCCGCAACCTGTCGGTTCCCGAACTGGGCGCGCCCGACTCCAAGCTGCTGTGGCCGAGCTACATGTCGGCGTGGCCGACTGTCGGCCCGTACATCAAGGCCCAGTTCACGCCGATGGGCGCGATCGGCATCCCGCTGCTCAACACGATCATCCTGCTGACATCCGGCGTGACGCTGACGATCGCGCATCACGCGCTCAAGGCGGGAAATCGCGCGCAGTTGAAGCTGTGGCTGTTCCTGACGATCGCGCTGGGCTTCACGTTTCTCGGATTCCAGGCATTCGAGTACCACCACGCGTACACCGAGTTCAACCTGAAGCTCACGAGCGGCGTCTACGGCTCGACGTTCTTCATGCTGACCGGTTTCCACGGCTTTCACGTGACGATCGGCGCGATCATGCTGACGGTGATGCTGTTCCGCGTGTTCAGGGGGCACTTCGACGCCGAGCATCACTTCGCATTCGAAGCCGCCGCATGGTACTGGCACTTCGTCGACGTGGTGTGGCTGCTGCTGTTCGTGATGGTGTACTGGCTGTAGCGCGGCTGCCTAGCGCATGCCGTTGGGCGCTATCCAACCCATGTAGTACGACAGCACCAGGAACGCCACCAGCCCTGCGGACAGGCCGACGCGGATCGTCAGCGCAGTGACCATTCGCGTGCCGTGCCCGCGATCGCGGTACAGGAACACGCCCGCGGTGATGAGCGCGACGATGATCGCCGCGAGTAGGATGATGACGACCGCCTTCATGATCCACCAGTCTAATCCATCGCCGCCCCTCGGGCAGGCGCCGCAGCAGGCACCCGCGAGCGCTGCGCGGCGCCACGCGCCGACGATCGCCGCGATCGCCGCGATCGCGCTGTTCCTGTCGGCGGCCGGGTGGCAGCGCGCCCGGATGCACGACAAGGAAGCGCTGCGCGCGCAGCTCGACGCCGCGGCGGCGGCGCCCGCGATCGCATTGCCGCAAGCGCTGCCGGACTGGTCGGCGCTGCGGTTCAGGCCGGTGGCGCTATCCGGTCACTACGACGCGCCGCACCAGGTGCTGATCGACAACCGCATCGATGCCGGGCGCGTGGGCTTCCACGTCGTCACCCCGCTGGTGCTCGATGACGGGCGCGCGGTGCTGGTCGACCGGGGATTCGTCGCCGCGGGAGCGACCCGTACCGACCTGCCGGTGGTCCCGGTGCCGGCGGGTGAAGTCGCCGTGCGCGGACGCATCGACCTCCCCGGCCGCTATTTCGAGTTCGCCCGCGCCGGGCCCGCCGGCAATGTGTGGCAGAACCTCGATCCCGCGAGGTTCGCCGCCGCCACCGGCATCGCCGTGCTGCCGGTCGTCGTGCTGCAGGACGCGCGCGATGCGCCCCGCGACGGGCTTGCGCGCAACTGGCCCGCACCCGACGTCGGAGTCGACATGCATCGCAGCTACATGCTGCAGTGGCTCGCCTTCGCTGCGCTGACACTCGGGTTGTGGATCTGGCACGGGATCCATCGCCGATGAGCGAGCGCAACGGTCCCTCCGCGGCGAGCTGGCGCCGCCGGCTGCCGATCGTGCTGGTCGCGCTGGTTTGCGTGGCGCCGATGGCCGCGTCGTATTTCGCGTACTACGTCATGCCGCGCGAGCGCAGGACCAACTACGGTGAGCTGGCGGTCGCCGAGGCGCCTCTGACCGCCGGCACCACGCTCGATGGCCGTCCGTTCGCGCTTTCCGATCTCAAGGGCCGCTGGGTGATGGTGAGCGCGGCACCGGGCGGCTGCGACGACGCTTGCCAGCGCACGCTCTATGCGACGCGCCAGGCGCGCACGATCCAGGGCCGCGAGCGCGAGCGCGTGGTGCGCCTGTGGCTCGTCACCGACGATGCGGCGCCTTCGTCCGCGTTGACGGCCGAGCACCCTGACCTGACGATCGTGCGCGTGCGCGCTGGTTCGCTCGCAGGCTGGCCGCGCATCGAGGAACACATCCATCTCGTCGACCCGCTCGGCAACGAAGTGCTGGCGTGGCCCCGCGACCCCGACATCAAGGCGCTCGCCGCCGACCTCACCAAGCTGTTGCGCGCCTCGCAGGTCGGCTGACCGCGACGGTGCGCTAAAATGGCGTTGCATCGCGCCGCACCTCGCGTCCGTTGCGCCTTCATCCATTGCCATGACCACGCTTGCCCTCGCCGAGAACCGCCTGCGGCAATTCCTCGCGCTGACCAAGCCGCGCGTGGTGTCGCTGATCGTGTTCTGCGCGGTGATTGGCATGTTCCTCGCCGTGCCGGGCCTGCCGGCGCCGGCGCGCGTGTTCTTCGCCACCGTCGGTATCGCGCTGGTCGCGGGCGCCGCGGCGGCCATCAATTGCCTGGTCGAGCAGAAGATCGACGCGGCGATGCATCGCACCCGCTGGCGCCCGCTGCCGGCAGGCGAGCTCACGCCGCGCGCCACGCTGGTGTTCGCGCTGGCAGTCGGCGGCGCGGGCCTGTGGGTGCTGTGGTATTTCGTCAATCCGCTGACGATGTGGCTGACGCTCGCCACGTTCGTCGGCTACGCGATCGTCTACACGGTGCTGCTCAAGCCGGCGACGCCGCAGAACATCGTCATCGGTGGCGCATCGGGTGCGATGCCGCCGGTGCTGGGCTGGGTGGCGATGACCAACTCGGTGTCGGCCGAGGCGCTGATCCTGTTCCTGATCATCTTCGCGTGGACGCCGCCGCATTTCTGGGCGCTCGCGCTCTACCGCACGCAGGACTACGCGCGTGCCGGATTGCCGATGCTGCCGGTCACGCACGGGTCGCGCTATACGCGGCTGATGATCGTGCTGTACACGCTGATCCTGGTGGCGGTCACCTGCCTCCCCTACGCGATCCGCATGAGCGGCATGCCGTACCTGGTGGCGGCGCTCGCGCTCGGCGCCGCATTCATGGCGTATGGCATCGGGTTGTGGCGCCACTACAGCGATGCGCTGGCCCGCCGCGCGTTCCGCTTTTCGATCCTCT
Organism: Pseudomonadota bacterium; assembly: GCA_041691615.1. Lineage (GTDB taxonomy): Bacteria > Pseudomonadota > Gammaproteobacteria > Burkholderiales > Casimicrobiaceae > VBCG01. The sequence goes on from JBEPUI010000071.1 coordinate 9,704, forward strand.
ACCTGGCGGCGTTGTTCACGGCATTGCTGGTGGACCACTACCTGCAATGAAGCGCATCGTGCAGGCGCTGCTCGCTCAATTCCTCATTTTATCGGTGCTGGCACTCGCGGCCTGTGCGCCGCCCTCGCCGAAATTCGCGGCCTCCGACATCACCGGCGCGGACTTCGGCCACGACTTCGCGCTGACCGATACTCACGGCACGCCGCGCACGCTCGCCGATTTCCGCGGTAAGGTGGTGGTGATCTTCTTCGGCTACACGCATTGCCCCGACGTGTGTCCGACCACGCTCGCCGAGCTCGCCGAGGCGATGAAGCGCCTGGGCGCCGACGCCGACCGCGTGCAGGTGCTGTTCGTCACCGTCGATCCTGCGCGCGATACGCCCGAATTGCTCGGGCAATACGTGCCGGCGTTCGACAAGCGATTTCTGGGCTTGCGCGGCGACGCCGATGCGCTCGCGGCGGCCGCGAAGGCCTTCAAGGTGATCTACCAGAAGCAGCCCGGCACCACGCCCGGCAGCTACTCGATGGACCATTCGGCGGGCACCTACCTGTACGACCCGCAGGGCCGCATTCGCGTGTACGTGAGCTACGGGCAGGGCACCGACGTATTCGTGCACGACATCCGGATGCTGCTCGGCAGCACTTGACGCCGCGCGCGACGCGACGCGCGTACGCGATCCGGCGCGCAGGCGCCGCCGCTCAGATCTCGATCATCTCGAAGTCTTCCTTGCGCGCGCCGCATTCCGGGCACGTCCAGTTCGGCGGCACATCGTCCCAGCGGGTTCCCGGTGCGATGCCTTCGTCGGGCGCGCCGTCGGCCTCGTCGTAGATCCAGCCGCAAATCAGGCACATGTATTTTTTCATCGGCGAATGTGGACGGCGCAATGAAGCTTGTTGGGGCGGCGTGAGGGCAAGGTGTTCGGCAAGTCGCGTTAAAATGGGATTTTAGCAATGTCGCCGATTGCTGCGCCGCGTGACGCTGCATCGCGGCAAACGTCCAGGCAAATCAAAGGGTGCATGTCCAACGTCGCCGAAACGCCACCGCTGGTCCTCACGTTCGCCGCCTCGGATCCGTCGGGCGGGGCGGGCATGCAGGCCGACATCCTCACGCTCGCCAGCATGGGCTGCCATCCGCTGAGCGTGATCACGGCGATCACCGTGCAGGACACGCTGGGCGTCGAGGGCCTGCTGGCGATGGAGTCCGAGTGGGTCGCCGACCAGGCGCGCGCATTGCTCGAGGACATGAGCGTCGACGCGTTCAAGATCGGCGTGATGGGCAGCGTGGCGAACATCGCCGCGATCGCCGAGGTGATCGCCGACTATCCCGACGTTCCGCTGATCCTCGATCCGATCCTCGCCTCCGGCCGCGGTGACGAGCTCGCCAGCGACGACATGACGCATGCGCTGCGCGAGCTGCTGCTGCCGCAGACGACGATCCTCACGCCCAACAGCCTCGAGGCGCGGCGCCTCGCCGAGACCGATGACGACGACGAGCCCACGCTCGCGACTTGCGCGGCTAGGCTTGTCGCCTGCGGCGCCGAATTCGTGCTGATCACCGGCACGCACGAAACCACGTCGCAGGTGGTGAACACGCTCTACAACAAGTCGGGCGTGCTGCGCACCGACAACTGGCCGCGCCTGCCTGGCAGCTACCACGGCTCGGGGTGCACGCTCGCCGCGGCGATCGCGGCGATGCTCGCCAGCGGGCTCGATGTCGCCGAGGCGGTTCGCGAAGCGCAGGACTACACGTGGCACGCGCTGGAACGCGCGTTTCGCCCGGGCATGGGGCAGCACATTCCCGATCGCCTCTTTTGGGCGCGCGAGGACGACGACGAGCCCGCCGTCGAGGGCGCCGACGCAGAACCGGACGCCAAACCCGACGCCGACATTTCGGCCGCCGTGCCGCGGACGCCCGATGCGCGCGGCACGCACTGACGCGCGCGCAATCGCCGGCCTGTATGCGGTGACGCCCGATCTCGCGGACACCGCTTCGCTGGTGGCGCACGTCGCCGCGGCGATCGACGGTGGCGCGCGCGCGATCCAGTATCGCAACAAGGTCGCAAGCGAGGCGCTGCGGGCCGAGCAGGCCGGCGTCCTCGTTCGTGCCTGCCGCGGCCGCGCGCTGCTGATCGTCAACGACGACGCGGCATTGGCCGCGCGCGTGGGGGCCGACGGCGTGCACATCGGCGATGACGACGGCGGGGTCGGCGCCGCGCGCGCCTTTGTAGGCGACGCGGCAATCGTCGGCGTGTCCTGCCATGGCGATCCTGCACGTGCTCGCGCGGCGGCGACCGCAGGCGCCGACTACGTTGCCTTCGGCAGTTTCTTCGCCTCGCGCATCAAGCCGGGCGCGCACCGCGCCGATATCGCGGTGTTGCGCAGCGCTGCGATGCTGCGCGTGGCGGTGGTCGCGATCGGCGGCATCACCGCCGCCAATGCGGGCGCGCTGTACGCCGCGGGCGCCGATGCGGTCGCAGTGATTTCCGACGTGTTCGACCGCGAGTCGCTGGCCGATGTCACGCGAGCGGCACGTTCGCTGGACACCGTATGGCGTGCGTCGCGCAGGCACTGCAGCGACACTGCGATGCGAGAGCCCGGATGAGCCGCAACGACGAGCTGTTCGCGCGCGCGCAGGCGACGATTCCCGCCGGCGTCAATTCGCCGGTACGCGCATTCCGCTCGGTCGGCGGCACGCCGCGCTTCATCGAGCGCGGGCAGGGGCCCCATGTCTGGGACGCCGACGGCAAGCGCTACGTCGACTACGTCGGATCGTGGGGACCCGCGATCGTCGGCCATGCCGAGCCGAGTGTCGTTCGCGCAGTGCAGCAGCGCGCGGCGCTGGGCCTGTCGTTCGGCGCGCCGACGGAGATCGAGATCGACATGGCCGAGATGCTATGCCGGAGGTTGCCGTCGCTCGAGCTCGTGCGGCTCACGTCGTCGGGCACCGAAGCGACGATGTCGGCGTTGCGGCTGGCGCGCGGATTCACCGGCCGCGCGAAGATCGTCAAGTTCGAAGGCTGCTACCACGGGCACGGCGACAGCCTGCTGGTGAAGGCGGGGTCGGGCGCGTTGACGTTCGGCCAGCCGTCGTCGGCGGGCGTGCCGGCGTCGATCGCCAACGAGACGCTGGTGCTGCCGTACAACGACATCGCGGCGCTCGAAGCGCTGTTCGCGGCCGATGGCGGCGCGATCGCGTGCGTGATCGTCGAGCCCATCGCCGGCAACATGAACCTCGTCAAGCCCGCGCCGGGATTCCTGCAGGCGATGCGCGCGCTCTGCGATCGCCACGGCAGCGTGCTGGTCTTCGACGAGGTGATGACGGGTTTCCGCGTGCATCCGCGCGGCGTCCAGGGCCTGACCGGCATCACGCCGGACCTGACGACGCTAGGCAAGGTGATCGGCGGCGGCATGCCGGTCGGCGCGTTCGGCGGCAAGCGCGCGATCATGGAAATGAGCGCGCCGCTCGGTCCCGTCTACCAGGCGGGGACGCTGTCGGGCAATCCGGTGGCGATTGCCGCGGGCCTCGCCACGCTGGCGCTGACCGAGCGCGCGGGCTTCTACGAATCGTTGACTCAGTCAACCATTTCGTTGTGCCAGGGGCTCGAAGCGGCGGCGAAGCGCGCGCGCGTGGATTTTCGCGCCGACAGCGAAGGCGGGATGTTCGGCCTGTATTTCTCGCCGCGCGTTCCCGCGAGCTTCGCCGAGATCATGGCGTGCGACAAGGAGCGGTTCAATCGCTTCTTCCATGCGATGCTCGACGCCGGTTTCTATTTCGCGCCGTCGGCGTACGAAGCGGGATTCGTCTCGGCGGCCCACGGCGCCGACGACATCGCGGCCACGCTCGCAGCCGCCGAGGCGGCGTTCGCAACGCTGCGCTGACCATCGTGACCGCCGGTCGCAACGACGCGTGTCCCTGCGGCAGCGGCCTGCGCTTCAAGGCTTGCCACGGGCGCATCGCCGCGCCCGTTCGCGCGCACCGCGTCGACTTCGTCGTCCCCGGCGCGCAGAAGGGCGGCACCACCGCACTGGCCACCTATCTTCGCGAGCATCCGGAGATCTGCATGCCGCGGGGAATGAAGGAGATGCACTACTTCAGCAACGACAGCGGGCACTTTGCGCCAGCGGGCGCCGATCACGACGATGCGCCAGCAGGCGTCGATCACGACGACTATCACGGCAAATTCCATCCGCAGGGCGCGCAACGGCTGTGGTGCGATGCGACGCCCATCTACATGTTTCACGAGGCGGCGCCGGCGCGGATCCGCGAGTACAACCCCGGGATGAAGATGGTCATCCTGCTGCGCAATCCGGTCACCCGCGCGTATTCGCACTGGAACATGGAAGTCAAGCGCGAGCGCGAGCCGCTTTCGTTCGATGACGCGATACGCAACGAAGCCACGCGCGTCCACACGGACGCAAAGCAGTGGCATCGCCGCGCCTATGTCGGGCGCGGCCACTATCCCGGGCAGCTGCGCAGGATCTGGGAACTGTTTCCGGCGCAGCAGACGCTGATTCTGAAGAGCGAGGAGTTCCGCGCCGATGCTGCGCCGGGCCTCGCGAAGATTGCAACCTTCCTCGGCATCCGGCCGTTTCCGCGCACCGAGCCACGCCGCATCCTGACGCTTGCATACGACCGGCCGATGAGCCACCCGGCGTTCGACTACCTGCGTGAAGCCTTCGCCGCCGAAACGGACGAGCTCGAGCAGATGCTCGGGTGGGATCTCGCCGATTGGCGGGCCGATCCGCGCCGGGGCGCCGCGATCGATTGAAGGTCTTTGGCGGTGGCGATGGCTCGCGTGTCGGCGAGCGCGGGTGATCGGACGTTACAGGAAGGACTTTTCGGGGAATCGCCAAACCTTCGAGTATCTGCGGGGTCAGTCAGCAGCGGCAGCATCGGCATCGGCATCGGCATCGGCATCGGCAGCGGCAGCGGCAGCATCGGCAGCGGCAGCATCGGCATCGGCAGCGGCAGCATCGGCACGAAGATCCCTGTGGCGTCATGGCGCCGCGCGCGCCGGCGCGATGCGCTTCGCGCCCTCCGTTACTTGCCGCGACAGGTGTCGCCGCACCACGACAGCACGATCATGGAAATGCCAAAAAACCCTTGTGCGACACGTATTTGCGTCAATCCGGCAGGCTTCGCCGTGATAACATTCCCGGCCCGTTGCGCGCCACGCCGCGGTGTTGTCGCGCGCCTTGAATAGTCTCCTTGAACTGACCCTCCCCGTGCAGGAAACCCCTCGCAAGCGCCTTGGTGAACTATTGATCGAACGCGGCAAGCTCGACGCCGCGTCGCTCGATCGCGCGCTGCGGGTGCAGCAGGAGTCGGGCGGCAAGGTCGGCATGCTGCTCGTTACGCTGGGACTCGTCGCGCAGCGCGACGTGTCCGAAGCGCTGGCAAGTCAGCTGGGGCTGCCGATGCTCGAAGCCAATGGATACCCGGAGCTGCCCATTCTCGAGGAACGCGTTTCGGCGAGATTCTTGCGCGACGCGCGCGCATTGCCGGTGCGCGAAGACGATAACGAGTTGGCGCTCGCGATGGCCGACCCCACCGATGCATTCACGATCGACGCGTTCGAGATGGTCACCGGGCGTGCGGTGAAGCCGATGGTCGCCATTCCCACCGAGCTCGATGCCGCGCTCGAGCGCCTGTACGGCAGCGGCAAGGCGGCGGCTGGCCAGTTGCTGGACGGCGTCGAGCAGCGGGTCGACGAGATCGCGTTCGACGCCGACATCCAGCAATTGAAGGACCTCGCGTCCGAGGCGCCGGTGATCCGGCTGGTGTCGCTGCTGATCACCAACGCGCTGGAAGCGCGTGCCTCCGACATCCACATCGAGCCGTTCGAAAACCGCCTGATCGTGCGCTACCGGATCGACGGCGTGCTGCATGAAATCGAATCGCCGCCCAAGCGCCTGTCGGCGGCCGTGATCTCGCGCGTGAAGATCATGGCGAGCCTCGACATCGCCGAGCGCAGGCTGCCGCAGGACGGTCGCATCCGCCTGCGCATCCAGGGCAAGGAAATCGACCTGCGCGTTTCCACCGTGCCGACGATGCATGGCGAGTCGGTGGTGATGCGGATCCTCGACAAGGGCGGCGTGGCACTCGACTTCGCCAAGCTGGGATTTTTTGACGATACGCTCGCGGTGTTCCTGAAGGCGCTGCTGCAGCCCAACGGCATCCTGCTCGTCACCGGACCCACCGGCTCGGGCAAGACGACCACGCTCTACACCGCGCTCGACAGGCTCAACCAGCCGGACGTCAAGATCCTCACCGTCGAGGACCCGGTCGAATACCAGATGGCCGGCATCAACCAGATCCAGGTGAAGCCGCAGATCGACCTGACGTTCGCCAACGC
>JBEPUI010000072.1:0-15395 GCA_041691615.1 Pseudomonadota bacterium
CAAGCACGTGATGGTCGTATGGAATCGGGACATGGATGCAGACGAGAAGGCGTCTCGCCTGGCGAAGGTGGTGGCGCTGGGGCCCTTTTAGTGCGCTGCGCCTGATTTCGCAAAGGCCGGACTCTTCGAACGTGCGCACATTCCCAGTCGCATTCGTGGGCCGCGCGCGAAAGACTGATCGGCGTAAAACAACCAATCGAAAACGCAATGAGGTCTTCGTCAATGGCGGTGGCGTTGCTGGATCCCGCGCGTTTCGTTGCTGCAATGATGGTGGTCCTGTATCACTATTGCGCTTTCTTCCGCCTCGTTACTCCGGACGGAACCAATCGTCCGTACCCTCAGCTTCTCGACATCGCGCAATACGGCTATCTTGGTGTACAGCTATTTTTCCTGATTAGCGGCTTCGTGATTTTCCGAAGCGTCGGTGAACGGACCGCGACGAGCTTCGTTCTCGCTCGCGTTCGCCGACTGTATCCGGCGTTTTTGGTTTGCTGCTGCATGACGTGGCTGGTGCTTCGCTGGTCTCGTGTTTCGTCATTAAATCTGGATAGCCTCCTTTACGGACTGACGATGGTCAACGGTGTCATCGATAGTTGGAGGGGCACACACACTACCTATGTGGACGGAGTCTATTGGACGCTGACTGTCGAATGGAAGTTTTACATCCTGGTCGTGCTCTACGTCGCCCTCAGACGGTGGCTATCGCTCGAGGTATTTCTCTGGATATGGCTAGGTTCGTCGCTTTTATATCTTTCACGTCCGACGGAAGCCTGGATGGACACGTGGCTGATCGCCCCGTGGGCTCCCTATTTCATTGCCGGGGCGACTGCGCATTCGGTGCAAAGGCGTGGTTGGAACGCGCACCTGGCGCTGCTGGCGGCGTTTGCGCTCTTGGCTGGCGTTTGGCAAAGCATCTTGGAATTCGCCTTCCTGCATCAGCGTTTTGAGCTGCCGGGACGCAGCGTTACCTGCGCCCTGGTCGTATGCGCGATGTATGTATTCATGTTTTGGCCAGTAACCAGAGCAATTCCTTGGTCGCTGAGTCGCCCTCGGATGTATTTATTGTTGGGCGCGATGAGCTATCCGATCTATCTTCTACATTCGGCAATCGGCGGCGTCGCTTTTGCGACCCTTTGGACGCAATCAAGCCGGTGGAGCTTCCTGGGGATCGCAATTGTCCTGTTGCTGTTGGGCGCCTGGATGACTCACGAATGGGTCGAGCGACCAATCTGGAGGCTACTCTCTGTCAAGACGAGATATAGACTAGCTTGACCCGTCGATCGATACGCCAGGTCGCGAGGACGGCAGGTCCACGTTCACCTCCGGTCCCATATTCGTCGCACGGGACGGTGACTTGCAACCCCAATGCAGCATCGGGCAGGTCTCCTACATGCGATGCAGGCGCCGACCTACGATGGAGACAAGCCAATACGCGCACAGTCTTTGTTCCGCGCGTTCATCTGCGTACCCAGCAGAACAGCGCAGCCGCCGAACCGATTTCAGGAAATGCGTGCCTCAGTGCACGAATCGCCAACCTAAACCCAATTTGCTCATCAGCGTCGACGCTGCGCCGACTTGCGCAAGCGGCCCGTGTTGTTGCTGAAATAGCGGAGATTCCACCATGCCTGCAAAGAAACAACCGTCGTCACGGCCCGCATCAAAATCCACCGCCAAGGCACCCGCGCGTAGCACCGTCAGCGGACCCGCGCACCCCGATGGTCCCGGCGGCGACCTGTCGGCCCGGCGCAACGCGGCGGTGCAGGCGCTCGCTGCTGGCATGCCAGCCAATGTCAACAAACCGCTCGAGCACGGCGAGGGCAATGCACGCAAGCCGCCGGTTGGCATGCGTGTGAAGTCGAGCGCGCCAACCGCATCGGCCAGCACGTTGTCGGAAGCGAACGTGTCGGCTAAGACCGGTGCCGCAGCCACGGGCGACGGGATCGCCCCTGAAGGGGCGCTCGACCGTGTTCGCGAGACCGCCAGCGGCCAGCCGCTGACCACCGATCAAGGCGTGGCAGTCGCCGACAACCAGAATTCGCTCAAGGCCGGTTTGCGCGGGCCGGTGTTGCTGGAAGACTTCATCCTGCGTGAAAAGATCACGCACTTCGATCATGAGCGCATTCCCGAACGCGTCGTGCACGCGCGCGGGTCGGCCGCTCACGGCTACTTCGAAGCGTACAAGCCGTTGACGGCGCTGACGCGCGCGGCACCTTTCACCGAAGCAGGCAAGCGCACGCCGGTGTTCGTGCGTTTCTCCACGGTCGCGGGCGAGCGCGGCTCGGTCGATACCGCGCGTGACATCCGCGGCTTCGCAGTCAAGTTCTACACCGACGAAGGCAACTGGGATCTGGTTGGCAACAACATTCCCGTGTTCTTCATCCAGGACGCGATGAAATTCCCGGACTTGGTCCACGCGGTCAAGCCCGAGCCGCATCATGCAATGCCGCAGGCGGCGTCGGCGCACGACACGTTCTGGGACTTCGTGTCGTTGATGCCGGAGTCCACCCACGTGCTGATGTGGGTGATGTCGGATCGCGGCATCCCGCGCAGCTACCGGATGATGCAGGGTTTCGGAGTCCACACCTACCGGCTGGTGAATGCCAAAGGCGAATCCCGCTTCGTCAAGTTTCACTGGACACCCAAGCTCGGTACGCATTCGCTGGTATGGGACGAAGCGGCGAAGATCCAGGGCGCCGACAGCGACTTCCACCGTCGCGACCTGTGGGAGGCGATAGAGGCGGGTGAGTATCCCGAGTGGGAGCTCGGCATCCAGGTCTTCACCGAAGCACAGGCGGAAAAATTCAGCTTCGACGTGCTCGATGCGACCAAGATCGTTCCGGAAGAACTCGTGCCGGTGCAACCGGTCGGCCGCATGGTGCTCGACCGCAATCCGGACAATTTCTTTGCCGAAACCGAGCAGGTGGCATTTTGCGTTGCGCACGTGGTGCCGGGAATCGACTTCAGCAACGATCCGCTGCTTGCAGGGCGCATCCATTCGTATATCGACACGCAATTATCGAGATTGGGCGGGCCCAATTTCCACGAGATACCGATCAACACGCCGCTCAGGCCGGTGCACAACAACCAGCGCGACGGGATTCATCGGCAGACGATTCCGCGCGGCCGCGTGGCGTATGAGCCGAATTCGCTCGGCGGCGGCTGTCCGTTCCAGGCGGGAGTGCAAGGATTCGTCTCGTTTCCGCAGCCCGAGCAGGGTGACAAGTTGCGCGGCAAGCCCGAAAAGTTCGCCGATCACTACTCGCAGGCCACGCTCTACTGGAACAGCCTTACCGACTGGGAGAAGGATCACCTGGTCGGCGGGTTTCGTTTCGAATTGTCGAAGCTGACCGTGCCCGCAATTCGGCAGCGCATGGTGGCATCGCTCGTCAACGTGTCGAAGGACCTGGCTGCTGCCGTCGCGAAGGGTCTCGGTATCGACGTGCCCAATGCACTGCCAAAGGCGTTGACGACTGCCGTGAAACCGGAGGTCACGACGTCGAAAAAGTTGTCGCTCACGGCGCTTCCTGGCGACGGGGGAATTCGAACTCGCAAAGTCGCGATGCTGATCGCGGATGGCATAGAAGGGGCGCCGGTGCTCGCATTGCACAAGCTGCTCGTCGATGCGGGCGCTGTGCCGAGTTTGATCGCACCTGCGCTGGGGAAGATCAAGACCACCGATCGTGCATCGCTCGAGGCCACGGCAACGCTGGAAAATTCGCCGCCCGTCGTGTTCGATGCTCTTGTACTTCCCGGCGGCGATGCAGGCGTCGAGGTGCTGAGCGCTCTCGGCCAGACGAACGAATTCATCGTCAATCACTTTCGCCACGGCAAGGCCATATTGGCGTTCAAAGCGTCGGTGCGCCTGCTGGCGAGCGCAGGGATCAATATCGAGCCAGCGGCGGGGATATTCGCGATGCCGGTCCGCGGCGATGCGCGAGTCGACAAGCAATTCATGCAAGCGATCGCGGCGCATCGGCACGCCCAACGCACGATGGGGCCGCCGAAAATCTAGTTGCGGGGCGCAGTACGCGACATCCAACGCGTCTATTTCAGTGAAATTTAGAGGAGAGAAAGCGGCCGGCGCGTTGCATCGTTGCGTTGCCGTCGGCGTAGCTCAGGACACCATTGACCAGCACGTACCGGATGCCGTGCGCTGCCACGGTCGGCTGCTCGAACGTCGCCGCGTCGGAGATTGTCGCGGCATCGAACACTGTCACGTCGGCATGGAAGCCCGGATGCAATTCTCCGCGCTCCGCAAGATTGAACCGGCGCGCGCTCAAGGCCGTCATCTTGTGGACCGCCGTCTCCAGCGGGAACAGCCCAACGTCGCGGCTGTAGTGGCCGAGCACGCGCGGAAATGTCCCCCACAGACGCGGATGTGGATGCAGGTCATGCGGAAGTCCGTCGGAACCGATCATCGTGGCCGGGTACTGGAGGACACGCCGCACGTCGTCCTCGTGCATCTGGAAGTAGCAGGCACCGCCGGGTTGCAGGCGCTCACAGGCTTCCTGCTGTGTGCAGTTCCACTCGGCCGCAATGTCGGCCAGATGGCGCGCCGACATTTGCGGATATGGGGTCGACCATGTGACGATAACGTCGATGATTCCGTCGACAAGGTCAGTGCGCAGTACGGTGGATCCGGCGATATACGGATAGGCATCGAGGCCGATCGGTTGTTGGGCGCGCGCCACATCGAAATGCGCGAGGGTCTGCACCGTTCGTCCCCAGTTCTTCGGACCGGCGCACTTGTGGTGCGAGATAACGACAGGAACCTTGCCGCGGCGCGCCGTGGCGAACGCCTCATCGAGTGACGTCAGCACCTGGTCCATCTCCTGGCGGATATGGGTCGTGTAGATTCCTCCCGCACCACCTGCTATCCCCGCGAGCAGCGCCAGTTCGTCGATGTCGGCGGCCGCGCCGGTCGCGTAGAACACGCCGGACGAAAAGCCGATGGCGCCGGCCGCCATGCCGTCGCGCAGCAGCGCACACATTCGATCCTGCTCGCGGCCGGTGGCCGCTCGATACGGGTCGTCCATCGCGGCCACGCGCAAGGTCGAATGACCCACCAGCGCCGCTACGTTGACGGCAGGTTGCGCGGCGTCGACCGCCGCAACGTACGAGGCCATCGTCGGATGAATGTACTTCTCGCCGTTACCCAGCAGGTTAAGCGGCGGCGGCACGTTGGCGCGCACGAGCGGCGCGAGGCTGATGCCGCAGTTGCCTACGATGACGGTCGTGACCCCCTGGCTTATCTTCGGCAGCATCTGCGGTGCGGCAAGCACGATCTGGTCATCGTGCGTATGCACGTCAATGAACCCCGGCGCGACGATCATGCCGGTGGCATCGAGCACAACTGCGCCATCCACGGCGAGATCGGCGCCAATCGCCGCTATGCGTCCGCCCTCGATGCGCACGTCGGCAACGAAGCGATCCTTTCCGGAACCATCGATGACGACGCCGCCGTGCAGGAGCAGTGCGGACCGACTATTGTCGAAGCTGGCGTTCATGACCACTTCCCTCGCTCGATCATGCCGTCGGCAGAACTGGAAGCGTTTCGGTATCCGTTCCGCGCTCCTTCAACACATCGCGCACCCGCTTCAGTTGCCGGAACGATGCGGGACCGCGGCGCAATCCGACGCCAACCATCAGGATCTCCAAATAGGTGATCTGCGCGATATATGCCTCGGTCCCGACGCGCATCGAAAGGTCGACGGGAACGACGACGGGCATGACGATGTCGGCCAATCGGGCCAGAGGCGTGCCCGGTTGCGTTATTGCCACGACCATCGCACGCTGTTCTTTCGCCACCTCCACCGCGTGCAGCAGGCTGCGCTGGCGCCCGACATACGAAATTACCAGCGCCACGTCGCGTTTGTTCATCGTGGCGGCCGAAATCAGTTGCAGATGCGCATCAAAGTACGCGCCCGAGTTGAGCCCAAGCCGGGCGAACCGCGCCTGGGCGTCGCTGGCCATGAACATCGACACATTGCCGACGCCATAGCAGTCGACGCGCCGCGCCGAGGCGATGCGGCGCGCAGCGCGTTCGAGTTCCTCGGGCACCACATGCTGTTCGAGGTTGGCGAGCGCGCTGACGGCGCCCTGCAGCACCTTGTGCGTCACCGTCTGCATGTTGTCGCCGGCGACCACGGCGCGGTGCAGCGTCGACTTGCCGACCACCAGGTTCTGCGCGAGGCGCAGCTTGAATTCGCGCAGTCCGGCGCAACCCAGCGCGCGGCAGAAGCGGATGATCGTCGGAGGACTGACACCGGCGCGGCGCGCCAGCGCATCCACGTTGGCGCGCAACACGAACTCGGGATCCTCGAGCATTGCCGCCGCGACCTGACGGTGCGCGGGCGACAACGCGTGTGCCCGCTCGCGCATCGTCACCAGCAGATCGCCGGCGGTAGTGCGCGCAGGGTCACGGCGCTGGGTCATCGAACGGGTTCCTGCCTGTCAGAAGAAGGTGCGGATCGCACCGGTGACGCGATACCCGTCGTCGACGGTGAAAAGGACGCGCCATTTGTCGAACGTCGTGCACGGATGCGAGATGCCAGTGCCGATCAGATCGCCGACCCGCAAATCGGCGTCGGCGGGGACGTGCAAGTACGCGTGCTGGTCATTCATCGCCGCTATGCGCCAGCCGTCTGGGGCGGGATGCGGCAGCGTGTCTCGGCCAGCACGAAAATGCCACTGCAATCGCGGGAGGTCGATGTCGAACGATGCGTCGCGCTTGCCCATCGTCAGGATCGCGAGCCCAGGCTCGGGCCGTGACTGCACCTGAGCCCATACCTCGAGCGCCGGCTGCAAGCCGGGACGCGACTGCCATTGCACGCCGCTGCGCAGCTTGACGTTGTCGAACATCCGTGCGTAAAAACCGGCGTCGTGCGTCACGTAGCACCCGCTGCGCAGTATCGTCTGCACGGGTTTTGACAGGCGCGTCGGCAACTCGCGGGCGACGATGTCAAACGCGGCCGATCCCCCGGCCGACAGGACGATTGTCGCTTCCGAGAATTGCCCCGCAGCGTCGCACGCGAACGCGAGCTCGCGAACGGCATGCATCAGTCCCGCGACGAATTCTGCATCGTTAGCGGCATCGCCGGTGAGCTGCAATCCTTCATAGCATTCGATGCCTGCGAGGCCGACGCTGGTGCTGGCGGCGATCGCAGATGCCAATTCCTTCGCATCCACCTGGCTGCGGCAGCCGGTGCGGCCGCCGGGGATTCCCAGTTCCAGCAGCGCCGTCAGGCGTCGCGACATCGGATGCCGCTCGGCCTCCGTTTCGATCAGCCGCAGCTGGGCCCGCGAATCGACCAGGAAGAAGAACGCGAGGTCCGGGTGCTGTTCCTGCAGGCGGATGACTTCCGCAACCGCGGTTGCGCCAATCAGTTGATTCGCCATGATCAAACGGCGGACGCCGAAACTTACGCAGACGGTCAGCTGTTGCACGGTTGCGACGGTGATTCCCCAGGCACCAGCCGCCAGTTGCTGCGCGAAGATCTGCGGTGCCATCGTGGTCTTGCCGTGCGGCGCCAGCAGGACGCCGGTGGCGCTGGTGAAGTCGCGCATCCAGCGGTGATTGTGCGCAAGCGCCGCGTCCTTGAGCACCGCCAGTGGAAACGGCAGGGCGCCGTTGAGCATTTGCCACCGCTGGTCACCGATCCGGTTGAACGGGATCGGCGGCGAACCGTAGGGGAAACCCTTGGTTCGTCCATCGATCAGTTCGTTGTCGATCGCATCGAGTTGCAAAGCCTGGCTCATGCGATGTCATCCCGCAGGCACGCCTTGAAATGGCCGGACGCGACTTCGCGAAGCGCCGGCACGGTGGCTGCGCAGGCATCCAGCGCGAACGGGCAGCGGGTGCGGAACACACAGCCGGACGGCGGGTCGACCGGGCTGGGAATGTCACCCTGCAGCAGACGGCGCTCGCGCCGCGCTTTCGGATCGGGGCGCGGCGACGCGGCCAGCAGCGCCCGCGTATACGGATGTTGCGGCGACCGGTACAACGCTTTCGCGGAAGCAATTTCCATCACCTTGCCCAGATAGAGCACGACGATGCGGTCGCACAGGTATTCGACAACGTCCAGGTCATGGGATATGAAGAGCATCGTGAGGTCGAACCGCTCGCGCAAGTCCGACAGCAGGTTGATGACCTGCGCCTGGATCGAGACGTCCAATGCCGATACCGGCTCGTCGGCAACGATGAATTCGGGCTCGACAGCCAGAGCGCGCGCAATGCCAATGCGTTGCCGTTGCCCGCCGGAGAATTCGTGCGGGAAGCGCTGCGCGTGCTCGGGTGCCAGGCCGACGAGGGATATCAACTCCGCGATCCTCGGCGCGCGTGCCGCGCCGGGATGCAGCCCATGCGTCGCCAGCGCCTCGCCGATCGTGTCGGCTACGCGCCGGCGCGGATTGAGGCTCGCGTACGGGTCCTGGAAAATGATCTGCAGTCGGCGGCGAAATGGACGCATCGCACGCGGCGTCATGGGTACGAGATCGAATCCTGCGTAGTTTATCTCGCCGCTGGTCGCTTCGATCAACTTGAGCACGCAGCGCCCGATGGTGCTCTTGCCGGACCCGGACTCACCGACCAGGCCAAGGACCTCGCCTTTGGCGATCTCGAAGCTGACATCGTCTACCGCACGGACCGGACGTTCGGTATGGCCGAAGTACTTCTTAAGCGCACGGACGGAAAGCAGGGCTTGCGTCACACGGCGCTCCAGCGCAGGCAGCGCGAACGTTGGCCGGCGGCCAGGTCCACCAGCGGCGGCATCGCCGACGTGCATGCGGGGACGACGAGTGCACAGCGTGGCGCGAATGCGCAGCCGGGAAGCGACTCCATAGGGCTCGCGACCTGTCCGGGTATCGCATGCAGACGCCGCCGCGCACCGGTCGTCGCGGCCGGGTGGTCCAGCGCGCGCCGCGGCAGGCAGGCGAGAAGATCGCGCGTGTACGGATGACGCGGCGTTTCGAACAGCGGACCGACGTCGCCCTCTTCCACGACCCGTCCGCCGTACATGACGACCACGCGATCCGCGATCTCGGCGACCACCCCCAAGTTGTGCGTGATGAAAAGCACCGCCAGTCCGATGTCCCGGCGAAGCTTGTCCAGCAGCGCGAGGATCTGAGCCTGGATCGTCACGTCCAGCGCCGTGGTTGGTTCGTCGGCGATCAGCAGCAACGGATCGCAGGCGAGCGCCATCGCTATCATGACGCGCTGGCGCATGCCGCCGGACAGTTGATGCGGATATTCAGCAAGGCGTTGCTTCGCGGCAGGGATTTCCACGAGCTCGAGCATTTCCAATGCCCGCTTGCGCGCGTGGACGCGATCGAGACGCAAGTGAATCGCGGCCGCTTCGGCGATCTGGTCACCGACCCGGAACACCGGATTCAGGCTCGTCATCGGCTCCTGGAAGATCATCGCCAGATCGCGACCGCGGAGCCGTCGCATTGCCTTCGCCGGAAGTTGTGCGAGATCGACAACGACGCCTTCGCGGGTCCGGAACCGGATCTCGCCCCCGACAATGCGTCCTGGCGGATTCGCAATGAGGCCCATGATGGACAGGCTCGTCACCGACTTTCCCGAACCCGACTCGCCTACGATGGCAAGCGTCTCACCCGCGTCGAGCGCGAACGAAACGTCGTCGACAGCCTTCACCACACCGGCGTCGGTGGTGAAGTGCGTCCGCAGATGCGATACGGCGAGAACCGGCGCCGACACCGACGCGGTCGTTGGAGTGGTCACAGCGACTTCCGCAGCTTGGGATCGAGCAGATCGCGAAATCCGTCGCCGACCATCTGCAGCGAAAGCGCGGACAGCACGATCGCGACGCCCGGAAACATCACGAGCCAGATCGCCTGATGCGCAAACTGCTGGCCGCTGGCGATCATCGTTCCCCAGGTCGGCCATTCGGGCGGGACGCCGACCCCGAGAAACGACAGCCCCGCTTCGGCCAGCACCGCGTAGGCGAAGATGAACGTGGCCTGGACAAGGATCGGCGACGAGATGTTGTGCAGGATATGAATGAAAAGAATGCGCCAGGTCGACACCCCCAGGGCGCGCGCTGCCTCGATGTAGAGAAGTTCGCGGACGACCAGGGTGGAAGCGCGCACGACGCGGGCCACGCGCGGCGTATAGACAATGGCGAGCGCGATGATCACATTGGCGATCGATGCGCCGAGCACCGCCACCAGTGCGATCGCGAGCAGGATGTCCGGAAAAGACATCATCGCATCGACCACTCGCATGATCGGCCCGTCGAGCCTCCGGAAGAATCCAGCGGCGAGCCCGAGCAGCACGCCGCAGAACGTCGACACCAGCACCACCACCGCGCCGATCATCAGCGAGTACCGCGCGCCGAAGATCACTCGCGAGAACACATCGCGCCCAAGCTCGTCGGTACCGAACCAGTGCGTGACGCGCGGGCTTTGCAAGCGGTCGAGGATCTTGATAGCCATTGGGTCGTAGGGTGTGATCCGAGGTGCGAGGAGCGCGGCCAGTGCGACCACGATCAGGATCGCCGCGCCGACCAGCACCAGCTTTCGATCGAACAGCTTGCGCATGATGATCGCCGTCGGACCGCGCCGGCGTCCCGTCGACGTGGTACCGGCAATGGCGGTGCGAGGCGCGGCGCTCATCGGCATCAGTATTTGACCCGGGGGTCGATCGCCAGGTAAAGGAGATCGATCAGCAGGTTGATCAGCACGTAGAGTCCTGCGATCACCAGCAGCGCACCCTGGATCACAGGGTAGTCGCGGCGCAGGACCGCCGAAACGACGAGGTTGCCGATGCCGGGCAACCCGAAGACGGTTTCGGTCACAATCGCGCCGCCGATCAGCAACGCGAATGTCAGGCCCAGAGCCGTTATCACGGGAATGAGCGCGTTGCGCAGCGCGTGATGCAGCACGACCCGCGCTTCGGACGCGCCTTTCGCACGGGCGGTGCGAATATGATCTTCGCCAAGGACGTCGAGCATGCTTGCCCGCGTGAACCGGAGGATCAGCGCCGAATTGACCACGCCCAGCACGATCGACGGCAGGATCAGGTGCTGCAGGCGATCCAACAACGGTGCGCCGGGATCCCCGTAGCCAGCAACGGGTAACCAGCCAAGGCTTACCGCGAAAATCTGCATCAGGATCAGGCCGAACCAGAAGCTTGGGATGCTCGCGCCCAGCATCGCGAATCCGGAGAAGGCCTGGTCGGTCGCGGTGCCGCGCCACACGGCGGCCGCAACGCCGCACGGAACGCCGATCAGCACGGCGATAACGATCGAGAACAGCGTCAGGAAGAACGTGGGTTCCGCGCGCTCGAGCAGTGCCTGGGTCACGGGCCGCTGCAGGAATATCGATTGACCGAGATTGCCGCGGGACAACTCGCCCAGCCAATACAGGAACTGCACGGGCAGCGGCTGGTCGAGCCCGTAGGTGGCGCGCAGCTGCGCGATATCGGCGGCCGTCGCCTGTTCGCCAAGCATCACCGCCGCCGGATCACCGGGCGCCAGGCGGGTGATGAAGAACACCAGCACGGCCACGATAAGCATCACGATCACCATGCCGGCGAACCGCGACGCGAGATATCGCGTCATGCGAGGAGCCCGTTTCCCGGCTTGGGTCTACCCCAATCGCGTGAAGGGTTCCTCGCCTCGGCGCGCAAGATCCTGCGTCCCATTCGTCGCGTCCGTTCCCCCGCTGCCACCCCTTGGCGCCGCTATTTCTGCAGGCCCGTATTCCAGAAGAACGGCCACGGCATTGCCACATAGCCGTCGAGCTTCGCGGAACGCGCGGTCAGGTTGTTGAAATTTCCGACCCGGATGTAGGGGACTTCGGTAAACACCACCGATTGCACGTTGCTCCAGAGCCCCGCGCGTTTTTTCGGATCGGCTTCCGCGTTGAAAGCGGCGAGTGCAGCGTCTTTCGCGGGCGAGTTCCACCAACCGGGCGCGCCGTCGCCAAGCTGCGGCGGAGTCAGCGTAGGCTCGGGCAGCACCGCGGAATGCGTGATGTAGACGTCCCACAACGCGGGGTCGTTGCGGCGCTGGATCAGCGTCGACCAGTCGACCACCTGCATGTCGACTTTGAACCCGGCCGCCTTCAGGTTTTCCGCCATGACCAGCGCAATCCGATAGTGAAAGTCGTATTGCTGGCTCGTGAGGATCTTGATCGGAGTGCCGTCGTATTTGGCGGACGTCAACAGCGCACCGGCCTTCTTGGCGTCGCCCCTGCCGTAGCTGTCGGTGCCCGCCGTCGAATAGAACGGCGTGTTCTTCGCATAGTGATTGGCCTCGGTATCGTAAAATTTACGATCCCCGAACCCCGCGCCCATCATGTCCGCATTGTTGAGGCTCGTCTGGACGGCCTGGCGCAGCGCGATGTTGGCAAGGGGACCTTGCTTGGTATTGAGCACGATGTACGGAAAGCCGAAGGGCGCGGTTAGCACCGGTTTCACGCCGGGCGCGGCCTCGAGCCGCGAATACGCTTCGACCGGGAGAACGTCGGCGAATTGATACTGCCCCGACAGCATCCCTTCGACGCGCGTGTTCGCGTTGGGCACCGGAATGAACCGCAGCTCGTCGAGCAGCGCCTCGCGCTTGCCGCCGTAGCCGCTCGCCGGCTCGTTGCGCGCACTGTATCCGTCGAAGCGCACCAGCTGGACATACTGGTCGGGCTTCCGTTCCTTGAACATGTAAGGTCCGGTCCCGACGAACTGGGTGAGTGGCGTCGCGATTGAGTCCTTCGCCATGATCGCCGCGAAGCCGTTCGACAGCGCCAAGTGCGCAACCAGCGGCGCGTAGGGACGGTTGAGGGTGATGACGATCGAATTCGGGCCGTTTGCCTCGAGCGACTTGATCTCCTTGGCGACGGCCTTGCCGCGCGGCGCCATCTCCATCCAACGCGCAAGCGAAGCCACGACGTCCGCGGACGTCATGATCTTCCCGTGGTGAAACTTGACGCCCGCGCGCAGCGGGATCGTATACACGAGCCCGTCCTTCGAAACCGTGGGCATGCTCTCGGCGAGCATGGGAACCACGTTTGAGTTGGCATCGTAGGTATACAACAGCTCATATACGTGTTGCATGATCGTGCCGACCAAGTCGGCGGTCGACGCCATCGGATCGAGCGTCTGCGGCTCGCCGATCATCGCCAGATTCGCGGCACCGCCTTTCGGTGGCGCGGCCGAAGTCCACGCGCTTGGCAGGGCAGTGGCAAGAACTGCAGCGCACACAAGCAAGCGCGCGATGGCGACACGGCTAACGGCCGGAAATATGGACTGTTGCGCAGCGATGCGAATCATGACGCCTCCTTCGGCAATGGGCTTTGACAAGCCTTCAGTGAGCCATTGGCGCCGAAGCACTAATGGGCTGTCGGGCGCGACGCGATGTAACTTAATTACGTACCGCGGCGAGTGTACGCCTGCGCCATGCCGCGTCAAGCCCCTCAGCCCGACGCGTTCGACATAGGGAAAATCGCCATCGGGCGGATGGTCGCCGCATGTCAGTCCGCGACAAGTAGGACGCGCGCATCGGGCGTCGCATGCGGAATGGATGTAATTTAGTTACAACACAGTCACTTGCTCGACGGCGAGCCATTTCTGGCTGCGATCTCCACGGATGGCGTGCCGGGCTCATCGACCGCACGGTTGCATTATCATCGGGCCACACGCGGAGGTGGCCTTTGCAGGTTCGGTATCACGAAATTTCCACGTTACCCCCACTGGCATGGGGCGCCCGAATCGATCGTGGCAGCGACGTCGTTGCGGTGTTCCACGGCAGACTCGTGGAAACCGATGCGCGCGGATTCTTCGAAGGAATGTGGAACGATTCCTTTGCGTCGTTCAATTTCACTTCCGCGACAATCGTCGCCGGAAGCGGTGCGATGGCCGGGCCCGACCAGCTGGTGTTCAGCTCCAGCACCGATCATCTGGCGCCACTCTTCAGCCTCACCAAGCGCGGTTCGGTTTATGTCTCCAACTCTCCTGCGTTCGTTCTGTCGATGTCGGAAGAGGAGCCCGACGATATCTATCCGTTCTACGAGCACGATCTGGTCCGGATATACCGTCAAGGCCTGTTTTGTCCGAATGGCCGTCTGCGGCTGCGTTCGGCCACCAAGCTGGGTGTGCATTACATGACTCTCATCACGATCGACCGGCGCCTCCATATGGACTTCAAACCGCATCGCCTGTGTGAAGCGCCGCATGACTATCGATCCTATGAGCGGGTGCTTCTGGAAGGGACGAAAGCGATCTTTGCCAATGGTGCGGACCCGGCACGCAAACAAGTGTGCACGCCGTTGGTGCCACTGTCTCGAGGCTACGACTCGACTGCCGTAGCGGTGCTGGCGAAGGCGGCGGGTTGCACAGACACGTTCACGTATCAAGACGAGCGCGGACGTTCGAAATACGATAGCGGCGCCTCGAACGCGCGCTCCTTTCTCAACATGAATTGCAACGTGTACTCCCGATGGCGGTATCTCGCGCTGGATCGTCCTGTTGAAATGGAATTCGGCTACGTCGCGACGTCTTCGAAGGCGCCGCTGGCCGCAGTTGAGGCGCAATTGCCTGGACGTATCCTGGTTCTTGGAGAATTCGGTGACATCGTGTGGGATGCGAGAGCGGCGAGAGCGGCGAATCAAATGAGCAAGTGCTGGGCGCGACGCGCGATGGGTATCAGCGAGATCGAATTCCGATTGCGCGTCGGCTTCCATGAGTTTGCGCCGGCGACCATTGCGGCAAGGCACCATCGCGCGATCGAAGCGATCACGCTATCGGAAGAGATGCGGCCGTGGTCCGTGGGGGGGGATTACGATCGGCCATTGCCTCGACGTATGGGCGAGGAGGCCGGCGTGCCGCGAGACCAGTTTGGCACTCGCAAGGCGGCCTCGGGTCATAGTCGCCTCAACGAGCCGAGCCGATTCTCGCTCAAGGGTATTGAAGGTTACCGTCAATTCCTGAGCAAACGCCACGCCGCAATTGCTCCGCACGTGGTCCGCTACTGGAAGGCGCGCGTCCGATGGCGTTACAGGCTGTTTGATTTCATGAATCGCCACGGGCGCAATCTGCAACGCAACGTGCCCTCGACGCCGGTGCAACGCCACTTTCCGTTCTTGCTCAACGCCGCACCCACCCACCTTCATTGGGACTATATGTTTACGATGCAATGGACGGTGGCCTCGATGCGCAATCGGTATGCGTTACCGGAGGCCCAAACCCATCGGGACTAGGGCGCTGTAATTGCCGGCTTTTTCCTCAGCAGGCCTCAAGACTCGTTGCGATGGGAGTGCTGGCGGACGCCGCGGGCTGTGATAAAATTCACGCCTCTTCGGGTCGTTAGCTCAGCTGGTAGAGCAGCGGACTCTTAATCCGTTGGTCGTAGGTTCGATCCCTACACGGCCTACCAAATCAA
>JBEPUI010000073.1:0-15286 GCA_041691615.1 Pseudomonadota bacterium
ACACGCCGCTGATGAGCGTCACTAACGCGGTGTCGAGCATCATCGCGATCGGCGCACTGGTGCAGATCGCGCCCGATCTCGCGGGCGTTCCCGCGGAGCTGGGACGGCCCGACGCCTGGATTCGCTGGCTGTCGGTGTGCGCGATCGGGCTCGCGACGATCAACATGTTCGGCGGCTTCGCGGTCACGCGGCGCATGCTGCAGATGTTCCGCAAATGAGGATGACGTCCAGATGACCTCGAGCCTGTCGGCGGTCGCCTATCTCGGCGCCACCATCCTCTTCATCCTGTGCCTCGGCGGCCTTTCCAACCAGGAGACGTCGCGGCGCGGCAATGCCTACGGCATGATCGGCATGGCTATCGCCGTGCTTGCAACGATCTTGGGACCGCACGTCAGTGCGGCCGGCCTGCCCTACATCATCGGCGCGATGGTGGTCGGCGCGACGATCGGCCTCTATGCCGCGCGCAACGTGCAAATGACGCAGATGCCGGAGCTCGTCGCGCTGATGCACAGCCTCGTGGGGCTCGCCGCGGTGATCGTCGGTTATGCCAACTTCATCGACCCGGCGGTCGCGGCCAACCTCCCGCCGGCGGAGAACTCGATCCACGAGATCGAGATGTACGTCGGCGTGCTGATTGGCGCGGTGACGTTCTCGGGCTCGCTGATCGCGTTCGGCAAGCTGTCGGGCCGGATTGGTGGCAAGCCGCTGCTGTTGCCGGCACGCCATTGGATCAACCTCATCGGACTGCTGCTGGTGATCGGCTTCGGCTGGCGATTCGTCGCCGCGCACGGCGTGCAGGACGCGATGCTGCCGATGGTGGTGATGACGGTGGTCGCGCTGCTGTTCGGCGTGCACATGGTGATGGCGATCGGCGGCGCCGACATGCCGGTGGTGGTGTCGATGCTCAACAGCTATTCCGGGTGGGCGGCCGCGGCCACCGGCTTCATGCTGTCCAACGACCTGCTGATCGTCACCGGCGCGCTGGTCGGATCGAGCGGCGCGATCCTGTCGTACATCATGTGCAATGCGATGAACCGCAACTTCATCAGCGTGATCGCCGGGGGTTTTGGCACCGGCAGCGGCACTGTGGCAGCGACCGGCACCGCGCAGCCGGCAGGCGAGGTGCACCCGATCAGCGCGCAGGAAACCGCCGAGATGCTGAAGGACGCCAAGGATGTGATCATCGTGCCGGGTTACGGCATGGCGGTCGCGCAGGCGCAGCACGCGGTCTACGAGATCACGAAGGTTTTGCGCGAGCGCGGCGTACGGGTGCGCTTCGGCATCCATCCGGTGGCGGGCCGCATGCCGGGCCACATGAACGTGTTGCTGGCGGAAGCCAAGGTGCCCTACGACATCGTGTTCGAGATGGACGAGCTCAATGCCGATTTTCCGATCGCCGACGTCGCGATGGTGATCGGTGCCAACGACATCGTGAATCCCGCCGCACAGGACGACCCGGCGAGCCCGATCGCCGGCATGCCGGTGCTCGAAGTGTGGAATGCAAAGCATTCGATCGTGATGAAGCGCAGCATGGCCTCGGGCTACGCGGGCGTCGACAATCCGCTGTTCTACAAAGACAACAACCGGATGCTGTTCGGCGACGCCAAGAAGATGCTGGACGAGGTGCTTGCCGCGCTGAAGGCCTGACGCGAAGTGCGCGGCAACGAATCCAACGGTGGCGCGCGAAGCCATGCACCGGATTCGCTGGCGCGGTAATTCCTGACCGATGGACCATCCGCTGTCGCACCTGACCGTCCTCGACCTGTCGCGCGTGCTGGCGGGGCCGTGGTGCACGCAGCTCTTCGCCGACCTCGGCGCCACGGTGATCAAGGTCGAGCGGCCGCAGACTGGCGACGACACTCGCGCATGGGGTCCACCGTATCTCAAGGATCACGACGGCAACGACACTTCGGAGTCGGCGTACTACCTCGGCTGCAACCGCGGCAAGTTGTCGGTGGCGATCGATTTCACGCGCACAGAAGGGCAGCAGCTGGTGATCGAGCTTGCGCGCACGGCCGATGTGCTGGTGGAGAACTTCAAGGTCGGCGGGCTCGCCGCGTACGGCCTCGACTACGCCACGCTGCATCGCGCCAACCCGCGCCTCGTCTACGCGTCGATCACCGGGTTCGGCCAGCAGGGACCGTATGCGCAGCGCGCCGGCTATGACTTCATCGTCCAGGGGATGAGCGGTTTCATGAGCGTGACCGGCGAGCGCGACGACATGGCGGGCGGAGGTCCGCAAAAAGCCGGCGTGGCGATCACCGACCTGATGACCGGCATGTACGCCAATGTGGCGATCCTCGCGGCGCTGGCGCAGCGCGAGCGCAGCGGCGAAGGCCAATGGATCGATGCCTGCCTGTTCGATTCGGCAGTGGCGATGATGTCGTCGATGAACATGAACTACCTCGCCACCGGCGTCGCGCCCGGGCGCGCGGGCAATGCGCACCCGAATATCGTCCCGTACCAGGTATTCGCGTGCGCCGACGGGCACCTGATCCTCGCCGTCGGCAACGACGGCCAGTTCGCCAAGTTCTGCGCGATTGCAGGCAAGCCCGAATGGGCGCTGGATGCGCGCTTCGCGCGCAATGCCGGGCGCGTACGCAACCGCGCCACGCTGGTGCCGCTGCTCGAGGCGGTGATGCGCACGCGCGGCCAGGCGGATTGGCTCGCGGCATTCGACGCGGCGTAGATTCCCGGCGGCCCGATCAACCGCGTCGACCAGGTGTTTGCGGATCCGCAACTGGCCGCGCGCGGCCTGCGCTTCGACATGCCGCATCCGCTCGCAGGTACCGTCGCTCAAGTTGGCATGCCGTTCAAGATGTCGGCGGCGCCGGCCGCGTACGATTTGCCCCCGCCGCTGCTCGCGCAACATACGCGCATCGTGTTGCGCGATCGGTTGTCTCTTTCGCGCGAAGACATCGCGGCGCTCGCCGCGCAGGGTGTGATACAAGTGCGCGACGAATGATTGCAGGGGCCCGCCAGGGACTCTCGTCGCAGGAGACATGATGACCGATTTCGCATTGCCGGCGGGGCGCATCGTTCGCCGCCCGTGGTTCTGGGTGGCGTATGCAGTGGTCGCGATGCTCGCGCTCGCGCTGGCCTGGAAACTTTTTCCGACGGCGATACCGCTCGTCAACGTGGACATCACGATGTCGCGCGACGATGCGATTTCCGCCGCGCGCGCGCTGGCGGCCAAGCGCGGACTCGCGCCCGCCGACGCGCGCGCCGCGCTGCAATTCCGCAGCGACGGCGCGACGCAGAACTACGTCGAGCTCGAAGGCGGCGGCAAGCCGGCGTTCGCCGAATTGGTCAAGGGCTCGCTGTATTCGCCCTACGCGTGGGACGTGCGCCTGTTCAAGGTCGGCGAGATTGCCGAAGTGACGATGCGCTTCACGCCCGCGGGGGTGCCCTACGGATTCGGGCGACGCGTCGCCGAGACGTACGTGCGCGACCCGGCCACCAAGGCGATCGCCGCCGATGCCGCGCGCACGCTCGCCGAGACGCGGGCACGCGAGGATTGGAATGTCGACTTCGGTGCGTGGAAATTCCTCGAGCAATCGGAGTCCACGCAGCCGTCGGGCCGCATCGACCGCGTGTTCACCTACCAGCGCGAGGAGCGGCTGGCGGACGCGCGTGTGCGCATGCGCCTCAGCGTCGCCGGAGACGAGCTCACCGAACTGCAGCGCTACGTGTTCATTCCCGATGCGTTCGCGCGCCGGTACGCGGAAATGCGCAGCAGCAACGAAACCATCGCCAATGTCGCGACGCTGGCCGCCGGACTGCTGTATGGCATCGGCGGGCTGATCATCGCCACGCTGTGGCTCGCGCGCAAAGGAATGCTGCTGCCCAAGCCGTCGTTCGCCGCCGGCGCGATCGTCGGCGGCCTGATGGGTTTGATGCTGCTCGCGGCGACCACCGGCGCGTGGTTCGGCTTCGATACGGCACAGGCCGAAAGCACGTTCTGGGCGCGCCAGGTCGGCGGCGCGATCGCCGTGACGCTGGGCGGCGCGCTGGGCTATGGCCTCGTGTTCATGAGCGCCGAGGCACTGTCGCGGATGGCCTTCGGCTGGCAGCCGCAATTGTGGAAGCTGTGGTCGCGCGAAGGCGGGGCATCGCTGCAGACGCTGGGGCGCACCGCCGGCGGCTACCTGTTCATCCCGGTGGAGCTTGGGCTCGTCGCCGTCTTCTACTACGTCACCAACACGTACCTGCACTGGTGGCAGCCGTCGTCGGAAATGACCGATCCCAACGTGTTGTCGTCGGCGGTGCCGGCGCTCGCGCCGATTGCGATGTCGCTGCAGGCGGGATTCATGGAGGAGTGCCTGTTCCGCGCGATACCGTTGAGCCTCGGCGCGTTGATCGGCGCGCATTTCGGCAGGAAGCGCGCGGGGATCGCCATCGCGTTCGTGCTGCAGGCGCTGGTGTTCGGCGCCGCGCACGCCAACTACCCGGGCTTTCCGTCGTATTCGCGGCTGGTCGAGCTGATCCTGCCGTCGATGATCTGGGCGGCGATCTTCCTGCGCTTCGGCTTGCTGCCGACGATCCTGCTGCATGCATGCTTCGACTTGTCGCTGTTCGCG
Source organism: Pseudomonadota bacterium (assembly GCA_041691615.1). Classification (GTDB taxonomy): domain Bacteria; phylum Pseudomonadota; class Gammaproteobacteria; order Burkholderiales; family Casimicrobiaceae; genus VBCG01. The sequence goes on from JBEPUI010000073.1 coordinate 4,581, forward strand.
ATCCCGGTGTTCCTGGTCGACGCGCCCGGCGCGTGGCTGCAGCGTGCGCTGATCATTGTCGCCGGCGCGGTGCCCCTGTTCGTGATCGCGGCGCGCCGCGTCCGCGCCGGCGCGTGGAGCGAGCTGCCGCGCACGCTGCGCAACTATGCGTGGCAGCGCGAAGGCGGCGCGCGCGAAGAGCACGCGGTCGCGGCCACTGCGTACGGCCCGTCGCGGCGCGCACTTGCGTTCGCGCGAGCGCTACCGTGGCTCGGTGTCGCAGGTCTCGTCGCGTGGCTCGTCACCGCCCCGTTTCGCGCCGACGTCGGGGGCTTCACGCTGTCGCGCGGCACAGCCCTCGCCGCAGCCGATGCCGCGCTCGCGTCGCGGGGCGTGGCACTGCCCGGCGAATGGACGCGCTCGGCGACGATTCGGCTGGCGAGCGACGACGCGTCGCAGTGGACATCGCACCGTTTCGTCTGGCAGGAAGGCAGTCCTGCGATCTATCGCGCAGTCGTCGGCCATACGCTGCCATCGCCTCTGTGGGCGGTGCGCTATGCGCGATTTTCCGGCGATGTGGTCGATCGCGCCGAGGAGTGGCGCGTCACGATCAACGGCGACGGCAGCGTCCGCCAGGTCACGCACCTGTTGCCCGAGGGACGCGCGGGTGCGTCGCTCGCTCGCGACGCCGCGCAGCGCATTGCCGACACCGAGTTGCGCACCCGCTTCGGCGTCGATCCGGCGACGCTGAAACCGATGGGCGCGCGCGACCAGGCACGGCCCGCGCGCACCGACTGGACATTCCTGTGGACCGACCCCAAGGTCTCGGTCGGCAAGAACGGCGAGTCGCGGCTGCAGGTGTCGATCGCCGGCGACGAGGTGACCAACGCCGGCCGCGCGGTGTTCATTCCCGAGGCGTGGCTCCGCGCGGAACAGGCGCGCGATGGCCAATGGGCGAGCGCCAAGATCGGTGCGGGCATCCTGATTGCCTGTGCGGGTCTGGCTGCGCTGTTCCTGGGCGTGCGCCGCTTCACCAGCTCGCAAAACGACATGCGCGCGGGGCTGCTCATCGGTGGCATCACCTTCGTTGCGATGATGCTGGCGTTCGCCAATCGCTGGCAGTCGCTCGCCTACGGACTGTCGACGACCGACCCCGTGTTGACGCAGGTAGCGTTGCGCATCGGCGGGATACTGGTCGGCGGCGCGCTCGCGGCGCTGTTCATCGGCCTGATCGCCAGCGTGTCCAGCCACGCGATGCGCAGCACCGCCGCGCAGCCCGTGCGGCGCGATTTCGCGCCGTGGCAATGCGGTGCGGCGGCCGCGCTGATGGTGATCGGATTCGCCTCGCTGCTGACGGCCGCCACGCCGCAACAGGCACCGATCTGGCCATCGCTCAACATCGAGAACACGGCGCTGCCGCCGCTGGCCGCGTTGCTCGCCGGCGCCAACTACCTGCGCGAAGTGACGATCGCGCTGTTCGTGCTGTTCGTTCTCCAGCGCATCACGGCAAACTGGAACAAGCGGGTTTGGACTGTCGTCGTGCTGCTGATCCTGCTGCACGCGATCCCGGCGCTGGCGGCGCGCGAAGTCGGACCGGCGCTCGCCGCGGGCCTCGCGTCGGCGCTCGTCGCCACCGCGGTCGTATTGTGGCTGTTCCGCTTCGATGCGCGCGCGTTGCCGGCCTACGTGGCGACGACGATGACGCTCAGCGCCGCGGTCGAATCGGCGCAGAAGGGCACCGCTTCGGCGTGGATCTGGTTCGCCGTGACCGTCGCCGCCTACGTGCTGCTGGCCGCCGCGGTCACGCGCTGGATCGGACGTCCGATCGAAGTGAAGGCTATTTTACCGACGCCCACATCGGGATGACCCAGTTGTCCGGGCGGTGCTGCACGCTGACGTTCGCGCGCGACGCCCACGGGATCACCTGCCGATGCAGCGGCAGGTGGTTGATCTCGGCGTTGTGCGCGAGCAACGCCTGGTGGATCAGGTCGAGGCGCTCCGCGGGGTCCATGTCGACCTTGATCCGTGCGGTCAGCGCGTCCAGCCTGGCGTTGCTGAAGCGGCCATAGTTGAAGTCGCCGTCGCCCTTGCCGCTGTAGGTCGACAACACCGGCTGCAACACGAAGATCGCATCGGTCGCGGCACCGCCCCAGCCGAGCATGTAGAGGCTGGTATCGGTCTTCTCGAGCTTCGGAAAGTAGGTCGCGCGCGGCATCGCGTTGACCCTGACCGCGACGCCGGCCTGCGCCCACATCGCCGCCAGCGCCTGGCAGATCTTCTCGTCGTTGACATAGCGGTTGTTGGGGCAGTCCAGCGTCACTTCGAAGCCCTTTGCATAGCCCGCATCGGCCAGCAGCTTGCGCGCCGCGGTGCGATCGAAAGTCAGGCGCTTTTCGATTTCGGGCGTGGTCATCGCGGTGCTCGGCGACAGCGCGCCCGTCGGGTTGGCGAGCCCGCGCATCGTGGTCTTGCGGATCGCGTCGATGTCGATCGCGCGATAGAGCGCCTCGCGCACGCGCCGGTCCTTGAACGGGTTGCGGCCCTTGACGTTCGAATACAGAAGCTCGTCGCGCTGCTGGTCCATGCCGATGAAGACGATCCGGTTCTCGACGCCTTCCAGCACCTTGATGCCGGGCGTGCGGGCGAGCCGCGGCACGTCCTGCGGCGGCGGGTCGTTGACGACGTCGACTTCGCCGGAAATGAGCGCTGCCACCCGCGTCGCGTCCGACACGATCGGCGTATAGACGACTTCGTCGACGTTGCCTTCGTAGCGGCCGGCCTTGATGCCCCACCAGTCCGGGTTCTTCTTCAGCACGGTCTTGATGTCCGGCTGGCGCGTCACCAGCAGGTAAGGTCCGGTGCCGTTGGCCTGGTGCGCCGTCACCATGTCCTGCTGCTGCGTGAAGTTCTGCGGCGTCGTCGCGCGGTTCTTCTCGCACCACGCGCGCGACATGATGTTGATCGTGATCACGTGCTCGAGCATCGCCGGATTGGGGCCGGGAGTGGCGAATTCGACGGTCAGGTCGTCGACGCGCTTCGCGACGCCCGCCTGGTTCGCGTAGGCGCGCAGCTGCGACGACGGCGCCTTGGCGCGCTCGAAGCTGAACACCACGTCGTCGGCGGTGAACGGCGTGCCGTCGTGGAAGCGCACGCCCGGCCGCAGCTTGAAGCGCCACGTCGTCGGGTCGACCTGCGTCCACGATTCGGCAAGTGCGGGGACGATCTTCATGTTGCGATCGCGCGTCACCAGGAATTCGTAGACCAGCGAATTGACGTTGTTGGTCAGGCTCTCGTTCTGCGAATGCGGGTCGGTCGTATTGATGTCCCCGCGGCCGGCCCAGCGCAGCGTCACGGTGGCGGCGGCTGCGGTGGCGGCGACCGAGGCATTGGCTGCGAGGACCAGCAGCGCCAGCATCGACGCGGTGACGAATCGGCGCGACATCGCGATCTCCTTCGGCGCGGTTGAGCGCGGCCGCGTGGACATGTTCACGGATTGCAGCTCGGACGGGCGCAAACCGCGCGGGCAACCGCACATTGCACGCGGTGACACGTCGCGTCAACACACCGGACGCCACGCGCGATAAAATGCGCGACCCGTGTCCCTGACTTCGCATCGCTCACCGCCGGCAACGACGCGCGACCACGACCACGACCTCGCCGCTTCGCTCGCTCGCGCGATGGCCGCGGACGTGCCGGTCCTCGCGCGGCGCATCGCACGCCTCGCACCCGGGGAGCGCGGTGCGGCGGAGCGCCTGCGCATCCGCCACGCGATCGACGCATCGATCGCCCAGGTGGCGGCCCGCGCGGCGCGCAAGCCGCGCATCGTCTACCCGCCGGAGTTGCCGGTCGCGCAGCGTGCGGACGAAATCGCCGCGGCGATTCGCGAGAATCCGGTGGTGATCGTGTGCGGTGAAACGGGATCGGGCAAGACCACCCAGCTGCCCAAGATCTGCCTTGCCGCCGGCCGCGGCGAGCGCGGCCTGATCGGCCACACGCAACCGCGGCGCATCGCCGCGCGCGCGGTAGCCGAGCGCATTGCAGCCGAGCTCTTCACCGAGGTCGGCGCCGACGTCGGCTACAAGGTGCGGTTCACCGATCAGACCCGCGCCGATGCGTTCGTCAAGCTGATGACCGACGGCATCCTGCTGGCCGAGACCCAGGGCGACCGGACACTGTCGAAATACGACACGATCATCGTCGACGAGGCGCACGAGCGCAGCCTCAACATCGACTTCCTGCTGGGCTACCTGCGCAACCTGCTCGCGCAGCGTCCCGACCTCAAGGTGGTCATCACGTCGGCGACGCTCGACGCTCAACGCTTCGCCGCCCACTTCGCGCATGACGGCACGCCGGCGCCGGTGATCGAAGTCTCCGGACGGATGTTCCCCGTGGAAGTTCGCTACCGCGCAGGCGACGCGGGCGACGAGACCGACGACGAGGAAGCGCTCGAAGAGGCGATCGTCGACGCCGCTGAAGGATTGTGGCGCGAAAGCCCCGGCGACATCCTGGTGTTCCTGCCGGGCGAGCGCGAAATCCGCGAGACCGCCGAGCTGATGCAACGCGCGCTGGCGCGCAGGCCCTACGCCAGCGCGGTCGAGGTATTGCCGCTGTACGCGCGGCTGTCGGTGGCCGAGCAGCGCCGGGTGTTCGCGCCGTCGCGCGGCCGGCGCGTGGTGCTCGCCACCAACGTTGCCGAGACTTCGCTGACCGTTCCAGGCATCCGCTACGTGATCGACAGCGGCCTCGCGCGCGTCAAGCGCTATTCGCTGCGCAACAAGACCACACTGTTGCAGATCGAGAAGATCTCGCAGGCCGCCGCGAGCCAGCGCGCGGGACGTTGCGGCCGCGTGCAGGACGGCATTTGCGTTCGCCTGTACGGCGAGGACGATTTCGCGGCGCGCCCGGCATTTACCGAACCCGAGATCCTGCGCAGCTCGCTGGCATCGGTGATCCTGCGCGCAGCAGCGCTTGATCTCGGCGCGGTCGAGGCGTTTCCGTTCGTCGAGGCGCCGGGGCCGCGCGCGATCACCGACGGCTACCAGCTGCTGCAGGAACTGGGTTGCGTCGATGCGACGCGCGGGCTGACGCCGCTCGGCCGCGAGCTCGCGCGGCTGCCGCTCGATCCGCGGATCGGCCGCATCCTGTTCGCCGCGCGCGAAATCGGATGCGTGGCCGAGGCGCTGGTGATCGCGAGCGCGCTCGCGGTCCCCGACCCGCGCGAGCGGCCGCACGACAAGCGCCAGGCGGCCGACCAGGCGCACCTGCGGTTTCGCGACGAGCGCAGCGACTTCCTGTCGCTGATCGCACTCTGGGAATTTTTCACCGACCTGTCGCGCCAGGGCCTGTCGCACCGTCGCCGCGTCGACGCCTGCCGTGCGCAATTCGTATCGTTCCTGCGCCTCACCGAGTGGCGCGAAGTGCACGCACAACTCGCCGCCCAGTTGGCCGAAGCCGGATGGCAATGGCAGGACGCGCTGCCGGACAAGGTCGATGCGCGGCGTTACGCGGACATCCACCGCGCGCTGCTGACAGGTTTGTTGTCCAACATTGGCCATCGCGCCGACGAAGGCGACGGCTACGCCGGTGCGCGCGGCATCGGCTTCGTGCTGCATCCCGCATCGGCGCTTGCCAAGGCGAAGCCGAAATGGGTGCTGGCGGCCGAGCTCACCGAGACCACGCGCCTGTACGCGCGGAGCAACGCGCGCGTCGAGCCGGAATGGATCGAGCAGGTGGCAGGCGATCGGGTGAGCCGCGACTATTTCGAGCCGCATTGGGACAAGGCGCGCGGCGAAGTCATCGCCAGCGAGCGCGTCCAGCTGTACGGGCTGACGCTGGTCGCGCGGCGCAAGGTGAGCTATGGCGCGATCGCGCCTGCGATCGCTCACGACGTGTTCATCGCCGAGGCGCTCGCCGCCGACATGTTGGGTGTCGACGCGCCGTTTCTCGCGCACAACCGCCGCCTTGTCGCCGAGATCGCCGAGCTGGAGCACAAGGCGAGGCGCCAGGACGTGCTGGTCGACGACGAGGCGATCGCCGCGTTCTATGCAGCGCGCCTGCCCGCGCACATCCGCGATCGCGCCGGGTTCGAAGCCTGGCGCCGGGAGGCGGAAGCGCGCGAGCCCGCGCTGTTGCGCATGACCCGCGACACGCTGATGCTGCACGCTGCGGCGAGCGTCACCGAGGCGCTCTATCCGCAAACCCTCGCGGTCGCGGGTGCGCAATTGCCCATCAAGTATCGCTTCGTACCCGGTCACCCGCTCGACGGGCTGACACTGACGGTGCCGCTGGCACTGCTCAACCAGGTCGACGATGCGGCGTTGTCGTGGCTCGTGCCCGGGATGCTGCGCGAAAGACTGACGCAGCTTTTCAAGGCGCTGCCGAAGGCACTGCGCAATCGCCTGATGCCGCTCGCCGACAGCGTCACCGCATTCCTCGAGTCGAACCCTGCGCACGACACGCACCTCAACGATGCGGTGCGCATGTTCCTGCGTGCGCGCACGGGCGAAGCGCCGGAGCGCGCGGTGCTCGATGCAATTCAATTGCCGGCACATTTGCGCGTCAATGTCGCCGTGGTCGACGGCGCCGGCGAGGAGCTCGGCAGCGGTCGCGAGCTCGCGGTGCTGCAACGCGCGCTTGGCGAGGCGGCGCAGATGACCTTCGCCGCCGGCGAGCAATCGTTCGAGCGCAGCGGGATCACGCAATGGGACTTGGGCACTCTGCCGCAGTCGCTCGCGCTGCAACGCAACGGCGCGCGCGTGACCGGTTATCCGGCGCTCGTCGATGGCGGGACGAGCGTCTCGCTGACGCTGATGGACACCGAAGCCGCCGCCGCGGTGGCGACGCGCCGCGCCGTGGTGCGGCTGATCGGCTTTGCGCTCAGGGACGTCGCCTCACGCTATGCCAAGGGCTCCGCGGCGTTCAATGCCGCGGCGCTGCTGCTGCGCAACGCCGTGGCACCGGACGCGTTGCTGGCCGACGCTCTGGCGGCCATCGCCGACCGCGCGTACGTCGGCGATGACACCGTACCCCGCGACGCGGCGTCGTTCGCCGAACAGGTGAAGCGCGCAAGAACGCGCCTGCCTGCCGTGGCCGAGCACATGGACCGGCTTCTCGGCGAGATTGCTGCGGCGCACCAACTCTTGGGCAAGCGCGTGGCCGCGCTGCCCGCCGGCGACGTGCGCCTCGCTACCGACATTCGCAGCCAGCGCGACGCGCTGGTCTACCCCGGATTCCTGCTCGCCACGCCTTGGACACACGCCACGCAGATACCGCGCTACCTGACCGCGCTGGACCGGCGCCTCGCCAAGGTGGCCGAGCGCGCCGACCGCGAAGCCCGTCACGCCGAGCAGGTCGCGGTGTGGTGGCGCCGCTATCGGGAGCGGCTGGACGCCGACCGCAAGGCCGGCCGCGACGACGCCGCGCTGGCCGAGTTTCGGTGGCTGCTCGAGGAGCTCAAGGTATCGCTCCATGCCCAGGAGCTCAAAACGCCCTATCCGGTGTCGTTCAAACGCGTCGAAAGGTCATGGGCGGCGCTTTCGGCACGCTGAACCGCTTCCGGCGGGGGGTGCCGGCGTGCTAGAGTAATTTGGCACGTTTGTGCGCCAAGGTCATGACGGGCTGTGAGTTGCGGCGTTGGAACCCGCCGCGCTGGAACGGCTTTGGTACGCACGATTTGCGGCAAAACAATGACGACATGAACGCACCGACGACCCAATCGGCCGTGAAACGGCAGCTTCCCCGCGACCTGGCCAAGGCGCTGTCCGATTGTCGCGACTTGGCCATCCACCGGCTGCAGCTGTCGTTCTCGGCGATGTTCGACCGCATGAGCGACCTCTTGATGGAGCGCGCCAGCAAGTCCGACATTCGTGCCGAGCAATCGCTGTACCTGGATGCACGCGGTGCGCTCAAGACCGAGCGCGCGAGCCTGATGTCGGATTTCGAAAAGCGCCTGCGCAAGCGCATCGACGACCGCATCGCCGGCCGGGAGCAAAAGCTCGAGTTCGCGACCTCCGACGTCGATCCCACCAAACTGACGCTGATCGACACCACGGCGATGGACGAATCGGTGCTGACCGGCAACATCACGCGCATCGTCGAGAATGCGTGCCACGAGGAGCTCAACGAATTCAATCGCGGCGTCGGATACCTGCTCGGCAAGCCGGGCCTCGAGACCGACGGCAATCCGCTTGCGCCGCAGACCATCGTCGATGCGTTCGCCGAGGCGCTGCAGGACCTTAAGGTCGACAAGCAGATCAAGTTCCAGATCCTCAAGGAATTGAACCAGACCTCGCTGGCCGACATCGCGGCGATCTATGCCGACCTGAACCGCCATCTCGTGAACTTGCGGATCGTTCCCGCGGCGGCACCGCGCGGCAGGATCGTCAATCGCGGATCGCCGGCGGATCGGGCACGCGCGCGCGCCGCCGCCGCCGAGTCGTCCCCGAACGCGCCGCAGACGCCCATGGCCGGTCCGGAAGTCGACATGATGGCGCTGTTCAAGCGCATGTACGGCGGCGGCGCCGCCGCCGCGATGCAGCCGCGGATGGGACAGTCGTCGCAACAGCCGCAGGCGGAAGGCGGCGACGCTGGCAGCGGATTCCCGTCGATAGACCCGGCGATGATGTTCGCACAGGCTGCCGCCGGCGCCGGGATGGGCATCGGCGATGGCGCGACGTCGTTCGCGCCGATGCCCACGACGATGTCCGGCTACGTGCCCGGCGCGCCGATCATCGCGACGCCGTCGCTGCACGAAGGACTGACGCGACTGCAGGCCGGTCAGGTCAATTTCGAAGTCGACGGCGCCAGCGTCGGCTTCTCGGGCATCCCGCAGGGCCTTCACAACGTGCTGCGCGACCTGCAGCAGTCGCCGCTCGGACACAAGGCGAACCAGCTCGAATCGATGACCATCGAGATGGTCGCGATGCTGTTCGACTTCATGTTCGATACGCGCGACATGCCGGACGGCATCAAGGCGCTGCTCGCGCGGCTGCAGATCCCGGTGTTGAAGGCGGCGATGCTCGACGGCGCGTTCTTCGCGCGGAAGTCGCATCCGGCGCGGCTGCTGGTCAACGCGCTGGCGCAGGCGGGACTCGGCTGGTCGCCGGTCACCGGGCAGGAAGATCCGCTCTATCGCAGGATCGAGTCGATCGTGCATCGCGTGCTCGACGACTTCCACAACGACCTGTCGATATTCGACGAGCTGCGGCAGGACCTCGAGAAGTTCCTCGCCGACGAGGAAGCGGCGGCCGAAGCGAACATCGCGAGCACCGCCGAGGAGATCAACCAGCGCGACCGCCGCGAAATCGCCGGCGCCGTGGCGCGCAGCGAGATCGAGCGCCGCATCGAGCGCTCGCCGATCCCCAACTTCCTCGCCGAGTACCTGCGCGAGCGCTGGCTGGCAACGCTCGACCAGGTGTACATGCAGGATGGCGAGGACAGCGAGGCATGGGGCTCGGTGTTGACGACGCTCGAGGACCTCGTCTGGAGCGTGCAGCCGAAAAAGACCACCGAGGACCGCAAGCACCTGGTGGCGATGCTGCCGTCGCTGCTGAAGCGGATGAACTCGGGTGCGCAGGGCCGCCCGTGGCCGGTCGAGGACCGCGAGCGCTTCATGTCCAACCTCGTCGAGGCGCACGCGGCGGCGGTGAAGCCGTCTCTCGCGCACGTCGAGTCGCCGATCGCCGCCGTTGCCGAGCAGGCAAAAGTACAGGCCGAAGTCGCGCATGCGGCCGGCGACGAGCGTACGGCGCAACGCGCGCGCGCACTGGCCGAGGCGATGGCGCTGGCCGAGCCGATGCCCGAGCCCGAAGTCGCCGAGACGATCGACGACGACTATCTGGAGATCGCGCGCAACCTCGAGCGCGGAATGTGGATCGAGTTCGAAGGCGACGACGGGCAACTGGCGTTCGCCAAGCTCGCGTGGGTGAGCCCGCTGCGCGGCACGTACCTGTTCACCAACCGCCAGGGGCAGAAGGCGCTTTCGATGACGGCCGAGGACTTGGCCGAGCGCTTCCGCGCCGACAAGGCGCGACTGGTCGAGGCAGAGCCGCTGATCGACCGCGCGTTTTCCAGCGTGCTCGGCAAGCTCGAGGAAAAAATGGTCGATCGCGCCGCGTGATCGATCCGGCAACTCCACCGAACCCGCCGACCGCCGACGTGCAAGGACGCTGGTTCGGCGACCTCGCGGTCGGCGACGCGTTCGCCAGTGCGTTGACGGTCACCGAAACTCACTTGATCGTCGGCGCAGGATTGATTGGCGACTTCAATCCGCTGCATGTCGACGAGACATTCGCGCGCGCATCGCGCTACGGCTCGCGGATCCTGCATGGCGTGCTGACCGGCGCGCTGATGGGCGGCCCGATCGGCATGATCTTCCACGGCACCGCGATCGCGTATCTCGAGCATGCGACGCGTTTCATCGCGCCGGTGCGCGTCGGCGACACGCTGGCCACGACCTGGCGGGTCACCGAGCTCGTGCCGAAGCCCAGGCACCAGGCCGGCATCGTCGCGCTGGCGGCCGATGCGCGAAACCAGGAGGGCATCGTGGTCGCCGAAGGCAATGGCAAGGTGATGGTGCGCGCGCGCTAGCAGCGGCGCTTAGTGGCGCGATCTCCGGCCGCGCAATCCCGACGCACTATCCGGTGGCGCGATCCCTTCGCGCTTCCGTTCGTGATACCCGGCCGCGCTACCCGGCCGCGCTACCCGGCTGCGCGAGTGGCCAGCGCATT
>JBEPUI010000074.1:0-14771 GCA_041691615.1 Pseudomonadota bacterium
TACTCCAGTGAGCGCGAAGGGCCGCCCCGAGCGCGAACACCGGAGTGCGCAGCACGAAGGTACACCTTCCCGAAGGTCCGCCCCGCGCGCGAATACCGCAGTGCGCAGCACGAAGGCTCTCCAGTGAACGCGCGCTATCTAAAGTTCGCCGGGCCGGATCTCGACGCCGCCGCCCTCGCAGGCGTCGCCGACGTGCTCGCATCCGGCCAGTTGACGAGCGGTCCCTGGGTGAAGGCGTTCGAGGCGCAGCTATCGACGACCTTCGGCGGCCGCCCGGTGCGGGTGTTCACGTCGGCGACGGCGGCGATCGAGGTCGCGCTGCAACTCACGGGCATCGGCCCGGGCGACGAGGTCATCACCGCGGCACAGACATTCTTCGCGACGATGAACATGATCGTCAAGGCTGGCGCGCGCCCGGTGTTCGTCGACTGCGACCTCGTCACGCGCAACGTCGACCTCGCCGCCGTCGAGGCCGCGATCACGCCGCGCACCCGCGCGATCATGCCGACCTATTGGCCCGGGTCGTTGCCCGACATGGACGCGCTGAATGCGCTGGCGAAACGGCATTCATTGCGGGTGATCGAGGACGCGGCGCTGGTGCAGGGGTCGTGCTCCAAGGGCCGCGCCGTCGGCGCGTTCGGCGACCTGTCGACGTTCAGCTTCCATCCCAACAAGAACATGACCTCGATCGAGGGCGGCGCACTGGTGGTAGGCGACGAAGGCGAAGCCCTGCGCGCCGAACCTCTGCGCTTTCACGGCATCACGTTCAACGCCGATCGCACGCGCGACGTCGCCGTCGCCGGCGGCAAGTTCAACATGCCCGACGTCAACGCGCGGGTCGGCGTCGCGCAGCTCGCGAGGCTGCCGGAATTCCTCGCCACCCGCCGGCGCTTGGTCGAACGCTACTTCGCGCGTTTTCCGCGCGACCTCGGATGTATGCTGCCGCCGTCGCCGACGGACGGCGACGGCCAATCGTGGAACATGTTCAACGTGCTGTTGCCGCTGCAACGGCTAGCGATCGATCGCAAGCAATTCCGCGAGGCGCTGGATGCGCGCGGCATAGGCAGCGGCGTATCGTACGAGGCGCTGCACCTGTCGACGCTGGGGCGCTCGCTCGGAGGAGCCGAAGGACAATTCCCGGTGAGCGAGCGCATCGCCCGCGAAACCCTGACGTTGCCGCTGCATACGCAAATGACCGATGATGACGTCGATAGGGTTTGCGACGCGTGCACCGCGATCCTGACAACGAGCTGACGATGAGTGACCTTCCCGCGCTTTCCGTGGTGATCCCCGTGTTCAACGAGGAAGCGGGCCTGCCGGCGCTGTTCGCGCGCCTCTACCCGGCACTCGACGCACTGCACCTGCGCTACGAAGTGATCTTCGTCAACGACGGCAGCCGCGACCGCTCGGCCGCCGTCCTCAAGCAGCAATTCGAGGCGCGCCCCGACGTCACCCGCGTCGTCATGTTCTCCGCCAACTACGGCCAGCACATGGCGATCGTCGCGGGCTTCGAGCGCGCGCGCGGCGAGCGCATCGTGACACTCGACGCCGATCTGCAGAATCCGCCGGAGGAGATCCCCAAGCTGCTGGCGGCGATGGACGCCGGCGCCGACTATGTCGGCGGCGTGCGGATGTCGCGCGAAGACGCGTGGTGGCGCAGGATCGCGTCGCGCGCGATGAACCGCCTGCGCGAACGCATCACGCGCATCAAGATGACCGACCAGGGCTGCATGCTGCGCGCGTACAGCCGCGACGTGGTCGACGCCGTGGCGGCGAGCCCGGAGGTCAACACCTTCATCCCGGCGCTCGCCTACACCTACGCGTTGCGGCCGGTCGAGGTGCCGGTCGCGCACGAGGAGCGCTCCGCCGGCGAGTCGAAGTATTCGCTGTACCAGTTGATTCGCCTCAACTTCGACCTCGTCACCGGGTTCTCCCTGGTGCCGCTGCAGATGTTCTCGCTGCTCGGCATCGCGGTTTCCATCGGTTCGATCGTTGTCTACGCGATCTATGTGGTCGAACGCGTGATCCACGGCAATTTCGAGGGCGGTATCCTCGGCCTGTGGGATCGCGACGTTCTCGCGTTCCTGCTGCTCGGCATCGTGCTGTTCGGCCTCGGCATCGTCGGCGAATACGTGGGACGCATCTACCAGCAGGTGCGGGAACGCCCGCGCTATCGCGTCCGCACCGTGCTCGAGCGCGACATCGATCCGCGCTAGGCTTTCCGCTCACACCTTGCGCGCCGTTGTCTTCGCCTACCACGATGTCGGTGCAGAGTGCCTGCGCGTGCTGCGTCGCCACGACGTCGACGTCCCGCTGGTGGTCACCCATCTCGACGACCCGGCGGAGAACCTGTGGTTCGAGCGCGTCGCCGATGTCGCGCGATCGCTCGGCCTGCCTTGCGCAACACCCGCCGATCCGAACGTCCCAGATTTCGTCGCGCGGGTCGCTTCACTCGCGCCCGAGTTCATTTTCAGCTTCTACTACCGGCAGATGCTGTCGCCGGCGATGCTCGCGACCGCCGCGCGCGGCGCGCTCAACGTTCATGGTTCGCTGCTGCCCCACTATCGCGGCCGCGCGCCGGTCAACTGGGCGATATTGCGCGGCGAAACATCGACCGGGGCGACGCTGCACTACATGAGCGTCAAGCCCGATGCAGGCGACATCGTCGCGCAGCGTGCGGTGCCGATCGGCCCCGACGACACGGCGCATCGGGTGTTCGACCGGGTGACGCAGGCCGCCGCCGCGTTGCTGGACGACGTGCTGCCGGCGCTCGCCGCCGGCACGGCGCCGAGATTGCGCAACGACATCGCAGCGGGATCGTATTTCGGCGGGCGCCGGCCGGACGACGGCCGGATCGACTGGAACGCATCCGCGGCAGTGATCCACAACCTCGTGCGCGCGGTGGCGCCACCGTATCCGGGCGCGTTCTGCGAAGTCGGCGGGCGGCGCATCCGGATCCTTGCCACGCGCATCGCGGCGATGTGCCCGCCGCAGGCGCCCGAGCACCCGGGGCTGTTTGTCGCCGCGGAAGCGATGCACGCGCGGGCGGGCGACGGCCGCTGCCTTGCCGTGCTCGCCGCCGACCATGATGGCCACGCGCTGATGCCGCAGGCGTTGCGCGCGCTGCTGGGCGACGCGCCTTGAGCCGACGCGCGCATGGGGCCCTAGTACAATTGACGCTTTTCCAGCTCCGTCCGCAATGAAACGCATCCTGATCCTCGGCGTCAACGGCTTCATCGGCCACCACCTGTCGCGCGCGATCATCGACACGACCGACTGGGAAATCTTCGGCATGGACATGCAGGTCGACCGCATCGACGACCTGATGGCCGAGAAGCGCTTTCATTTCTTCGAAGGCGACATCACGATCAACCGCGAGTGGATCGAATACCACGTCAAGAAGTGCGACGTCGTGCTGCCGCTGGTGGCGATCGCCACGCCGGCGGCGTACGTGCGGGAGCCGCTGCGCGTGTTCGAGCTCGACTTCGAAGCCAACCTGCCGATCGTGCGCGCCGCCGTGCGCTACAAGCGGCACCTCGTGTTCCCGTCCACGTCCGAGGTCTACGGCATGTGCCGCGACGCGCAATTCGATTCGGAGCAGTCGGAGCTGGTGCTGGGGCCGATCAACAAGCCGCGCTGGATCTATGCGTGCGCGAAGCAGCTGATGGATCGCGTCATCCACGCCTACGGCATGGAGCAGGGACTCAACTACACGCTGTTCCGGCCGTTCAACTGGATCGGCGCCGGCCTCGATTCGATCAACACCGCCAAGGAAGGCAGCTCGCGGGTGATCACGCAATTCCTCGGCCATATCGTCCGCGGCGAGCCGATCCAGCTGGTCGACGGCGGCACGCAAAAACGCGCGTTCACCTACATCGACGACGGCGTCTCGGCGCTGATGGCGATCATCGCCAACCGCGACGGCGTGGCCAGCGGGCAGATCTACAACGTCGGCAACCCGGCCAATGATTTCTCGGTGCGCGAGCTGGCGACGATGATGCTGGCACTCGCGGACGAGTATCCGGAATATCGCGACAACGCGCGGGCGGTGACGATCGTCGAGACGACGTCCGAGGTCTATTACGGCAAGGGCTACCAGGACACGCAGAACCGCGTGCCCAAGATCGACAACACGATGCGCGACCTCGACTGGCAGCCCCAGGTGGCGATGCCCGAGGCGTTGCGCTGCATCTTCGACGCGTATCGCGGCCACGTGGCGTCGGCGCGCGCACTGGTCGACTAGCGCGTCTTTTTCGCCCGCCGAATCGCCGAACCATGAGCTTTGTCGCGCTGAAAGTCGACGTCGACACGTTTCGCGGAACGCGCGAAGGCGTGCCGCGGCTCGTCGCGCTGTTCCGCCGCCACGGCGCGGGGGCGACGTTCCTGTGGAGCCTGGGTCCCGACCATACGGGGCGCGCGATCAAGCGTGTGTTCCGCCCGGGGTTCTTCGGCAAGGTCAAGCGCACGAGCGTGGTCTCGCACTACGGCGTGCGCACGCTGCTGAACGGAACGCTGCTGCCGGGGCCGGACATCGGCAAACGCGGGGAACGAATCATGCGCGGCGTGCGGGACCTGGGTTACGAATGCGGGATCCACTGCTTCGACCACGTGCGCTGGCAGGACGGCGTGATGCGTGCCGATGCCCGATGGACTTCCGCCGAAATGCAAAGGGCGATCGACCGGTTCCAGCGCATCTTCGGCGAAGTGCCGCGCACGCACGGCGCGGCGGGCTGGCAGATGAATGTGCATGCGATGCGCCTCACCCAGCAATTCGCGTTCGACTACTGCTCCGACGGCCGCGGCACGCATCCGCACCTGCCGGTGTGGAATGCCGAGCTGATCCGCTGCCCGCAGATTCCGACGACGCTGCCGACGCTCGACGAATTGATCGGCTGCGACGGCGTCACCGTCGACAACGTCGCCGCCAACCTGCTCGCGCGCACGCAAGCGCCGGCCGCCACGGGTCACGTGTTCACGCTGCACGCCGAGCTCGAAGGCATGAAGCTGGCCCCCGTGCTGGAGCAGCTGCTGATCGGCTGGAAGGCGCAAGGCCATTCGCTCGTGCCGGTCCGGGCGATTTACGACGCGCTGGAACCGATGGCGCTGCCGCGTTGCGAAACCGGACCGGGCTCGATCCCGGGACGCAGCGGCACGCTGCTGGTGCAGCGCGGCGAATTCCTCGCCGAGTTCGACCCGGCCGGGGCACCGATCGTATCCGAACGCCAAACCGTGGACATGACATGAAAGTCGAAGACTTCACCGCACCCTCGACCGCCGGCGAATTCCACCTTGCTGCGCACAAGGGCGAAACCGTCGTGCTGTACTTCTATCCCAAGGACAACACGCCCGGATGCACGACGCAAGGCGCGGATTTTCGCGACCGCGACGCGCAATTCCGCAAAGCCGGCGCGGTCGTCGTCGGCGTGTCGCGCGATTCGCTGGCGTCGCACCAGAAATTCAGGGCGAAGATGGACTTTCCCTTCGAATTGATCGCCGATCCGGACGAGACGCTGTGCCAGCAGTTCGGCGTGATGAAGATGAAGAACATGTACGGCAAGAAGGTGCGCGGAATCGAGCGCAGCACGTTCGTGATCGACGGCGCGCGCAACCTGGCGCACGAGTGGCGCGGCGTAAAGGTACCCGGTCATGTCGACGAAGTGCTGGCGTTCGTGCGCGCGATGTGACGCCCGGACGGTCCGCCTGCAAGCAACAGTACCCGCTTTGCAACACCAAGGGTCGTGGTAGCCAACCGGGCGGACTACAACCCCTTGTATGGCGACGCATGCCGGGCTAGGATCGATGCAAGTGCTCGCCGCGACGATTCGCATGGCGAACGGATTTCCTTCTGGAGGCATATGGTCGAACGCAAGCTGTCCCCGACTCCGAACCAGCTCCTTTCCCTCGCTTCTTCCCGCAAGTCCCCCGGCGGCGCCGGCAAGACCGGCACCCGCAATCCTGCGCAAACCGCGACCAAGCTCTTCGTGCTCGACACCAACGTGCTGATGCACGATCCGACCAGCCTGTTCCGCTTCGAGGAACACGACGTCTACCTGCCGATCCTGACGCTCGAGGAGCTCGACAACAACAAGAAGGGCATCACCGAGGTCGCGCGCAACGCACGCCAGGCATCGCGTTTCTTAGACGAGCTCGTGACCGCGCAGACCGAAGCGTCGGCCGAAAGCATCGCCGCCGGCATCGCGCTCGATACCAAGTCGAATGGCGCCGCCACCGGCCGGCTGTTCCTGCAGACCGAGACGATCACCACCACGTTGCCGCCGTCGCTCGCCAACGGCAAGGCCGACAACCAGATCCTCGCGGTGGTCATGTACCTCGCGCAGCGCGAGTCGAAGCGCAGCGTGATCCTCGTGTCGAAGGACATCAACATGCGGATCAAGGCGCGCGCGCTGGGCATCGCCGCCGAGGACTACTTCAACGACAAGGTGCTCGAGGACACCGAGCTGCTCTACCCGGGCATGCAGGCGCTGCCCGACGATTTCTGGGACCGCCACGGCAAGGGCATGGAGTCGTGGCAATCGGGCGGCCATACGATGTACCGCGTCACGGGCCCGCTGGTCCCGTCGCTGCTGACCAATGAATTCGTCTACCAGGAAAAGCCGGGCGAGCAGCCGTTCTATTCGGTGGTCAAGGAGATCACGGGGCGCACGGCGCTGCTGTCGACGCTCAAGGACTACACGCACCAGAAGAACAACGTCTGGGGAATCACCGCGCGCAACCGCGAGCAGAATTTCGCCCTCAACCTGCTGATGAATCCCGAGCTCGACTTCGTCACGCTGCTCGGCCAGGCCGGCACCGGCAAGACGCTGCTGACACTCGCCGCGGGCCTGATGCTCACGCTCGAGTTCAAGGTGTACACCGAGATCATCATGACGCGGGTCACCGTGCCGGTCGGCGAGGATATCGGCTTCCTGCCCGGCACCGAGGAGGAAAAGATGAACCCGTGGATGGGCGCGCTGGAGGACAACCTCGACGTGCTCAACAAGACCGACGACGAGGCCGGCGAATGGGGACGTGCGGCGACCCGCGACCTGATCCGCTCGCGGATCAAGGTCAAGAGCCTCAACTTCATGCGCGGGCGCACGTTCATCAACAAGTTCCTGATCATCGACGAGGCGCAGAACCTGACGCCGAAGCAGATGAAGACGCTGATCACGCGCGCCGGTCCGGGAACCAAGGTCGTGTGCCTCGGCAACATCGCGCAGATCGACACGCCGTACCTGACCGAAGGCAGTTCGGGACTCACCTACGTGGTCGATCGCTTCAAGGGCTGGTCGCATTCGGGGCACATCACGCTGACCCGCGGCGAGCGCTCGCGCCTTGCCGACCACGCGGCCGAGATCCTCTGACGCCCCGCCCTCGGCCGCCCTTCGCGCGAAACGTGTGCCCATGTCCGACACCGTGCCTGCCGACGACATTGCGCCCACGTTGTCGCTGGTGGTGCCGGTGTACAACGAGGCCGCGAACATCGAGCCATTCCTCGCGCGGGCGAAGGCCGCGCTGGGCGCGCTCGGCTTGCCATGGGAGATCGTGTTCGTCGATGACGGCAGCCGCGATGCGTCGCTGCTCGCGATGCTCACCGCGCGCGAGCGCGACGCGCGCATCAAGGTCGTCGAGCTGTCGCGCAACTTCGGCAAGGAAGTGGCACTCTCGGCGGGCCTCGACCACGCGCGCGGCGAGGCCGTGGTTCCGATCGACGCCGACCTGCAACATCCCCCGGAGCTCCTCGCCGAGCTGATCGCGAGCTGGCGCGCCGGCAACGACATGGTCGTCGCCGTGCGCCGCAATCCGCCGCGTGACGGCGCGATAAGGCGGATGGCCTCGACGCTCTTCTATCGGATGTTTCGCCGGGTCAGCGCGCTGGAGCTGCCGCCGGGCGCGGGCGACTA
Organism: Pseudomonadota bacterium; assembly: GCA_041691615.1. Taxonomy (GTDB): domain Bacteria; phylum Pseudomonadota; class Gammaproteobacteria; order Burkholderiales; family Casimicrobiaceae; genus VBCG01. The sequence goes on from JBEPUI010000074.1 coordinate 7,905, forward strand.
CCGGCTGCTGTCGGCGCCCGTGGTGCGGGCGTTGCGCAACCTGCCCGAACGATCCCGCTTCATGAAGGGGCTCTACGCGTGGGTGGGCTTTCGGTTCGCGATGGTCCCCTACGATGTCGACGAGCGTGCCGCCGGTCGCTCGTCATTCGGTGCGGGCCGGCTTTGGCGCCTCGGCAGCGACGCGATCACGTCGTTTTCCGCGACGCCGCTCAAGGTCGCGAGCGTCGCCGGCTTCGTCATCGCGGCGCTGGCCATGGTCTACGGCGCGTGGCTCACCGCCAAGACGCTGGTGCTGGGCATCGATGTGCCGGGTTACGCGTCGACGATCACGCTGATCCTGTTTCTCGGCGGGCTGCAGCTGCTGTCGCTCGGCGTCCTCGGCGAATATGTCGCGCGCATCTACGACGAGGTGAAGGCGCGGCCGCTGTATGTCGTGCGCTCGCTGCACGGCACGACCCGAGCGCCATGAACGCGCGCGTGTCGTGGCACGCCGCGCTGGTCGCGGTGATCGCGCTTGGCTATGTCGGCTTCGGCGTGTTCGTCGGCGGCGGCTACGATCCGGGGCGCGACGTCGCCGAGGCCTATGCGATCGTCCACGACGGCGCGCGCCCGCTGCTGGGACCGGTGTTCGCCGGTCACGTGCGCTTCGGCCCGCTGTGGTTCTGGCTGATGGCGTTGCCGATGTTCATCGTCCCGACCTGGTTCGCCGCGGCGATGACGGCTGTGGTCATCGGTGCGCTGCAGTTTCCCCTCGCATACGCGGCAGGCAAGCGCCTTGCCGGGCGGCAGCTCGGCCTGATGTGGGCCGTGACGCTGGCGATGCCCGGCTGGGCGAGTTTCGAAAGCGTCGGTTTCACCAGTATCAACGCGGTGCGCACCGCGCTGGTCGCCACGCTCTATTGCGTGCTGCGTGCGCGCGACACGCCGCATCCGCGCTGGTGGTTCGCCGCGGGCCTCGCGGCATCTGCCGCGACCCACGCGCATCCATCCTGCGCCTGGGTCTTCATCGTCGTGCTGTTCGCCGCGTGCCGCGCGCCCGGGCGCCTCGCCGCGCACCTCGACGACCGGGTCGCGGCGTGGCTCGCCGCCGGTGCAGGATTCGCGCTGTTGTTCGCGCCAACGCTGTTCGCCGGGATCTCGCTGATCGACACGACGCGCGCGGTGGCCGACAGCAACGTCGCGCTCGCCAACCTGTCGCGCCTGCCGGCGCTGCTGCGCAGCATCGCCTGGACAGGACCGCACGCGATCATGTCGGCGGTGTTCGCGCCCGATGCGGCGTTTCCTCGCAACGTCGCCACCCTCTGCGCATTGCTGGCGATCGTCGGCGCGTTGCGCGGCCTCGTCGCGGCATTCGGCAACGACCGCGCTGCGCGCTGGGGATTCGTGTTGACGGCACTGGCGCTGGCATTCGTCGCGCTGATCCGGCCGGTGACGCCTGTATATATGGCCTATTCGATCGTTCCGCCGTTTGCCTTGCTCGTGGCGTCCGGGTGGAACACCTTTGCGCGAAGGCATGGCGCGATGCTGTTCATGGTGCCGGCGCTGGCGTCCGCGGCGGTGGCCGGTGCTGGCGTGGTGCGCTCGATGCAGTACGGTGGCGGGCGCATCGACTCGCTGTTGATCGCCGACATCGCGCGCGCACCCGCTGCGGCGCCCGTCGGCACGGACATCTGGCTGCCGGCCTACAGCGTCGACCGGCTCGGCCGCGCGTTGTGTGCACAACCTTCGCCGGTGTACGGTGCGTTGCCCTATGCGCTCGACGTGTTCTATGCGATGCCGCTGCGCATGCACTGTGCCGGCGATATCGCGCGTTTTACCGACGAGGCGGCGGGCGACGGCGCGCGCGGGCGCATCGGCCTTGCCCGTCAACGCTATCGCGACCTCGCGGTCGAACCTGCAACGGTGGTCGGCGGCATCGGCATCAACCCGGTGAACCTGGTGGTCGCGGCGCCGACGCACCGCGACCTGCCACTTTCCACACTGTATCCGCCGCATCCGTACGTGACCGGAAAAGCGCAGCGGGTCGAGTATGCATTCGACGCGCCGGCCATCGACCTGGTCGTGGTGGCAAATCCGCTGGTGACCTGGATGCCGGGCTGGTGGGTGCAAGCCGCCTGCGACGGCGTCGGGCTCGTGCCGGCCACGCAGGACCTCGTCACGCAGGTCTATCGCTGCGCGACGGGCGGTGCGATTCACCACTGGACGATCGCCACCACGGCGTCCGACCCGCACGCGCTGGAGATCGTCACATTCGCGCCTCGCGTGCGATGATGGCGGTCTGCGGTCCCGGTCCCGCACCCGCACCCGCACCTTCGCAATGAACGCCTCGCACGCCGCCATGATCGCCAACGCCGCTGCGCTCGCAGTGGTGCTGACGATCGCGCACGCGCTGCTCAAGTGGGCGTCGCAAAAGCCGCATGACACGTTCGTCCAGCTGCTGATGACGCAAGGCGCGGTGGTGGCGCTCGCGCTCGCGCTCTACGGCGGCGTGTTCATGTGGTACCTGCACGCGCTGCGCAAGTTCGAGATGTCGCAGCTCTTCCCGTTGTACACCGGGCTCACGCTGATTTTGGTGGCGATTGCCGGCGTGGTGCTGTTCAACGAGCGGCTGGCGCCGGTCCAGATCGGCGGCATCCTGCTGATCATCGGCGGCCTGTTCCTGCTAGCGCGCGGCGCCTAGCGCCGCTCGCCGTCGGCGTGCCCCGCAACATCTACAGGCGCGGGCTGGAGGCCGCCGCGTTTATCGGCGTGTGGATCCTGTGCGGTTATTGGGCTGCGCTCGACGCGAACCAATACCTGCTGCTGGGCGTTCCGTTGCTGGTGCTGTTCCAGCGTTACGTTGCACGGCGACCATTGGCGGCACTGTGGGTGCGCGGGGCCGTGCGTGTGCGGTTGTCGCGCCGCGCGATCGCGATTGCAGCACTGCTGACGATCGCGCCGGGCTATGCGCTGTTCCACGACGCCGTGCCGGCCGGCGCTGTCGTCGTCGCAATGTGGCTCGCCTGCGCGATCGCCGGTGCGATTGGCGTGGGATTCGCCGTGCAACGGCAGCGCGCCGATTCATTCCGGCGGGCGTTGCCGTACGTGCTCTACGCGTTGCTGGCCGGCGTCACGATAATCACGATGGCGACGTGGTCATTGCCTGCAACCTCCATGTCGATCGCCAGCCGCAGCCTCGCGTTTGTCGTCGGCTTCCTGAACTATCTGCCCGTCTGTTTCGTGCTCGAGGAAGTGGTATTTCGCGGCGCGCTCGACGCGCACGTCGCCGGCGAGACGGACGACGTTAACGGCAGCGCGACGCAGCCGTCCATGCGATCGTGGGCGTCCGCGCTCTTCGTGGCGGCGTTGTGGGGATTGTGGCACTTGCCGATCGCAGGCGCGGGGCCCGTCGCTCCGACGGTCGTGCAGTTGCTCGCCGTGCACGTTCCGGTCGGTGCGCTGCTGGCCTTTGCGTGCAGATCAGGCGGAACGCTATTGCTGCCCGCGCTGGCGCACGCGCTTATCGATGCCTGCCGCAACGCGCTATTGCTTCAGTAGCTGCCGGGCGACGCGAAGTTCTCGAAGCGGGTGAATTCGCCGAGGAACGTGAGGCGTATCGTGCCGATCGGTCCGTTGCGCTGCTTGCCGATGATGATTTCGGCGACGCCCTTGTCCTGCGTGTCGGGGTTGTAGACCTCGTCGCGGTAGATGAACAGGATCACGTCGGCATCCTGCTCGATGGCACCGCTTTCGCGAAGATCCGACATCACCGGCCGCTTGTTCGGACGCTGCTCGAGGCCGCGATTCAACTGCGACAGCGCCACCACCGGCACCTTGAGCTCCTTGGCCAGCGCCTTGAGCGACCGCGAGATCTCCGAGATCTCGGTCGCGCGATTCTCGCCCACCGCGCTGGCCTGCATCAGTTGCAGGTAGTCGACGATAATGAGGCCGAGCTTGCCCTGGTATTGCTTGGCGATGCGCCGTGAGCGTGAACGCACTTCCATTGCGGTCAGCGCCGGCGTCTCGTCGATCAGGATCGGCGCGTCGTTGAGGCGGCCGAGCGCGGTCGACAGCTTGTTCCAGTCGTCGGCCTGCAACCTGCCGGTGCGCAGGTTCTTGCTGTCGAGGCGTCCCACCGACGCGATCATGCGCAGCGCGAGCTGGTGGGCGCCCATTTCCATGGAAAAAATAACGACCGGAAGTTTCATGTGCAAGGCCACGTGCTCGCCGATGTTGACCGCCAGCGCGGACTTGCCCATCGATGGTCGCCCGGCGATGATCACCAGGTCGCCCGGCTGCAGTCCGGCCGTTTCACGGTCGAGGTCGGCGAATCCGGTTTCCACGCCGGTGACCTCGGATGGATCGTCGCGGCTGTAGAGCTCCTCGATGCGCTCGACCACGCCGGCCAGCAGCGTTCCCAGCACCGCGAACTGCTGCTGCCCGCGCGCGCCCTGCTCGGCGATGTGCATCACCTTGGTCTCGGCTTCGTCGAGCACCGCGCGCGCGCTGCGCCCAAGCGGATGAAACGCGGATTCGGCGATTTCGCCGGCGGTGGCCGCGAGCTGGCGCAGGATCGAGCGTTCGCGCACGATCTGCGCGTAGTGGCGCATGTTGGCCGTGGTCGGCACGTTCTGCACCAGCGCCCCGATGTAGGCGAGGCCGCCGACGTAGTCGAGCTTCTGCGTCGACGCGAGCAACTCGGCGACAGTCACCGCGTCGGCGGGCTTGCCTTCGCCGATCAGGCGCATCGCATGCTGGAAGATCACGCGGTGGCCATCGCTGTAGAAGTCGGCGTCGGTCAGGACGTCGCCGATGCGGCTCTCGGCCTCGTTGTCGAGCAGCAGTCCGCCCAGCACCGACTGCTCGGCTTCGAGCGAGTGCGGCGGCAGCTTCAGTGCGTCGATCTGGGAGTCGTCCGGCATGACATGCGCGCCGCGAAAGGTCGAATGCGATTGTACAAGGTTCCGGGCGCGCACGACGCAAGGCCGATGCGCTGCACGGCACCGCAGCATGGCCACCCGCACGAACCGCCGCCAGCGAAGAACGCAAGTTCGCGCGACGCAAAAAAACAAAGGCGCCTCGCGGCGCCTTCGTCGTAGCGGCAGGGGCGAGTGTCAGCCCTGGCTGGTGTCGCCGATCACATGCACGACGATCTGCGTTTCCGCATCGCTGTGCACCGCGACGGTGATCGGATATTCGCCGACCTGCTTCAACGGCCCTGTCGGCATACGGATCGCCGACTTCTCCAGCGCGAAGCCTTGCGCCTTCAGCGCCTCGACGATGTCGCTGTTGGTCACCGAGCCGAACAACCTTCCATCGACGCCCGCCTTCTGCGTGATGCGCAACGCCGTGCCCTGCAGCTTGTCGGCCTGCGCCTGGGCGGCGGCAAGCTTGTCGGCCGCGGCCTTCTCGAGATCGGCACGCTTGGACTCGAGCAGCTTCAGGTTCTCCGGCGTCGCGCGCCGCGCCTTGCCTTGCGGAATCAGGAAATTGCGCGCGTAGCCGTCCTTGACCTTGACCACGTCGCCCAGGTTGCCGACGTTCTGCAATTTTTCCATCAGGATGATCTGCATGAGCGTCTCCTAGTGGCGGTCGGTGTACGGCAGCAGCGCGAGGAACTGAGCGCGCTTGATCGCCGTGCCGAGCTGGCGCTGGTAGCGCGCCTTGGTTCCGGTCACGCGTGCCGGCATGATCTTGCCGTTTTCCTGGACGAAATCCTTGAGGATGTCGATGTCCTTGTAGTCGATCTGCTTGACGCCTTCGGCGGTGAAGCGGCAGAACTTCTTGCGCTTGAACAGCGCATTGCCGCGGTCGCGCTTCTTCAAGTCCTTCTTTCCCTTCAGCTTGCCTTTACCTCTTCCCAGTGGGCGGGGCATGGTGTCTTACCTTTCCGTCAATTCGAATCGTGATATGTGCATTGCGACGCTGGTCCCGGTGCGGTAGCGGCGGGCGATGAAGCCTTCGCAGCGCATGAGAGCCCCGGTGGCAACTTTCGCGAGCCTTTGTGCGACGTCGGCAAAAGCAATCGCCGTCATTTCGCAATCGACTTTTCGTTCGCCGCCCGCCTCGGCTTGCATCGACGCGTGTTCGAGCGTCATTTGCAGCACCGGGATGCCGGCAGGCGTGTAGCGAAGGTCGTCACGTTGCACAAGGGTTGCGTCGAGTGTCAGTCGGTTGATGCAGGTCGCGTCGTGCAAGCGGGTTCCGGTGTGCGGGTTCGCGCGATCAGGCCGCCGGTGCGGAAGCGTCCGCGACAGGCGCGGGCGCCGGCGCGGGTACCGGCGCGCTCGCGGGTGCCCTCGCCGTGGCCGGTGCCGCGCCATCGCTCACGCGCTCCTGCGGACGCTCGGTCAGCGACTTCGCCTTTTCTTCCTTCATCATCGGCGACGGCGCAACCATCGCTTCGCGCATCGCGACGATCAGGTGGCGAAGCACCGCGTCGTTGAACTTGAATGCATGCTCGAGCTCGGTCAGCGTCTCGGCATTGCACTCGATGTTCATCAGCACGTAGTGAGCCTTGTGCATCTTCTGGATCGGGTAGGCCATCTGCCGGCGGCCCCAGTCCTCCAGTCGGTGAATCCGGCCGCCATGGCCGGTCACCATCGTGCGATACCGCTCGACCATGCCGGCGACTTGCTCGCTCTGGTCGGGGTGCACGATGAAAACGATTTCGTAATGACGCATGAATAACCCATCCTTTCGATCGTTGATGGCTTGCGCACGGGCAGGCGCGATTGCTGGATTGATTCGCGCCGCCGCTGCCTATCCCTGTCCTGTTGGAGGCAAAGATGTTTCCATCTCGTGCTGCCATCCGGTGCTGCCGCAAGCCGACGGCCACCCCGCACGTTCCGGGTGTGGCAAGGGAACCCGTGATTCTACGACAAAAAC
>JBEPUI010000075.1:0-14736 GCA_041691615.1 Pseudomonadota bacterium
ATACCGTCGGTGGCTGGTTGGTGTCCGGATTGGACCAGTCCACGGGTTTGTATAGCCAAACGTCACCGTTTACGTCGAGCGCCATGAAGGCGCGGAGATTCTCGACATATTTGAATTTGCCGAGAATACCGGTGCCCACATTCGAGGGCGGCACGGCGCCAAGCGGATCGGGCTCTTTCGTGACCACCCATCCCGTTGGAGAAATAGGAGTCGGAGGCGTCACACGCCAGATCGTTCCACCACCGTTCCAGACAACGAAGTTCGACTGGTTCGGGTCGAAGTCCATCCCGGAATTGGCGGTCACGGAAAACTGTCCCGTCACGTCAATGATCGTCGTCACTCCGACGTCGCGATTATTCGGACCCGCGGTGGCGAGGTTCCAGTAGGAGAACGGCAAGCCCGGGCCGCCGGTGCGGGCAAAAATTCCGCGCGTCACATCAACCGCCCCACCACCCTGCGACGAGCTTCCAGACCACCAGATCCCCAAGCGTTGCCAGGTGTCTTGCGAACGGTCGCTGATGCTCGGAATACGCAGGCGAAACAGATCCTGATTCGTGCCGCCACCGATTCGGCCGGTTATGTAAACGGTGTCGACGCCATTCTCGAACGTGGCGTCCGAGACACCCATCACGAAATTGGACGGAAGCGCCGACGCGGGAAAGCGCCCGTCATAAATGTCGAGGTTCTGCCACATCTGCCCGCCGACGATCTCTGGATGCGGCGCCACGCGTTGTACGTGCGAACCCGTCGTTCCGCCGACCTTGTTGGGATCGCCGCGCGACGGATCCCACAGGAATGGACCTGTCGCCCTGATAGTGCCGTTGTTCAGCAGGATTGGCTGCGCGGAACCCGTGTCGAAAGCGGCGCCGCCGAATGTCAAAAATCTGTCGAGGTGCTTGAGAAACACCTGATTGTCGTAGGTGTGCGCTGCAACCGGGGCATTCATCGCACCATCGACGGCTTCGTAGGTGACTCCCGTCAGCAGTTCGACATCGCTCGGAACGGACGCACGCTCCCAGAGCTGTGTGGTGCCATGCCAACGATAGACCTCGTTGCCGCCATAGTTGGCGTGCCCACCGCCCCACAGGATCAAGTCACCTCGGTTCGGATCCCACGCGAACGAGCTCCATGCGGCGATGATAGAACCCGGTTTGGAATCCCCGGCATATGGTGGAACTTGCAGGTCGACGGAGACCCACGCAGCCGAATAAGGATTGAGATTGACTTTTACCCAGCTACTCTCAGGTGTCGCAGCCAGAGTCGCGGCCAAATTGCTCAGTGAAACCTGGGCGAACACCGGAGTCGAGATCGCCAGCATAGCGATCGCCGCAATGCGAATCAACATCCATTGGATAGGGACGAATCTCGAGCGAATTATCGCGGGACGACCGGAACAAATCCCCACTGCGTTTCGACCTGCCATTACTCCACCCTTCTTCATTTGCGGTTTCAGATTGAACCGTCTTGGCTGCGCTTGTCGCCCGGCAAGCGCGGCAATTATCCTAGCGCTATTTGTTCAGTGGCGATACGCGGAATCGCGATTGGTTAATGTGTGCCTTATGAAAGTGATAGATGTAGTACACGATCCTCGCGCTGACGCGCTGAGGTCACGCGCGTAAAAAGCGGGCATGCATCCACTTCGGACGGCCCATGATGCTCAACTGCTGGGCACGCGAGAGTCGCGCGGCGACCCCTGCCGCGAGCCGATCTAAGAGCGTTTGCACCCTCGGCGCACCAATCGCCGATCCGCAATGTACGCATGTCTCCTCTTGTGCGTACGTACCATACGGGTTGCCCGCGAAATGCATCAGTGCGGTCGAAACGGGATTCGTTCGCTCGCGCGTTCGTCCGACAAACGACCATTCGCACGCATGCCAATCCGGAAACAATTTCACCAACGATTGCTCATCGAAGGTGTTGACGTGACCCCAAGGCGGATTCGTTCTACCGCATGCTCCGCAGGTGGTACGCCCGAGCCGAGTGTCCTGGCGATAAGGCACGCCGATCACGATCGCGACGGAAGCTACTCGCGACAGCTCTGCGGCCGCAGTCGCGAGCCGGATGCTCGGAATATGCTCTAGGACTTCAGCACAGACGACACAATCCACGGCCCCGTCCGCGATATCAAGCGCGGTGATATCGCCTGCAATGCATGTGATACGAGGATGATCGATCAGCGGCCGTTGCAGATCCAGTGCAATGACGCGATCGAATCGATCGGCCAGCCGCTTCGAGACGTATCCGTCGCGCGCACCAATGTCGAGCACCGAACCACCACGCGCTGGAAGCAGCCTGAGGATGTCCGCAATTCGCTCCTGTTCGGCCGGACTCGCACGATATTCGTCGAGATTCATGCGCTAGCGTCGATCGATCAAGATTACAGTCACGGGAACGGACCTTCGAAACCTTGACATGCCGGTCCGCACATCTTTTCGCGCATTACGCAACGTGCAAGTCCGCATGCTGCCACAGGTTTCGCAACATCATCAGATCGAAACGCAATGGATCTCGCGACCAAGGCGTAAACCTCGGCAATTGATAGATGTCACTTGCGGCCCCCGATGTGCCGGCGGCGGTAGTGAAGGCCGCCGTAAATCCCGCCTCGCGAACCATGCGCACGTGTTCTGCCGAAAAGTCCTCGTTGGGCCGACCATTGGGATACGCAAATAAGGTCACCGCCTTGCCGACCATTTCTTCCAGTTCGTCCTTGCCCCCGCTAATCTCGCGCCATGCTGCTTCGGGATCCAGGCGCGCCAGGATCGGATGAGTCACGGTGTGTGATCCGACTTCGAATCCCGACGCGTGCAGTTCCCGTACATTTACGCGGGTTAGCATCAAGTCGTTAGGGGCGGCGACCTCCGCGATGCTTAGAATCGCTTCCGCATGTTCCCGTCGCCGTCGCGGGGGCAAGTACTTGATCTCGCTGATCACTCTGTTGATCCCTGCGCGTCGCTCAGCGAAGGAACGCAAATGGTGCCGGCCGAGCCCGATCAACTGCAAGTCTAGATCGCTGTGAGGTGTCTTGCGAAAAGCCTCGATCACAAGATCATTCCACATGCATCCGCCGTCGATGTATCCGGTGGCGATGAAGATCATTGCCGGCACCCGGTATCGCATCAGGATTGGCGCCGCAACCGAGAGGTTGTCGGCGTACCCGTCATCGAACGTGATAGCCAGCGCCCGGGGTGGGAGCGTTCCTTGGATCAGGCCATTCACGGCGTCCGTGAGACCAATCACCTGAAAACGCGAAACGATGTGCTCCACGAGGTGATCGAATTGCTCTGCGTAGGGCTCGCCCGGGAACAGCGGATCCGGCACGGCGGACACGCGGTGAAAGATCAGCACGGAGAGGCGCCCGCCACGTCCGCCTGGGGAAACGAAACTGAACGCGCCGCGCCAGATCACGCGTATTTCCGGTCGTCGCGCGACGTCGCGGTGGCGGCGCGCAGCCCTGCAGCAGTTCCCTGCACAACGGGTGTCGTTGTCACCGGCTTTTCCGCGAGAACCATGCGAGCCACTACCACCAGCACTAGCAGATCGTACGGTAGGTCGAAATACGCCAGGCTGAGGAACGCTCCACCCACGAGGTACCCGACGAGACTGACTTGAATCATGGCGCCAAGGTGGCGTGCCCAAGCGAGATCCGGGCTAGCCGCGCCTTGACGACGCATCAAGCCAGCATGGCGCCATACCAGCCACCACAGCAGCAGAAACAGAAGCAATCCCGGAAACCCGTGTTCTCCGAGCACCTGAAAATAAATGCTGTGTGCAGCGTGGATATCCTGTGGATTGGGCGCATAGCGGGCGAACAGCTCGGGCGTAATGACTTCGAAGCCACCGCCAATAGGCCGGTCTTTAGCGAGATTCCACGCCATCCTCCACGCGTTGATGCGCCCCTCCGCGGAACTGTCAAGATTCGACGCGTCGATGGTCTGCATCCGCGCTTCCCACTGCCCCGGCATGAACGCGACAAGGCCTGCGGCCAGCGTGACGATTACGATCCCCGACGCTATCTTGTGCTCGCTCCGAAGCCACATCAACGCCGCCATTGCGACAATGGCGATCAACGCGCCGCGTGATTGGCTTCCAAGCGCCGCGAGTGCGGTTAACGCCATCAACGCGCCAAGCCCCAGCCGAATCCAGCGTTTGGCCGTCACCAATTGCAGGTAACGCATCAGCGGAATCGACATGATCAAAGCTAGCGCGACTTCGTTGTTGCCTTCGATAAAGCTTCCGGCGGGTCCCCACACCCGGTATTCACCACCGGTCGTAATGGTGAAAAGTCCTCCCTTCAATCCGTAAAACCCCAGTGAAATGACGAGCACCCACATCAGTTGATCGACGTGCCTGCGCGAATTCAATACGCACATTGCCACCAGCACCATGCCCAGGATCTTCATCACGCGCGAGAACATCGGACCGATCAGTTCAGGGTAGATCGCCATCACCGACGTGAAACACATCCAGAGCATGAACAGCAGGAGAACGACAACGGGCGCCGTCATCGGTGGAAACCGCCGGCGATCACGCGTCAGCAACAGCCCGAGCGCCGTGCCGATCACCACGGTCAGCGCGACCGGGAAATCGACGGCGAATCCCCACGCGAGACGGTGCGGATTCATAACGCTCACCCATGTCCATGCCAGTACCCCGATATACGGGTGTATCACCGCGTACATGGCGAGACCGAAGACGACGCCGATGACCAGAACGTCACGCATGAACGCCCGCCAATGTCGTATGCGGTCCGCCCGCTAGTGCTTCCCTTTTTCGAGTGACGTCTTCGTACAGCGCGCACTGCCGTGTCACCACTTCGTCCCAGCCGAATTGCTGCGCATATTGGCGAACGCGCTCGGGCGGCAGGCCGGCATCGATCATTGCGGCCAGCGCGCGCGCCCACGCGGCGACGTCGCCATGCGAGATCACCATGCCCGGCGCGCCGTCGCGAATGATTTCCGCGACGCCACCGACATCGGCCGCGACCACCGGTGTTCCGCATGCGATCGCCTCCAGCAGCACATTGGGCCAGCCCTCGCGCAACGACGGTAACGCCAGGACGTCGGCGGCGGCGTATGCATAGCGAAGCTCCGACTGCGGCATGTTGTCGCGCCAGTCCACGCGTCCCGGCGCCAAGGTGTTGCCGAGCGTATGCAGCGCGCCGGCACGCGGACCCTGGCCAACGATCAGCAATCGCACCTCGGGCATCTGCGCGGCGGCGCGGATCAGCATTTCAAAATTCTTTTCCGCCACCAGGTTGCCAACACCTAGCACGAGCGCACCGGCCTCCTGCAGCTTCATGCGCCGGCGCGCTTCGAGCCGCGGATGCAACTCGAATGCCTGCATGTCGACGCCATTGCGCAGCACGTGCATGCGATCGGCTGGCATGCCCATCGATTGCATCCTCTGCGCAAGCGCCGCCGATACCGCGACCAGGGCCTGCGATGCATTTGCAGCCTCCAGCATCCGCCGGCGCGCAGGCGGCATGTTGCCAATGAGATTGATGTCGCTGCCGCGTGCGCTGATCACCAGCGGACGCCGCAACGTCCTCGCCACGCGAGCCGCGGCCACGCCGTCGGGATAAAAGTAGTGTGCATCGACGACGTCGAACGACTCGGCATCGAGCTTGCGTCGTCGCAACTCGCGCAGAATCGCCCTCGCCAGCGAGTCCGGCTGGACGCGCATCCCTACACCGGGTATTTGCAAGTACCGTGGATGAAAGACCTCGAGTCCGGCAACCTTTTCCGTGGGCGGCGCGTGCGCCTCCGCGCGGTACGCGGTCGGAAACCATGGAACAGCGGCGATGACGGTACTCGTCACGCGGCCGGTGTCGCAAATCCGCCGCAGCCGGTTGGCGATGAAAATCCCATGTCGCGGCTGCGCGGCATTCGGAAACAATGTCGTCAATGTGAGCAGGCGCACCGGGGCCAGCTTGCCGTCGTTGTAGGCACGAACCGAATGCGTGGGATTCGTCAATGAGGTCTCCGGCTCACCGCTACCAGCACAGACCGTCGATGGCGCAGGGCCACGTCGCCGCATCGGGAATGTTGGTGAGGTCGACGATCGTGTGGGTGTCACGAACGTGGCTCCGCAACTGTGCGAGTACCTCCTTGTCGGTGAGACCCACGACGAGCACTTCTGATTGCGCAACGACCTCGCTCATGTCGGCACGCAGCAGGTTGCCGATGTGCGGCAGGTGCTGCTCGATGAACCGCTTGTTGGCGCCGAGCAGGCGCGACAGGTGCACTTCCGGATCGTAGACCAGCAGCGACAACCCCTTGCCGATCAACTGCTCGGCCAATGTCACCAACGGGCTTTCGCGCAAATCGTCGGTGCCGGTCTTGAACGACAGGCCGATGACGCCGACGCGTCGCTTGCCCGTGGCAAGCACCTTGTCGAGCGCGCGCTCGACGTGGATGCGGTTCGACGGCAGGATGCCCGCGAGCATCGGCAGGTCGACGTCGCGCTGCTTGGCAAGGTGCATCGTCGCGCGCAAGTCCTTCGGCAGGCAGGATCCGCCGAATGCGAAGCCCGGCTTCAGGTATGCCTTCGAAATGTTGAGCTGCGTGTCCTTGCACAACAGCGCCATCACCTCGAAGGGATCGACATCGAGGGCGTCGCACAGGCGCGCGGTCTCGTTGGCGAACGTGATCTTGAGTGTGTGGAAGTTGTTGCAGCAAAGCTTGACCATCTCGGCGGCGCGCACCGACGTAGTCAGGAATTCACACGCCAGGTGGCCGAACAGCGCGCGCATCCTGTCGACCGGATACGCGTGATTGGCGCCAACGATTGTGAACGGCGGCTTGTCGTAGTCGCGGATCGAGCTGCCTTCGCGCAGGAATTCCGGCTGGAAGCAAAGATGGAAGCCGATGCCGTCCTTCTTGCCCGACGTGCCTTCGATGATCGGTCGCAACACATCCTCGACGGTGCCCGGCGCCAGCGTCGAGCGAAACACGAACACGTGCGGCGCGTCCTTTTCCTTGAGCACCTCACCGATGTCGCGCGCGAGCCCCAGCACCGCCGCCTGGTCCTGGCTGCCATTGGAGGCCGACGGCGTTCCCACGCAGATCAACGACACTTCGCTGCCGAGGATCCCGTCGCGGACGTCGGAGGTCACGCGCACACGGCCGCTGGCGGCCGCTGCTGCCATAAGGTCGATCATTCCCTCCTCGACGACCGGCGTCTTGCCCTGGCGAATGAGCTCGAGCTTGGCCGTGTCGATGTCGACACCGATGACGTCATGCCCGTCGCGCGCAAGGCATGCGAGCGATACGGCGCCCACGTAGCCGAGGCCGAAAATGCTGATCTTCAAGCGGTAGCCTTTTCTGGAATCATGATGGATTGATGCTCGTCAACCCGCGTCGAGACGCCGCGGTGTTCGCGTTGCCGGCGCGCCGAACAAGCATGCCGCCGCGCCGGTCATTTGAATTCTCGGCGCATCGCCCGTAACGCGAACCAATTGGGCAGCGTGTAGACGCCATCCCAGCGCAACGGCAGCGTGCTGGCATCGGTATACAGCTCGGTGATGTCGCGTGGCATGCTGCCGATGCCTTTCGCCTTGAGCCGCGGACCCAGTAACTGGAATTCGTAGCGCCGCCGGCCATAGCGCACCGCGCGCTTCCAGTACATGCGCCAATCGGACAGTCGTGTCAGCGACATTGACTCGAACTCGAAGCTCGCGTCGGCGCAAGGTGCGATCCGCGCATCGTCGAAGACACCCGACTGTGGATCGAGATCCCACTTGACCAGCGCGCCGACCAACCCATCGTCGCCTTCGAGCTTGAGCGGAATGCGCACGCCGGTTTCGCGAATGCGCTCGACGAACCTTCCCCGCAACCCATAGAGATTCGCGACCAGCCCATGCTCGCGGATGATGTCATCCGCGTCGCGACTGCGATTGCGTCCGCTACCGGGAACCGCCGACGCCGCGTGCGCGCGTGGTTGATCACGCAGCGCGCGCAGCATCGCCGAGAACGATCCACTCGTCGCGCGGGCGTCGCCATCCATGAAAAAATAGACTTCGCGCGCGGGCGCCGCGGCCGGCACCGTCTCGTGCACGAACACGTTCCATGCGTTGCACTTGTCGCCCAAGGCGATGCTGACGAGATGCACGCCCGGTCGCCGTCTCGCGTAGTCGGCAACGATCGCCTCGGTGCGATCGGTGCAACCGTTCGCCATCACGAAGACATCGAACGCCATCGCGGGGTCGGCCGCAAAGATGCTGTCGAGGCATGCGCCAATGTGACGCTCCTCGTTGTGCGCGAGCACCATCACCGGGAAGGCGTCCCCGTTACCGTGTCCGGCCGCGCCCGTGTCCACTCGCGCGCCGACGCTCATTGGCCGCCTCGCCCCAAGATCAGGTCCATGATCAACGCCCCGCCGTTTCGGCGATTGCGTGCGACGGCGCGTTGGCCGACGCGGCGCTCGCGCGACGCTCCGCACCATCGACGCAGCGGGCGATGATGCCGTCGAGTCGCCGCATCGAAGACTCCCACGCATGGTGCGACAGCATCCGTTCCCGCCCTGCACGCGCCAGGCGGTTGCGCTCCGCGGCGTCCGTCATGATGCGCAATGTCGCCGCGGAGACCGCTGCAGGACCGTCGGCGACGGCGAAATGCTCGCCCGCGCGCGCGTCGACACCGCCCGCAGCGACGCTGCTGGTGACAACGGGCACGCCCGCCGCCATCGCCTCGAGGATCTTGTTCTGCGTACCGCGCGCGATGCGCAGCGGCGCGACCATCGCCGCCGAACTGCGCAGATAGCTGCGCACATCGGCGACCGAACCGGTCACGGTCACGCCGGGCAGCGATCCCAGCGCGCGCACTGCGGGCGTTGGATCGGCGCCGACGATCAGCAGCTTCGCTTGCGGACGTTCGGCGCGGATCAGCGGCAGCGTCGTGCGGCAGAAATCGAACATGCAGTCCTGGTTCGGAAAGTAGTCCATGCGCCCGACGAAGCAGATCGTATCGGACTCGTAGCCGCTGCCGTCCGGCGCGAAATAGGCGCTGTCGACGCCGTTCGGAAACCAGTCGGTGGCGACGCCGGTGCCATAGCTTTCCAGCGTTTCCCATTCCGCACGCGTAGTGGCCGTGCACAGGTCGAAGCGCGTGGCGAGGCGCTTCTCTTCGGCCACCAGCTTCCGCCCTTCGAGCCGGTAACCGAGGTTGACCGGAAATGGCTTGCATTCGCCATATTCGAGCCACTTCTGCGAATCCATGTCACCGAAGTCGAGGATCCTGGGAATGCCCTTTACGTGCTCGACATAACGGGCGACCGACGAGCAGTGCACGAAAACCAGGTCGAACGATTGTTGTGCGAGAAGGCGCTCCACCGTCGATGCGAGCGCGCCGGAGTAGAAGTATCCGAACGACGATGGCGTACTCGTCGGCAACCGCGCCGCCATCCGCAGTGCTTGCAGCGGATCATGGACGCGCGCCATTGCAAATTGATGGCAATGCGCCGCAATCCCGCGACCCTCGTCCGCTTCCTGCTCCGACCGCACCAGCGAGGCCACGGTCACCTGGTGTGCGAGGCCCAGGTGCCGGATCATGTTGAACGGGCGGATCTTGCCACCGCGCTTGGGCGGGAACGGAAAGCGGTGGCAGAGATAAAGGATCTTCATGCGCGCAGTTGCTTCAGCTCGGCGGCGACGTCGTCGGGGCTTCGGCCGTCGAGGAAAACCCGGCTCCAGACTTCCATGTTCATCAGCGACAGCAGCTGGTCGGTACGATCCTCGCGGCTGCTCGCGTGCTCGGCGATCATGCGCTCGACCGCCTGGTGCTGGAACCAGCCGCGCTTGTGCACGTTTTCGACCGACAGCAGGTCGCGCAGCGTCGGCGCGAGGTCGCCCTTGAGCCACGCGCCCATCGGCGTGCCGAAGCCGCGCTTCGGCCGATGCAGGATCTCGTCGGGGAGGATTCCTTCGAGCGCCTTCTTCATCGCGTACTTGAGCGTGCCGCCGCGCATCTTGATGTCCTCGGGCATCGCCGCCGCCAACTCGACGAGCTCGTGGTCGAGCAGCGGCACGCGGCATTCCAGCGACACGGCCATGCTCATCTTGTCGGTCAGCATCAGCAGGTCGTCGGGAAGTTGCGTCTCGGCATCCACGGCGAACATGCGGTTCATGCCGTCCTCGCCGGCGCTGCGCGCGAACGCGGCGTCGATCGCTCGCGGCGCGGCGCGGCCGCCGTGCGTCTCGACACGCAGCGTATCGCGCGCGCCGGCGTCGCACACTTCAACGTAAGCGAGATAGCGCTGCTCGAACGGCAGTTCCACCGTCTCGAGGAAGCGCTTCGCATAACGGAAGCGGTTGAGCAGGCCTGAGTGCCGGTCGCTGGGCAGCCGCCGCGCCACGCCCGCAGCCATGCGCCGTGCCCAGGAGGGGAAGCGCCGATAGCGCCGCGCATAATGGTCGCCGAGGTAGCGCCGGTAACCGCCGAACAGCTCGTCGCCGCCGACGCCCGACAGGATCACCGTGACGTCGCGGCGCGCGAATTCGGACACGAGGTAGGTCGTCACGAACGCGGTGTCGGCAATCGGCTCGTCCATGTGCCACAGCAATCGCGGCAGCAACGACACGACGTCCGGTCGCACGACGATTTCGTGGTGATCGGTGCCGAATTGCGTGGCGACCTGCTTGGCATACGGCAGCTCGTTGTAGAACGCGTCGGCACGCCCGCCTTCGAAGCCGATTGAATACGTCTTCACCGGCTGGCGGCTGTGGCGGCTCATGAACGCGACCACGGCGCTTGAGTCGATGCCGCCCGACAGGAACGCGCCGATCGGCACGTCGCTCACCATCTGCATCTTCACCGACGACTCGAGTCGCGCACGTATCGCGTCGATCCATTGCGACTGCGTCATCGCATGGTCGATTGCGTGCGGCATTTGCCAGTACCGGCGCTGCGTGGCCTTGCCGCCTTCGATCACCAGCAATGTCGCCGGCGGCAGCTTGGTGATGCCCGCGAACATCGATTGCGGCGTCGGCACGTAGCCGAGCTGCAGGTAGCTGTCGAGCGCCTGCGAATCGACGCCGACACCGACTCCGGGCAGCGTCAGCAGCGCTTTCGCCTCGCTGGCGAACGCGAGGCGACGCGCGTCCTGCGCCAGGTAGACGGGCTTGATGCCGAGGCGGTCGCGGCCGATCAGCATGCGACGGCGCTGCGCATCCCACAGTGCGAACGCGAACATGCCATTGAGGCGCGTGACGCAATCGTCGCCCCATTCGGCGTAGGCGTGCAGGATCACTTCGCTGTCGGACTCGGTGCGGAAGTGCCGTCCACGTTGCTTCAAGTCATGCCGCAACTCGCGAAAGTTGTAGATCTCGCCATTGCAAACGAGCCACAGCAGTCCATCTTCGCTGGCTAGCGGCTGGTGACCACCGGCGAGGTCGATGATCGACAGGCGGTTCATGCCGATCAGCGCCGATCCGTCGACGTGGTGGCCGCTGTCGTCCGGGCCGCGGTGCGCGATTGCGCGCGCCATCGCCGGCACGACACCCGCGTCCGCGGGCGCGCCATCCAGTTGCACGAGGCCGAAGATCCCGCACATCGGCTGCTAGCCCCCGACCGCGCGATGTCGTGGCGCGACGAGCGTCGTCATCGACGGCACCAGTCGCCGATAGACGTCGCGATAGCGCGCCACGCTGTGCGCCCACGTGCGTTCCTGCTCGACAAAGGCGCGCGCGCGCCGCCGCATTGCTGGCCACTGGTCGCGCGTCGACAGCATGCGGTCGATCGTCGCGGCCAGCGCCGCCACGTCGCCCGCCTTGAACAGCAGGCCGGTTTCGCCGTCGCGGATCAATTCGCGATGGCCGCCAACGTCCGACGCCACCAGCATGCGTCCCTGCGCCATCGCTTCCAGTGGCTTCAACGGTGTCACCAGCTCGGTGAGCCGCATCGACCGGCGCGCATACACCAGCACGTCTATCAGGTCGTAGTAGCGCTGCACATCGGCGTTCGGCACCCGCCCCGCGAACACGACGCGATCGGCGAGGCCGAGCGCCGCGACACGTTCGCGCAGCACGGCTTCGTGCGAGCCGCCACCCACCAGCAACGCCTTCACGTTCGGGTGAGTGGGAACAAGGCGCGCCAACGCATCGAGCATCAGGTCGACGCCTTCGTAGGCATAGAACGACCCGACGAAGCCCAGCACCGTCGCGTCGCGCAGACCGAGGGCGTCGCGCAACGCGGGATCCGGCGTCGTTGTCGTCGAAAAGAGGCTCGTGTCCACCGCGTTGGGAATGACGGTGACTCGTTCGCGCGCGATGCCGCGTGCGACGAGATCGTCGCGCAACCCTTCGCAGATCGTCGTGATCGCGTCGGCGCGATGCAGTGCAAGCGTTTCCAGGCTGCGCGACACGCGATAGCGCACGCTGCCTTCGCGCGTCGTGCCGTGATCGACGGCGGCGTCTTCCCACAGCGCACGCAGCTCGTAGACGACCGGCACGCGGCGCCGATGCGCCGCCCACAGCGCCGGAAATGCATTGAGCACCGGCGAGTGCGCATGCACAATGTCCGGGCGCAGCCGGTCGATCAGTCCGCCGATGCGACGCGAGGTCGCCGCCATCTCGCGCGCTTCGGCGATGCCGGTGGCGCGCTGCAGAGCGCTTTCGCGCAACGGCGTCCGATAAAAGCGCCAGCCATCGACGACTTCCTCGTCCGCTGGCATCGCACCCTGACGCGGCGTCGTGAGCTGGAACGTTTCCCATCCCATCGCCGCCTGCTCGCGCAGGATCGCGATGGTGCGAAACACGTAGCCGCTGTGCAGCGGCAATGAGTGGTCGAGCACGTGGAGAATGCGCAAGGTCATGACGCCAGTGCGAGCTCGCGCGGCGCGTCCGCGGATTCCATCGTGTTGCGCAGGAACGCCTCGAACATCAACAGCGTCCACAGCGGCGCGCTGTAGTCGCGCGCGCCGCTCTGGTGCGCATCGACGAGGTGGCGCAGCGTGCCGGCGTCGAACATGCCGGTATCGGCAAGTCGCGGGCCGAGCACGGCGTTGCGCATGCGCTCTCGCAATGGACCGCGGAACCAACGCGCGAGCGGCACGGCGAAACCCATCTTCGGTCGATAGAGCACGTCGTGCGGCAGGTAGGGTTCCATCGCCTTCTTGAGCAGGTACTTGCCCTCGCCCGAGCGCAGCTTCAGCGACGACGGCAACGTCGCCAGCCATTCGATCAGCGGATGGTCCATCAGCGGCTCGCGCACTTCCAGCGAGTGCGCCATCGCCGCGCGGTCGACCTTGGTATTGATGTCGCCGACGAGGTAGGTCTTCAAGTCGACGTACTGGATCAGCGCCAACGGATCGTCGGTGCCGGCGCGCGCGGCGTGGCGTTCGAACACGTCGCGCGCATCGTAGCCTGCGAGCTCGGCGCGGAAACGCTCGCTGAAAAGCCGTTGTCGCATCGGCGCGTCCATGATCGACATCGAATGGAAGTACGCCTCGATGGACGAGCGTCCCATCGCCTCGAACGTCGTCTTGGCACGAAACATCCGCGGCGCCCAGTCGAGCTTCGGAAACGCGTTGCCGAGAAAGCCGAACGCCGGCCGTCGCAAGCCGAGCGGCAATGCCGAACGCACGCGCTCTTCCATCACATGCAACCGGTAGCGCCGATAGCCGCCGAAGGATTCGTCGCCGCCGTCTCCGGACAGCGCGACGGTGACGTTCCTGCGCGCGAGCTGGCACACCCGGTACGTGGGGATCGCCGAACTGTCGGCGTAGGGCTCGTCGTAGACGCCGGCAAGCGTGTCGATCAGGTCGAAGTCGTCGCTCTCGACGACTTCGGCATAGTGGTGCGTGTGATAGCGCTCGGCCACGCGCCGCGCGAACTCCGATTCGTTGAATGCCGGATCGCGAAACCCGATCGAGCAGGTCTCGACCGGCGTATTCGACAGACCCGCCATCATCGCCACGACGGCGCTCGAATCGACACCGCCCGACAGGAATGCGCCCAGCGGCACCTCCGAGATCATGCGCAACCGCACCGATTCCTGGAGACGACGCGTGAGCTCCGCGCAGGCGTCGACCAATGTAGTCGGGCTGTCCAGCGAAAATCGCACATCCCAGTACTCGCGTGGCGGCGGCAGCGGATGCGCGCGACGGATGGCGAGCGTTTGCGCAGGCGGCAGCTTGTGCGCGCCGCGAAAGATCGTCCGCGGCTCGGCAACGTACCCCAGCGCGAAGTATTCCTCCACTGCGCAAGGATCGATGTCGCGTGCGAGACCGCCGTGGGCCAGCAGCGACTTGAGCTCGGACCCGAACACCAGCATGCCGTCGGGCAGGATCGCATAGTAGAGCGGCTTGACGCCCAGGCGGTCGCGCGCGAGGAACAGCGTCGCGCGGTTGCGATCCCACAGCGCGAACGCGAACATGCCGCGAAAGCGCTCGACGCAACGCTCGCCCCAGGCTTCCCACGCGTGCACGATGACCTCGGTGTCGCTGCGCGTGCGGAATTGATGTCCCAGCGCCGTCAGCTCGGGAATGATTTCCTGGTAGTTGTAGATCTCGCCGTTGAAGATCACGCAGACGCTGCCGTCCTCGTTGTACAACGGCTGCTGGCCCGTCGACACGTCGATGATCGACAGACGCCGGTGACCGAGTCCGACGCCGGGCTCGATGTGCACGCCGCTCTCGTCCGGTCCGCGGTGGAACTGCGACGCGTTCATCCGCGCGAGCGCGGCGCGATCGATCTCGCGCGCGCCGCGGGTGTCGAAGATGCCTGTGATTCCGCACATGATC
>JBEPUI010000076.1:0-14675 GCA_041691615.1 Pseudomonadota bacterium
CTTTCGCGGGAAACGGCGTGTTGTCACTTTCGCGAAAATAACGGGAGGACAGTTGGTTGCGCAAACGCACGACAAGCGATTCCTGCGATCGCGCCAGGCACTGCTGAGCGCGTTCTTCGGGTTGGTCCTCGAACGGCGCTACGACGAGATCAAGGTCGACGACATCGTAGAGCACGCCGGCGTGTCGCGATCGACATTCTACGAGCACTTCAAAAGCAAGGACGATCTGCTGGCGTTGAGCATCCGCTATCCGTTCGCGTCGCTGGCCAACGCCGTCCGCAGCGCCGACAATACCGCCGAGCTGACACGCGTGCTGCAACACTTCTGGGAAAATCGCGCGATCGCGCGCGGCATCTTTTCAGGTGCGGTGCGACGCAAGACGATCGCCGTATTGATCGAATTGGTCGACGAGCGACTGAAGGCCGAAGTCGATGCCGTCCCCGATTCGTTGATCATTCCACGCAAGCTCCTGGCGATCCAGTTGGCCGAGAGCCTGCTGGCGCCCACGACGGCGTGGCTGGCCGGCGAGTCCGAATGCTCGGCCGAGGCACTGGCCGTCGCGCTACGACGAATCGCCGCGGCCAGCATTGCGTCGGTCAGCCGGCGCGGCTAGCCGAAGCGCGACGCTTTAGTTCTCCGGCCGCGGCTCGGCGACCGCGGGCACGATCCCGCGGCTGACGTTGTCGCCGTCGGAAGCCCGCAGCGTCCAGAACGTCAGCGACGACACGATCGTCAGCGCCCCCAGCGTCAGGAACGCGTGATGCAGCGCGCCCCTCACCGCGACCTCGTCGGTCTGCAGCGCGTGGCCCAGGTACCAGCCGGCGATCAGTGAGCCGCATGCCAGGCCGAATCCCAGCGACATCTGCTGCATCGTGCTGGCGAGGGAGCTCGCCATGCTCGAATCGCGGGGCTCGATGTCGGCAAATGCCATCGAGTTGATGCTGGAAAATTGTAACGAATTGAAAAATCCCTGCGACAGTCCGAGGCAGACGATCAATACGGTCGGCGTGCCGGGGCCTACCAGCGAGAACAGGCTGATCGTGATACCGGATAGCACGGTATTCACGATCAGCACCTGGCGAAATCCGTAGCGCTTCAGCACGCTCGTCGAGAAGTATTTCATGCCCATCGCGGCGATCGCCGACGGCATCATCAGCAATCC
Organism: Pseudomonadota bacterium; assembly: GCA_041691615.1. Classification (GTDB taxonomy): domain Bacteria; phylum Pseudomonadota; class Gammaproteobacteria; order Burkholderiales; family Casimicrobiaceae; genus VBCG01. The sequence continues at coordinate 1,163 of JBEPUI010000076.1, forward strand.
CGATTCCCATGCGGGCAAGCCAAGGCCGAGCTGGTAGAGCAGCGGCAGCAGGAAGGGCAATCCGCCGATCCCGAGGCGCGTGACGAACCCGCCCACGACGGATACGCGAAACGTGCGCAGGCGAAACAACGCGAGGCGCAACAACGGATGAGGATTCTCGCGCGCGTGCCAGGTGAACGCCGCGAGCAGGCACAGCGAGATCACCAGCAACACGGCCGCCGACGTGGGATCGAGCGTGTGCTCGCCGAACACTTCCAGCAACCACGACAACAGCGCGGCACCCGACCCGAACAGCGCAAGGCCGATCACGTCGAACGGACGCTTTTGCTCCGCGCGATAGTCGGGCATGTAGTTATGGATCAGGTACAGCGCGACCAATCCCACCGGGACGTTGACGAAGAAAATCTCGCGCCACGACATCCAGTGGACGATCAGCCCGCCGACGGTCGGTCCGAGCATCGGCCCGATCAGCGCGGGGATGATGACGAAATTCTGCGCGCGCAGCAGTTGCGACTTGGGGAACGTCTGCAAGATCGCGAGCCGTCCCACCGGCGTCATCATGGCTGCGCCCATGCCCTGCAATACGCGCGTCGCCACCAGCATCGGCGCGCTGATCGCGAGGCCGCACGTCACCGAGGCGACGGTGAAGATCGCCACCGCCGCGAAGAACACGCGGCGCGTGCCGAACTGGTCGGCCATCCAGCCGCTCGCGGGAATGCACACCGCGAGGCTCACCATGTAGCTCGTGACCACCGCCTTGAGGCTGAGCGGTGTCACATTGAGGCTTTCCGCCATCGCCGGCACCGCCGTGTTGATGATGGTGGAGTCGAGCTGCTCCATGAAGAGCGCGGTGGCCACCACCCAGGGCAGGTATCGCTTGACGGTCGCCAGGTCCATGGCGCAATTCTACGATGCGAGGCATTGGCGGACTGTGCAAAGGAATCGCCTCGTGACGCCATCGCGATGACGTAACATCGCAGCACCGCGCAGAATTGCGCTTTCAACTTGCGGTTTTCCGCGTCCATCCCATGAACTCCACCCCCGGCAATGGCGGCAATCAACTCAAGAGCATCGCCCATGATGTGATGTTGCAACGCGGGCTGTTGCCGGATTTCGCGCCGGAAGTCGTCGCGCAAGCGGCCGAGCTTACCCAGCCGGCGACGTCGTCCGATCCGGCGATCCGCGACTTGCGCAGCCTGATGTGGGCGTCGATCGACAACGACGACTCGCTCGACCTCGACCAGCTGTCGGTTTCCGCGCCGATGCCGGGTGGCGCGGTGAAGATCCTGGTGGCGATCGCCGACGTCGACGCGCTGGTCAGGAAAGGGTCGCCGATCGATGCCCACGCGCAGGCCAACACGACGTCCGTTTACACTGCCGCGGGCACGTTTGCGATGCTGCCCGAGAAGTTGTCGACCGGCCTCACGTCGCTCAATCCCGGCGAGGAGCGGCTGGCGGTGGTCATCGAGATGGTGATCGCGGCCGATGGCACGGTGACGGCGTCCGACATCTATCGCGCGACGGTCTTCAACCGCGCCAAGCTCGCGTACAACGGCGTCGCCGCGTGGCTCGATGGCAACGCGCCCGCACCACCCAGGCTCGCGGCCGTCCCCGGCATGGATGCGCAGATTCGCGTGCAGGACCAGGTCGCGCAGGCGCTGCGAAAAGTGCGCCACGAGCATGGCGCGCTGCAGCTCGAAACGCCGGAAGTGCGGCCGATATTCGACGCCGGCAAGCTTGCCGACTTGCTGCCGGACGAAACCAATCGCGCGAAGCAGCTGATCGAGGACTTCATGGTGGCAGCCAATGGCGTCACCGCGCGTTTCCTGGAACAGAAGGGCATGCCTTCGCTGCGCCGCGTGCTGGCGATTCCCGAACGCTGGGACAGGATCGTCGCGCTCGCCGCCGAAGCGGGCGACAAGCTGCCGTCGTCGCCGGACGCCGCCGCACTGGATGCATTCCTGATGAAGCGCCGCGGTGCCGATCCCGCGGGTTTTCCCGACCTTTCGCTCGCCGTGGTCAAGCTGCTGGGCTCGGGCGAGTACGCCGTCGACATTCCCGGCAAGGCGATCGAGGGGCATTTCGGATTGGCGGTCAAAGACTACACCCATTCGACCGCCCCCAATCGCCGCTATCCGGACCTGATCGCGCAACGCCTGCTGAAGGCTGCGCTCACCGGGAAGCCGTCGCCGTATACAACCGACGAGCTCGCGACGCTCGCGCAGCACTGCACGGTGCAGGAAGACAACGCCGCCAAGGTGGAGCGGCAGGTCGCCAAGTCGGCCGCGGCGTTGCTGCTCAGTTCACGGATCGGCGCGCGTTTCGACGGTATCGTCACCGGTGCGTCGGACAAGGGCACATGGGTGCGAATCTCGGGACCGACGGTCGAAGGCCGTGTGGTGCGCGGGTTCGAAGGTCTCGATGTCGGCGATCGCGTCGGCGTGCAACTGCTGCGCACCGATGTCACGCGCGGTTTCATCGACTTCGCGGCCGTGAAGGCAAAACCGTGAGCGCCGACAATCCCGAGCGCAATCGCAATCCCGTCGCGTACAAGAACGAAGCGTTCATGGACAGCGACGATGCGCGCCCGATACGCATCCTGGCCGAATACCTGGAACCGCTGCACGCCTTTCATCGCGAGCGTATTTCGGACACGATCGTGTTCTTCGGCTCGGCGCGCCTCGCGCCGGACGGCCCGCTGGGAAAATACTACGACGCGGCGCGCGAGCTGGCGCGCCTTGTCACCGTCTGGTCGAAGAACCTGCCCTCGCATGCGATCCGCTATGTGGTCTGCACCGGCGGCGGCCCCGGCATCATGGAGGCGGCCAACCGCGGTGCGTCCGACGCGGGCGGCAAGACCATCGGACTCAACATCGGCTTGTCGCACGAGCAGGGCCCCAATCCCTACATCACGCGCGAACTGTCGTTCGAGTTCCACTACTTCTTCATGCGCAAGCTCTGGTTCGCGAGCCTGGCGCGCGCACTGGTGGTGTTCCCCGGCGGATTCGGCACGCTGGACGAGATGACCGAGATCCTGACGCTGATGCAGACCCGCAAGATTGATCGCCACATTCCGATCGTGCTGTACGGCTCGAGCTACTGGAAAGAGATCATCAATTTCGACGCGTTGGTGCGCCACGGCATGATCGACGCGGAAGACCTTGACCTGTTCCGGTACGCCGACGATCCGGCAACCGCGCTCGGGCTGTTGCAGGCAGGAATCGCTGCGGGGCTGGAGGAGGCGACGCCGGCGATGGCGCACTCGAGAGCGCCGCCGGGCTGACTCGCGGGTGCACGCCAGGCGGGTTTCACCACGACTGCACATTGGCAACGGCGTAGGCATGCGCTGACATCGCGCGGTGGCGGTTCGCGGATTACAGTAACGGCGCAATTCGGCGAATCTTCCAGCTGGCAATCGCCGCGCACCTCGCGCGAGCGGCCAGCACGCGGAGGCACCATGGCGGCATCGACCCTCGAACACAACCAATCGTCGCAACCTGCGCTGACCAAAGGTCATGGCACTGCGGCGCTCGGGCCCAGCGATTCTTCGGACAGCGGCAGTGACATCCAGGGCGGCCCCGGGCTTGACGGCGAGGAGGGCCTGTTGCCGCCGTCGGGAACGACATCCGATCCCGACGTCGGTCGCGGTGACGTGGCCGCAGCCGCGGGCAGGGGCGCGACCGCAGGCGCGGATATCGGCGATGCCGATCTCGACAGCGATTCCGATCGCAACGGCACCGGCGAGCGCGGCGCGGTCGGACGCGATTCTTCGCTGCCCACCGACACGATACTGCGCGACCAGGACGACGTGCCGGTCGACGGCGAGTCGATCGCGGACGACGACACGCAACCGGCCGGCGACAGCGCGAAGCGATCGCGCCGGTAATACTTGGACGCAGCGACTGGGGCGCAGCGCGCGGTTGAGGCCGCGGCGCGATGGCTGATAGTGCGCATCTCGGACCGCGTCGGGTGATGTGATGATCTACGAGCTTTATTATTGGCCGGGCATCCAGGGCCGCGGCGAATACGTCCGCCTGGCACTCGAGGACGCCGGCGCGCGCTATGTCGACACCGCGCTGGTTTCCGAAAAACGCGGCGGCGGCATGCCGGCACTCGAGCGTTTTCTCGACGGCGAAGACATCGCGCGGCCGCCATTCGCGCCGCCGTTCCTGCGCGCGGGCAAATTGATGATCGGCCAGACGGCGAATATCCTGCTCTACCTGGGCGGTCGGCTGGGACTCGCGCCGCGCGACACCGCCGGCAAGCTCTGGACGCATCAACTGCAGCTGACGATCGCCGATTTCGTCGTCGAAATCCACGACACGCATCACCCGATCGGAAGCGGGCTCTACTACCAGGATCAAAAAACCGCGGCCCGGCGGCGCTCGAAGGACTTTCTCGCCAACCGCATGCCCAAGTACCTGGGGTATTTCGAGCGCGTGGTCGAGCGCAATCGCAGTCGCGGACCGTGGATGGTCGGCACGCGCGCGACGTATGTCGACCTGTCGATGGCGCAGGTGCTCGCGGGCCTCGACTACGCTTTTCCGCGCGCAACGCGCGCCGCACTGCCGCAATACCCGCGCCTGGCTGCATTGCACGACGCAGTCTTCGCGCGGCCACGGATCAGGCGCTACGTCGCGTCGCGTCGCCGGCTCGCGTTCAGCAATGAAGGCATTTTCCGCCACTACCGCGAGCTGGATCCGGCCTGACGCTGGTTGCGCGCTAGTAGCGCGTTAGTTGCGCCTGCCGGCGGGCGTATTGCGGCGCTCGCTACACTATGTGGTTGCCCGCCGTTGTTGATGGGCGGCGCCGCGTCCGCAGTTCCACCTTCCAGGAAATCCAATGTCCATCTCCATGTACCAGGCCAGCATTCCGCGCTTCGTCAATATCCTCAACAACCTCTCGGGCATCCTCGACAAGGCGCAGGTCCACGTCGACGCAAAGAAGATCGACGCGGCGGCGCTGCCGACTTTTCGACTGTTTCCCGACATGTTGCCGATGACCAAGCAGGTGCAGATCGCATGCGACGCCGCCAAGGGTGTAGCGGCGCGCCTCGCCGGCGTGGAAATCCCGGTTTTCGAGGACGACGAGAAGACGCTGGGCGACCTGAAGGCGCGCGTCGGCAAGACGATCGCGTTCTTGCAGACAATCAAGGCCGCGCAGATCGACGGCACTGAGGACAAGGACATCGTCATCAAGCGCGGGGAGAAGGAGACACACTACAAGGGAATGCAGTTCCTGCTGGGCCACGCCGTGCCGAATTTCTACTTCCACGTCGCCACCACCTACAACATGCTGCGCCACAACGGTGTCGAAATCGGCAAGCGCGACTATCTGGGCAATCCGTAAGACGCGGCGTTAAAGGTCACGGGCCGACCGTGCTCGCGTCAGCCGCCGACATCAGTTGGTTGGCGCGCCGGGGACGTCGGTCGTATCGCCCAATGCGCAATAGGGCGGCGACGCGGGAAACACCGGATCGAGCGTGCCGCCCAGCCTCAGCGTTTCGCGATACCCGACCCAGTCCACGTTGGGTCCGAACTGGCGCAGGCCTGCAGGAATGACCCGCGGAAGACGCTGCGCGACTTCCTGCTGGTTGCGATCCCATGCGGCGTTGCCGCCAATGCGCACGCCGTTGAAGACCCAGTTGCGCGTCGTCCAGCCGACGTCCGATTCCTTCATCGCGATCATTAGCAGGTTGTCGGACTGGGCGCGCGTGCATCCTTGCGACCAGTAGAGGAAGTCATGCACGATCGCGGCCTTGCTGTAGCGGCCGTTGGGCGCGAGGCCGGTCGACCAAAGCCATTGCGGGATGCTCGCGAAATCGGTGACGAACCCGCCGGGAACGACGATCTTGACGGCCGTGTCGCCGACCCGGTATTCGACGGCGTCCACCAGCATCCACTGAACGCCGTCCGCGAAGGGTTTCAACGTGGGCGCATCGATCGATTGTTGCGCTGCTCCGCTTCCCGAGAAGGCGGCCAGCAGCAACAAGCCCAGTCCGTGCACGATCCGGCACATCGGGACCTCCGTGACTTGCGGGGCACCGTGCGGTGGTCGACACGCGCGGCGTGGCAATGCGCCCGGCTCAAGCGTCCGTTCGACAGTGACCGTTCACGAGCATCCGCCGGCGCGCCGATGTCGTCAAGCCCGCGCCACGGATCGAGCCGCGCGGCAATCGCTTGTCTGCGCGCATCTTCCGAAACATAATGCAAGGCTTCCACGTCGAGGTCAAAGGCAAGTGTCCACGTACATGCGCAACCTGACTGCATTGATCGTCGCCGCGCTGATCGGCCTCGGCGCAGGCGAGGCCGCGCAGGCGCAGCCCGCAGTGACGCCCTTGGCACCGGTGCGCGTCATCTCGTTCGACGGCGGATGGAACCTGCCGGTGTGGGCCGCGCAGCGGCAAGGCTTTTTCGAGGCCAACGGCATCAGCGTACAGATCGGATACACCCCAAGTTCGGGATTCCTGGTGACGTCGTTGTTCGACCGCAAGTACGACATCGCGCTGGCGCTCGCCGACAATCTCGTCGCCTACCAGGAAGGACAGGGCGAGGCGAAGATCCCGGCCGATCCCGATCTCACCATCTTCATGAGTGGGGATGGTGGATTCCTGTCGGTGGTCGCGGCGCCGTCGATCCGTTCGTTCGCCGACCTGAAGGGCAAGTCGCTGTCCGTCGACGCGATGACCACCGGTGCGGCGTTCGTGCTACGGGAATTGACCGCGCGCAATGGACTGGGCGCGGGCGAGGTCACGTACGGCACCGCGGGGGGCACCGCCAACCGCTACAACGACCTGCTCGCCGGCAAGCACGATGCGACATTGCTGCGCACGCCGTTCGAAGTGCTCGCACAGAACCGCGGCTACCACGTGCTGGCGAACGCCGATGCGCTTGGCGTCTATCAGGGCACGGCCGGGTACGTGCGTCGCAGCTGGGCACGCGATCACGACGCGCAGATGGTCGGGTTCCTCAAGGGGTACAGGTCGGGCCTCGACTTCGTCGCCGACCCGGCCAATCGCGCGATCGCCGAGGCGCTGCTGGTCTCGCACATCCGCGACATGACGCCGGCGCTGGCGAAGCAGTCGTACGACCTGCTGCTCGATCCGCAGCGCGGGTTGACCCGCGACATGAAGCCCGACCCGATGGGCATGGCAACGGTGTTGGCGCTGCGCAGCAAGTACGCCGTGCCGCCCAGGTCGCTGGACGATCCGATGAAATACGTCGACCTGTCGTGGTACAACAAGGCATTCCCGGCACACTGACCGGCGCGCAAAACCGCGCCCGGCCACTGCCGCGGCGCCCGGCCACTGCCGCGCGCGCCGGATGCGCAAGGAGCTCCCGCTTGGCCAAGAAGATTCGCAAGGATCCGACGATCATCCGCCCGGATGACATCGACCCGCACCACCGATGGGACCGGCCGCTGCAGGCGCCCGGGCACACGCAAGTCGACTTCGAGGAGCGAATCAACTTCCGCCGGTTGCACGACTACCGGCTGGCACGCACGCGTGCGGCGCTCGCGGCCTCGGGGCTGGGCGCGCTGCTGTGCTTCGACCAGAACAATATCCGCTACACGACCAGCACCGTGATCGGCGAATGGGCGCGCGACAAGCTCACGCGTTATTCGCTGCTGACCGGCAACGGCGATCCGTACATCTGGGATTTCGGGTCCGCCGCCAAGCACCACCGCCTGCACGCGCCATGGCTGCATCACGACCATTGCCGCGCCGGATTGCTGGGCCTGCGTGGCGCAACGGGTGCCGACACCACGCTGTTTCGCGATGCGGCGAAAGAGATCAAGGCGATCCTGGTCGCCGAAGGCGTGGCGGGGCTTCCACTCGGCCTCGACGTCGTGGAGCCGCCGATGCTGTTCGAGCTGCAGAAGCAGGGCATCGACGTGCGCGACGGCCAGCAGGTGCTTCTGCAGGCGCGCGAGGTCAAGAGCATCGACGAATTGACGCTGCTCAACATGGCCGCCGCGATGGTCGATGGCGTCTACCAGGACATCGCCGAAGCGCTGAAGCCCGGCATCCGCGAAAACCAGATCGTCGCGCTGGCGACGAAGCGGCTGTACGAAATGGGCAGCGACTGTGTCGAGGCGATCAACGCGATCTCGGGCGAACGTTGCTCGCCGCATCCGCACAATTTCACCGACCGGCTGATCCGGCCCGGCGACCAGGCCTTTTTCGACATCATCCAGTCGTTCATGGGCTATCGAACCTGCTACTACCGAACGTTCAGCGTCGGCATGGCGACGTCGCCGCAACGCACCGCCTATCGCAAGGCGCGCGAATGGATGGACCGCGCGATCGACCTCTTGAAGCCCGGTGTCAGTTCCGACAAGATCGCGCGCGCATTTCCCAAGGCCAGCGAGATCGGCTTCTCGAGCGAAATGGAGGCGTTCGGGCTCAACTTCTGCCATGGTCTCGGCCTCGGACTGCATGAGCGCCCGCTGATATCGCGCCTCAATTCGCTCAAGGACCCGATCGAGCTGAAGGCCGGGATGGTGTTCGCTGTGGAAACGTATTGTCCCGCCACCGACGGGATCTCGGCCGCGCGCATCGAGGAGGAAGTCATCCTCACGCCGAGCGGCCCGCAGATCATTTCGCTCTACCCGGCGCAGGAATTGCCGATCGCCAATCCGTATTGAACCGGAGGAACTCAATGATGCCTGCGCGCAACCCCGAATACATCGGCGGGCTGTTCGCCGCCGGCGGCAACTGGCTGTTCGCCATCGACGAGCCATTCGGCATCCCGGCATGACATCGAAACCGGCGCGTGTTGGCTGGATCGGCATCGGCCGCATGGGGTATGCGATGGCGGAACGCCTTGCGGCGAACGGCGCCGACCTCACCGTGTGGAATCGCACGCGCGCAAAGGCCGAGCCGCTGTCGCAGAAGGGCGCGCGCATCGCCGCGAAATTGAGCGAGCTCGCTGCCTGCGACATCGTGTTCGTCATGGTGTCGACGGTCGACGACGTGCATGACGTGATCGCCGGACCGAACGGCCTCTTGTCGGGCGGCGGCGAGGTTCGCTGCAAGCTGGTGGTCGAATGCTCGTCGATCTCGCTCGAAGGCTCGGCCGAGTTGCGTGCGCTGCTGGCCACGCGCGGCATCGGCCTGCTTGCGGCACCTGTCTCGGGCAACGCCAAGGTGATCAAGGCGGGACGCCTGTCGTTCGTTTGCTCCGGGCCGAAAGCGGCCTACGACGCCGCGCTGCCTTACCTGCGGCTGATCGCGCCCGCGGCGAGCTACGTCGGCGAAGGCGAGCTCGCGCGCATCGTCAAGATCTGCCACAACGTGTTCCTGGGAGTCGTCATCCAGTCGCTCGCGGAGATCACCATCCTCGCGCAGAAGGCGGGCGTGCCGCGACACGCGTTCCTCGACTTCATGAACCAGAGCGTGATGGGCTCGACGTTCTCGCGCTACAAAACCCCGGCGCTCGTCAACCTCGACTTCAAGGTGACGTTCACGCCCAAGCTGTTGCGCAAGGACCTCGACCTGGGGTTGACCGCGGCGCGCGAGTTCGGCGTGCCGATGCCGCTCGCGTCGCTGACACGCGACATCGTGCAGACGCTGATCGGCAATGGCATGGACGACGAGGACTTCGCCAAGCTGATCGTGCTGCAGGCGAAAGCGTCCGGCATCGAGCTCGAGGCGGAAAACGTGCCGGCAGGCGACGGGCTCACGTAGCGTGGGCCGCAGATAGGCCGTCAGCCGATCCGCTCGCGCCGCCCGCGACCGACCAGGTCGACCAGCACCGCGGCGAGCAGCACCACGCCAACGACCAGTGGTTGCCACTGCGCCCGGATGTCGAGCAGGTTCATGCCGTTGATCACCATCGCGAGGATGATCGCGCCGAACACGGTACCGAGCAGGCTGCCGACGCCGCCGAACAGCGACGTGCCGCCGATCAGCACCGCCGCGATCACGGGCAACAGCAACGGCTCGCCCATGCCCGAGTCGGCGGCGTTGACGCGCGCCAGATAGACGATCGCAGCGAGCCCGGACATGAGTCCGCTCAACGAATAGACGAGCAGTTGGCGGCGGCGCACCGCAATGCCCGACAGGCGCGCCACGACGGGATTGGCGCCGATCGCGTAGATTTCCTGGCCGAGGTTGGTGTTGCGGGTGAACAGCGTGCCGGCGACGAGCACGGCCGCCATCAGGTATACCGGCACCGGAACGCCCAACAAAAACCCTGTGCCCAGCGCGCGAAACGCCGGCGGAAACCCATAGATCTCCTGGCCGCCCATGTAGTGGAACGCGAGCCCCTGCAGGATCCACAGCATCGCATAGGTCGCGAGAAATGCCGGCAATCGCAACCATGTGATCGCCAGGCCGTTCAACGCGCCGGCGAATGTGCTGAGCGCGAGCGCCGTGGCGACACCCAGCCACGGCGATGCGCCCGACTTGATCACACCCGCGGCGACGCAGGCCGACAGCGTCAGGTTCGCGGCCACCGACAAGTCGAACCCACCGCACAGGATCACCAGCGTGAGGCCGGCGGCCAGCAGGAACATCAGGCTCGCCTGGCGCAGCACGTTGAGCAGGTTGGCGGTGCTGAGGAACGCATCGGTGGCGAGCGTCAGTCCCAGCCCCATCAACAGGATCAGCGCGACGCGCAGCGCGAGCGCGGCATTGTCCGATCCCAGGTGATCACGCCAGCGCGCGGGAGGCGCAGGCGCGGCCGCCGCGGCGTCGCGCGGCGCGCTCATGCCGCGCTCATGCCAACCCCGCACGCCACGTGCGGCGCGCACTGTCGATCACGATCACCACCATGATCAGCAAGCCGATGGACACGACCTGCAGCGACGACTCGATGCCGACCAGGTCGAGGGCATTGCGCAACACCGTTATCGTCGCCACGCCGAGCACCGTGCCGAGCAGGCGCCCGTCGCCGCGTTCGAACGATGTGCCGCCGAGCACGACCGCCGCGATAGCGTCGAACTCCATGCCGATCGCCACCGTCGGGTGCGCCGCGTTCATGCGTCCGGTGAGGAGCAGCGCGGCGACGCCAGATACCAGACCGCCGAACGCGTAGATCGCGATGTGCCACGCCCACGCCGGCACGCCGGCGAGCACCAGCGCGTCGCGGTTGCCGCCGATCGCGAACACGTAGGCGCCGAATCGGGTGTGGTACAGCAGCACGTGGGTGACGAGCCACGTGGCGAGCGCGACGATCACCGGCAACGGCACGCCGCCGACGTGACCGGCATACAGCGCCGCGACTTGCGGCCCGAGTCCCGAAACTGCATTGCCATCAGTCAGCACCAGTGCCGCGCCCTGCGCGATGCCGAGCGTGCCGAGCGTGACCACGAACGGCGGCAAGCCGAGCAGTGCGACCAGTCCTCCATTGGCGAGCCCGAACGCGAGTCCGACCGCAAGCGACGCCGCCAGCGCCGCGAACAGGCCGTGTCCGGCGGCGAGGACCAGCGCCATCACCACGCTGCACAGGCTCAATACCGCGCCCGCCGAGAGGTCCAGCCCCTCGCTCATGATGATCAGCGTCATCGGCATCGCCAGCATCAGCAGGATCGACGCCTGCAGCCCGAGATTCGCGATGTTGCGTGGCGATGCGAAGCCATGCCCGGCGATCATGGCGGCGGCCACCACGACGATACCGATAGGTACGATCGCCGGCAGCGGGCGCGTTCGTCGAACGACCGGGCGTGCGTCCACGGCTGTCAGTCCTCGTGCATGGCCAGGCGAAGGATGGCTTCCTCCGACAGCTCCCCGCGCGAGAGCTCGCCGGCGATGCGTCCCGCGCGCATCACGTAGGCGCGGTCGCAGACATGCACGATCTCGGAGAGCTCGGAACTGATCAGCAGCACCGCGGCGCCTCGCTTCACGAGGTCCTCGATCAGCGCGAAGATTTCGCTTTTCGCGCCGACGTCGATGCCCCGCGTCGGCTCGTCGAACATGAACAGGCGGCAGTCGGCGGCGAGCCACTTGCCGATCACGACTTTCTGCTGGTTGCCGCCGGAGAGCACGCGCGCAAGCCGGCGCGGCTGTGCCGGTACCACCCGAACGCGATCGATCAACCCACGCGCATGGCGCACGGCCGCGCGCATCCGGTAGATGCCGCGCGGGAAGAACTTCCAGAGGCTCGCCGCCAGCAGGTTGTCCTGCGTCGAGCGCTTGAGCGCGAGCCCTTCGTGCTTGCGGTCCTCGGGAATCAGCGCGACGCCTCGCGCCGCCACGCGATCGGGGCCGCCTTCGACGCGGGCGCCGAACAGCCGCACGTCGCCTGCGACGATCGCATCGGCGCCGAACACCGCGCGCGCGACTTCGCTGCGCCCGGCGCCCACCAGTCCCGACAAGCCGACGATTTCGCCGGCGTGCACGACGAGGTCGACGCCATTGACGCCCGTGGCGGTGCGCAGGCCGCGCACTTCGAGCGCCACGTCGCCGGGTTGCCCGAAATGCTGGCGCCGGTAGACGCCGCCCGCCGCGCCCACGACGCGACCGATCATCATGCCGATCAGCTGGTCGGCGCTCGCCTCGCCGCGAAGCAGCGTCGCCACGCGCCGACCGTCGCGCAGCACCGTCACGCGGTCGCCGAGCGCCAGCACTTCCTTCATCCGGTGCGAGATGTAGGCGATGGCGACGCCGGCGCCACGAAGCTGGTGGATCACGCCGAACAGCGCATCCGCCTCGCGATCGGACAACGCGGCGGTGGGCTCGTCCATCACCAGCACGCGCGCATCCTGCGATAGCGCCTTGGCGATCTCGACCATTTGCTGCTGCGCCACGCCGAGGTACACCGGCAGCGCACGGGTGTCGTAGTCGAGGCCGAGCTTGTCCAGCGCCACGCGGGCATCGCGATGCATGCGCGCGTGGTCGATCAGGCGGGTCAGCCTATGGCGCGGCTCGCGGCCAAGAAAGATGTTGTGCGCGAGATCGAGAAACGGGACGAGTGAGAATTCCTGGAAGATCACCGCGATGCCCAGACTTCGCGCGTCGGACGGGCGATGGATTGCCACCGGGCGGCCTTCGTGCAGGATCGTTCCGGCATCGGCGCGATACGCGCCGTAGAGCACCTTGACCAGCGACGACTTGCCGGCGCCGTTCTCGCCCAGCAGCATGTGCACTTCGCCGCCATGCAGGTCGACGCTGACGTCGTCGAGTGCGCGCACGCCCGGAAACGACTTGCTGACATTGCGCAATGCCAGCAACGGCGCGTTCGCTCCGGACCGCACCGACTCGGCCGAATCGACCCCGGTCACGCGCGAAGCGGCAATGCTCAGGCCTTGGGGCGCACGGCAATCATGTCGAGCTCGACGCGCGCGCCGGGCGTGCTGAGCGCGTTGATGCAGATCGTCGTGCTCGCAGGCTTCCAGTCACCAAAGTATTGCGCAAGCACCGCGACCATGCCGTCCATGTCGCGCATGTCCGTCATGTACTTGGTGACCTTGACCACGTGCCGCCACGTGAGGCCTTCGGTGTCGAGCACCAGCTTTATGCCGGCCATCGCGCGATGCGTCTGCGACTCGATGTCGATCGGATGCCGGTGTT
>JBEPUI010000077.1:0-14345 GCA_041691615.1 Pseudomonadota bacterium
CTCGTCGGAGTTGAGGCCGGTGGCGACTGTCGAAAGCGCGAAGTGAATTCCCGGATCATGATTGTGCCGCTGCAGCTTGCAACGCGCGCTGCCGTAGCCGCCGGAGTCGCGATCCTCATTGCGCAATGGCTCGCACTTCCTTTCCCCATCTACGCAATGATCGCCGCAATCATCGTGACGGATCTCAAGCCGTTACGCACGCGGCAGCTCGCGCTCGCCCGCACCGCGGGTACGGTAATCGGAGCCGCAAATGGTGCTGGCGCCGCTCCATTGCTTGGGACGGGCATTTGGGCTGTAGCGCTTGGCATTTTCGTCGCGATGTTCGTCACCGAGCTCCTCGGAGTGTCCGAAACGGCGAAGCTCGCGGGCTACGTCTGCGCAATCGTGATGTTCCAGCACCGCGAGGAGGCTTGGACGTACGCACTTTATCGCTTCCTCGAGACGGTGATCGGCATCGGCGTAGCCGTCGCCGTGAGCCTGGTACCGAAGCTCATCGCCTTGGAAAATCGGAAAAGGCATGAACCGTGACAGTGAGGCGCCGTCAGCGTCGGCAAGGCCGTGCTGCCGAACAATACGACCGATTTCGTGGCACTCGCGTTTGGAATACTTGCCGGCGTGCGGACGGTGATCGTGCAGCCCTACGGTGCGACGGAATCCGACACGCGCGATCAAGCTGCGGATAATTTCCACGCAGTGCCATCAGACTCGGACGAAGATTGAACGCGATTTTGGGCTGAAGGGCCGGGCTTCCAAATAGCTACCGAGATTCTTGCATTCCTGCTGACACTTCCTCCAACATATGTGGTTGTTGACAAGAATGAAGGCATCCTTGCAACAGTTTGGCGCGCGATTTTCTTTCCACAATCATAAGTGGATATGTCTATGGATGCTCACTGTGTATCCAGTGTGTGTCTTTATATCCATCGCACTAATTAGGGAATCGTCCGCGCCTGTGATTGCGGCAGTATCGGCGGTTGTCATGCTCGCGTTGGGAATCATGGGCATACGCGGAATCATTGCTACATCCGACGTGATCGTCAGCGACGAAGCCGTTTCGCGGGCAATGCTCGGGAGAACCTGGCAGCGAATTCGCTGGAATGAGATCGAACGTGTTCGTATGACGCGCGATTCGCAGGTGGCAATCTATAACTCTCCCCTTGGCGTCGAAATTCTCCCAACCCGACACACTCGCGCACGGTGGCCTCTTTCAGGAAGCCTTTCCTTTTCCGGTGGACAAGTTGACCTTCGCCCTCTAGTGACGGCAATCAACAGATACATTCAAATGTACGGCATTAAAACGGAGCAGACAATCGGCGGCATCACCACCACCGTTGACACAAATCACACATTTGACCAGCTAAATGGCACGAAGTCCGATGTTGAGCAGGTCTCGAATGTCCGCCAATTCATGAATGGGTGTCTGATCGTGGCGGTATTTGTCGCTGCGCTTTCTGTTATCCGGTTGTATGTGGTCAATCATGAGATTGTTGTGCCTCCGCGCGCCGCGCAGGCATTTGTATTTGTGGTGCTTCTGGCCGCGCTGAGGCTCGGGTTTGGTGGTCTATTTCGAAGTGTGATGGCTCGTCGCGATGCCAGGAAGCGTGGCCGCTCGCCGTGATACGATAATTCCATTCGGCGGTGGCGAAGCGAGGCGCTTTACCTAGCGCCCTCGCAAACGCTCCCCGTCGTACGGCTAGGCAAGGAAGGAAATGGCGACCTGGAGGCGATGCGCGCTGGGCGCTGGTCTCTATGTTCGCTACTTGGTTGGGCGCAGCGCTAGTGGAGTTGGGTTGCATGTGTATTGCAAGCAACCTGCTTTATTGCGCACCTTTCGATTCGCTCGATAACGCGCCACCCGAAGTCCTCGATCCTGATTATTTTTGCGGCCAGGAAAGCGGTTAGATTCGCGCCGTGACGAGCGGTAGATTGCCCTTTACCTATGAATATCAATAGGTAACGCGCAAGCAGGTGGCGGAGACGCAGGGATTCGAACCCTGGATGCAGGTTTTAGCCCGCATGCTCCCTTAGCAGGGGAGTGCCTTCGACCACTCGGCCACGTCTCCGGATTGTCTTGCCGCGTCCCGCTTAAGGGACGCAAAGCTGATGTTGCGGCGGTCCGGGCATCGATTTTACGCGATTGCCGTCCTGCGCGCGCTATAGGGGCGCCCTTTCGAGCTCGAATGCCTTGTGCAGAACGCGCACCGCCAGCTCCAGGTACTTTTCGTCGATCACGACGGCGATCTTGATTTCCGACGTCGAGATCATCTGGATGTTGATGCCTTCGTCGGCCAGCGCCTTGAACATCTTCGACGCTAGTCCGACGTGCGAGCGCATGCCGATGCCCACCGCAGACACTTTGGCGATGCGGTTGTCGCCGATGATTTCGCGCGCATCGAAGCCCTTGCCCTTCTCGCGCGCAAGCACGTCCTGCGCTTTCTGGAACTCGCTGCGGTTGACGGTGAACGAGAAATCGGTGTGGCCCGACGCGCCGATGTTCTGCACGATCATGTCGACGTCGATGTTCGCCGCTGCAATCGGCCCGAGGATCGCGTAGGCGATGCCGGGACGGTCGGCAACGCCCATCACCGAGATCTTGGCTTCGTCGCGATTGAACGCGATGCCCGAAATGATCGCCTGTTCCATGGTGTCGTTTTCCTCAAAAGTGATCAACGTGCCCGATGCCGTCGATTCCGGATCGTCGAACGACGACAGCACGCGCAATTTGACCAGGTACTTGCCGGCAAACTCCACCGAGCGGATCTGCAGCACTTTCGATCCCTGGCTCGCGAGCTCGAGCATTTCCTCGAATGTGATGGTGTCGAGCCGGCGCGCCTCGGGCACGATGCGCGGATCGGTCGTGTACACGCCGTCGACGTCGGTGTAGATCTGGCATTCGTCGGCCTTGAGCGCGGCGGCAAGCGCCACGCCCGACGTGTCCGATCCGCCGCGTCCGAGTGTCGTGATGTTGCCGTCCCTGTCCACGCCCTGGAAGCCGGCGACGATAGCGATCGTGCCGTTGGCGAGGTCCTTGCGCATCCGCTGTTCGTCGATTTCGAGGATCCGCGCCTTGGTGTGCGCGCCATCGGTCAGGATGCGCACCTGCGTGCCGGTGTAGCTGCGCGCCTTTAGGCCCATTTCCTGCAGCGCAATGGCGAGCAAGCCGATGGTCACCTGTTCGCCGGTGGCGGCGACGACGTCGAGCTCGCGCGGGCTTGGATTGGCCGACAGCTGCCGCGCCAGCCCCAGCAGCCGGTTGGTCTCGCCGGCCATCGCCGACAGCACGATGACCAGCTGATGGCCTTCACGTGCAAATCGCGCCACGCGTTGCGCGACGCTGCGAATGCGCTCGATCGATCCGACTGACGTGCCGCCATATTTCTGGACGATCAGCGCCATGGCCGTGCCGCGGGATTCGCGCGCATCACAGCGCGCGGAAGGTCAACGTCGCGTTGGTGCCGCCGAAGCCGAACGAGTTGGACATCGCGCCGCGAATGGCCATCTTGCGCGCGACCAGCGGCGCAAAGTCGAGGTCGCATTGCGGATCGACGTTGACGAGGTTGATCGTGGGCGGCGCTACCTGGTCGCGGATCGCCAGCACCGTGAACACCGCTTCGATGCCGCCCGCGGCGCCCAGCAGGTGGCCGGTCATCGACTTGGTCGAGCTCACGACCAGCTTGTAGGCATGCTCGCCGAACGCGCGCTTGACGGCGATGCATTCGGCAATGTCGCCCAGGTGCGTCGACGTGCCGTGCGCGTTGACATAATCGATGTCGGTGGGCTGCATTTTCGCGTTCTTCAGCGCGTTGATCATCGACCGCCGCGCGCCGTCGCCATCTTCCGGGGGTGCCGTGATGTGATGCGCGTCGGCCGACATGCCGTAGCCGGTCAGCTCGCAATAGATGTGCACGCCGCGCGCCTTGGCATGCTCGTATTCCTCGAGCACCAGCACCCCGGCCCCCTCGCCCAGCACGAACCCGTCGCGGTCACGGTCCCAGGGACGGCTCGCGGCCGCCGGGTCGTCGTTGCGGGTGGACAGCGCGCGCGATGCGCAGAATCCGCCGATGCCAAGCGCGCTGACGGTGGATTCGGCGCCGCCGGCGACCATCACGTCGGCGTCGCCGTATTCGATCAAGCGCGCAGCCTCGCCGATGCTGTGGTTCCCCGTCGAGCATGCCGTGACAGTGGCGAGGTTGGGGCCCTTGAAGCCGTAGTGGATCGATGCCAGTCCGGCGATCATGTTGATGATCGATCCCGGCACGAAGAACGGGCTGATCTTGCGCACGCCGTGTTCGAAGTAGGCCTTGGCGGTGGCCTCGATCATCGGCAGCCCGCCGATGCCCGAACCGATGCACACGCCGACGCGCTCCTTGTCGCCGGCATAGTTGTCAAGGCCGGCTTCACGCACCGCCTCCATCGCCGCGACCAGTCCGTAGTGGATGAACGTGTCGTAGCGGCGCGCTTCCTTGCCCGACAGCCACTGCGTGACGTCGAAGTCCTTGACCTCGCCGGCGATCTGCGACGGAAACGTGCTGGCGTCGAAGCGCGTGATGCGCGCGATGCCCGACGTGCCCGCGAGAATCGCCGCCCACGACGACGCAACGCCGATCCCCACGGGACAAACGATGCCAAGGCCGGTGACGACGACGCGACGTGCGGACATGGGATTTTGCGGCAAGCGTGGTCGGAAAAAACGCGGCGCGGGTCGGCCGCAGCTCGCGACCGCACTGCCCGCGCCGGCGGCGTGTCTTATTTCTTGTCGTGCGAGGTGATGTAGTCGATCGCCTGCTGGACGGTGGTGATCTTTTCCGCGTCCTCGTCGGGAATCTCGGTTTCGAATTCCTCTTCGAGCGCCATCACGAGCTCGACTGTATCCAGCGAGTCCGCCCCGAGATCCTCGACAAACGACGATTCGTTCTTGATTTCGGCGTCGTTCACGCCCAGTTGTTCGGCGACGATCTTCTTGACCCGTTGTTCTACGTTTTCCATGCATCTCCTCCCTTGCGGGGACGATAAAATTAAACCGTCGAATTATACAGCAGGCACCTCACGGGCGCCCCGGCGGACCCATTCCCCATCCGGCTTGCTCGCCAAATCCGGGGTGCTCACCAATCGCCTAGCCCCCGGTTGCCTAGAGCATCAGCATGCCGCCGTTCACGTGCAGCGTCGCGCCGGTGATGTAGGCCGCGCGCGGACTCGCAAGATACGCTACCGCGTGCGCGATATCGCTGGCCGAACCGAGGCGGCCGAGTGGAATCTTCGCGAGCAATGCGGCGCGCGAGGCGTCGGGCAATGCCTTGGTCATGTCGGTGTCGATGAAACCCGGTGCAACCAGGTTGACGGTGATGTTGCGGCTGCCGATTTCCTGCGCCAGGCTCTTGGTGAACCCCGCGAGCGCAGCCTTGGCCGCCGCGTAGTTCGCCTGGCCCGGATTGCCCGAGCTGCCCACGACGCTGCCGATCTGGATGATGCGCCCGGCGCGCGCCTTCATCATGCCGCGCAGCACCGCCTTGGACAGGCGAAATACCGCCTTGAGGTTGGTGTCGATCACCGCATCCCACTCGTCGTCCTTCATGCGCAGCAGCAAATTGTCGCGCGTGATGCCGGCGTTGTTGACCAGGATGGCAATCGCGCCGAAGCGTTTCTCGATGTCCGAGAGCGCGGCTTCGGTGGCGGCGGCGTCGGTGACGTCGAGGCGAATGCCGGCGCCGCGGTTGGCAGTCTCCTTCAGCAGCGCGTCTATGGTCGCGGCGCCTTCGGCGGTCGTGGCCGTGCCCACCACAGTCGCTCCGCCGCGCGCGAGCTCAAGCGCGATGGCCCGTCCGATGCCACGCGTCGCGCCCGTAACCAGCGCGATTTGTCCTGCGAGTTCGCCGTCACTCATGGTTTGGTCGCCTTCATTGCCGCGAGCGCCAAGTCGATGTCGGTGGCATCCGACAGCGCCATCGCTTCGAGCGACTGGTCGATGCGCCGCATCAGCCCGGTGAGCACCTTGCCCGGGCCACATTCGATGAACGTGCGGACGCCGCGCCCGGCCATGGCCTGGATGGTATCCCTCCATCGCACCGGATTGGCGGCCTGCTCGGCCAGCGCGCGGCAGATCTCCTCGGGCGTGCGGTGCTCGGCGACGTCGACGTTGTGCAGCACGGGGATCATCGGCGTCGTGAAGTGGATTTGCGGAAGATGCTCGGCGAGCTGCTGCGCTGCGGGCCGCAACAGCGAGCTGTGAAACGGCGCGGACACCGGCAGCAGGATCGCGCGCTTCGCACCGTGCGCCTTGACGGTCAGCATGGCGCGCTCGATGGCGCCGCGATGCCCCGCGATGACCACTTGGCCCGGCGCGTTGAAATTCACGGCTTCGCACACCTCGCCTTGCGCGGCTTCGGCACACGCGGCAATGATGCCGGCATCGTCACCGCCGATCACCGCAGCCATCGCGCCCACGCCGGCAGGCACTGCCTGCTGCATGCACTGCGCGCGGAACCGCACGAGTCGCACGGCCTCGTCGAACGCCACCGCGCCCGCGGCCACCAGCGCCGCGTATTCGCCGAGGCTGTGTCCCGCCACCACATCGGGCGCCTGGCCGCCCGCCGCCAGCCACGCGCGCCACACGCCGATGTCGGCGGCGAGCATCACGGGCTGGGTGTTGGTGGTCAGGTTGAGCGTGTCGGAGGGTCCGTTGTCGACCAGCGCCGAAAGGTCCTCGCCCAGCGCGTCGGAAGCCTCGTCCAGCGTCGCGCGCACGACCGGATGATCGGCGTACACGTTGAGCATGCCCACCGACTGCGAGCCCTGTCCGGGGAAAACCAATGCGAGTGTGTTCATGACGTGTGCGTCCAGTGCGAATGTTGCGGCGAGGCTGGCATCACCAGCGAAGAAACACCGATCCCCACGTGAAGCCGCCGCCGACGCCCAGCAGCATTACGTGATGTCCGGCGCGGATGCGCCCGTCGCGCACCGCCTCGTCGAGCGCCAGCGGAATCGACGCCGCCGACGTGTTGCCGTGGCGGTCGACCGTAACGATCACCTTCTCCGGCGCGACGTGCATGCGCTTGGCGGTTGCGTCCATGATGCGGATGTTCGCCTGGTGGGGGATCAGCCAGTCGATCGACTGTGCGTCCATCTTGCACGCGTCGAGCGCCTCTTGCGCCACCTCCGCCAGCACCTTGACGGCGAATTTGAAAACCTGGCCGCCATCCATGTGCACAAACGGCGTGCCGCGAATCTCGCCGCCGTCGACTTGGCCCGGCACGCACAGGATGTTGCGATGCGCGCCGTCGGCGTGAAGGTGCGCGGTCAGGATGCCGGGTGTCGGGCTCGGCACCAGCACTGCGGCGCCCGCGCCATCGCCAAACAGCACGCAGGTGGTGCGGTCGTTCCAGTCGAGGATGCGCGAATAGATTTCGGCGCCAACCACCAGCGCATTACGCGCCATCCCCGATACGATCATGCGGTCGGCAATCGCCAGCGCATAGACGAAGCCCGAACAGACCGCCTGCACGTCGAACGCCGCGCCACGCGTCGCGCCGAGCTTGTCCTGCAGGATGCACGCCGTCGACGGAAAGACCATGTCCGGCGTCGTCGTTGCGACGATGATCAGGTCGACATCGGCCGCGGCGATTCCCGCCGCCGACAGCGCGCGCCGCGCCGCGTGCAATGCGAGGTCGGACGTCGCCTCGTCGTCCGCGGCGATATGTCGCTGTGCGATGCCGGTGCGCGAGCGAATCCACTCGTCACTGGTGGCGACGCGCGTGGCGAGCTCGGCGTTGGTGAGTATCCGTGCCGGCAAATAGCTGCCAGTTCCCGCGATCCTGCTATGCATCGGCGGCGCCTGCGACGGTGGCCGCGAGCCCCGGCGGGCGCGCGGCGAGCGTGGCGGCGGGCATCGCGGCAATGCGCTGCGCGATGCGCTCCAGCACGCGATGCGTGACTTCGGCGTGCGCCTTGGCGAGTGCGTGCGTGAAGGCGAGCACGTCGGCGCCGCCGTGGCTCTTGACCACCACGCCCTTCAATCCCACTAGGGTCGCGCCGTTGTGCCGACGGGGGTCGATGCGGCGGCGAAACGCCATCAGCACCGGGTACGCGATCAGCGCCGCCGCGCGTGTCAGCACGTTGCGCTTGAACTCGGCCTTGAGGAAGTCATTGAGCATGTGCGCGAGGCCTTCGGACGTCTTCAGCGCGACATTGCCGACAAAGCCGTCGCAGACGACGACATCGGTCGTGCCCTTGTAGATGTCGTCGCCCTCGATGTTGCCGTAGAAGTTGAGCCCCGAGACCTTGAGGCGCTCGGACGCTTCCTTGACGAGCTCGTTGCCCTTGATGTCCTCGACGCCGATGTTGAGCAGGCCCACGCTCGGCCGTTCGATGCCCTCGACCGCCGCGCACAGCGCGCTGCCCATCGCCGCGAACTGAACCAGTTGCTCGGCCGTGCAGTTGACGTTGGCGCCGAGGTCCAAAGCGGTGACGACACCCTTGCGCGTCGGCAGTTGGGAAGCGATTGCAGGCCGGTCGATGCCCGGCAGCGTCTTCAGCACGAAGCGCGCGACGGCCATCAGCGCCCCTGTATTGCCTGCGGATACGCAGGCGTCCGCGCGGCCGTCCTTGACCATGTTGATCGCCACGCGCAGCGACGAATCCTTCTTCCTGCGCAATGCGTCGGCGGGTGGTTCGTCCATGGCGACGATCTCGCTCGCGGCCTGCACTTCGATGCGGTTGCGCTGTTCGGCGCTCGCCGCGACCAGCGCGCGCGCAATGTCGGCGTCGAGTCCGACGAGGATCACGCGCGCGTCGGCGAACTCGTTGAGAAAGGCGAGCGCCGCCGGCACGGTGATTGCCGGGCCGTGATCGCCTCCCATCGCGTCGATGGCGACAGTAACGGGCACGGCTACGCTACCGGCCTGCGGCGGACGGCCAGCAACGGTCAACAACGAGGCGATGCGCGCGGCGCATCGTCAGGCGTGGATGCATTCGCGCATTGTGCAGCGGCGAACGCAAAACCGCGAAATTACTCGTCGGCCTTGGTCTTGACGACTTTCTTGCCCCGGTAGTAGCCGCTGGGGCTGATGTGGTGGCGGCGATGCGTTTCACCGGTCGTCGGTTCGACGGCGAGCGGCGGCGCCGGCAGGAAATCGTGCGCCCGATGCATGCCGCGCTTCGACGGCGATTTTTTGTTTTGCTGGACAGCCATTGGTGTTTCTCCTGGTCAATCAAACGCGCCGCACCGCCGTTTCCGGCACTGCAGCGCACGTCATTCGTTAGGTCACCGGCACGCTTCGGCATGGACAGGGGCGAACGGCATCGTCAGCACCAGCTCGTCCTCGACCAGCGTATACGCACCGACCGGCATGGACGCGAGAATCACTTCGTCGTCCGTCGATTCATCGAGCGTCGCCAGCTCGGCGTCGTCTCGCGCCAGCAACACGCGTGTTTCCTGCTGCAACGGCCACGAGAACTCCTCGAGGCACCGCTGGCACGTGAAGGGTAGCGATCCCTGCAACGCCAGCGTCAGCGCCGGGCGGCCGTCGTCACCGCGCACCCCGGCGATGCGCCACGTCACGTCAACTGGCGCGCTTCCCTCAGCGAGGGACTCGCTCGCCACTTCGAGCGTGCGGGCGTCGACCACGCCGGTCAGCACCTCGCCGCGCTCGAACATTCGCAGCGGGTCGACCTTGGGGCCGTGCTCGTCATCCCAGGCCATTCGTTACGCCGCGCGCCGCAAAAATCAAGCGGCCAAGCGGAACCGGTTAAACAAGGGATTCTAGCTTCAACCGGCCGCATTGTCAAAATACGGTTGCAAAACAAGCCTCTTCGGCCAATTCTCCAGATGAGGTCCGGGGGGTGCGCTACCATGGGCCTTGCTCTTTCGCGCGCCTGCCATGCCCGTCACCCGCTCCATCGTGCTTGCTACCACGTCGCGCTATCGGCGCGACTTGATGGGCCGCCTCGGCGTGCCATTCGAGGTGGCGGCCCCGGACATCGACGAGACCGCGTTGCCCGGCGAACGGCCGTCCGCAACGGCCACACGACTCGCGGCCGCCAAGGCCCGCGCCGTTGCAGCCGTCCACCCGGATGCGTTGATCATCGGATCGGACCAGGTCGCCGACTGCGACGGTATCGCCATCAGCAAGCCGGGCGACCATGCCACGGCACTCGCCCAGCTTGCCGCGCAATCCGGCCGGACGATCGTGTTCCACACCGCGGTTGCGCTGTACGACGCGCGCTCCAACGTGCTGCGCGCCGAGCTGGTGGATGTGCGCAGCACGTTTCGCGAGCTCGACGCCCCGTCGATCGAGACCTATCTTCGGCGTGAAACACCGTACGACTGTGCCGGCGGGGTGCGCTCCGAATCGCTGGGCATCGCGCTGTTCGAACGGATCGACAGCGACGACCCGACGGCGCTGATCGGCCTGCCGCTGATCGCGCTGTGCCGGCTGTTGCGCGCCGCGGGCGTCGACGTGATCGCGGACGGCGCGTGAGCGGCACCCTCTACCTTGTGCCGAACCTGCTGGGCGCAGTGCCGCCCGAGGCCGTGCTGCCGTTGCGCACGATGACCGCGGCACGCGCCCTCTCGCACTGGATCGTCGAGACCCCCAAGGCCGCGCGTGCCTTCCTCGGCACGCTTGCGATGCCGATGCCGATCGGACAGCTGTCGATAGTCGCGCTCGCCGATGCATCCGGCGATGCCGGCAACGCGGCGCTGCTGGCGCCCGCTCGCAATGGACGCGACATGGGCCTTTTGTCGGACGCCGGCTGCCCGGGTGTGGCCGATCCGGGCGCGCAGGTGGTCGCCGCCGCGCATCGCGCCGGCATTCGCGTCGTGCCACTGGTGGGGCCTTCGGCGATCCTGCTGGCGTTGATGGCCTCCGGCATGAATGGACAGCAATTCGCCTTTCACGGCTATTTGCCGCAGCGCGCGCAGGCGCGTGAAGCGGCGCTCGCGCGCCTGGAAGCGGATTCGAAGCGCCATGCGCAGGCCCAGATCTTCATCGAGACGCCCTACCGCAACGTCGCGATGCTGGAGTCGATCGGCAAGGTGTTGGGCGCGGGCACGCGCGTGTGCGTCGCCGTCGATCTCACGCTGGCAGGCGAATCGGTGATCGTCGCGCCGGCACCGGCGTGGCGTACGCGCGATCTCGCAATCTATGCGCGGCGTCCGGCGATCTTCGTGATCCAGGCATGATGCGGCGCCGACGCTCACTCCCCCGCTATCAAGGGGGTAACAAGTCACTTTCGCGGCAGTAACGAACTACGCGGATTGCACTTCGTCGTCGGGCCAGTTCTTGATATAGCCCTTGAGCATCCGGTTCTCGAAGCTCTGCTCCTCGTACACCGCCTTGGCGACGTCGTGGAACGACACCACGCCTTGCAGCGTCGTGCCTTCCATCACCGGCACGTAGCGCGCGTGGCGCTCGAGCATTACCCGCCGCAACTCCATCACGTCGAGCGTGGGCGTGGCCGTCAGCGGATCGCGCTCGTAGATGTCGGCAACGGACACGCCCTCGAGATTGCCGTCACGCTTGGCAAGCGCGGCCAGCACCTCGCGAAAGCTCAGCATGCCGACCAGTTGCCCGCGGTCCATGATCACCAGCGAGCCGATGTCGTGCTGTGCCATCACGCGCACCGCCTCCAGCACCATGCCGTCGGGGCGTGTGGTGAATAGCGTGTTGCCCTTGATATGCAGGATTTCGCTGACGACCATGACGCCCTCCTTCGCGCGAGGCCGCATCGCGCATGCGGCCACCAGCAACCACCATACTCCCCAATGGCGGGTCAGGAAAGCGGACGGCGCTCGCGTAGCGCCTGTGCCAGCGTCCCGCTGTCGACGTACTCGAGCTCGCCGCCAACCGGGACGCCGCGCGCGAGCCTGCTGACCTCGAGGCCGCGCGGACGCAGCAATTCACCGATGTAATGCGCGGTGGCTTCGCCCTCGTTGGTGAAATTGGTGGCCAGCACGACTTCGCGCACCATGCCGTCGGTCGCGCGCTTCAGCAACCGGTCGAGGCGGATCTCGCGCGGACCGATGCCGTCGAGCGGCGACAGGCGCCCCATCAGCACGAAATAGAGGCCCGAATACGCGTGCGTCTGCTCCACCATCAGCAGGTCGGCGGGCGTCTCCACGACGCACAGCAGCGCGGCATCGCGCTTCGGCGAACGGCACAGCGTGCACAGCGTGTCTTCGGTGAAGGTGTTGCAGCGCTCGCAATGCAACACGGTGTCGGTGGCGCGCGCGAGCGCCATCGACAGGCGCGCAGCACCCTCGCGGTCGTGCTGCAGCAGGTGCAGCGCCATTCGTTGCGCGGCCTTGGGGCCGACGCCAGGCAGGCAGCGCAACGCGGCGCCGAGCTCGTCCAGGCTCGACAGCGGCTCCTCGGCCGGATGGCGCTTTGCGGCGAGCGGTCGGTCGGTGGCCAAGGTCAGAACGGCAGCTTGAATCCGGGCGGCATCGGCATGCCCGACGTCAGTCCGCCCATTTTTTCCTGCGTCGTTGCTTCGACACGGCGCACCGCGTCGTTGATCGCCGCCGCCACCAGGTCCTCGAGCATGTCCTTGTCTTCGCCCAGCAGCGACGGATCGATCGCCACGCGCTTGACGTCGTGGCGGCAGGTCATCGTCACCTTGACGAGACCCGCGCCCGCCTGGCCCTCGACTTCGATGTGCGCGAGCTCTTCCTGCGCACGCTTCAGGTTGTCCTGCATCTGCTGCGCCTGCTTCATCAGGCCGGCAAGCTGGTTCTTCATCATGATGGCGTCGCCTGGTCGGTGCCTTGGTGAGAATCTTCGGATACGGCCGCTACGGCGACCGCTTGATCGAGTCGGGCTTGATCGTCGCGTCGAACCGCGACAGCACGTCGCGCACGAATGGCTCGTCCTTGAACGCCGCCTCGGTGCGCGCCTTCAGTTCGCTGCGCTCGCGCTCCTGCTGCGATGCGAGCGATCCGGCCGTCGCCTCGCCGACTTCGAACGCCAGCAGCAGCTTGCGCCCGCTGGCCTTTTCGAGCACCGTCTTCAGCTTGTCGGAATAGGACTTGTCGGCCAGGTGCTTGTGCGCGGCCGGCAGCGCCAACGTCAGCGTATTGCCGGCAACACCCCGCCATTCGGTCTGCGCCGCGAGCTGCGCCGCCATGCCGGTCAGCGCGAGCTGCGCGACATAGGCCGGCCATTGCTCGGCGGTCTGCGGCAGCGGTGCGACCTCGGCGCGCGCTACGTTGTCAGTGGCCGTCGCGCGCGCTACGTTGTCAGTACCCGCGGGGAGACTTGCTGGCGTCTCATGCGGCAATGTTGCGCCATGCTGCGCTGTCGCGGTGCGTGGCGCCACATGCGGCAATGTTGCGCCATGCTGCGCTGGCGCGATGCGTGGCGCCACATGCGGCAATGTTGCGCCATGCTGCGCTGTCGCGGTGCGTGCCTGTAGCGCGTTCGTTGGCGGCGCGTCCAGCACTTGCGTCGTGGTGCGTACCTGCGTCGTGCGCGCCTGGGCCTGCGCCGCGACTCGTGCGGATGGCTCCGGCTCCGGCTTCGACGCCGCGCTGGCAGATTTCGCCGCAGCGGCGGGCGCTGTCGCGTCCGCCTGCCCCGGCGCGAACGCCAGCATGCGCAACAGCGTCATCGCGAATCCGGTGGTCTCGTCGGGCGCGAGCGCCAGGTCGTCGCGACCCTGGATCGCGATCTGGTAGGCGAGTTGCACGGCCTCGGCAGGCATCGCCGACGCGTACGCGCTGACGCGTTGCGCGTCGTCGTAGTTCGCCGCGGCCTCGGGAACGACCTGCGCCACGGCGATGCGGTGCAACAGTTGCGCGAGACCTTCGATCGCCAGCGATGGCGCCAAGCCTCGCTCGGCCAGTGCATCGGCCTCGGCGAGCAATGCCTTGCCATCGCTTGCAATCAGCGCGTCGAGCAGGCGGTAGAGATAGTCGCGGTCGACGGCGCCCAGCATGTCGCGCACCGCCTGCTCGCGAACGTCGCCGCCACCGAAGGCGATCGCCTGGTCGAGCAGCGACAGCGCATCGCGAAGCGACCCCTGCGCCGCGCGCGCGATCAGCGCCAGCGACGGCTTGTCGTAGCCGATCGTCTCGGCGTCGAGGATGTGCGCGAGCCGCGCCTCGATGGCGGGCACCGGCAGCGGTTTCAGGTTGAATTGCAGGCAACGCGACAGCACCGTCACCGGGATGCGCTGCGGATCCGTCGTCGCCAGCACGAACTTCACATGCTCGGGCGGCTCCTCGAGCGTCTTCAGCATCGAATTGAAGGCGCCCTTCGACAGCATGTGCACTTCGTCGATCAGGTAGACCTTGTAGCGGCCGGCCGTCGGCGCGTAGCGCGCGTTGTCGAGGATCTCGCGCATGTTGTCGA
>JBEPUI010000078.1:0-13456 GCA_041691615.1 Pseudomonadota bacterium
GGTGTCGGAAAGGACGATGGTCTCGGCGCCGGCCGCGAACAGCCGGCGCAGCGTCGTGTCGAGGGTGGCGAAGAGCTGGGCGGCCGCATGCACGCGCCCGGTCGTCAGCTTGTTGAACAGCGTCGACTTGCCGGCGTTGGTATAGCCGACCAGCGCGACGGTACGCACGTCGTTGCGCTTGCGCGTGCGGCTTTGCACATGGCGGCCGGTGGCGACGCGGCCGATCCGGTCCTTGATCAGCTTCATCCGCTTGGCGATCAGCCGGCGGTCGGTCTCGAGCTGCGTCTCGCCCGGGCCGCGCAGGCCGATACCGCCCTTTTGCCGCTCGAGGTGAGTCCAGCCGCCGACCAGACGCGTGCTCATGTGCTGTAGTTGCGCGAGCTCGACCTGAAGCTTGCCCTCCGCGCTGCGTGCGCGCAACGCGAAGATGTCGAGGATCAGGCTCACGCGATCGACGACGCGGCACTCGAGGACCTTCTCCAGGTTGCGCTGCTGGACGCCGGACAGCGTGTGGTCGAAGATCACGACGTCGGCCCCACTGGACTCGCGCAGCAGCTTGATCTCGTCGACCTTGCCGCTGCCGGCGTACAACGCGGGATCGGGACGTGCGCGCCGACCGCCGACGCGGCCGACGACGACGCCTCCCGCGGATGCGACGAGCGCACAGGCCTCGGCGAGCCGCGCTTCGCGCTCGCCCTTGCCGAAGTCGAGCTCGACGACGAGCGCGCGGCCGCCGCCTTGGGGACGTTCGAACATGGGTGTCAGGTTGAGGCGGCGCAGCGCGTATTCAACCGGGCGCACGCGCTCGGGCGAGCCGGCGCGTGGCCGCGCCGGTGCGCCGTGGCCGCTGATCGCGGGTCAGGCGTCGCCGTCGCCGTTGGGATGATGCGGCATCGCCACCGGACGCGAGGGCACGACGGTGGAGATCGCGTGCTTGTAGACCATTTGCGTGACGGTGTTCTTGAGCAGTACGACGTACTGGTCGAAGGATTCGATCTGTCCCTGCAGCTTGATGCCGTTGACCAGGTAGATCGAGACCTGGACGTGTTCCTTGCGCAGCGTGTTCAGAAACGGGTCTTGTAGCATTTGCCCTTTATTGCTCATCGCCAGCTCCTTTTTTTAAGGCCGCCGCTCGTCAGGTCTTGGTCCGGCCGGTGCGACCGGACACCCGGCCCTTGCGGCGTGCGGGGGAGTTCTCATAGGGATTAGCGCCTGTCTTGAATTGTATCCTAAGCGGCGTTCCCCGCAGTTTGAACGTGTCGCTGAAGAAATGTTCCAGGTAGCGGCGGTAGGTGTCCGGAATGGCCGACAGCGACGTGCCGTGAATGATCACCAGCGGCGGGTTGTGGCCGCCCTGGTGGGCATAGCGAAGTTTGGGCCGCATCATGCCGATGCGCGCGGGCTGCTGGCGCTGGACCGCCGCCATCAGCGCGCGCGTCAGGCGCGGCGTTGGCATCCTTGCCATCGCCGCCGCGTACGCGTGGTCGACCGCGGCCATCAGCGCCTTCACGCCCTTGCCTTCCTTCGCGCTGATGTACTGCTGGTCGGCGAAGTCCAGGAATGCGAGCTTGCGCGAAATGTCGCGCTTGATCGATTCGCGGCGCTCGGCGTCGGCGCCGTCCCATTTGTTGACACCGACGACGACCGCGCGCCCCGCCTCGAGGATGTAGCTCGCGATATGGGCATCCTGTTCCGACACGTCGGCAGTGGCGTCCAGCAGCAGGATCACGACATTGGCATCCTCGATCGACTGCAGCGTTTTCAACACCGAGAATTTCTCGATCGTCTCGGTCACCTTGCCGCGCTTGCGCACACCCGCGGTGTCGATCAGCGTGTAGCGCTTGCCGTCGCGCTCGAAGTCGAGGTGGATCGAGTCGCGCGTGGTCCCCGGCTCGTCGAAGGCGATCACGCGTTCCTCGCCGAACAGCGTGTTGACGAGCGTCGACTTGCCTACATTGGGCCGCCCCACGATCGCCACCTTCACCGGACGGCCGGCCTCCGGATCGTCGTCCGCTTCGGCCGGCTGCTCGGGCAGGCCCGCCAGCATGACCTCGACGAATTCTCGAACGTTCTCGCCGTGCGCCGCCGAAATCGGCAGCGGCTCGCCCAGCGCGAGTTCGTGGAATTCCGCGGTCACGCGTTCGCGCAGCATGCCTTCGGCCTTGTTGACCGCGACCAGCACGTCGCGGCCGATCCTGCGCAGGCGATCGGCGATCGCCATGTCCTGCGCGGTCAGTCCTTCGCGTCCGTCGACGATGAACACCACGACGTCGGCCTCGGCAATCGCCGATTCGGCCTGCCGTGCCATTTCCTTTTCGATGCCGGACTTGGCCACCGGCTCGAATCCGCCGGTGTCGATCACCAGGAATTCACGTTCGCCTGCGCGTGCGCGGCCATAGTGGCGGTCGCGCGTCAGGCCCGGCAGGTCGTGCACGAGTGCTGCGCGCGACTTGGTGAGCCGGTTGAACAGCGTGGACTTGCCGACGTTCGGACGTCCGACCAGCGCGACGGTGGGCAGCATGGCGCCGGTTGCCTGGTCGTCAGCGCGCGATAACGCTGTAGACCGTGCCGTTAAGCGATTGCCACACTGCGCCGGCGAGCATCGCCGCAGGCTGCGTCGCGGCCGCGGAGCCGTCGGTGGCGAGGCGCCCGACGTACGAGCCGTCGGCGGTGGCGAGCAAGTGCAGGTAGCCTTCGCCATCGACGACGCCGACGTAGTCGCCCACCAGTTGCGGGCCGCCGATCTGCCGATCCTTCAGCACGTCCTGCTTCCACAGCGAGGCGCCGGTGGTCTTGTCGAGCGCTTGCACGGCGCCCGCGTCGTCGGTGATGTAGAAGTTCTTCGCGTCCTGGGCCATGCCGCTGTAGCTCGCGATGTCGCGCGACCAGGTGCTGTTGCCGCGCAGCGCGTCGAAGCACACGGTGCGCCCCTGGTATGCGGTCGCGCACACCGTGCGTCCGTCGATCAGCGGCGGGCTCGTGATGTCGGCGATGCGCTCGAGCTCGGTCGCGCCTTTCGGCACGGCGACCGTGGCTTCCCAGCCGACGATGCCGTTGGTGAGATCGAGTCCGGCGAGGTGTCCTCCGGCGGTGCCGACGAACACGCCGCCGTGGCTCACCGTCGGCGGGGCGCTGTTGCGCACCACCAGCGAGGGATTCTGCCGCTGGTAGACCCACTTGGTCTTGCCATCGGCAGTGTCCAGCGCGTACACGCGGCCATCGCCGGCATAGACGATCGCCACGCCTTCGGAGACGGCCGGCGGCGCCGTCACTTCACTCGATACCTGGATTTTCCACGCATTGCTGCCGTCGGACTTGACCGCGATCACGTCGCCGCGATCGGTGCCGACGATGGCGACGGAACTGTCGGCGCCCACACCCGCAGACAGCGTCGAGTTGACGTTGATTCGCCACGCGACACGGCCGGTGGCCGGGTCGATGCGCATCAGCGTGCCATCCGGCGCCGCCGCGTACACGGCATCGGGCGTGACCGCCGGTGTGAAGCCGGGCGCACCCTTGCCGACGGTGACCTGCCACGTGATCGCGGGCGTCACTTTCGCGGTCAGCGGCGGCAACGGCTTCAGCTTGCTGGACTTGAACCAGCTGAACGACGGCGGTGGAATCGACGGCATCCATGACGTCAGCGACTGGCAGCCGCAAAGTGCGCATGCACCGAGCGCGCATGCGATGGCACGGATGTTCATGGCTTGGCGGCTTCCTTGGACCGCGTCGCAGGCGGCGCCGAGGCGGGCGCGGGCGTGGTGGGCGTGAGCGTCGCAGCCGCAGGTGCCGCGGCACCGGGTGTTGCAGTCGCGGGTTTCGCCGGCACGGGCGTCGCCTTCGCCGGCGCCGCAGGTGCAACGGTCGAAGCTGCGGAACCCGAAGCCGCGGTTGCCGCCGCCGCGGCGCTGCCGCCGATCGCCGGCGGCGGAACCGTGCCGCCGCCCAGTGCCTGGAATTTCACTTCAACGAAGTTGCGATAGGGCGAGCGCGCATCCAGTTTGGCGAGCGCGATTTCATAGGCCTTGCGAGCATCGTCGTTGCGGCCGGCCGCGGCGAGCGCGTCGCCGCGCAGGTCGGCGTAGACGCCGGTGAACGCATCGTCGGTCTTGGCATCGAGGAGCTTCAGCGCTTCGTCGCTCTTGCCTTCGTCGAGCCAAGCTTCCGCGAGGCGATAGCGCGTGACCTGCAGCAGTTCGGCGTCGCTCGCGTGATCGAGCACCCATTGCAGCTGCGCGCGCGCCGCGACCTTGTCGCCGCTGTCCCACAGCGCCTTGGCATAGAGCAGCGCCGCGCGCGGCGCGTACGGCGTGCCCGCGTACCGGTCGACGAGCTGCGCAACCGCTTCCTTCGACTTGGCGATGTTGTTGGTGCGCACCCCTTCGCTGACCGCGCCGTACAGCACCGACGCAGCTTCCGAATGCCCCGCGCTGTACCAGCGCCAGCCCTGGTAGCCGAGATAGGCGACGCACATCGCGACCACGACCGACGCGATCGCGTTGCCATGGCGCGACCACCAAAGCTTCAAGTCTTCGAGTTGTTCCTGCTCTTCGAGATCCAGTACCGCCATGTCGTTTCCTCTGGTTACCGTTGCGTGAATGCGGCGATGCTTGCCGACAGCCCGGCTGCCGGCACCGACGACTGCTCGCCCTGTCCGCGCAATGGCTTGATCGTGACCGTGGCGGCGGCGATTTCATCGTCGCCGACGATGAGCGCCAGCGCCGCGCCGCTCGCATCGGCTTTTTTCATTTGCGACTTGAAGCTCCCGCCGCCGGCGTTGACCACGATCGCGTGGCCCTGGTCGCGCAGCGTCTCAGCGATCCTGGATGCTGCCGCGGTGGCGGCGTCACCGGCGTGGACGATATACGCAACCGGCGCCGATGCGGTCACGGTGCCCGATTCGCGCAGCAGCAGCACGAGCCGCTCCATGCCGCAGCCGAATCCGCAGGCCGGCGTCGGCTTGCCGCCCAGCTGCTCGAACAGACCGTCGTAGCGGCCGCCGCCCGCGACCGCGCCTTGCGCACCCAGGGCGCTGGTCACCCACTCGAACACCGTGCGATTGTAATAGTCGAGGCCGCGCACCAGCCGCGCATCGATCGCGTAGGCAACGCCGGCGCCGTCGAGCGCCTGGCGCACGCCGTCGAAATGCGCGCGCGCCGCGCTGCCGACGCGCTCGATGAGGCGTGGCGCGGCTTCGATGATCGGCTGCATCGGTGGATGCTTGGAATCGAGAAGGCGCAACGGGTTGGCGTGCAGGCGCCGCTTCGCGTCGTCGTCCAGCAGCTCCGGATGGCGCCCGAAATGCTCGACCAGCGTCGCGCGGTATTGCCTGCGATCGTCGGCATCGCCGATCGAATTGATCTTGAGCGTAAGCCCCGTGAGGCCGAGCGCTTGCCACAACCTCGCCAGCATCACGATCTGCTCGGCGTCGACATCCGGCCCCGCGAAACCCAGCGCTTCGACATCGAGTTGGTGGAACTGACGATAGCGGCCTTTTTGCGGGCGCTCGTGGCGGAACATCGGACCCGCCGTCCACACGCGTTGCGGGCGATCGTAGGTGAGGTTGTGCTCGATCGCCGCGCGCACGATGCCCGCCGTCGCCTCGGGCCGCAGCGTCAGGCTGTCGCCGTTGAGCTTGTCGGCGAACGTGTACATCTCGTGCTCGACGATGTCGGTCGCGTCGCCGATGCCGCGCACGAACAGCGGTGTCGCCTCGACGATGGGCACGCGCAAGTTGCGATAGCCGTATTGGGCGAACGTGCGCCGTGCGACGTCCTCGAGGTGCTGCCACAACTGCGCTTCGTCCGGCAGCACGTCGTTCATGCCACGCACTGCGCGCAGCACCGCGGGCTTTGCCGGGGCTGACGAGTCGGTCCGGGCAGGCGAGATTGGTGGTGCGGGGTTGTCGGCCGGAGTGCTCATGGACAGGGCAATCGACGCTGTCGCGAACGTCGCGGGCAGAGGCGGGAATGCATCGAGGCCGTCTAGCGCAACTGCAGGCGGGCGACGTTTTGCCGCGCGTGCGCGACCAGGTCGACGCGATTGCCGCGAAACAGGATGTCGACGTGGTCGGCGTTGCCGACGACGAGGTCGAGCGGCGGCGGCGCGTCGAGCGTGCGGGTCGCGCCCTCGTTGCCCGTCAGCGTCAGCAGGCTCGTGCCGCTTGCGTCCTTGACGTCGATCCAGGACGTGCCGCGAAACACGATTTGCAGCGTGGGGGACGAAGCGCTGGCCGTGCCTGGTTCGGCAGCCTTCGTCGCATCGACCATTGCGCTTTTCGCTTGCGCGGCCTCGCGTTGCGACGCGGCGGGCGCTGTCGGGTCGGGCGACGACGAAAGCGACGCGGTCGACGCTTGCATCAACATGGGTGCGCTGCCGCTTGTGACGGAAGGCGTTGCGCCGACCGCATCGGCGGCGAGCCGCATGTTGTTGCCGCCCCGGGAGTCGGCGGCGCCGGACGTCGGCGCGGCGTTGCCGTTGCCCGGCGCGACCGGATTGGGAAGCTCCCGGGCGGCGCCCGGGTTGCCCATTGCAGGCGGGGCTGCAGTGGAGGGTGCCGGCGTGGGCGTCGAAGGGATCGCGGAAGGCGCCGGCGCCGCGGGTTCGTCGCGCGCGGGCGCGGTTGCCGCAGGTTTGTCGTCGAACGGCATGCGCAGCGGCCACGCTGGCCGCAGTATTTCATAGGCAATCGCGACGACGATGATCGCCAGCAGCGCCAAGACGATCGCCCATCCGGCGAACGACCGGCGATGCGCATGCTCGGCCGGGATCTCGCCCATCACGCGGTGGGTCGAGGCGAGATGGGGATGCGAAAGCGCGGGATCGTCGTCGCCGGGCAGCGCGGCCACGACACGGTTGACGTCGAGGTTGACGAGCCGCGCGTAGTTGCGCACGAAGCCGCGCACGAACGTGCGGCCCGGCAGCGATGCGAAATCGCCGGATTCCAGCGCCCGCACCTGGCGCGGCGCAAGCTTCAATTGCGTGCCGACGGCCTCGATCGAAAGCCCTGCCGCTTCGCGCGCACGTGCGAGCATCGCGCCGGCGGTCTCGTCGCCAGGCGTGGTCGCGGGTT
Organism: Pseudomonadota bacterium; assembly: GCA_041691615.1. Classification (GTDB taxonomy): domain Bacteria; phylum Pseudomonadota; class Gammaproteobacteria; order Burkholderiales; family Casimicrobiaceae; genus VBCG01. The sequence continues at coordinate 7,073 of JBEPUI010000078.1, forward strand.
GTGCCCCCGGATTTTCGTCGCCGGCCATCAGCAGTCTTTGCCGTCCGTGTTTTTCGCCTCGGGCGAATCGGGATAGCGATTCTTCAGCTGCATGACGTACGACTGCTCGCTGCTGCGATCGCCCTTGCGACGCTCGATGCACATGCCGAGATAGAGCGCCTGCGCCGGCGGATTGTTCTGCTGCATCACGATGCGCATCAGCGAGCGTGATTCATCGTAGTTGGATTCGTGATACTTGAGCAGCGCGAGGTTGTACGCGGCGTACGCATCCAGCGGCTTCAGCGACAGCGCGCGCCGGAAATAGCCCTCGGCGGCCGCCTTGTTGCCCAACAGCGCGCTGCACTTGCCGGCGTTGGCGAGCGCGATTTCCGGAGTCTTGTACAGCGGGTCTCGCGCGGCGATCTCGAACTCGGGGATCGCCTGCGCCGGGCGGCCGTGCGAGCACAGGAAGGCGCCCCAGTTGTGGTGGATGTCCGAATCGTTCGGCGCGATCTGCAATGCGCGCTGGAAATTCGCCTCGGCCTTCGCTTCCTCGCCGAGCATCGTGTAGACCAGGCCGTAGACGTCGTAGATCTTCGCGTAGGTCGGGTCATTGGATTCGGCTTCCTTGAGCTCGTCGAGAGCGACGTTCATCTGCCCGCGCTCGTAGTACCCGGCCGCGAGCTCGGTGTGCAACTCGGCCTTGCGCCGTCCGGTCACCGGCGCGGTCGGGGCGAGCAGGACCGGCGGCGGCGGCTCGACCCTGTTCTCCGGTTGCGACGGCTTGGACGCGCAGCCGTACAGCGCGAGCGAGGCGACGACGACGACGATGGGGATGGGGATTGAAAGGGCGAGGGCGCGGACAGCGACGATTGGGCGCATGCGGGGTCTTTCGGCTAGTGAGCGATGATCGGCACGACCCGCGATGAAAGCGGACGCGTGACGCGGTTTTGCACCTGGCCCGCGAGTTGGCCGCAGGCGGCGTCGATGTCGTCGCCGCGCGTCTTGCGGATGGTCGTGGTGATCGCGGCGTCCTGCAGGATCTTCTGGAACGTGCGGATGCGCTCGCGCGGCGACGTCCTGAACTCGCTGCCGGAAAACGGATTGAACGGGATCAGGTTGAGCTTGCACGGCACACCGCGCACCAGCTTGACGAGCTCGCGCGCGTGCTCGCGCTGGTCGTTGATCCCGTCGAGCATCACGTATTCGAAGGTGACGAAATCGCGCGGCGCGACCTCGAGATAGCGCAGGCACGCCGCCATCAGCGTGGCGAGCGGATGCACGCGGTTGATCGGCACCAGGCGGTCGCGAAGCGCGTCGTTGGCGGCATGCAGGCTCACTGCGAGCGCCACCGGGACTTCGCGCGCGAGTCGATCGATCGCCGGAACGATTCCCGAAGTCGACAATGTCACGCGGCGACGCGACAGCCCATAGGCGTTGTCGTCGAGAAAAAGCTTCAGCGCGCGCGTGACGGGCTCGAAATTGGCGAGCGGCTCGCCCATGCCCATCATCACCACGTTGGTGATCGGCGCACGGCCCGCGGCCACCCAGGGAGCGGTGACGCCGTCGGCGGTGAGTACGCGGTTGGCGTGCCACAGCTGACCCACGATCTCGGCGGTGCTCAAGTTGCGGTTGAATCCGCCTTTGCCGGTCGAGCAGAACGCGCAGTCGAGCGCGCAACCGGCCTGCGACGAAATGCACAGCGTGCCACGATCGTCCTCGGGGATGTAGACGGTCTCGACGGCATTGCCGTTGCCCGCATCGAGCAGCCACTTGCGCGTGCCATCGGACGCCGTGCTGTCGCGGATCACCGCGGGACCGGCGATCGTGGCGCGCTCGGAGAACATGTTGCGCGCGCCTTTCGCGAGATCGGTCATCGACTCGACATCGCCGGCAAATCGCTGGTGCATCCATCGCGACAGCTGTTTTGCGCGAAACGGCTTTTCACCGGCCGACGCGACGAACGCAGCAAGTCCTGCGGGATCGAAATCCAGCAGGTTGACGGGCGATTTCGTGGCGAGGGACATGTCGGCGATCGAAGCGGAATCGAAGGCGCTCGTCAGCGGCTGTAGACGTTGAGCGCGGGGAAGAAGTACGCGACTTCGCCGCGCGCCGTCTCGGCGGCGTCCGATCCATGCACCGCGTTGGCATCGATCGACTGGGCGAAGTCTGCGCGAATAGTGCCGGCCGCCGCCTTTTTGGGATCGGTGGCGCCCATCAGCTCACGGTTGCGGGCGATCGCGTCCTCGCCCTCCAGCACCTGGATCATTACCGGTCCGGAGATCATGAAATCCACCAGATCGCGAAAAAACGGCCGTTCCTTGTGAACTGCATAAAAGCCTTCCGCATCCGCGCGCGACAGGTGCACCATCCGCGCCGCGACAATCCTGAGCCCGGCTTTCTCGAAGCGGCTGTAGATTTCGCCGATGACATTGTTGCCTACCGCGTCGGGTTTGATGATCGAAAGCGTGCGTTCTACCGCCATTTCTGGGCTCCGGAGGAATAAATCGTAGAAAATTCAACATTATACCAGCTTGAATCGGGGGCCGGATCGAAACGCCGCCATCCGGCGCGGGCGCGCCGCGGCTGCCCGATCCCGGACCGGCATGGCGTTCAATTGGCGCGGCCGGCCTTCGACCGCGCGGAGGCGTCAGATCACCAGCACCGCCGCGATGCCGGCGATGACGCCCCATTTGACGAGGTAGTACGCGGGCTTGCTCCAGTTCTTGAGGCGTCGCCGGCCGATGTCGATGCCGTCGAAAAACCGGAATACCCGATTGAACGCGCCGATGCGCTCGCCCTCGACGTTGGCGCTGGCGCTGGCCTTGATCACATGCGCGCTGACCCACCGATTGAGCGCCCGGACGACCCGGTTGGTGAGCGGCCGCTCGACGTCCGCGAACAGGATCATGCGTGGCGTGTCGGTGCGATTTTCGGCCCGGTGGATGTACGTCTCGTCGAAAATCACCGCTTCGCCATCGCGCCATGCGTACGACTCGCCGTCGACGATGATCCGGCACGCATCCGAATTGGGCGTCGACAAGCCGAGGTGATAGCGCAGCGACCCAGCGTAGGGATCGCGGTGCACGCCCAGCTTGCCGCCGGCCGGCAGCATCGCGAACATCGCACCGTGCACCGACGGGATCGACTCGAGCAACGCGACGGTGCGCGGGCACAGCTCGCGCGCCGAGGGCAGCGGATCCTCGTACCACTTGAGATAGAAGCGCTTCCAGCCGTACTTGAAGAACGAATCGAAGCCCACGTCGTTCTTGCCGGTGGCTGCGCGCACCTGGCCTGCGTGGTGGAGGCGCATCGCCTCGTCGCGTATCACCTGCCAGTTGGCGGCGAGCGGCGCAAGCTCGGGAAACCCCGCGACGTCGTGATAAGGCTTTGCCGGAACGCCGGAGAATGCGTACATCAGGATGTTGTACGGCGCGACGAACGTCGAGTGATCGGTGAGCTGCTTGACCGGACGGTGGCGCACGCGGCCGCGAAAATGCACGAACAGCACCGACGCTGCGAACAGCACGACGAGGGTCCAGCGGATGACGTGCCAAGGATCGGCCATGGCGGTCACTCTAGCGCGTTTTCAGGTGCCGGCCGTGCGTGCCAGGTCGCGACCAGTCCCGGCGCACCACGGGTGGCGCGAAACGCGACGTCGGTGCCGATCCCGGGCGCGGCAGCGAGGCGGTTGCCGCAGAACACCAGCGGCAGCGCATCGCGTTCCCATGATGGCATGCCGGCTTCCTGCATCAGCGACTTGAGCGCGCGGCGCGGCCGCGACGCATCCAGCGTAAGGCGCTCGCCGCCCTGGCGCGCACGCACCGACCAGTGAGCGTTGGCGTTGCCGTGCGCCGCGATGCCTTCACCGTCGCCGACGGTGAAGCTGAGCAGGCCGTGCGGCAATTCGATCGATGCCTCGCCATTCCAGGCGAATGCAAATGCGGGGGGGACGATCGCATGCACGGCCGCGCGCCCGGCGTGCATGCCGATGACGGCGCCATCGTGATGGACGGCGATGCGCGCGTCCTGCGCGGCTTGCAGCAGCTGCGCCAGCATCGCGGCGAGCCGCGCCGCCGACGGCGGCCTGCACCCGCGCTCGCGCAGGAACCAGCGCAGCAAGTTGCTGGCGCGATGCGGCGGCAGCTCGGCGAGGCGCGCGCGAGCGAGCGTGTACCCGTCGAACGCGTGTTGCGCGTCGATGGCCGCGACGTCGTCGGCGAGCATCGCCGCGTCGGCTTGCAGCCGCGCGGCGCGCACCAGCGTGGCGGGATAGCCGGGCGCGATCTCGCGCAACGCCGGGACCACGCGCTGGCGCCAGGCATTGCGGCGAAACCGCGGCGATGCATTGCTGTCGTCGTCGACGTGTTCGAGCGCATTGGCGGCAATGTATGCGTCGATGTCGTCGCGGGTGACGTCGAGCAGCGGCCGCCACCACGTCACGCCGAGATGACGACGGCTTGCGGGCATCGCCGCCAGCCCATGCGGTCCGGCGCCACGGACAAGTTGCAGCAGCAGGGTTTCCGCCTGGTCGTCGGCGTGGTGCGCGAGCACGACGCGGTCGCTGCCGGCTTCGCGCGCGATGGATGCCAGCGCGGCGTAGCGCGCGTGGCGTGCGGCGGCTTCGACGCTGGTCGAGTGTGAGCGGCCGACGTCGACGTGGCGCAGGTGCAGGGTGATCGCATGCCGGTCGCACAGCCGCCGGCAAAACGCCGCCCACGCGTCGGCATGCGGGGAAAGACCGTGATGCACGTGTGCGGCGGCGACGACGTGGCCCGTGCATGCGCGCAGCCGCAACAGCACGTCGAGCAGGACCACCGAATCGCGCCCGCCGGAAAGCGCGACGATCAGCGCAGGCGCGTCGCCGGGCAGCCCGCGCGCGACGTGCGCAGCGAGTTCAGCCGGCGGGAATCTCCTTGTACTTGCCATAGGCCAGCAGTTTGTCCTCGCGCGCTTCCAGCAACTTGTCGATCGGCATGTCCATCAGCGGCCGCATCGCCTCGGCCAGCGCCTTCTTGAGCGTGGCCATCGTCGCGGCATGGTCGCGATGCGCGCCGCCGGCGGGCTCGTTGATCGTCTTGTCGATCAGCCCCAGCTGCTTCAAGCGCCCCGAGGTAATGCCCAGCGTCTCGGCGGCTTCGGGCGCCTGCGCCGCGGATTTCCACAGGATCGACGCGCAGCCTTCGGGCGAGATCACCGAATAGGTCGCATATTGCAGCATCAGCGTGACGTCGCCGATGGCGATGGCGAGGGCGCCGCCGGAACCGCCTTCGCCGATCACCGTCACCACGATGGGTACGGCGAGGCCCGCCATTTCGTAGAGGTTGCGGCCGATCGCCTCCGACTGGCCGCGCTCCTCGGCGCCGATTCCCGGGTAGGCGCCCGGGGTGTCGACGAAGGTGAACAACGGCAGGCCGAATTTCTCGGCGAGCTTCATGAGGCGCAGCGACTTGCGGTAGCCCTCGGGCCGCGGCATGCCGAAGTTGCGATGGATCTTTTCCTTGGTGTCGCGGCCCTTCTGGTGGCCGATCACCATGCAGGGCGTGCCGTTGAAGCGCGCCAGCCCGCCGACGATCGCCGGGTCGTCGGCGTAGTGACGATCGCCCGCCAGCTCGCGAAAGTCGGTGAACATGCCGTTGACGTAGTCGAGCGTGTAGGGACGCTGCGGATGGCGCGCCACCTGCGCGATCTGCCATGCGGAAAGCTTGCCGTAGATGTCCTTGGTGAGCTGCTGGCCTTTTTTCGACAGGCGTGCGATCTCATCCGAGATGTCGACCGCGGAATCCTCGTGGACGAAGCGCAGCTCGTCGATCTTCGCCTGCAGCTCGGCGATCGGTTGCTCGAATTCGAGAAAGGTCTGTTTCATCGTTGAACCGGTGCACCGGCGGGACGCGCGCGGCACGTGACGCGAACCCGTCGCGAAGCATCGTAAATCAGCTTGCCCGTCACGGCAAATCGGTGGGGACCGGGCAAGCGGGGCCCCGCGGCGCGCATTCTACCCAACTGCGTCGCTACCCAACCGCGTCGCTACCCAACCGCCTCGCTGCCCAACCGCCTCGCTGCCCAACTGCCTCGCTGCCCAACTGCCTCGCTGCCCAACCGCCTCGCTACCCAACCGCCTCGTGCGTGGTGCAGACCATGGACTCGCGCGTGTCGCAACCCATCGCCTCGGCGATGCAAGCGAAGTCGGCCACCGAAACCTGCAGGAAGCCGAAGCGCAATGGCGCGCCCCAATGCGACTTGCTGCGGATGAAGGACAGCGAATTGATCATCGGTCGGATCGGCGCAGGCTGCGCGGACTCGTAGCGCGCGGCGCGGCGAAATGGACGCGCGTTCGCGTCCTTGCCCGCCGGTGGTGCCTTCGCGTCGTCGTCCCCTGGCTTCGCCTTTGGGTCGTCGTCCACT
>JBEPUI010000079.1:0-12880 GCA_041691615.1 Pseudomonadota bacterium
CCGCCCGGCATCGGCATCGTCCACCAGGTCAACCTCGAGTACCTGGCGCGCGGCGTGCATCAGAAGAACGGCATCAGCTACCCGGACACGCTGGTCGGCACCGACAGCCACACGACGATGATCAACGCGATCGGCGTCGTCGGCTGGGGCGTGGGCGGCATCGAGGCCGAAGCGGCGATGCTGGGGCAGCCGGTCTACATGCTCACGCCCGATGTGATCGGCGTCGAGATGAAGGGCGCGCTGTCCGAAGGCATCACCGCCACCGACCTCGTACTGACGGTCACCGAGATGCTTCGCAAGGAAAAGGTCGTCGGCACGTTCGTCGAGTTCTTCGGCGAAGGCACGGCGTCGCTGGCGGTCCCCGACCGGGCGACGATCGCCAACATGGCGCCCGAATACGGCGCGACGATGGGCTACTTCCCGGTCGACGAGGCCACGGTCGACTATCTGCGCGCCACCGGCCGCAGCGATGCCGAAGTGGACGCCTTCACCGCGTATTTCAAGGCGCAGAACCTGTTCGGCATTCCGCGCAGTGGCGAGATCGATTACACGCGGGTGCTGAGCCTCGACCTCGCGTCGATCAAGCCGTCGCTCGCGGGCCCGAAGCGGCCGCAGGACCGAATCGATCTGTCCGCCCTCAAATCCAAGTTCACCGAGCTGTTCAGCAAACCGATCGCCGAAAACGGTTTCGCCAAGAAGCCCACCGATCTCGCACGCCGCTTTCACACGCCGTGGACCGGTGGCGAGCGCATGCCGGACAACCAGTCGCTGAACGGCAAGGCCGCGGCGCGCGACGTCGTCGAAATGGTCGACAACCGCCCGACGCCCGATCGCGTGACCGCGCCGCGCGTGGCGTCGATCGACCTCGGATCGGGGGACGTGCTGATCGCCGCGATCACGTCCTGCACCAACACGTCGAACCCGAGCGTGCTGCTCGCTGCGGGATTGCTGGCGAAGAAGGCGGTGGAAAAAGGCCTGACGGTGGCGCCGCACATCAAGACGTCGCTTGCGCCGGGCTCGCGCGTGGTCACCGACTACCTGACCCGGACCGGGCTGATGCCCTATCTCGACAAGCTCGGCTTCAACCTCGCCGCCTACGGTTGCACGACCTGCATCGGCAACGCTGGCGACCTGACACCCGAGTTCAACGAATCGATCATCGGCAACGACCTCGTCTGCGCCGCGGTGTTGTCCGGCAACCGCAACTTCGAGGCGCGGATCCATCCCAACCTCAAGGCGAATTTCCTCGCGTCGCCGCCGCTGGTCGTCGCGTACGCGATCGCCGGCACGGTGCTGAAGGACTTGACCACCGAACCGCTCGGCACCGGCACCGACGGCCCTGTGTTCCTGAAGGACATCTGGCCGACGTCGCACGAGATCGCGGCGCTGCTCAACTATGCGCGCGAGCCCGCGACATTCCGCAGGCTCTACAGCGATCTCGCCAACGCGACGCCGATGTGGAAGGAGATCACCAGCGCCGCGGGCCAGGTCTACGACTGGCCGATGTCGACGTACATCGCCAAGCCGCCGTTCTTCGACGGATTCTCGATGACGCCCACGCCGACGACCGACATCCGCCGAGCCCGCGTACTGGGGATCTTCGGCGACTCGGTGACGACCGACCACATTTCACCGGCGGGCTCGATCAAGCCGACGTCGCCCGCAGGTCTCTACCTGCAGGAAAAGGACGTCGCGGTCGCCGACTTCAACAGCTACGGATCGCGGCGCGGCAACCACGAGGTGATGATGCGCGGCACGTTCGCCAACGTGCGCATCAAGAACCTCATGCTGAGCCTCAAAGGCGACGGGACGCGCGAGGAAGGCGGCGTCACGCTGTTCCAGCCGTCCGGCGAGAAGATGCCGATATACGACGCGGCGATGCGCTATGTCGCCGAAGGCACGCCGACGATCGTGTTCGGCGGCGAGGAGTACGGCACGGGCAGCTCACGCGACTGGGCCGCCAAGGGCACGCAGCTGCTGGGCGTCAAGGCCGTGGTCGCCAAGAGCTTCGAGCGCATACATCGCTCCAATCTGGTCGGGATGGGCGTGCTGCCACTGCAGTTCAAGGGCACCGACACCGTCGCGTCGCTCGGCATCGTCGGCGACGAGACGTTCGACATCGTCGTGCCGGCGCCGATCCGTCCGCAGCAGGACTTGACGCTGCTCGTGACGCGCCACGACGGCAGCACGTTCAACGTTCCCGTGTTGTGTCGCATCGATACGCCGATCGAAGTCGACTACTACACCCATGGCGGCATCCTGCCGTTCGTGTTGCGCGAACTGGTCGCGTAAACGAAATGGCGTGCATACCCGGGCGCGCCGGTGCGTGGTAGCGCTTGAGCACGCCCGCGGCGCCACGGCACCCGCTCGCCCACGCGCTGCCCGCGTTCCTGGCGGCGGGCTTCCTGCTGTCGTCGCTCGACGCGACGGCCAAGTTCCTGGTGCAGGGCCATGCGGTGCTGCTGGTCGTCTGGGCGCGCTACGCCGGCCAGCTGGTCGTCGTGACGCCGTTCGCGTGGCACCGCGCGGGGCACGGATTCTGGCGCAGCGGTCGCCCGGGCCTGCAATTGCTTCGCTCGACATTCCTGTTCGGCGCAACCGTGTGCTTTTTCGCCGGCTTGCGCTACCTGCCGCTGGCGGAAGGCTCGTCGATCACGTTCCTCGCGCCGGTGCTGATCGTCGTGCTGTCGGGACCGATGCTGCACGAGCGGCCGACACGTGCGAGTTGGCTCGCGGTGCTGGCGGGATTCGCCGGCACGCTGCTGCTGCTGCGGCCCGGGTCAGCGGTGTTCCATCCAGCGGCGCTGCTGCTGATCGCGGCCGCAGCGTGCAATGCGTTCTACCAGGTGCTCACGCGGATGATGCAGCAGGAGAGCGCGTACACGTCGCTGTTCTACAGCGCCGTCGTCGGCGCCGCGGTGACGACGCTCGCGCTGCCGTGGATCGACGTTGGGCATTTCGACGTGCAGACGCTCGTGCTGTTCGCCGTCGCCGGAGTGTGCGCGGGACTTGGACATTACCTGCTGATCGTCGCGTACCTGCGTGCGCCCGCGTCGCTGCTGACGCCATTCACCTACCTGCAGATGGTCTGGGCGACCACCTATGGGTTCGTCGTGTTTCACCAGTTGCCGGATGGCTGGTCGTTCGCCGGCATGGCGGTCGTCATCGTCGGCGGAATTCTTCTCGCGCATGCGGAGCGGCGGAATGTAACGCTTCCGAAATCGCCGCTTCCCGCAAGCGAGCCGTTATAAAATGCGAGGGCGCGCGAGCTTGACGAGGGGCCGCCGTTCACACCAACCACAGAGAGGAGTAACACCATGCAATTGCGGACAATGGCCACGGTGGTGGCGCTTGCGCTCGCCGCCACGCTGACGGCGTGCGGCCAGGACGCGAACCAGGCCGCGAAGGATGCGGCGACGAAGGCGGCCGACGCATCGAAGGACGCGATGAAGGCGACGGCGGATGCCGCCAAGGACGCAGCCGACAAGGCGAAGGCGGCGACCGACAACGCAGTGCAGGCCACCAAGGATGCCGCCGCGACCGCGACCGACGCGACGAAGGATGCGGCGAACAAGGCGATGGACGCGACCAAGGATGCCGCCAACAAGGCGGTGGACTCGTCCAAGGCAGCCGCGGACAAGGCCGTCGACGCGGCGAAGGACGCTGCGAAGAAGTAGGGTCTCGCTACATTCAGGACGATCGGCGGCCGCGCCGGCAACAGGCGCGGCCGTTTTCTTGCGTGCGAGAGGCGCGCGGCCGGCGTGCGGCTACTTCGCCGGCGCGTGACGGGCGATCCAGCGCGTCAGCGGTCGCCACTGCTCCAGGTCCTGGTCGGCGCGCGAGCGCGGCAGGTCGAACACGCTCGCGCCGTCGCGTGCGCAGTAAACGTACACCTGCGTGCTGCGCAACTGCGCGACCACCGCGAACGGCGCGGACTTCATGAATTCGTCGAGGTCGGCGCTGCTGTGCGTGCGCGAATCGACGCGCATGCCGACGAGCCCCACTGCCAAATCGCCCTGCTTGATCGACTTGTATTCGGCGATCTGCAGCAGGAAGCGTGCGGTGGCCGCCATGTCGAACACCGATGGCGACACCGGCACCAACATGATGTCCGCAGCGCGCACCGCGTCGCGAAGGTCCTCGCCATGCAATCCGGCGGCACTGTCGATCACCCGCCATTGCGCGTCGCGGTGCTTGGGGTCCTTGGCCGCCGCATCGTCGCCCGCGGCGAGTATCGGCGGAAACAACGCGGGACGCCGCGACAGCCAGAACGACGACGACTGCTGCGGATCGCGGTCTTCGAGCACGACGCGCTGACGCTTCCCGGCCAGCCAGCCGGCGATGTTGGTGGCGAGCGTGGTCTTGCCGCTGCCGCCTTTGGGATTTGCGACCAGGATCGTTTGCACCGCTGCCCTCCCCCTATTCGTCGTATGGCACGAATGTTATCCAAACCCGGACAATTGCGCATGGCACGGGCCTTGCAGCCCGGTTAGCTCACGTACTTGCCGGGGGCGGGTGCCGCAACGCCTGGCCTCGACGCAGCTTGCCACCGATCTTGAATTTCGGACCTTTTCCTGCGAGAAATCATGGCCTTGGACCCATCCACTTTGCTGTCGCGAACGACGGCCGGCGACGCTGAGCTTTCGACGCCCACCAACGGGCTGTCGCTCGGCCAGCGCAAGGTTCTGACGTATCTCGAAGCGCCGCAGGCGCTCGAGGAGCTGATCGCGCAGCGCGCCCTCGACGCCGGGAAACTCGACCGCGACCTCTCCAAGCTCGCGGCGCTCGGCCTCATCGCCATCAACGGCCAGCGATCACCGCTCGCCTCCGAGGCGGTGGTCATCGGTCCGGTACGTCGCTCGCCGATGCTGCGGTGGCTGGTACCGCTGTTGTTGCTAGTCGGCGGCGTGATCGCCTGGTTCGGCATCTCAGGCATCGCGTCGCGCAAGCCGGCGACCACGGCGATCAGCGTCGCCGCCTCCGCAGCAGCACCGACGGCGGAGACGGCGGCAAATGGGACCTCAGCGGTCAGCGGCCCTGCTCCTGGTATCGCGGATCCGCGCACGGTGTTGATCGACGCGACAGCGGGACGCAACCTTTCCGCTGCGCTCGACGCCCGGCAAGGCGAGCTGCGCGCCGCGGCCGCTGGCGCCCGTGCGGCACCCGTTGCGCCGGGCGCGATCGCGCGTACGCCGGCGGCGTCGTCGCCCACCGAATCGCTGCCGGCCAACGCCGCTACGCGAGCCCGACCGTTCGCCTCGCCTGCATCGGGCACTGCGACGAACACACCCGGTGCGGCTGCGACGCCGGCGCCGATCGCCGCAGCGCCGAGCCTCGGTGCGGCCGTCCCTGCAACGCAAAGGGCGGACGTGGCGTCTGTACGCAATGCCGCGGATGCGAGCGTCCAAGGGCATGCCGGACAACCCGCTGAGGCACGCGATGACAACGACGGCAAGGGCGAGCCTGCGCGCGCGGCCGGACCTCTGCAGAACAATGTCGCGCCCAACAATGCCGTCCTGCCGAACAATGCCGCGCAGCCGACCAGGGCCGTGCCGTCCGGCATCGCATCGGCACCCACCAATGCCGCGGCGGCGGGATCGGCTGCCACCGCCCCGTCCGCAACCGCGGGCGCGCTCGCATCGACGCCACCCGTCACACTGGCGATGGTGGCGCCCAGCAGTGCGGACACGCATCTGAAGCCGCTGCAGAAGCTCATGCCGTTGACGCGCGAGACTCCGGAATTTCCGCGCGAGGCGTTGAGCCGCGGCATCGAGTCCGGCACGGTGAAGGCGCGCCTGAGCGTCGATGCGCTGGGCAAGGTCACCGCAGTCAGCATCATCGACGCGCGTCCGACACGTGTGTTCGACCGCGCGGTCACGCAGGCGTTGTCGCACTGGACGTTCGCTGCCGGCGACGCGTCGCGCAGCACCGAAGTGGAGATCGCGTTCAAGCGCGACTAGCGCTGGCCCTCAAGGCAATGCGCCCGCGGTAAAATCGCGTCCATGAGCACCGCCGCGTCCGCCCTCCCCGATCCGCGCAAAGCCGAATTCGAGGCGAACAAGTTGAGGAAACGCCTACGCCGCCAAGTCGGCCAGGCGATTGCCGACTATTCGATGATCGGCGAAGGCGACCGCGTGATGGTGTGCCTGTCGGGCGGCAAGGACAGCTACGGATTGCTCGACGTGCTGCTTATGCTGAAGAACGCCTCTCCGGTGCGCTTCGACGTGATCGCCGTCAACCTCGACCAGAAGCAGCCGGATTTTCCGGCGCATGTGCTGCCCGATTACCTGGCGTCGCGTGGCGTGCCGTTCCACATCGCCGAGCAGGATACCTACAGTGTCGTCAAGCGACTGGTGCCCGAAGGCGCGACGATGTGCTCGCTGTGCTCGCGGCTGCGCCGCGGCGTGCTGTATCGCGTGGCCGGCGAGATCGGTGCGACCCGCATTGCGCTCGGCCATCATCGCGACGACATGCTGGCGACGTTCTTCCTCAATCTGTTCTTCGGCGGCAAGCTGAAGACGATGCCGCCCAAGCTCGCCTCCGACGACGGCCGGCATGTGATCATCCGGCCGCTCGCCTACGTGCGCGAGCGCGACCTCGCGCGCTACGCCGCGCTATGCGATTTCCCGATCATCCCGTGCAACCTGTGCGGCTCGCAGGAGCATCTGCAACGCAAGCAGGTCAACGCGATGCTGCGCGATTGGGAGCGCAAGCATCCGGGCCGCGTGGAATCGATCTTCAACGCGATGGCCAACGTCGTGCCGTCGCATCTGCTGGATGGCAAGCTGCACGATTTCGCCGGGGTGCGTGCCACCGGCATCGCCGATGCCGCCGGTGACATCGCGTTCGACGTCGACCCGGCCATCGAGCGCGCCGCCGACGCCGAGGCGGCCGACGGCGTGATCGCCCTCGCGCGCGGCTAGGCCCGCGATTGCCGCTGTGGACGGTGTCCGCAGCGGACGTGGCACTTCACGCTACCGGTTGCGGATCGTCGACGCGTCCTGGCCGAACAGCACGGCGCGCGTGCGCTCGTCCATGACCGTCGGTTTCTGGTTGACGTCCTTGGCGAGCGCATAGGCGCGCACCACCGCCGGGCGCGCGGCGATCGTCGCCTTCCAGCGCTTGACGTTGGGAAAATCGTCGATCAACTGGCCCTGCCGCTCCGGAAGGATCCACGGATAACAGGCCATGTCGGCAATCGAATAGTCGCCGGCGACGTATTCGCGGTCGGCGAGGCGCTTGTCGAGCACTGCGTATAGCCGCGCGGTTTCCTTCACATACCGCTCGATCGCATACGGGATCTTTTCCGGCGCGTAATTGGCGAAGTGGTGGTTCTGGCCGAGCATCGGCCCCAATCCGGCCATCTGCCAGAACAGCCACTGCACGCAGTCGCAGCGGGCGCGCAGCTCATTGGGCAGGAAGCGTCCCGACTTGCCGGCGAGGTACAGCAGGATCGCGCCCGACTCGAACAGCGGCAGCGGTGCGCCACCATCGGGCGGTGCGCGGTCGATGATCGCCGGGATGCGGTTGTTCGGCGCGATCTTCAGGAATTCCGGCGCGAACTGCTCGCCGTTGCTGATGTTGACCGGACGCAAGACGTACGGCATCCCGGTTTCCTCGAGGAAAATCGTGATCTTGTGGCCGTTGGGCGTGGTCCAGTAGTAGAGGTCGATCATTGCGGCTCCGCGGATACGGTGAAAAGGTCGGACGAAAAACCAGGCAACGTGCCGGTGCAGTGCTTTGGCAGACCCGGCACGCGTCAGAACGTTCCCGGATAGCCGCCGCCATCGAGCAGGATGTTCTGGCCAACCAGATACGACGCCTGCATGCTGCACAGGAACGCGCAGACCTCGCCAAACTCGGCGGCGGTGCCGAAGCGTCCCGACGGATTGCCCGCGCGCAGTGCCGCCGCGATCTCGTCGGCCGGCTTGCCTTGGGCTTTGGCGCGCATTGCGACGTTGGCGCGCAGCCGGTCGGTATCGAACGGCCCCGGAAGGAGGTTGTTGATCGTCACGTTGTGCTGGGCCACCTTGCGCGCGAGCCCCGCGACGAATCCCGTCAGTCCGCTGCGGGCGCCGTTGGACAGCCCCAGCACGTCGATCGGCGCCTTGACCGCCGACGACGTGATGTTGACGATGCGGCCGAACTTGCGTCCGATCATGCCGTCAATCGTGGACTTGATGAGCTCGATCGGCGTCAGCATATTGGCATCGAGGGCGCGAATCCACGCGTCGCGGTCCCAGTCGCGAAAATCGCCCGGCGGCGGCCCACCCGCGTTGTTGACGAGGATGTCCGGCCAGCCGCAGGCAGCCAGCGCCTTGGCGCGGCCGTCGGCAGTGGTGATGTCGCAGGCGACGGCGGTGACGGTGCGGCCGGTCGCGTCGCCGATTTCCTGCGCGGCACGCTCGACGTCGGCGGCGGTGCGCGCGCAGATCGTGACTTCGCAGCCTTCTCGGGCCAGCGCTTCGGCGCAGCCGCGGCCGAGGCCCTTGCTGGCGGCGCAGACCAATGCCTTCCTGCCGGCGATACCAAGATCCATGGGAGCAATCCTTTGATGACAATCGGGTCGGATGGCGCCATGCGGCGCCGGGAACAAGCGCGCCGAAGGCGCGTTCCAATGGCTACGCGTTCAAGCGCGCGCAACGCATCCGTGCAGCGCGAGGCGCATCATGTAACCAACGACTCACTATAACGCATCGCCGGCGACGTGCCTGGTCGCCGATCCCTCACCACGACGAGGCTGTTCATGACCGACAAGATCGAGAAATCCGACGCCGAATGGCGCGCGCAGCTCACGCCCGAGCAGTACCGCGTGACCCGGCAGAAGGGCACCGAGCGGCCGTTCACCGGCGAGCATTGGGACACCACCGACGCCGGCAAGTACCGCTGCATCGGCTGCGGCGCGCTGCTGTTCGAATCGTCGACCAAGTTCGACGCGGGTTGCGGCTGGCCGTCGTTCTACCAGCCGGCGGCCGCCGAGAGCCTCGCCGAGCATGCCGACACCAACTTCGGCATGCGCCGCACCGAAGTCGTCTGCGCCGCCTGCCAATCGCACCTGGGGCACGTGTTCGACGACGGTCCTCAACCCACCGGCTTGCGCTATTGCATGAATTCCGCGTCGCTCAAGTTCGATCCGGACAAGTAGTCGCCGCGATGCGCGTGCTGCTCGCCGAGGACGACGCGATGATCGGCGACGGCGTCCGCCGCGGGCTCACCCAGGACGGCTTCGCCGTCGACTGGGTGCGTGACGGCCGCGCCGCCGAGCTGGCGCTGGCCGAGAACGTGCACGACCTGCTGCTGCTCGACCTGGGCTTGCCGCGCAAGGATGGCCTCGACCTGCTGCAATCGATGCGCCGCCGAGGCGACAAGCGCCCGGTGCTGGTGCTGACCGCGCGCGATGCGGTGAGCGAGCGCGTGGCGGGCCTCGACGCGGGCGCCGACGACTACCTCGTCAAGCCCTTCGAACTGAGCGAGCTCGCGGCGCGCATGCGCGCGCTGCTGCGCCGCCAGTTGGGACGCGCGGCGCCGCGCTTCGCGCTGGGCGCGTTGACACTCGACCCTGCGACCCACACGGCCACGCTGACGGGCGACACGCTTTCGTTGTCGGCCCGCGAATACGCGCTGCTCGATGCTTTGCTGGCGCGCCCCGGCGCGATCCTGTCGCGCACGCAGCTCGAGGAAAAACTATACAACTGGAAGGACAGCGTCGACAGCAATGCCGTCGAAGTCCACCTCTCGACACTGCGAAAAAAACTCGGCGCCGGCTGGATCCGCAACGTGCGCGGCCTGGGCTGGATGATCGCATCGCCCGCGCAGGCGCCGACTGCGAAATCGCCGGCCACGGCACCATGACGTCGATTCGCCGCGCGTTGATGATGCCGCTGGCCGCGGGATTGCTGCTGGCGATCGTCGCCGCCGGATTCCTGACCTGGCAGCTCGCGCGCGACGAGGCGAATGCGCTGTTCGACGTGCAGCTGCAGCAAACGGCCGCATCGATCACCGGCATGCCGCTCGCGACTCCCGCCACGGTATTGCGCGGCAACTCGGGCAATCCGCTGGTCGTGCAGATCTGGGATCGCGAGGGCGTGCAGGTGTTTCGCTCCGAGCCGACGAGCGAAGTGCCGGCGCGCGCAGCCCCTGGCTTCACCACCGTCCGGGGCAAGGACGGCGCATGGCGTGTCTACAGCGTGCTCGCGCAAGGACAGGTCGTGCAGGTGGGGCAGCCGCTGCGCACGCGCGATCAACTCGCGACCAGCATGGCGTGGCGCACCACGCTGCCGCTGGTGCTGATCGCCCCGCTGCTCGCGCTGTTCGCATGGTTTGCGATCGAGCGTGCGCTGGCGCCGCTCGGGCGGCTCGCTGGAGCAGTAGGCAAGCGCAGCGAGCACGAGCTCGCGCCGCTGCGCGATCGCGGCTGGCCGCAGGAAGTGGCGCCGCTGGTCGGCGCACTCAACAACCTGCTCGCGCGGCTGGCGTCCGCATTGCGCGCGCAGCGGGGATTCGTCGCCGATGCCGCTCATGAGCTGCGCACTCCGCTGGCTGCGCTGCATTTGCAGGCACAGCTCGCCGAGCGCGCGGGAAGCGACGCCGAGCGCGGCGCCGCGCTGGTCGCGATGAAAGGCGGCATCGACCGTGCGGCGCGGCTCGCGTCGCAATTGCTGGTGCTGGCGCGCGAAGAGCACGCGGAGCTCGACGCCGCGCGGGTGCCGGTTGACCTGGCGGCGCTCGCCCGCGACGTCGCCAGCGAGCTCGCGCCGATCGCCGCCACCCGCGACGTCGATCTCGGCGTCACCGACGCGTCCATGCTGACGGTGAATGCCGACGCGCCGGCGCTGTACACGATGCTGTCCAACCTGGTCGACAACGCGGTGCGCTATACGCCCGCCGGTGGCCGCGTCGACGTGAGCGTGGTCGCGCGCGACGGCGCGCCCGCATTCGTGGTACGCGACAGCGGACCGGGCATTCCCGACGGTGAGCGCGAGCACGTGTTCGATCGCTTTGCACGCGGCTCAAACGCGCCCACGCCAGGCAGCGGGCTCGGGCTCGCGATCGTCAAGCGGATCGCGCAGCGCCTCGGGGCGTCGATCGCGCTCGAGCCGGGCATCGACGGCGCGGGGCTCGGCGTGGTCGTGCAGTTCCCGGCACCGCATGCCGCCATCTGAAATCGGCTGGTGCCCACGCGTCGAACTGTGTGGGGTCGCATCCGATGACCTGAAACCGCCTTAAGTCTGCCTTAAGTCGCGCCCTCCACGATGTGAAGCGTACGCCGGCCCCTGATGCCGGCGACCAACATCCCAGGAGCGCTTGCGATGCCTACAACCCAGTTCAAACGCAGTGCGATTACGCTCGCCATTGCCGGTGCATTCGCGACCGGCGCGATCTTCGCCGATCACTACGGCGCAGCTTCAATCGCGCACGCCGCCATTCCAGTGGTTGCGCCTTCGGCCGCCACCGGCACCGCGCCGGTCGCAGCCCTTCCCGATTTCGCCGACCTGGTCGCCAAGCATGGCGCGGCCGTGGTCGAGATCAGCACGGAAAAACTCGCGCACAAGACGGCCGCGCGCCGGCAGATGCCCAACATGGACGAGCTGCCGCCATGGTTTCGCAAGCAATTTCCCGACATGCAGCCCGGGCCCGACCAGGGCCCGATGCGCGGCCTCGGCTCGGGATTCGTCGTCGATCCCGATGGCGTGATCCTCACCAACGCGCACGTCGTCGACGGCGCCGACGAAGTGACGGTCAAGTTCCAGGACCAGCGCGAATACACGGCCAAGGTGCTCGGTGTCGACAAGGCGACCGACGTCGCGGTGCTGAAGGTCGACGCGCACAACCTGCCGAGCGTGAGCATCGGCGATCCAACCAAGGCACGCGTCGGCGAATGGGTGGTCGCGATCGGCGCGCCGTTCGGCCTCGAAAACACCGTGACGTCCGGCATCATCAGCGCCAAGTCGCGCTCGCTGCCGGGCGATTCGATCGTGCCTTTCATCCAGACCGATGCGGCCGTGAACCCCGGCAACTCGGGCGGCCCGCTTTTCAACTTGAAGGGTGAAGTGATCGGCATCAACTCGCAGATCTACAGCCGCTCGGGCGGATACCAGGGTCTCGCGTTCGCGATCCCGATCGACGTCGCGATCAACGTCAAGGACCAGATTGCCGCGCACGGGAAGGTGAGTCACGGCAAGCTGGGCGTCACCGTGCAGGAAGTCACGCAGTCACTCGCCGACAATTTCGGCATGGCGCAACCGAAGGGCGCGCTGGTGGGTACCGTGCAGAAGGACGGGCCAGGCGCGAAGGCCGGACTCGAAGCGGGGGACGTGATCCTCGCGTTCGAGGGCCATCCGGTCGCGCGCTCCGCCGACCTGCCGCCGCTGGTCGCATCCGCCAATCCCGGCAAGTCCGTGCAGATGGAAATCTGGCGCGATGGCAAGAGCAGGACGATTGCGGCGACGCTCGGTACGCTCGACACGCAAATGGTCGCGTCCGCGGATCGCGCCGAAGCCGGCGCCGGCAAGCTGGGTGTCGCGGTGCGTCCGTTGTCGCCCGACGAAAAGCAGCAGGCGGAGCTCGACCACGGTGTCGTGGTCGAGGACGTCGGCGGTGCGGCGGCGCGCGCGGGCGTGCAGCCCGGTGACGTGATCCTGTCCGTCAACCGCACGCCGGTGACGTCGCCGTCGCAGTTGCAAGCCCTGATCGGCAAGGCCGGCAAGACCGTGGCCCTGCTGGTGCAGCGCGACGATGCCCGCATTTTCATCCCCGTGAAGATCGGCTGATGTCGCATTTCGTAGTGTGAGTGACTCCCTTGGTCGTCTCCCCCGACGACACGGGCCGCCCATCGAATGGGTGGCCCGTTTTTTTTCGTGACGAATGCTGCGCGTCGTCG
>JBEPUI010000080.1:0-12822 GCA_041691615.1 Pseudomonadota bacterium
GCCAACACCGCGAACACGGCCAACACCGCGAACACGGCCAACACCGCGAACGCGGCCAACACCGCGAACGCGGCCTCGGCCCATTAGACCGCCAAGATCGCCGGAATCGATGCGACATTGATTCCGGCGCCGAGGCAAAAGCGGTAGTCTTGCGACTGCCGCTTTTTCGTTGCCTGATCACCCCCTATGCACTCGACCCCGCTGCTCTACTCGGTCGTCATCGCCAGCGCGATCCCGCTGGTATTCCTGTTCATCGTCAAGTGGCTGAACTTCTTCGACACCCACAGGCCCAGGCTGATCGTCGTCGCACTGGTGTGGGGTGCCATCTCGATGGGACTGTCCTATGCCGTCGACCATCCGCTGGTGCCCATTTTCGGGCGGCCGATGGTGACGGTGAGGATCGGTCCGTTCGTCGAGGAAATCTGGAAATCGCTGATCCTGCTGTATCTGGTCACGCGCGCCGACTATACCTACTTCGTCGACGGCGCGATCTACGGCTTCGCCGTCGGCATCGGTTTCGCCGTGGCCGAGAACATGCTCTACCTGAGCCGCGTCGACGTGAACACCGGACTGATCGTCGCCATCACGCGTGCGTTCAGTTCGTCGGTGATGCACGGCAGCTCGACCGCACTGGTCGGCATCGCCGTTGGCGGATTCCCGATGGCGCGTGCCGTGCATCCGCTGGTTGCGCTGGTGATCGGGCTCGCGGTGGCGATCGCGTATCACATGACCTACAACCACATCGCACTCCTGGCGCTCGGACAGGAGGGCCTGCTGATCATATGCGGACTCGCATTCGCGGGCCTGGCGCTGGTCGCGGCGGCCATACTGTGGGGATTGCAACGGGAACGGCGGCGGTTGCGCAAGTCGCTCGGAATGAAGGCGCGGGTATCGAAAGGCGAGTCGCGCCTGGTCCAGCGCATCGACGACCTCGACGACCTGCTGGCGCCGGTCGAGGAGCGATTTGGCGAGGACAAGCGCGACGAGGTCGCCAATGTCCTGGTCCTGGGCGCGCAGCTCGCGATGAAGCAGGACCAGATTCGCAGGACCCGCGATTCCGAGCTACGCGCGGAACTCGCCGCACAGATCACCGACGCGAAGCGCGAGCTCAAGCGCCGCCGCCATGATGTCGGCATCTATGTCATGTCGTATGTGCGCTCCATCGTGCCGAAGACCACGTGGTCGCTGTGGGCGCGCGTCGAGCAGGCGCTGTCGGCGCTACAACCGCCAGTCACGAACCTGTGGGAACTCGCGGCAGCGCGCGTGGCGGGCGGCGCGCCTTCCGCACAGGGGATGCACGCCCACGTCTGGGAGGCGCTGCGCGAACGCGCATACGGGCAGGACGATGCCGGCAACCGGCAGTGAATGCAACCACCGAGGATCGGGCGATGAAATGTTTTTTTGACGACAACGATGCGCGCGGCACCTGCCGCTTCTGCGGCCGGGCCACTTGCAGGGATCATGCCGAAAAGCGCCTGCCGTACATCACCACGATCTACGTCGGCGCGAACAATACGCCAAAGGCCGTCGTCGTGGCTGACGCACTATGGTGCGGCACCTGCAAGCCCGAAGCACAGCCGGTGCCGATGCCGGAGTTGTACTAGCCCCGAATTCGCGCCGAACTACAACGGCGAATCCTTGATTTCCGCATAGGCCTTTTTCGCGCTGTCCAGCCGTCGCTCTGCCTTTTTCTGCTGAGCAGCGTCGCCACCGGCTTGCGCTTTCTTGAGCTCGGCATCGCGCCGGTCGATCCTGAGCTGTGCCTGGTCGAGAGCGACCTTGCGCTTCTGCTTCAGCCCATCGTCGCTGCAGTGTGAGATCTCGCCGCGGTCGCGCTCCAGGCTCGCGACGAGCTTGGCGTTGCCCTTGGCCTTGGCTGCGCCGAGCTCGGCGTCGATGCGGCAGGCCTTGGCGGCACAGCCCTCGAGCGCGGTGCACGAAGTGGCCGCCGACGCAGGCGCGGCCGACAATACGAATGCGGCGCCGATCGCAGCCACCAGCATCGAACAGTTGAATGTCATGCTCTTCCCCTTGGTCAACTGGATCACATCATTCCGAGCGTCTTCGGCAGCCACGTCGACATCGGCGCCCAATAGGTGACGATCAACAGGAATGCGAGCATCGTCACCAGCCACGGCCACACCGCGATTGTGAGCTCGGTGATTCCCATCTTGGTGATGCCGGACGCGACATAGAGGTTGAGCCCGACAGGCGGGTGGCACATGCCAACCTCCATGTTGACCGTCATCAGTATTCCGAAGTGGATGGGATCGATGCCGAGCTTGATCGCCACCGGAAACATGATCGGCGCCATGATCAGTACGATCGACGACGGTTCCATCACGTTGCCAGCCAGCAGCAGCACAAGGTTGACGACCAGCAGGAACGCAATCGGCCCCAAACCCTTGTCGATCATCCACGCGGTGAGCTCCTGCGGAATATTTTCCGCGGTCATCAGGTAGCTGAACATCACCGCGTTGGTGATGATGTACAGCAGCATTGCGCTCATGCTCGCCGCGTCGAGAAGCACCTTCGGCACCTTCGCCAGCGGCATGTCCTTGTAGACGAATACAGCGACCAGGAACGCGTAGACGGCGCTCATCGCCGCGGCCTCGGTCGGCGTGAAGATGCCGGTATAGATGCCGCCGATCACGACGACGACCAGCAGCAGTCCCCAGACGCTTTCGCGGAACGCGCGCCAGCGCTCGATCCACGTCGCCCGCGGTTGGCGCGGATAGTCGTACTTGCGCGCGCGCCACCACGTGGTGAGACCCAGCATCGTCGCGAGCACGATGCCGGGAATGATGCCGGCGATGAACAGCGCGCCGATCGACGTGTTGGTGGCGACTCCGTACATCACCATGACGATCGACGGTGGAATGAGGATGCCGAGCGCGCCCGACGTGGTGATCACCCCGGCGCCGAAGCGTGCGGGGAATCCCTGCTTGATCATCGCCGGCAGCAGGATCGAACCGATGGCGACGACCGTCGCCGGCGAGCTGCCAGACACCGCGGCGAACAACGCGCACGCCAGCACGCCTGCGAGTCCAAGGCCGCCGTGCCAGTGGCCGACCATCGACGACGCGAAGTTGATCATCCTCTTCGCGACACCGCCGTGGGTCAGGAAGTTGCCCGCCAGGATGAAGAACGGGATCGCCATGATCTCGAACTTCTCGATACCACTGAAAAGCTTGAGCGCTACCGACTGCACCGGCACCGTCGTCATGAAGAACAGGTACGACAGGACCGTGAGACCGAGCGAGATAGAGATCGGCATCCCGGTCAGCATCAGCCCGAACAACAGGCCGAAAATGATCCACGCGTTGGCGATGTCCAGTCCGGTGAGTCTCAGCGCAACCGGCAACGCGACCAAAAAGATCGGGACCAGCGCCGGCCATCGCGGCGCGTCGACGCGGGGTGCCACCGGACTCGCGGCGCTCATGGCTTGTCTCGCGCTGGCGCCGGATGGAGTCCTGGCGCCATGTAGGGGTTCAGGTCGACGGCTTCGATGCCTTCGACGTGTGCAACATCATGGTGCGGCAATTCACCGGTGCGATTAAAAGTCCACGCGACCTGCAGGAACCGAAAGCACATCAGGAACGAACCGAGCGGGATGCAGAGGTACGCGATCCACTTCGGCATCTCGAGGTCGGGCGTCGTGGTGTCGGTATGGCCAATGTCCCAAGTGAACGATGCGCCGAGTGTGCCGACGATCCCCGTGAATAGCGCGCCGGCGAGCAGGCCGAACAATACATAAGATTTGTGCAGGCGCGGCGGCAGGCGGTTGATCATCACGTCGACGCCCACATGGATTCCGGTGCGCACGCCGTATGCCGCGCCGAACTTGGCCATCCAGATGAACATGTAGATGCAAAGCTCCTGTGCCCACGACAGATCGATGCGCAGCAGCGCGTCCTGCACCACCGGGATCGACATTCCCGCCGCATAGCGGTGCACGACGGCGACGAAAATGAGGAGCGTCGCCGCGCCCATCAGGAACGCAATCAGCCACTCTTCGAGATGATCGAGCACTTTCATGGGCGGCGCTCCCGGTGAGGGTTAAAAAAACGCCACTGCGCGGTTCCGGGCAGTGGCGTCTTGCGCTAAGTCGATCAGGTTACGGCTTGTAGCCGGTGGCCTTGTAGACCGCCGACAGCGTGTCCTTGCCGACGCGCGATTCGTTTTCCTTGTGCACCGGCATCAGCGCCGTCTTCAGCGCGGCGCGCTCGGCGGCGGTGAGCTCGAGAATCTCCGTCTTGCCGCTCTTGCGTACCGCTTCGATCGCATCGTCGTTCTCTTTCTTGGCGATATCGTTGGCGTACTTGGTGGCATCCTTCATCGCGCCTTCGAGCGCCGTGCGGATGTCGGGCGGCAGGCCGTCCCAGAATTTCTTGTTGACGATGACCGCGTAGCCCAGGTAGCCGTGATTGGTCAGCGCCAGGAATTTCTGCACTTCGTGCATTTTCTGCGTGTAGAAATTCGACGGCGGGTTCTCAGTGCCGTCGACCACGCCGGTCTGCAATGCCTGGTAGACCTCGGAGAACGCCATCACCTGTGGGATCGCGCCCAGCGCCTTCATCTGGTCGCCGAGGACCTTCGACGACTGGATACGCATCTTGAGGCCCTTGTAGTCGGCTGGCATGCGAATCGAGCGGTTTGCGCTCATGTCCTTGAACCCGTTGTCCCAGTAGGCAAGCCCGACGATGCCCTTGGATTCGAGCTTCTTGAACAGCGCGGCGCCTTCGGGACCCTCGGTGACCTTGTGCAGCTCGGCATAGCTGTCGAACATGAACGGCAGGTCGAATACTTCGAAATCACGAACACCGAGCGGGCCGAACTTGGCGAGCGACGGCGCGAGCATTTGCACCGAGCCGAGCTGCAGCGCGTCCATTTCCTCGCCGTCCTTGAACAACGTGCTGTTCGGGTAGACCTCGATCTTGACGCGGCCCTTCGTGCGTTCCTCGGCGATCTTCTTGAAGTAGTCGGCGGCCTTGCCCTTCGGCGTGTTCACGGCGACGACGTGGCTGAACTTGATGACGATCGGCGCCTGGCCGAACGCGATGCTTGCAAAGGCGAGGGCAATGACACTCGCCAATAAACGCCAGAAACCCATATTTCCTCCTATTGAAAATCGATGTTCGCCGGATCGGTCGTCGGGCACTTCGGCGATCCGATTCGTCGAACCCGGGCGCGGCGACTGGATATCCCGCGCGCGCTCCGGATGAACCCCCGCTGGTCGGCGGAGTTTAGCCACGAATCGCCCGTGGCCGCAATGTTACTGCGCAATCTGTCGCGGGCGTTGCGCGAGCGTTCGGTCAGACGTTGTCGGGCGAGATGATCTTGGCGAGCGCCGACGCGGGTCCTACAAGGTAGAACGTGGTCACCTGGCCACCGCCGAACTGTTGCTGGTCGACGGTAAACAGTGCCGTGGTGGTCCCCGGGACCAGCAACTGAACCTTGTGGTTGCTGTTGTCCAGGTTGAAATAGTCGGACGCGTGCGTGTATGCGATGTTGGTAGCCTTGATCACGCCGTCGATCGACACGTCGAAGGCCGGGACATCTGCCGAGCCGTTGACGAAACGCACCTTGGCCGTCTCGGCGGCGACCGAGATATTGTTGTCGGTCAGGACCGTGATGACTTCCGACCCGTTGGCGCCGGAGATGAGGAGCGTCGAGTCGGTCGATGCGATGAACGTCTCGGTGGCCGTGGCGATCGCGGCGCCGGGCGCCGCGTGCGACTCGAACGTGATCGTCCGTGTCCCGGCGAGCAGCGTGTTGTACGTTTCCGAAGCTGTCGCGTAGGGGATGTTTTGGATACCGATGACGCCGTCCGCTTTTTCATCCACGGCACCCGCCTGGTAGGCGCCGTTGACGACCTTGAAGGCCGCCAGCAGGTTTGGCACGGCGGTGGTCGTGCCGCCCGTATTGTTGACCTTCAGCACGTTCAACGCGTGCGTCCCATCTTTGGTGTAGATGTAGTACGACTGGGTGGCCTGATCGGCCAGTGAAATGGTCCCGGAGTCGTAGACGACGAGGCCGGAATTGCCGCGCGTGAGCCGCAACTGATAGTCGCCGGTGGGCGTCAGCGTAAACGGCGTGGTGCTGCCAAACCCCAGCTGGTATTGCGGCGTTTGGTTGGCCAGCGACAACCCGGGTGGAGTGAGAAAGAGGTCGATGGCCCCGGCGCCGAACGCCGCCTCGGCGAAGCGCAGTTGCGAGTTGGTTGGATTCACGGACTGATACGCGTCGGATTGCAGCAGCGTCTGCGGATTGGCGACCGTTCCGTAGGCGAGAATCGTGTAGACCTGGTTGGCGGCGAGCGATCCGCTGACCGATGCGATCGGATTTGTCACGCCGGGCGCGAAAATGTCGAACGTCGTCTGCCGATTGTCGAACATTTGATAGTCGGTCGGAACGGCCAGCGGGATGGCCGACCAGACTGTCGTATTGTCCTTCTTGACGTCGATGCTTGTCGCGTCGGGAACGAGGTTCACGGTCCTCACCGACGCGGGCTTCGACGGAAAATCGTTGATCGTTTCGACTTTGCAACCGGCGACGGCTAGCACGAGCGCGGCCGCGGCGAGGAAAGATAGGCGCGGGAAGGACATCGGGACTCTCCAAAACAAGGCGCCATGATGCCACGGTCGCGTTGCAAGCCCTGCAAGTTCCTGAACCTCGACGGGGCCACCGGCAGGCGCTCGGAAAGGCTGCGGGTGAGGGCTGCCGCACGGCAGATGTGTCCTTTGGCAGGCGGCTTTCGTCCGCTTGTCGGAATGGCCAACCCGTACTGCCGCCACGTGCGCTATAAACGCGGCCTTGGGCCTCGACCCGGCGCAACTTGCACGGGCAGCGAGTCCTGGAGACCGAAAGGAATCTTCGACGATGGCTATGATCAGGAATTTCGCGTTGGCGGCGGCGACTGTCGCGGCGCTGACAATGGGCGTCCCGGCGGCACGCGCCGACATGACGCAAGACCAGGTGCAGGAGCTCTTGACCGAGCTCAAGGGCATTCGCGCGGCGCTGGAAAAGATGGGCACGCCCGCGCCGGCCGCGCAGCCGCAGGAGCCGGTCAGCGACAAGGTGACGATGGCGATGCCCGCCAACGCCTACGAGCTCGGCCGCAAGGACGCTCAGCTGGTGATGATCGAATATACGGATTTGCAGTGTCCGTTCTGCCAGCAGTTCCACAACACGGCGTTCGACCAGCTGAAGAAGAATTACATCGACACCGGCAAGGTGCTGTTCCTGTCGCGCGATTTCCCGCTCGACTTCCACCCATGGGCACGTCCGGCGGCGATCGCGGCGCGCTGCGCCGGCGACCAGGGCAAGTTCTGGGAACTGCGCTACGCGCTGCAGACCAACGCCGACAAGCTGTCGAAGGAAATGATCGCGCAGAATGCGGCCGATTTGAAGCTCGACATGAAGAAGTGGCAGGCTTGCGCGGACTCGGATTTCTACACCGCCGACATCAACAAGCAGGTGCAGGAAGGCACGGCAGCCGGTGTGTCCGGGACGCCGTCATTCGTGATCGGCAAGATAGAGAACGGCCAGCTGGAAGGCGTGCGGATGGTGGGGGCGATGCCTTACGCCTCGTTCGACGCCAAGCTCCAGGAGATGCTGGCGGCAGCGCCCGCCAAGTAGTCGTCATTCAGCGGTTGCACCCGACGACGGCCGCCACAGCGCGGCCGTCGCCATGTGCGAGTCCGGCACGTCGATCGCGAGCAGGCGCCAGTCCGCGGCCACATACGGCGCGGGGCCGTCGGCCAGCGCGAGTTGGCCGGCGTCGGCCGATACCGACATTCGCGAAAGCGGCGCGGAGAGCCCGTCGCCGGTCGCCTTGCTCATCGCCTCCTTGCAGGTCCACAGACGCAGGAAGTATTCGCGCCGTGCGCCGGGCGGCAGCGCTTCCATCGCTTCCCGTTCGTACGCGGTCAGGAACTTGCGCGCTAGTCTTTCCGCATCGACGCCACGGTCTCGGCGCTCGAGATCGACGCCGATGCGCAAAGACGGCGCAATCGCGAACAGCGCCGCGTCGCGGGTGTGCGAGACGTTGAAATCGGGCGCATTCGCAAGCCGAAGCTCCGGTCGGCCTCGGCGCGCGCGCGCAAGCGGCACGTCTTCGCCCGCCATGCCGAGGTATCGTCCAAGCAGCAACCGCAGCGTCGCGCGGCCCGCAACATAGCGTGCGCGCAATTCGGCGGTGCCGAACCGTGCCGCGCGTTCGCGCTCGGCCGCCGACAGCAGGAGCTGGGCCGCCGCGATCGCTGCATCCTGCCATGCGAAATCGGACCACCATGCGTGCAGTTCGGGGCCGGGCGCGGGCAGTTGCCGCGCGATGACGTTGCCCGCGACAGTCAAGTCGTCTACGCTCACGGACTCTTCCTGTTGCTCGTGGCACCGCCATTGCGGGAGCCGCCGATTCCCCGATGCGGTGGATGCTCGACGCGCTGACCCGACTTCCCCTTCCTGCGCTGTATGCGATCGGCCGCGGCGTGCGCTTCATCGCCTTCCACATCGTGCGCTGGCGGCGGGCGATCGCAATGGAGAACATCGCCGGCGCGTTTCCGGAGCGCACGCGCGCCGAACATGCGGCGATGTTGCGCGCAAGCTACGACAACCTGTGCGACGTGCTCGCCGAGACCGTCTGGTCGTACGGCGCGGACGCGACCGCGCTGTCGCGCCGCGTGACGATCGAAGGTGGCGAACTGATCACCGGCCCCATCGGCGAGGGCCGGTCGCTGCTGCTGCTGACCGCTCACTTCTGCAACTGGGAATGGCTGTTGCTCGCGGCCGGCGCGCAACTGCAGGTACCGATCGACGCCGTGTACAAGCCGCCGCGGCAACGCGTGTTCGACGAGTTCCTGCGCGACGGGCGCTCGCGCTTCGGCGGCAACCCGGTCGCCTACAAGGGATTCGTTATGGAGATGATCCGCCGCCGCGGCGAAGCGCGTTGCTACGCGATGGTCGCCGATCAGACGCCGATCGCGCAGGACGACAAGCACTGGACACGATTCATGGGGCGCGACACCGCATTCTACGTCGGCGCCGACACGATCGCGCGCACGTTGAAGGCAGAGGTGCTGTTCGTCGGCATGCAACGAATGTCGCGCGGACACTACCGCGTGACGGTCACGCCAGTGGCGTCGCCTCCCTACGCGCGGATCAGCGATCATCAAATCGTCGAAACCTACGCGGGGCTGCTCGAGGATGAGATCCGCGAGAGCCCGGCGGACTGGCTGTGGATCCATCGCAAGTGGAAATACCGGAAACCGTTGTACGAGTGACGCGTCAGGCAGGCTGCGTTCCGGCGAGCTCGACGTGCTGTTGTTCGAGGTAGCCTGCCATTGCGTGCACCGTCGGGTAATCGAAGAAATCGGTAACTTCGAGAAGCCCGGGCCAGGTAGCGTCGACGCGTTCGTAGATCTGCGCGAGGGCCAGAGAACTGGTGCCGATTTCGAACAGGTTGTCGTCCGCGTGCAAGGGGCGCGCCGGAAGGTGCGCCTGGCAGATTTCCAGCAGTTGTCGTTCGACGGAATTGGTATCACGGTCATTTCCGGCCGCGGCCTCGAGCAACGCGAGGTCCCCCAGCGCCGTGGCGAAGTCGCCGCGCTCGAACGCGTCGGCCAATGCAAAGCGCTGCAATTTTCCGCTCGTGGTTTTCGGCAACTGCTTCACTGGAACCACGGCGGCCGCGGCTACGCCGGCGTGTTCGGCGACGGCGCGGCGGACCGCCTGCGCGACCGGAACGAACGTAGACAGGTCGCTGCCCTTGTGCACGACGAATACGACGACGTCATCCACGGCATGGTCTGCACGAACGCCGGCCACCGCGGCGCGCCCGGCCTCGACAGCGGCGTGGCGCGCGAGCAGGTCTTCGATGTCGTGCGGATACAGGTTGCGTCCCGCCGCGAAAATGAGATCCTTCGAGCGCCCGGTGACGACGAGCTCTCCGTCGATGACGCTGCCGAGGTCGCCGGTGTCGAACCATCCGGCGCCGTCGATCGATGCCTGCGTCAGCGCAGCGTCACGGTAGTAGCCCATCGTGACATTGTCGCCACGGATCAACAGACGTCCGATGACGCCGTCGGCGAGCGGCGCGCCGGCGACGTCGGCGACGCGCAAGCTGCATCCCGCTACCGCCGTGCCCACCTTCACGTATTCGATGCTGCCGTGCGTACCCGCGGGACGTTGCCGCGCGGCGTCCCCCACCGCAAGCGCGCCGCGCTCCAGGCTCACCGCCGCAATTCGCCGCCGCAATGGCGGGAAGGTCACCGCGAGACTCGCCTCTGCGAGGCCATAGACCGGGAGCATCACGTCATCGGCGAGCCCCGCCGGTGCGAGCGCCTCCAGGAAGTCGCGGCAGAGATCGGCGGCGATGGGCTCGGCGCCGTTGAAGATGACCCGCAGCGCCGACAGGTCGAGTGACGATGCGCTGCCGCGATCGAACGACTTGAGGAAATGCTGATAGCCGAAATTGGGCGAGCAGGTGACGGTTACACCGTGCTCGGCCGCTTTCATCATCCAGAGTGCCGGGCGGCGCACGAACAGTGCGGTCGGCATCAACCAGTGCGATGCTCCCGCGATCAGCGGCACGAGATGAAATCCGATCAGGCCCATGTCGTGCGTCAGCGGCATCCACGACAACGAAGAATCGCCTTCGCGGGCGCCGCCGATGCCGGCGAGGATCGCATCGACGTTGGCCATCAGGTTGCGATGCGTCAGCACCACGCCCTTCGGCGAGCTGGTCGATCCGGATGAGAATTGGATGAACGCGACGTCGTCCGGCGCCGCCGCCTGGATACTTCCCTCCGGATCGTCACCCGTGATCTCGTCGATGAAGAACACGCGACCGGCAATGCGTGCGAGCGCGGCATCGAGGCCGGTGTCGCGCGCAAATGTTTCCACGCGCGCAAACGTCTTGCGTTCGGTGATCACCCACGGATCGCGCATCTTGTCGATGACGCGCACGAACTTGTGGCGGTGCTGGTCGGTGTTGCCCGGCGCGAGCGGCACCGCGGCGATGCGGCCGAGGATGCACGCCCAGAACGAATCGACAAAAGGGGCGAGGCCGTCGAGGAGCAGGATCATCTCGGCACCGGGCGCCACGCCGCGCTGCTGGAAGCGCCCCAGCAGGCGCAGCGCCCGCTCGCGCAACTGCGCGTAGTCCACCTGGCGCTCGTCATCCTGCGAGGCGATGTAGTGGACGGCGTGCACGGTGCGGGCGCGCGCGTCGATCGCATGCTGCAGCGTGACAAACGATGTCATTGAACGGCGCGCGGAACGGATTTCATTTGGATGGCGGTGCGCGGTCGCAAGTTGACCTTGGCTTCGAGTTCCACGGTTTGTCCTGCGACCAGGTTCAGCTCGCACGCGTGGGCCAGCGTGACGACGTGGGCCAGCATTTCCGCCTGCGCCAGCGGTTCGCCGATGCAGGCGCGCGGGCCAAGGCCGAAGGGAAGGTAACAGAACCGCGAGCGCGCGTCCGCATTCGCCGGCGCAAAGCGGTCGGGATCGAAGCGGTCTGCATCGGGCCAGAAATCCCGATGCCGATGCACGAGATACGGCGATATCAGGATGTCGTCACCGGCATCGACGGCAACCTCGGTGATCGACGTGGCTGAACGTGCGCGGCGCGTGAGCAGCCAACCGGGCGGATAAAGTCGCAACGACTCGGCGATCACCTGCTGCACGAACGGAAATCGCATGGCGTCGGGCGCTGCGCGTGCCTCGCTGCCGGCCCCGTCGACTTCTTCGCGGATGCGCTCGGCGACGGACGGATGCCGGGCGACCAGGTACCAGGTCCATGACAGCGCACTCGCCGTCGTTTCGTGACCGGCGACGATCAGCGTGAAGACCTCGTCACGGATCTGCCGGTCCGGCATCGGCGCGCCGGTGTGCCGGTCGCGCGCGTCGATCATCACCTGCAGGATGTCGGTTGCGCCTCCCAGCAAGGCGCGCCGCTGCAGGATTTCCTGCTGCAGCACGCCACCCAACTGGCGAAACGCATAGGCGAACTTGAGATCGCGGCCCGATTCGGCGGTCAGCAGCGCGAACGGATTCTCCACGGCGACCATCCGCTCGTAGCTTGCACCGAAGATCGCGCGCAACACGATCTCGAGCGTGACTTCGCTGAGCTCGCGCGTGATGTCGACGCTGCCATTTTCCCGCGATGTCTCGGCGAGGCGTGCTGCGAGACGACGGTTTGCCGCGACGATCTCGTGGTTACTCGCTTGCACCGCGATACGATGAAATGCCGGCTGGATCGACTTGCGCTGCGCTCGCCATGTCGCGCCGTCGCTGGTCATCAGGCCATTGCCGAGCAGGATCGCCACGCGCTCGATACCGATGCCTTTCGCGAAATCGGCGTGATGGTCGACCATCACGTGCCGCACGTGATCCGGATGCGAGAGCACTAGAAGATTCCTGCCGGTGCCGGGCGAATGCACGCGAAACGCATCGCCATGCGCGGCGAACAAAGCGGCGAGCCGGGCCAGCGTGTCCTCGCCCAGCGCGGCGTCGATGTCGGCGACGACCGGAGGTCTCGCAATGGTGGCTGCAACCATGGAGCGCATTATATTTGTCGGCGCGCGGCGCCTTGACGAGACGCGCGCCGTACGTGCTGAACGCACGGCGCGCTTGCCAAAAAGCCGTGGTTGGACTATACTTTCTCTTCTTCGTTGTTCATCCCGATAGTCGTCCGCGCAAGACCGCGGGGGACGTTCGACCCCAAGCTTTTTGATTGTCCCGCGGGTCGCATTTCGAGGTCAGCAGCCGCTCTTTAACAATTGGCAATCGATAGGTGTGGGTACGCTGGGTTGACTG
>JBEPUI010000081.1:0-12151 GCA_041691615.1 Pseudomonadota bacterium
CTCATCACCGAAGGCGAGCTCGCGCCTGGCACGCGCCTCAACGAGCGCGCCCTAGGCGAGCGCCTCGGCGTCTCGCGTACGCCGTTGCGCGAGGCATTGCGGCTGCTCGCGGCCGACGGCCTCGTGACGCTGCAGCCGAATCGCGCGGCGCAAGTGGTGACGCTTTCCGAAACCGACGTGCGCGAAAGCTTCGAAGTGATGAGCGGCCTCGAGGCGCAGTCGGGCGAGCTCGCATGCCGGCACGTCAGCGACGGCGATGTCGCCGAGATCAAGGCGCTCACGTTCGAAATGCTGGCGTGCCACGCGCGTCGCGATCTGCCCACCTACTACCGGATCAATCACGCGATTCATGCGCGGATCAACCGCGCGGCGGGCAATCGGCTGCTGGCCGACGTCTACGAGCGCCTCAACCGGCGCATCCAGAACCTCCGATTCCGTTCCAATTTCGACCTGGACAAGTGGGACCGCGCGGCGCGTGACCATGCACTGATGGTCGAGGCGCTCGACGCGCGCGACGGCCCTCGACTTGGTGCGCTGTTGCGCGCGCACCTGATCCAGAAAGGCGAGACGGTGCTCGACGCGATCAGGCGAGGGGCAGGCGATGCGCCCGGCTGACGATTCGCGTCGCCGCCGGCCGCTCGCATGTCGATGAGCGCCCCGCTCGCTTCGCCACCGCGCGCCGAAGGCGCCTCGGCCAATGCCGTGCGTCCGCTCGTGTTCCATCCGCGCGCCGCGCATGCCGATCTCGCTGACCGCCTGCGCAAGGAAACAGGCGGCGACGTGCTGTTCGACGCCGCGTCGCGCGGGCGCTACGCAACCGATGCGTCGATCTACCAGGTCGATCCGGTCGGCGTGCTGGTGCCCCGCACTTCCGCCGACGTCGACGTTGCGATCGCCGTCTGCCGGGAACTCAAGGTGCCGGTGCTGCCGCGCGGCGCGGGGAGCTCGCAATGCGGGCAGACGGTCGGCGCGGCACTTGTCATCGACCACAGCAAACACCTCGATCGCGTGCTGGCGTTCGACGCGGACGCGATGACCGTCACCGTCGAGCCCGGCATCGTGCTCGACCAGCTCAACGCATGGTTGCGGCCAAAGGGGCTGTGGTTCCCGGTCGACGTCAGCACGTCGGCGCAGGCCACGCTGGGTGGCATGGCCGGCAACAACTCGTGCGGCTCGCGCTCGATCGCCTACGGCAACATGGTGCACAACGTGGTGGCGATCGACGCCACGCTGAGCGACGGCACCGCCGCGCGGTTCGGAACCGCGCACGCGATGTCCGGCGCGCCGGCGCGCGTGCGGAAGCTCCTCGCCGACCTGGATCGCATCGGTGCGCGCGAGTACCACGAGATCGCGCGCCAGGTGCCGCATGTGATGCGGCGCGTCGGCGGCTACAACATCGACGTTTTCAATCCGCAGAGCGAGCGGCCCTACACGGCAGACGGCAGCGTCAACTACGCCCACCTGCTGGTCGGCAGCGAAGGCACGCTCGCGTGGACCCGCGCGCTGACGCTGCAGGCCGCGCCGTTGCCGCGCCACCGAACCCTCGGCGTGGTCAATTTCGCGTCGCTGCACCGGGCGATGGAATGTGCGCAGCACCTGGTGCGCCTCGGACCGTCGGCCGTCGAGCTCGTCGATCGCACGATGATCGATCTCGCACGCGGCAACCCGGCATTTCGCGCGGTCATCGATGCGGCACTGACCGGCCAGCCCGACGCGATCCTGCTGGTCGAGTTCACCCGCGACGATCGCAACCAGGCAGTCGGCGACCTCGACCTGCTGATGCAACTGATGGGCGATCTCGCGCTGCCCGGCAGCGTGGTGCCGATGACCGACGCCGCCGCGCAGAAGGCGCTGTGGGACGTACGCAAGGCCGGCCTCAACATCATGATGAGCATGAAGGGCGACGGCAAGCCGGTGTCGTTCATCGAGGATTGCGCCGTGCCGCTCGCGCACCTCGCCGAATACGTCGACCGCCTGACCGACGTCTTTCACAGGCACGGCACGCGCGGCACCTGGTACGCGCACGCGTCGGTGGGCACGCTGCACGTGCGGCCGATCCTCGACATGCGCCGCGACGGTGCGGCGAAGATGCGCGCGATCGCCGAGGAAGCGAGCGCGATGGTGCGCGCCTACAAAGGGGCGTTTTCGGGCGAGCACGGCGACGGCCTCGTGCGCAGCGAATGGGTCGCGTGGCAATTCGGGCCGCGCCTTACGCAAGCCTTCGAGGAAATCAAGGACGCGTTCGATCCCGCGGGTTTGATGAACCCCGGCAAGATCGTGCGCGCCTCGCGCATGGACGATGCGTCGCTGTTTCGCTATCCGCCCGGCTATCGCGCGATGCCCATGACGACCGCGCTCGACTGGTCGGCGTGGAATGTCGACGCCGATCCGCGCGCCGGCACGCTGACGGCGCCGGGGACTGGTGGCGATCCCGCGCAAGGTTTCGGCAAGGCCGTCGAGATGTGCAACAACAACGGCCATTGCCGCAAGTTCGACGCCGGCACGATGTGTCCGAGCTTCCGCGTGACCCGCGACGAAACCCACCTGACGCGCGGCCGCGCCAATACGCTGCGCCTCGCGCTGTCGGGGCAGCTCGGCGCCGATTTTGCATCCGACGCAGTGCGCGAGGCGCTCGATCTTTGTGTCGGTTGCAAGGGCTGCCGGCGCGAGTGCCCGACCGGCGTGGACATGGCACGGATGAAGATCGAGTTCATGCACCAGTGGCAACGCCGGCACGGCGCGTCGCTGCGCGAGCGTCTGATCGCGTACCTGCCGCTCTGGGCGCCATGGGCGGCGCGGCTGCCGTGGCTGCCCAATCTGCGCAACACAGTGCATGGCGCAGCCTGGATTGGCGAGCGCTGGCTGGGATTCGCCGCACGCCGCTCGCTGCCGACCTGGCGGCGAGATACGTTCCTGCGCGATGGACGGCTGCGCCGCGCGACGCCAAAGGATTCGGCGGGCGCGGAACGCTCCGCAGCCGTGCCGCCGGATGTGATCCTGTTCGTCGACACCTTTACCAACTATTTCGAGCCCGAGAATGCGCACGCGGCGCTGGCCGTGTTGCGTGCCGCCGGCTACGTGGTGCAGGTTGCGCACGCGGCTGCGGGCGACGCGCGGCCGCGCCAGCCGCTGTGCTGCGGACGTACCTACCTGAGCGCGGGCCTGGTGGACGAGGCCAAGGCTGAAGCGCGTCGCATGCTGGCGGCACTGTTGCCGCATGTCGAACGCGGCGCTGCGATCGTCGGCCTCGAGCCGTCGTGCCTCTTTTCGCTGCGCGACGAATACCTGGCCATGGGACTGGGCGAGGACGCGCGTCGCGTTGCGTCGCGCGCGTTCATGATCGAGGAGTTCCTTGCTGCGGAGCAGCGCGCCGGCCGACTGCGCCTTGCGCTGCACGCGCTGCCAGAATCGCGCGCGCTGGTGCACGGCCATTGCCACCAGAAAGCGTTCGACGCGATGGGCGCGGTGCGCGAAGTGCTGGCGTTGGTTCCGGGCCTCGTGGTGGAGGTCATCGAATCGAGCTGTTGCGGCATGGCCGGCAGCTTCGGCTACGAAGCCAGCCACTACGACGTCTCGATGCGCATGGCCGAGCTCACGCTCTTGCCTGCCGTGCGTGCCGCCGCAGCCGGCACGATCATCGTCGCCGACGGAACGAGCTGCCGCCATCAGGTTGCCGATGGCACGCGCAGCAACGGGGCGGACGGCGCAAACGGCGGTGCCGTGGCGCCGTTGCACGTCGTGCGCGTGCTGGCCCGCGCGCTCGCCCCGGCGGACGTGCATACCTGAAGGGGCAGTCCTATAATCCTCACGAAGGTCGCTACCGAGGCTTGACCACGGCGTCACCAGATCGATGCAGCCAATCCTGATCCTGTTCGTGTTCCCGGTGCTGGTCGGCATCGCCGCCGGCAGCGTGATGCGCGATGCGCGAAATGCGCTGCTGGTCGCCGCATCGG
Organism: Pseudomonadota bacterium; assembly: GCA_041691615.1. GTDB lineage: Bacteria > Pseudomonadota > Gammaproteobacteria > Burkholderiales > Casimicrobiaceae > VBCG01. The sequence continues at coordinate 3,954 of JBEPUI010000081.1, forward strand.
GTTCGATCGTCGTGACCTGCATCGCCGTGCAGATGCTCGAGATCCATGCGCTCTGGCACTGGATCGCGGCATTGCTCGTCTGCCTGCTGCCGGTTTCGATTTCGGTCGCGGTCGCGCTCTTCTGGTACGGTCACCTGAGCGCGCCGCGCCGACACGCTCACCGCCACACACACCGTCACTTGGACGCCTGATTCGGCGCCCGCGAAAACTCGGTCTGATCGTCTCGGCCGTTGGCGACTTCGCGCGGTCAGCACGCGGCCCTCGCGCAACGCGGGACGTCAGTCGCGCAACAGCGCCAGCGCCTCGCCGATACGCTCGACGGCGATGATGCGGATGCCGTCGACCGCCTGCTTCGGGCGATTGGCGGCGGGCACGATCGCGGTCTTGAATCCGAGCTTCGCCGCCTCGCGAATGCGGTCCTGGCCACGCTGAACCGGGCGAATCTCCCCTGCCAGCCCTACTTCACCGAATACAAGAGATTTATCGCCCAACGGCTTGTTTTTAAGCGATGAAGCGACGGCCATCGATACCGCCAAGTCGGCTGCCGGCTCGTCGATGCGCACGCCGCCGACGGCATTGACGAACACGTCGAAGCCGCCGACTTCGACGCCGCCGTGGCGGTGCAGCACGGCGAGCAGGAGCGCGAGCCGCTGCGCATCCAGCCCCACCGCGAGGCGCCGCGGATTGCCGCTCAGCGCGGGGTCGACCAGCGCCTGCACTTCGACCAGCAACGGCCGCGACCCCTCGAGCGTGGCGACGATCGCCGAGCCGGCGACCGGCTCCGAATGCTGCGCGAGGAACATCGCGGACGGATTGGCGACGCCTTTCAGTCCGCGCTCGGTCATCGCGAACACGCCGAGCTCGTTGGCCGCGCCGAAGCGGTTCTTGATCGCGCGCACCAGCCTGAAGCTCGAGTGCGTGTCGCCCTCGAAATAGAGCACGGTATCGACGATATGCTCGAGCACGCGCGGACCCGCGATCGCGCCCTCCTTGGTCACGTGACCGACGAAGATCACCACGATGCCGCGCTGCTTGGCGACGCGCGTCAGTTGCGCCGCGCACTCGCGCACCTGCGACACGCTGCCGGGCGCCGAGGTCAGCGCCTCGGTGTAGATTGTCTGGATCGAGTCGACGACGACGATTTCGGGCTTGGCGGCGTCGATCGCCGCAACGATCGCCTCCAGTTGCACTTCGGCCAGCAACTCCACCGGCGCATTGATCAGCCCGAGGCGTTGCGCGCGCAGTGCGATCTGCTCGGGCGACTCTTCGCCGGTGACATAGAGCGTGCGATGACGCGCACCGAGCAGCGCGCCCGCCTGCAGCAGCAGCGTCGACTTGCCGATGCCCGGGTCGCCGCCCAGCAACACCACGCCACCGGGCACCAGCCCGCCGCCCAGCACATGGTCGAATTCGTCGACGCCAGTCGAGATGCGCGGGCTTTTCCGCGCATCGACGCTCGCCAGCGAGCGGATGGCCGTGCGCTCGCCGGACACGTTGGCGAAGCGCTTGGCGGCCGGCGCCACCAGCGTCTCGACCAGCGTGTTCCATGCATTGCAATGCGGACATTGTCCCTGCCACTTGGGCGAGCTGCCGCCGCACTCGGTGCAGCTGAACACGGTCCTGGTGCGCGCGGTCGCCATCGTCAGCGCAGCGACGTCAACGCCTGGCCCAGCGTGCGCATGCCGGGGAAGAAGCGCTGGAACGCCAGCGCGCAGACGATCAGCACCGCCAGCATCGCAAGCGCGGGTTTCCACGTGGCGTGCCAGACGCTGCCTTCCCATTGCGGCTGCGCAACGGCGCGTTTGGTCGCGGGCGCGATGCCGCCGGTGATGGCGGCGCCGAACGCGACGTCGACGAGCAGGTGCGGCGCGCTGACAACCAGGAACACGAGTCCCCCGCCAAAGGCCGCGAGTATCGCCACAACGATCGCGATCAGGATCAGCAGCTTGCCGGCGTCGTCGCCGTCGAACAGGTCGCCCAAGCCGAAGCCGCCGCCATGCGATCCGCCGCCGCCAACGATGCCATGACCGTCGAAGCTGCCCGACGCGCCGCCACCGCCGAAGCTGCCTCCACCACCGCGAAAAGCGCCGGCTGAGCCGGTGCCGCCGCGTCCCGATGGCCAGAACACCGGTCCGTTGTACGAGCTCGCGCCGTCGAGCGCCGAGCCGACGCTCGAGCCGCTGAACGGGCGCACCCCGACATAGGCGAGCCAGAAGCGCATCGCCACGAACAGCACCAGGTAGCCGATGCAATAGGCGAGAGCCCAGCGCAATGGCAGCGACCCGAATCCGGCGCGCAGCATGCCGAGGTTGCTCATGAATCCGACCGAGAACGCCGCCGCCAGCATCAGCGACATGTGCAGCCGCAGGCCAAAGCGCGTGGTGAGGCTTTTTTCCAGCACGCCGCGGCGGCGCGAGTCGTCCGCGACGCCGGTTGCAACATCAGCTGCGACATCAGTTGCAACATCAGTTGGCACACCTGTCGCGACATCGGTGTCGCCGGATTTCCCGCTCATGCCAGTTCGGATGGAAGCACGACCGCCGTGCCGAGCTTGCCGACGACAACGCCCGCCGCTGCATTGGCGATGCGCACCGCGTCGGCGAGCGGTGCGCCGGCGCCGAGCAGCACCGCGAGCGTCGCGATCACCGTGTCGCCGGCACCGGTGACGTCGAACACTTCGCGTGCCTGCGCCGGGATGTGCAACGAGACGTTGTCGGCAAACAGGCTCATCCCCTCCTCCGAGCGCGTGATCAACAGCGCCTCGACGTCGAGCTCGCGACGCAGCGATTGCGCGCGTGCGGCGAAGTCCGCCTCGTCCTTCCAACGCCCGGCGACGTCGCGGAATTCGCCGCGATTGGGCGTCAGCAGCGTGGCGCCCCGGTAGCGCGCCCAATCATCGCCCTTGGGATCGACCAGCACCGGCTTGCCCGCGCGCTTCGCCAGCGTGATCATTTCACCGATGTGCGCGAGGCCGCCCTTGCCGTAATCGGAAAGCACGACGGCGCTGGCGTCGCTCACCAGCGCTGCGTAGTCCTTCAGCTTGGTCGCGAGCACTTCGTGCGACGGCGTGGTCTCGAAATCGATGCGCAGCAATTGTTGCTGGCGGCCGATCACCCGCAGCTTGACCGTCGTCGGCAGCGTTGGATCGCGGTGAAGGAGCGTGGTCACTTTCTCGGCGGCGAGGAGCCGCTCGAGCGCCGTGCCGGCCTCGTCGTTGCCGATCACCGACAACAACGTCGTCGGCGCGCCCAGCGCCGCCGCGTTACGCGCGACATTGGCCGCGCCCCCCGGACGCTCCTCGTGGCGCGAGATCTTCACCACCGGCACGGGCGCTTCGGGCGAAATGCGGTCGACGTCGCCGAACCAGTACCTGTCCAGCATCACGTCGCCGGCCACCAGCAGCCGGCTGCGCGCGATCGCCGCGGCGTGGTCGGAGAATCGCGGCATCGAGGTCTTCACGTCAGCGGCCGATGCCAAAATATTCGAGTCCGGCGGCGCGCACTTCCGCAGGATCGTAAAGGTTGCGGCCGTCGAACACGAGCGGTGTGCGCAGCGCAGCGCGCATGCGCGCGAAGTCGGGGCTGCGGAATTCCTTCCATTCGGTGACGACCACCAGGCCGTCGGCACCGGCCAGCGCCGCGGAGGGCGACGCGGCCAGCGTCACGCGATCCGCATCGGCATAAATGCGCCGCGCCTCGTCCATCGCCACCGGGTCGTACGCCACCACGTGCGCGCCGCGCTCGCGCAGCGCGTCGATGATCACCCGCGACGGCGCTTCGCGCATGTCGTCGGTGTCCGGCTTGAACGCGAGGCCCCACAGCGCGAAGCGGCGGCCCGCGAGATCGGCGCCCAGGCGGGCGACGATCTTGTCGACCAGGACGCGCTTCTGCGCTTCGTTGACGGCTTCTACCGCGTGCAGCAATTGCAGCGGCAATCCGTGCTGCTGCGCCGTGTATTGCAACGCCTTCACATCCTTGGGAAAGCAGCTGCCGCCGTAGCCCGCGCCGGGATAGAGGAAGTGCCATCCGATGCGCGGATCGGACCCGATGCCCTGGCGCACCATCTCGATGTCCGCGCCGAGGCGCTCGGCGAGGTTGGCGAGCTCGTTCATGAACGAGATGCGCGTGGCGAGCATCGCGTTGGCGGCGTACTTGGTGAGCTCGGCGGAGCGTACGTCCATCACCAGCAGGCGCTCGCGGTTGCGCTGGAACGGCGCGTAGACCGCGCGCATCGCCGAAATCGCGCGCTCGTCGTCGGCGCCGATGACGATGCGGTCGGGGCGCATGAAGTCGTCGACGGCGGCGCCTTCCTTGAGGAACTCGGGATTTGAAACCACGGCGAAATCGAACGTCGCGCCGCGGGCGGCGAGCTCCTCGGCAATGGTGGCACGCACCCGGTCGGCGGTCCCCACGGGCACCGTCGACTTGTCGACGATCACCTTCCATCCGTCCATCCGCCGGCCGATTTCGCGCGCGGCGGCGATCACGTACTGCATGTCCGCGCTGCCGTCCTCGTCCGGCGGCGTGCCCACGGCGATGAACTGCATCGTGCCGTGGGCGACGCCGGCGGCCACGTCGGTTGAGAACGCGAGGCGGCCGGCGTCGACGTTGCGCTTGATGAGCTCGGCGAGGCCCGGTTCGTGGATCGGCACGCCACCGCGGTTGAGGATGTCGATCCTGGCGGCGTCGACGTCGACGCACAGTACGTCGTTGCCGACCTCCGCGAAGCAGGTCCCGGTGACGAGGCCCACGTAGCCTGCACCGATCATCGTGACTTTCAAGCGCGCGCTCCGATCGACGCGTTGATGGCTTCGAGCGCTGCCAGGGGATCCTGCGCCGCGGTGATCGCGCGGCCGACCACCAGGTAGTCGGCACCCGCAGCGATCGCGGCTTCGGGCGTCATCGGCCTCGCGTGATCGTCCACCCCCACGGCGGCAGGACGAATGCCGGGGGTGACGAGCTTGAACGACGGTCCGCATGCGTCGCGCAACGCCACGGCTTCCTGCGCCGAGCACACGACGCCGTCGAGGCCGCTCGCCTGCGCAAGCCGTGCGAGGCGCAGCGCGGCTTCTCCCGGAGACGCATCCACGCCGATCGCCTGCAGGTCGGCCGCCGAAAGGCTCGTCAATACCGTCACCGCGATCAGCAGCGGCGCGGGTTTGCCGTGTGCTTTCGCCGTCGCGTCGACCGCAGCCTTGGCGGCCGCCATCATCGCCGCGCCGCCGGAGGCGTGCACGTTGAGCATCCACACGCCAAGCCGCGTCGCGGCGGCGCATGCCCCGGCGACGGTATTGGGGATGTCATGGAACTTGAGGTCGAGGAACACGTTGAATCCGCGCGCCACCAGGTCGCTGACGAGTTCAGGGCCGGCCGATACGAACAGCTCCTTGCCGACCTTGACGCCGCAATGGACGGGAGACAACTGCGCGGCGAGCGCAAGCGCCTCGCTACCGTCCGGGAAATCGAGCGCCACGATGATGCGCGACGGTGCGTCGCCTGGCAACAGCTCGTTCATGCGAATCCGTCCGGAGATTCAGTGCGCTTGGGCGAGTACGTCTCCCACTTCTGGCAGCTCGGGCAACGCCAATAGAATTGCCGCGCGCGAAAGCCGCAATGTTCGCAGCGATACATGCCCAGGCGCTTGATGTGCGCGCCGACCAGCCCCTTGACGAGCTCGAGGTCATGACGACGCTCGGGCGGCGCCGACAGCAGTTGCGCCTCGAGCAGCCGATCGAGCCCCAGCAGCGTGGGATTGCGCGCGAGTTCGTCCTTGATCAGCGACGCGGCGGCCTCTGCGCCGTCGCGTTCCAGCACCAGCGCGAACAACGCGTTGAGGATGTCGAGCGACGGATACTGCGATTGCCAGCTCGACAGCGCGCGGATGCCCTGGTCGAGGTCGTGGCGCTCCCGGAATGCCGCGGCGACACGATCGGCGGCCAGCGAAAGGAACGCCGGGTTCTGCGTTTCGATGCGCTGCCACTGCGCGATCGCGGCGGGCGTGTCGCCTTGAGCGTGCGCCAGGTCGCCGGCGATCAGCGTCGCGCGCACGCAGCCGCGATGCGTGGCCAGCGCCTGGTCGAGTTTGCCGCGCACCTCTCCATCATCGCGCCGGACCAGCGCGGCTTGCGCGAGCTCGCAGTAGTACTCGGCGATCTCTCGAAAATACGGTGTCTTCGCCAGCACTTCCATGCGCTGCATGGCGCTGATCGCCTTTGGCCAGTCCTTTTCCTGCTCGTAAATCGAAATCAGGTGGCCGAGCGACGCATGCTCGAACGACGTCCCGACCAATTTCGTCAACAGTCCCTCGGCGCGATCGAGCAGGCCCGCGCGCAGGAAGTCCTGCGCGAGTTCGAAGGTGGCCATCTCGCGCTTGTCGGGCGGCAGGTCGGGCCGGTCGAGCAGGTTCTGGTGCATGCGCGTCGCGCGCTCGGTCTCGCCTTGGCGGCGGAACAGGCTGCCCAGCGCGAAATGCAGGTCGACAGTCTGCGGATCGACCTTGACCACTTCGATGAACGACTCGATCGCCTTGTCGGGCTGCTCGTTAAGAAGGAAATTGAGGCCGCGGAAATATGACAGCGGCAGCGCGCGCGATTCGCGCAACAGGTGCTTGATGTCGATGCGCGCGGCGATCCATCCCAGCGCGAAGAACAGCGCCGGGATCGGCAACAGCCACCAAAGCTCGAAGTCCATTCGCCGCGCCGTTGCCCTTGTCGTCAGATCGCGTCCATCGGCGGCATCGCGTGCTCGCGCGCCCCGCCGCGCGCCAAGTCGTCGCGCTTGCGCACTTCGTGGCGCAATGCGTTGAGCTCACGGCGCACCCGCGCGGTGCGCAACGCGCCCGCGGCCAGCCCGAGTGCCGCGCCGATCGCCAGCGCGCACAGCACGACGAAGATCAGCGGCGCCTGGATTTCCTTCACGTGGAAGAAGCGAAGCGTCACCGTGTCGGCGTTGTCGAGCGCCAGAAACAGCATGCCGATGAACATCACGGCGACGATGATGAAACGCACGACGCTCATGGCCTACCTCCGGGCGCCCGTCCGCTGCGGACAGCCGCCGAAATCCACCAACAAAAAAGCCGCCGACGTCGATGCTGCTGTCCGTCGTGCGGCTCGTCAACGCGATCGATCGCCGTCAACCTTCTTCTTTGAAGTCCACGCGCTCGCGCAACTCCTTGCCCGCCTTGAAATGCGGCACGTGCTTCTCGGGCACCTGCACCTTTTCGCCGGACTTGGGATTGCGGCCGGTGCGCGGCGGCCGGTAGTTGAGACCGAAGCTGCCGAACCCGCGGATCTCGATGCGCTCCCCCTTGGCGAGGCTTTCGGCCATCGCGTCGAGGATCATCTTGACGGCGAGCTCGGCGTCCTTGGCGACCAGTTGCGGAAACTGCGCCGCGAGGCGGTCGATCAGCTCCGATTTGGTCATTGCGGTTTCCACGGTATGTCAGCCGTTGTTGTTTTTGTCGAGCTTGGCCTTCAATAGCGCGCCCAGGTTGGTCGTGCCGGTGTTGACCCCCGCGTTGTCCGCCTTCATCGTCTGCATCGCCTCGGACTCGTCGGCATTGTCCTTGGCCTTGATCGACAGGTTGATCGAGCGGTTCTTGCGGTCGACGTTGATGATCATCGCCGACACCTGGTCGCCTTCCTTCAGGTGCTTGCTGATGTCCTCGACACGGTCGCGCGCGACTTCGGACGCCCGCAGGTAGCCTTCGACTTCCGGATCGAACGAGATCACCGCGCCCTTGGGATCGAGGCTCTTGACCGTGCCGGTGACGATGCTGCCCTTGTCGTGCACGGCGACGAAGTTGGTGAACGGATCGCCTTCGAGCTGCTTGATGCCGAGCGAGATGCGCTCGCGCTCGACGTCGATCGCCAGCACCACGGCCTCGACTTCCTGGCCCTTCTTGTAGTCGCGCACCGCGGTCTCGCCCACCGCCGACCACGACAGGTCGGACAGGTGCACCAGGCCATCGATGTTGCCGGGCAGGCCGACGAACACGCCGAAATCGGTGATCGACTTGATCGTGCCGTTAACCTTGTCGCCCTTCTTGTGGTTCATCGCGAACTCGTCCCACGGATTCGCCATGCATTGCTTCATGCCGAGCGAAATGCGGCGGCGTTCCTCGTCGATCTCAAGGATCATCACTTCGACCTCGTCGCCCAGCTGCACGACCTTGGTCGGATGGATGTTCTTGTTCGTCCA
>JBEPUI010000082.1:0-12016 GCA_041691615.1 Pseudomonadota bacterium
CGCGCGGGGAGCGAACCACGCCTTCGCGTCCGCGCTGCTGCTGGCGATCGCGTGCACGCTGCTGGCGGCGTGCTCGGAGCTACCCTCGCGCCAGGACACGCTTTACTTCGACGAGGACGCGATGGCCTCGCTGCCCGAGTCGCCGCCGTTGATCGAGTCGCCGCCGATCGATCCGGTCGAGGCGCCGTTGCCTGTCGAGCCCACGCCGGTCCCGGCCGTGCAGCCGGAAACGGCCGCCGCGCAGGCCAAACAGGTGACTGCGGCGTCGACGGCACCGGTGGCCGGCAACGCGACGGCGCCGGTCACCCAGGAGCGGATCGTCGTGGCGGCCATTGCGCCCAGCCCGGTGGTGCCAGTCACCCCGCCCGAGGACCTGGAAGTGTTGGCGCTGGTCACCGACCTCACGCGTTACAACGCGTTCTCGTCGGACGACATCAAGCGCGAGCTCGCGACCACCACGCAGGCGTTGAATCGCGAGCGCAGCGATGCCAATCGCGTGCGCCTCGCCATCCTCTACACGCTGACGCACTCGCCGCAGGACGACTTGCGCGCGTTGCAACTGCTCGAAAACGTCGCACGCAGCGGCGGTTCGCCGAACCCGATCAAGCAGCTCGCCGCGGTGCTGCAGGCGCAGATCGCCGAACGCTCGCGCGCGGTGCACGACGAGACGGCGCGCGCCAACGAGGCCGCGCAGAAGCTCGAGGCGCTTCGGCAGATGGAGCGCAGCCTGTTGCGCGACCGGGTGCGCAGCGGCGGCGGCGGCGCTGGCGGCGGCACCGGCGGCGGGGGGCACTGACTCCATGACGACGCAAGCCAACGCCGCAGGTGACGTGCTGCTGGTCGACGACGATCCCGACCTGCTGAAGCTGATCAGCCTGCGGCTCAAGTCCGCCGGCTATCGTGTCCGCACCGCCGACAGTGGCGAGACCGCGCTGGCGGCGATCGCGGTCGCGCGCCCGGCTGCCGTGGTCAGCGATTTGCGGATGCCCGGCATCGACGGCCTGCAGCTGTTCGAGGCGATCCATCGCCAGGATCCATCGATGCCGGTGATCATCCTGACCGCACACGGCACCATTCCCGACGCGGTCGCGGCCACGCAGCGCGGCGTGTTCGGGTTCCTCACCAAGCCGTTCGACAGTCAGGAGCTGTTGCAGAAGGTTGCCGCAGCCGTGTCGCTGTCGGGCGACGACCCGACCGCGGCGCTGACCAACACCGGTCAATGGCGCGAAGGCATCATCACGCGCAGTCCGAAAATGGAAGACCTGCTGCGCCAGGCGCGCCTCGTCGCCGACTCGGACGCGAGCGTGCTGATCTACGGCGAGTCCGGCACCGGCAAGGAGCTCCTGGCGCGTGCGATCCACCGCGCAAGCCGCCGCAGCAGCAAGCCCATGGTCGGCGTCAATTGCGGCGCGATACCCGGCGAACTGCTCGAATCCGAATTGTTCGGCCACGCGCGTGGGGCCTTCACCGGCGCCGTGGCGTCGCACAAGGGCTTGTTCCAGGCCGCCGACGGCGGAACACTGTTCCTCGACGAGATCGGCGACATGCCTTTGCCGTTGCAGGTCAAGCTGTTGCGCGTGTTGCAGGAAGGCGAAGTGCGGCCGGTGGGGGCGACGCAAAGCGTGCCGGTCGACGTGCGGGTGATCTCGGCGACGCACCGCGACCTTGATGCGCAAAAGGCGGCCGGCCTGTTCCGCGAAGACCTGTACTACCGGCTCAACGTCGTCTCGCTGCGGCTGCCCAACCTGGCGGAGCGGCGCGAGGACATCCCGCTGCTGTGCGCGCACTCGCTGCGCAAGCTTGCCGAGCGCTACCGCAAGGCCGTGCCGACGCTTGCACCGGAGGCGATGGCCCTGTTGGTCGCGGCCCCTTGGCCGGGTAACGTGCGCCAGCTCCTCAACCTGCTCGAGCAGGCGGTGGCCCTCACCACCACCAGCGTGATTCCGGCGACCACGGTGCAGAACGCGCTCAAGGAGGATGCGTCGGCGCTGGTGCCGTTCGAGGAAGCGCGCAAGAGCTTCGAGCGCGACTACCTCGTGCGCCTGCTGAAGATCACCGGCGGCAACGTGACCCAGGCGGCGCAACTCGCCAAGCGCAACCGCACCGAGTTCTACAAGCTGCTGCAACGACATCGCCTCGAGCCGTCGATGTTCAAGGACGCCAAGAGCTGAAGCCTGCCGTTCTTGCGTCGGTCGCACCCTCTGATTCTCTGCCACGGAATACTGCGCTGTCGCTCGCGAGCGACACGCAATAGCGCATCGATTCAAGCGCTTGACGTAATCACTTCCGTCAGTGTCGGGCGCCGACTACAAATCGATGCGAAAGCGTCCGGCGAACGCGCCCCCGTTTTGCCGCCGAATGCGCGTTTGTCATGGCAAAACATACCGTTTATCCCTATTTGACGCATGTGGCACGCCGCTTGCTCTAGCGATGTTGTAGCCAAACGGAAACCTGCATCAACGAAGATCGTGATCATGAAAGCGCCCGAATTCACTGGATACTGGTTCGACGACGAGTCTGCGCCGCTGGTGCGCGTGCTCGACGAGGAATCGCAGCGCGTCGAGCAGGAAGCGCTGGACGACCTCGCCGAACGCGTCAACGCCGCGCGCAGCGTTCTCTAGGCGTCGAAAGCATTGCCGCGCGGAAAGGCGCGGTGCGGCAAGCGACACGGCGGTGGCGACACGGATTGGGCATCACCGAAGATTTCCCCCTGGAGCCAGGGAATACGTCCGGCGAACCCGGACGGCTTCAAGGCTCTCCTCCAATGGAATCCCCCTTGCCCGCTAATTCCTCCAGCGGGTTTTTTTTGCCTGTCAGCGCCCCGGAGCGACGATCGGCTGCGGTGTCCGTGACGGCGTCGACGAGAGCGGAGCGCTCCTTGTATCGCCGGGTGCTGCGACCGACGCATTGACCACGATGGCATCCAGCACGCATGTCGATTCGCCCATGTCGACGGCGCCGCCGCTGCCATTGACCGGCGCGAGCACGAACTGGTAGGCCACATCCGGATCGAGCGCGAGCTGCGCCGAATAGGTGACCGGGGCGGCGACCGGCGACGGCAGCGGCATCGTCACATCCCCGACCTGTACCAATCCGCCAACGTCCGCCTGGTAATAGAAGGTGAGGTCGACGCCGGCAGCGCTTGCCGTCCCGTAATAGGTGCCGCCCAGCCGCGCGCTGCGCGCATAGGCCCTGGCGTCGAGATCGATCACGCAATCGGCAAACAGGTTGCCGTCGGGCAGGATGCCATCGCCGATCAGCGCGGTTTGCTGGACGAGTTGTGGCGACACGGCGTCGCCGAGGCGGTTCATGAACAGCGCCATCTGCGCGCGCGTCACGGTGGCGTTGGGACAATAATTCGACGCGTCGCAGCCCAGCGTGATCGCGCGGTCCTTCAGCCATTCGACGGCACTGCAATAGCTGGCGCCCGCATCGACGTCGGCAAAGCCGTCGCAGGTCGCTGCGCGGGCGGAAAGCGCGAACGCGCCACCCAGCGCCGCGGCGGCCATCATCATGCAGATCGGCAGTGTGCGCATTGCGTGCCTCCGTGACTCGCAGTGGGTGAAGGCCCGACGATACTTCAATTCGCCGTGTACTACACCGCGACCGGTGCCTTGATCGCCGCTTGCGGCGCATAGTCCGCGAACTCGATGTCGTCGAACGTGTAGTCGAAGATCGACGGCGGCTTCGGTTTCAGCACGAGGCGCGGCAGCGGCCCCGGCGTGCGTGCCAGTTGCGTGGCGACCTGCTCGAGATGATTGAGGTACAGGTGGCAGTCGCCGCCCACCCAGATGAAGTCGCCGGCGGCAAGGTCGCATTGCTGCGCGACCAGGTGCGTCAGCAGCGCATACGACGCGATGTTGAACGGCACGCCCAGGAAGATGTCGGCGCTGCGCTGGTAAAGCTGGCACGAGAGCTTGCCCGCGGCGACGTAGAACTGGAAGAACGCATGGCACGGCGGCAGTTTCATGCGCGGGATCTCGCCGACGTTCCACGCCGACACGATGAGGCGACGCGAATCGGGATTGCGGCGAATGTCGGCGACGACGTTGGCAATCTGGTCGATCGAGCCGCCGCCGGTCGTCGGCCACGAGCGCCATTGCACGCCGTAGACCGGTCCCAGCTCGCCGGTCGCGTCGGCCCATTCGTCCCAGATCGTCACGCCGCGCTCCTGCAGCGAGCGCACGTTCGATTCGCCACGCAGGAACCACAGCAATTCGTGGACGATCGACTTGGTGTGGACCTTCTTCGTCGTCAGCAACGGAAAGCCCGCCGCCAGGTCGAAGCGCATCTGGTAGCCGAACACGCTGAGCGTGCCGGTGCCGGTGCGATCGTCCTTGCGTACGCCCTGGTCGCGCACGTGGCGCATGAAGTCGAGGTAGGTTTGCATCGGCGTGTGCGCGTTCGGATGCGACGATTCTAGCCGACGAGCGGTGGCGCCCAAGCCTTGACAGGGTTTTGCGCGTGCCCGCATAATCGTAACTAAATAACTAGTTATATAGTCACATAGAGTGACGTTTCGATGGTTTTGACCGGCAGTCGGGCGTGCAACGCCGAGCCGAATGGAGCGATGCGATGCGGGCAAGCTACGTGAAGGCGATGCCGAAGAACTGGCAACGCACGGCCGAAGTGTTCATGGCGCTGGGCGAAGAGCACCGGCAGCGGATCCTGCTGATGTTCGATCCCGGCGAAAAGCTGTCGGTCAGCGCGATCGTCGCGGCATCGACGCTTTCGCGCTCGGCGGTTGCGCACCATCTGACGGTGATGCGCGAAGCCGGCGTGCTGCGCGCCGAGCGGGTTGGCCGCGAAACGCACTACTCGCCCGATCCGACCGCCGTGCGCGTGGCGCTCGACGCGGTGCGCGACTACCTCGACGCGCATTTTCCGGTCGCGGACTGAAATCCGCCGTCGCTGTCAATGCGTGCCCACCGAATCGCGCGTCCGTTGACCGCCAAACCCGCCTCCGCGAATCATCGCGGCGTTTGAGAACCCGACCGGAAACGACATGCCCTCCGACACGCCGATCTTGGCCCACCCGTCTGCCGACCCGCCAGCCGCCGCTGCACCTGCGAGCAACCAGTTCGCGTTGCTGCGCCAGCGCCGCTTCGCGCCGTTCTTCTGGACCCAGTTCCTCGGTGCCGGCAACGACAACGTCTACAAGAACGCGCTGGTGATCTTCGTCGCCTATCGCGCATCGACGCTCACGTCGCTCGATGCCAACACGCTGGTCAACGTCGCCGCGGCGGTGTTCATCCTGCCATTCCTGCTGTTCTCCGCCACCGCGGGCCAGCTCGCCGACAAGTTCGAGAAGTCGCGGATGATCCGCTATATCAAGCTGTTCGAGGTCGCGATCATGATCGTTGGCCTCGCCGGCTTCTGGACGATGAGCTTGCCGCTGTTGTTCACCGCGCTCGCGCTGATGGGCGTGCACTCGACGGTGTTCGGCCCAATCAAGTACGCGATCCTGCCGCAACAACTGCGTCCCGAGGAATTGACCGGCGGCAACGGCATGGTCGAAATGGGAACCTTCGTCGCGATCCTGCTCGGCACGATCGCCGGCGGCCTGCTTGTGGCAATCGAGCCGCACGGCCCGCTGATCGCCGCAGGCACGGCGATCGCGATCGCCGTCGCCGGATACGCCGTCAGCCGCGCGATCCCGCTGACCCCCTCGGTCGCGCCGCAATTGCAGATCAACTGGAATCCATTCACCGAGACCTGGCGCAACCTGCAGCTCGCGCGCGGCAATCGCGTGGTGTGGCTGTCGATGATGGGCATCTCATGGTTCTGGTTCTACGGCGCGACCTTCCTCACGCAGTTTCCCAACTTCACACGCATCGTGCTGGGCGGCGACGAGCACGTCGCCACGCTGCTGCTCGCGCTGTTCTCGGTCGGCATCGGCATCGGCTCGCTGCTGTGCGAGCGGCTGTCCGGCCACAAGGTCGAAGTGGGGCTCGTGCCGTTCGGCTCGATCGGCATGACGCTGTTCGCGGTCGACCTGTGGCTCGCCAGCCGCAACCTGCATGCGGCGGCGCCGGGCGGCGTTTGGCTGTTCCTCGGCGCGCATGCGCACTGGCGGGTGATCGCCGACCTGATGCTGATCGGCGTGTTCGGCGGCTTCTACATCGTGCCGCTGTACGCGCTGATCCAGCAGCGCTCGGCGCCGGCCTACCGGTCGCGGATCATCGCCGCCAACAACATCCTCAACGCGTTGTTTCTCGTCGCCTCCGCCGGCATCGCATTGGGACTGCTCAAGGCCGGTCTCGACATCCCGGCGCTGTTCCTCGTCACCGGCCTGATGAATGCCGTGGTCGCGCTGTTCATCTACTTGCTGGTGCCCGAATTCCTGATGCGCTTCCTCGCGTGGCTGCTGACCAAGACGTTCTATCGCGTGCGCGAAGAAGGGATCGAGCGCATTCCCGACCACGGCGCCTGCATCCTGGTCTGCAACCACGTGAGCTTCGTCGATGCGGTGGTGATCGCCGGCAGCGTGCGCCGCCCAGTGCGCTTCGTGATGGACCACCGCATCTTCGCGGTGCCGGTGCTGTCGTTCATCTTCCGCACGATGAAGACGATTCCGATCGCCTCGGGCAAGGTCGACGCCGCGATGAAGGCCGACGCCTTCGACCGGGTGGCGGAAGCGCTCGCCGGGGGCGAGATCGTCTGCATCTTTCCCGAAGGCAAGCTCACGGAGACCGGCGAGATGAATCCATTCCGGCCGGGGGTGCAGGCCATCGTCGCGCGCACGCCGGTGCCGGTGTTGCCGATGGCGCTTTCCGGGTTGTGGGGAAGCTTCTTCTCGCGGGCTTCGCAAGGCAAGGCGATGCAGCGGATGCGCGGTGTGTTCTCGCGCATCGCGCTGGTGGTCGGTGAACCGGTCGCGCCGGCGGATGCCACGCCCGAACGACTGCAGCAGGCGGTGCTCGCGTTGCGTGGCGACACGCGTTGATGCATGCGAAGACCTGGGACAACGGAGGACATGTCGTGATCGACGATCGCCAACGGGTGTTCGACTGGATCGAGCGTGGCGCGCTCGCGCAACGCGATTTCCGGCAAGCGTTGTCGATCGCGGGCGTGACGCCCGGCCGCGACGAATGGCGGCGTTTCCTGATGCTGCTCGCGATCGGTACAGGCGCCGCGTTACTGGCGACGGGTATCGTGTATTTCGTCGCATTCAACTGGCACGACATGTCGCGCTTCGCGAAATTCGCGCTGGTCGAGGCGGCGATCGTCGCGGCCGTCGCGGCGTGCGTGGTCAGAGGTGTCGATTCCATTGCCGGCATCTGCGCGCTGTGTGCGGCAGCGATCCTGACGGGCGCGCTGCTGGCACTGGTCGGGCAGACTTACCAGACCGGCGCGGATACCTACGAGCTGTTCGCCGTCTGGGCGCTGGCGATCCTGCCGTGGGCACTCGCCGGCCGGCAGCCGGTGCTGTGGCTCATGGTTCTGGTGATCGTCAACCTCGCCACGCAAGCCTACTTCGACGATCGGCACGTCTTCTTCTTCAGTACCGGCGACGCCGACATCTGGATGCTGTTCTTCCTCAACGCGGCAGCGCTCGCGCTTTGGGAAGGCCTTCGCGATGCCGGCGTCGGTGGGTTTAGCGCCACGTGGGCGTTGCGGACCGTCGCCGTCGCGAGCGGCGTCGCCGCCACATTTGTCGGGGTATTCGCGACGATCGGAACGCACGAGGCGAGCGGCGCTTTCGCCGCGGCGTGGCTCGCGTGGCTCGGCGCCATCGTGCTGGCCTTTCGGGTACGCCGGATCGACGTGTTCGTGCTGGCGGGCGCGGTGTTGTCGGTCGTGGTGGTGGTCGCCGCATTGCTGGGCAAGCATTTCATCGGCAGCGGCATGGTCGTCGCGCCGCTGCTGGTGGCCGCGGCGGTGGTCGGCATCGCCACGGGCGGGGGCATCTGGTTGAAGAGTCTTGCGCAACGGGAGCCATGAATGGACACGCAAGCGCAACTGTTGTGGTCGAAGCTTGCCGGTGCCGGGCTCGTGACGGGTCCGATGCCGCCAGGCGAAGATGCCGCGATCCCTTGGTACTTGCGTGCGCTGGTCGGCGTGTCGGCATGGATTGCCGCGATCTTCGTGCTGTCGTCGGTGGCTGCGGTGGCCTATCGGATCTTCGACAATGCCGTGCTGTCGGTCATCACCGGCGCCGCGCTGTGCGTGGCGGCGGCGGTTGCAATGAGGCGGGCGCCGGACGGGCCGTTCGTCAGTCAATTCGCAATGGCGATCGCCATCGCCGGCCAGGTCCTGTTGGCGACGGGACTGCTTCACGCCGCCAGGCCGCATGATGTTCTCGGTTGGCTGTCGATCGCAGGCATGGAAGTCGTAATGGCGCTTGCCATCGCCGATGCCACGCATCGCACGCTGGCCGCGCTGTTCGCGATGGCGGCGCTGTATGCAAGCGGATGGCAAAGCTACGCCGGATCCCTGCTGCCCGTGATCGCCGCCGTCCTGTTCACCGCCGCGGCGCTCGGCGCAGATTCATCGGCGCGCGCGCATGCGTTGATGCGCCCGGGGAGCGCGGGCGTTGCGGTGTCGCTGTTGCTATACGTGCCGGTCGCGACCCTTCTCGCGGATGTGCCGCTACGCGGCGCGGCGCATCCATTGCCTGCGCCGTGGCTCCAGCCAGCGTTGCTCGCGGTGGTTTTCGTGGCGGCGGGTGCGCTGATGTTGCGCCGCGCGCACGTGGAAAACGGGTACACACGGGGCGTGGCGATGGCGAGCGCCTTCGTGCTCGCCGCGGCGGCGTGGCCGGTGCCGGGACTTCTCGCCGCGCTGCTGGTCACCATTGTGAGCTTCGCCATGGGACGCCGGGCGCTGGTCGGACTGGGGCTTCTGGCCGCGGTCGCGATGCTCGGCTACTACTATTTTTCACTGCAGACGACGCTGCTCGTCAAGTCGATGTCGCTGATCGTCACCGGCGCGATATTGCTGACGTGCGGACTGGCGCTGGCGCACCGCGGGGCGTTGACCGGGGGAGCGCGCGATGCGTAGATGGCTGGTCGCGATTGCCGCCCTGGCGGTACTTGGATTCGTCAATGCCGGTATCTGGCAGCGCGAGGCACTGTTGCAATCCGGACGCATCGTGCTGATCGAGCTCGCCCCGGCGGATCCGCGTTCGCTGATGCAGGGCGATTTCGTGCGGCTTTCGTATCGGCTTTCACGTGACGCATTTCCCGATCGTGCGACGCCATCACCCCGCGACGGCAGGATCGTGGTCGCGCTGGACGATCGGCATGTGGCGATGTTTCGCCGACACGACGATGGCGTGGCGCTGGCGGCCGACGAGGCAGTGCTGCGCTTTCGCCGACGCGCCGGCGACGTCCGGTTCGCGACCAACGCCTATTTCTTCGAGGAGGGGCACGGCGCCGATTTCACCGGCGCGCGGTATGGCGAATTTCGCGTGGCCGGCGATGGCGAAATGATCCTGACCGGATTGCGCGACAAGGACTTGCAACTGCTGTCGGTACATGCGATCGCGTCGCGATGACGGGCCGCCGTCGCATTACCCGATGCTAAACTCGCCGCAGGCGACTGGAACTGAACACACACGGAACTGATCATGTCGGGCAATACCACCGGATTGTTGTTCTGCGTCACGTCGTTTGGCGAGTCTCACGGACCGGCGATCGGCTGCGTCATCGACGGCTGCCCGCCGGGCTTGGCACTCGCCGCCGGCGACATCCAGCACGAGCTCGACCGGCGCCGCCCGGGCACGTCGCGGCACGTCACGCAGCGCCGCGAGTCGGACACCGTCGAGATCCTGTCGGGCGTGTTCGAAGGCGTGACGACCGGCACGCCGATCGCGCTGCTGATCCGCAACGAGGACCAGCGCAGCAAGGACTACGCGGCGATCGCCGAGACGTTTCGTCCCGGACACGCGGACTACACCTACTGGCAGAAATACGGCGTGCGCGACCATCGCGGCGGAGGACGGCAGTCGGCACGCGAGACTGCCGTGCGCGTCGCCGCCGGCGCCGTTGCGAAGAAATGGCTGCGCGAGCAATTCGGCGTCGTGGTGCGCGGTTATCTCGCGCAGCTCGGTCCCAACGTGGTCGCGTTCGAGGATTGGGCCGAAGTCGGCAACAATCCGTTTTTCGTCGCCAACGCGGGTGCGGTGGCCGGCCTCGAGACATTCATGGACCGGCTGCGCAAGAGCGGCGACTCGTGCGGCGCACGAGTCAACGTCGTTGCCGAAGGCGTGCCGGCCGGCTGGGGCGAGCCGGTCTACGGCAAGCTCGACGCCGACATCGCGCAGGCGATGATGAGCATCAACGCGGTCAAGGGCGTGGAAATCGGCGCGGGCTTCGATTCGGTCGCGCAGTCGGGGACGACCCATGCCGACGAGATGACGCCGCAGGGCTTCGTGTCCAATCACGCGGGCGGAATCCTCGGCGGCATTTCCACTGGCCAGGACCTGCGCGTGTCGATCGCGATCAAGCCGACGTCGTCGATCCGGCTCGACCGCCACTCGATCGACAAGCTGGGCAACGCGGTGGTGGTCAACACCCACGGCCGCCACGATCCCTGCGTGGGCATTCGCGCGACGCCCATCGCCGAGGCGGTGCTCGCGCTGGTGCTGATCGATCACGCGTTGCGGCACCGTGCGCAAAATGCCGGGGTCGTCACCGCGACGCCGAAGATCGCCGCGCAGGCGCCCGCCGATGTCGTCGCGAAGATGCAGCGGGGCACGCCGGTCGACGACCCCGAGCCCGACGAAGCCTGACGCCAAAGGCGCGGACCCGCCGCTTCGCGGTCTACTTCATCGCTTCTTTCGGCGCATCGCCGACGACCTGCGCCGTCACTTTCGCCACACCCTTCGGGTCGATGCCCAAAGCATTGGCGGCGCGCGGCGACAGGTCGAGGATGCGCCCGGCAGGCGTGGGTCCGCGATCGTTGATCGTCACGGTCACGCTGCGATGATTGCGCACGTTGGTCACTTTCACACGGGTGCCGAGTGGCAGCGTCTTGTGCGCGGCCGTCAGCTGATCGGGATCGTACGGCTCGCCGCTCGCCGTCTTGCGGCCTTCCAGGCGATCGCTGTACACCGAGGCGATGCCGGTCTCGATCGCCGCGTGAGTTGCCTTGCTGGTCGCCGCATTCGCGGAAGACACCAGCGACCACCGCCCGGAGGCCGTCAGATCTGAATCTGCGGACGGACCGGCAAACCGAAGCCATCCCGTGGCCAGCATGCCAACGGACAGCATCGTAACGACGGTGGTGCAGCGACGCATGTTCATCGCGAACCCTTTGCTCGGCGCTGGAGCCCAGTATAGCGATTCACTTGCAGCCGGTGCTGGTGTCGGCGAGCCCGTGGTTGCGTGTCAAGGCGAGCCTTGGTGTCGGTGTCCGCGTGCCAGGGCGAGCCTTGGTGTCGGTGTCCGCATACTTGCGTGCCAGGGCGAGCCACTGGTGTGGCCCCTTCCGCTTCGCTCCTCGGCCGCCGATGGCTCGGCGGCCTCGTCAAGGCGCTACAGGTGCCACACCAGCGTCTCGCCCGCATGCCGTTAGCGGTGCGCGTGTCACGTCGGCAAACGATCGCATGCCTGCGTGCCAGGGCGAGCCGCTGGTGTGGCCCCTTCCGCTTCGCTCCTCGGCCGCCGATGGCTCGGCGACCTCGTCAAGGCGCTACAGGCTCCACATCAGCGGCTCGCCCGCATGCCGCGAGCAGTGCGCGTGGCACGTCGGCAAACGATCGATTACAAACGCTGTGCCGGTTTCGGTCGCACTGCGCCGCGCCGATTCAAAGGCGATGAGGCTGCAGGACGTGGGCTGAACTCGCCAGGGCGCCTGCAACTGCCGGTGGTGCGGCTCGCATGACGCTGCGCTTAGCGAGTCGCCGGTGCCGCGATCGGCGCGCCTTGACGAGCGTCGCCGATTGTCAATCGGCGACCGAGGAGCGAAGCGCGGAGCGCGGTACCGGAGACTCGCTCGACCGAAGCGGCAGGAGGCCGCTCGACCGAAGCGGCAGGAGGCCGCTCGACCGAAGCGGCAGGAGGCCGCTCGA
>JBEPUI010000083.1:0-11654 GCA_041691615.1 Pseudomonadota bacterium
TGGCGGCGATCGAGATCGTCGCGTTGTGCGTCATGACGATCGTCTTGTTGTGGAATGCGACGTTGTTGTCGGGATCCTTCCATGACGTCGACGACGGCGGTGAGCAGCCTTCCTGGTACGGCTTGGAATAATCGCGCAGCGCACTGATCAGACCCGCGCGCACCTTCGGATCGTCGACCAGAACCTTGCCGTTGTCGTCCACGAGCTTGACGTTGTAGCCGTCCATGAACGTCAGGAACGAATAATACGTATCGCTCGAATCCACGCCCATCGGCATGCCGATGCCGTAGACGCGCTTGCCGGTCTTCTTGCGATACTCGGGCTGCGCCTTGTCGCACCAGAATTTCCAGTACTCGTTCCAAGTCTTCGGAATGTCGGCTTCGGTCAATCCGATCTCGGCGAGCATGTCCTTCCAGTACTCGATGTGCATCGTCTGCTGCTTGATCGGGAACGCGTAATACGCGCGCTTGTTGGCCTTGCTGTTGTACAGGTACGTGGTCTCGAGCGTGTTGGGCAGGAACTTGTCCTTGATCGGTGTCAGCACGTCCGACAGGTCTTCGAGCTTGCCGTCGAACGCCCACTTGCCGGTGACCTGGAAGTCGTACACGTCGATGTAGGCAACGTCGGGCGGCGTGCCCGAGTCGAGCGCCGCGACGGTCTTGGGGATGCCGTCCTGAACCGCGTATTGCGACAGCGCGACCTTGACGCCGGTCTTGTCCTCGTACTTCTTGATCGCCGCGTACAGCGCGTCATCCTCCGACTTGTAGAACCCCTTCACCCACCAGACAGTGAGCGTTTCCTGCGCCGCGGCGGCGCCCGACGCGAGCAACGCGACGGACGCGAACAGCGCGACCCCAAGCTTGTGCCAGACCTTCATGCTTTCTCCTCCTGTTTGCCTCGATGGATGCCGCTTGCTTTTGTTGTGTCGGCAGTTGAATGCAGCGTACTTGCGACGATGGACGCGGTCAATCGGACCGCCCGGCGTCACATCACAGCGCCCAGATACCACGGCACGAATTCATTCTGTCCATAACCATGCACCTCGCTCTTGCTGCGCGTGCCCGAGCAGGTGTCGAGAATCAACGCAAAGAGCTTCGCCGCGACGTCGTCCACGCTGGCGATGCCGTCGGCGATTTCGCCGCAATTGAGGTCGATGTCCTCCTGCTGCTTCACCCACAACGGCGTGTTGGTGGAGAGCTTGAGCGAAGGCGCCGGCGCGCAACCGTACGCCGAGCCGCGGCCGGTGGTGAAGCAGATCAGGTTCGCGCCGCCCGCGACCTGGCCTGTTGCCGACACCGGGTCGTAGCCCGGCGTGTCCATGTACACGAAGCCCTTGGCCGTCACCGGCTCAGCATATTCGTAAACCGCGTTGAGGTTCGACGTGCCACCCTTGGCCACCGCGCCCAGCGATTTTTCGAGGATCGTCGTCAAGCCGCCCGCCTTGTTGCCCGGCGACGGGTTGTTGTTCATCTCGCCGCGCTCGCGCGCCGTGTAGTCTTCCCACCACTTGATCCGCGACACCAGCTTCTCGCCGATCTCGCGCGACGCCGCGCGCCGCGTCAGCAGGTGCTCGGCGCCATAGATTTCCGGCGTTTCCGAAAGGATCGCAGTGCCGCCATGGCGCACCAGCAAGTCGACCGCGGCACCCAGCGCGGGATTGGCGGTGATGCCGGAGTAACCATCCGAGCCGCCGCACTGCAGTCCGATCGTGATGTGCGACGCCGGCACGGTGCTGCGCGTGACGGCGTTGGCATGCGGCAGCATTTCCTCGATCAGGCCGATACCGTGCGTGATCGTCCTGGCCGTGCCGCCGGTGTCCTGGATGCTGAACGTGCGCAGCAGCGGGCCCTCGCGCAGGTTCTGCGCGCCCAGCAGCGACGAGATCTGGTTGGCCTCGCAGCCGAGCCCCACGATCAGCACACCCGCGAAATTGGCGTGCCGCGCATACCCGCCGAGCGTGCGGCGCAGGATCTGCATGCCTTCGCCCTGCGTATCCATGCCGCAGCCCGAGCCATGGGTCAGCGCGACGATGCCGTCGACGTTGCCGAACGCCGCGAGACGCTCGCGCGTGAAATGGCCTGCGATTCCGCGCGCGACCGTGGCCGAGCAGTTGACCGTCGACAGGATGCCGATGTAGTTGCGCGTCGCGACCCGCCCGTCGTCGCGGACGATGCCCTCGAATGTCGCAGCAGGCGAGATGTATTGCGTGGGCCGGGCGTCGGCACCGAAAGCGTAGTCGCGGTCGAACGACCCCATCACCAGATTGTTGAGGTGCACGTGCTCGCCGGCGGCGATGTCCTTGCTGGCGAACCCGATGATCTGGTTATAGCGCTTGACGGGATCACCCTTGGCAATCGCACGCGTGGCGACCTTGTGTCCCGGCGGGACGAGGCCGATGACCTTGATCTTCTCGTCGATCAGCGTCGTGCCGCCGACCAATTGCGCGCGCGCGATCACGACGTCGTCGTTGGGATGAAGGCGGATGGTGAGACTGGTTCTTGTCAGCATGGTGTCGCTCCTCGATGCATCAGGCGGCGATCGTCGCACGCGCGACCGCGTGACGGTCGATCGCCTGCCAATCCCAGTCTATGCCAAGGCCCGCGGTATCGGGGGGGATCGCGTGGCCATCCTGCAACCTGATGCGCGAAGTCGTGATCGAATCGAGCTGCGGGATGTACTCGACCCACGCACCGTTGGGGACGGCGGCGGTCAGCGAAACATGCAGCTCCATCAGGAAGTGCGGACAGACCGGCGCGTTGAATGTTTCGGCGAGGTGGGCGACCTTGAGCCACGGCGTGATGCCGCCGATGCGCGCGCAGTCGACTTGCACGACTGCACAGGCGCGATGCGCAAGGTACTCGCGGAAGTGTGACGGATGATAGATCGATTCGCCCACGGCGATCGGCATCGTCGCCGCCTGAGC
The DNA here is from genome assembly GCA_041691615.1 of Pseudomonadota bacterium. GTDB lineage: Bacteria > Pseudomonadota > Gammaproteobacteria > Burkholderiales > Casimicrobiaceae > VBCG01. Next base: position 2,924 of record JBEPUI010000083.1, read on the forward strand.
GAGCTCGGCATGGCCGGCCAGATCCTCGGCGGGCAGCGGCTCCTCGAACCAGCCGAGCATGAACGGCGAATAGGCGTGGGCGCGTCGTCGCGCTTCGGCGACACTGAACGCCTGGTTGGCATCGACCATCAGCGCGAACGCATCGCCCACCGCTTCGCGCACCGCGGACAGCCGCGCCACGTCCTCGGCGATCACCGGCCGGCCGACCTTGACCTTTGCGCCGAGGAAGCCCTGCTCGCTGGCGTTTCGCGCTTCGTCGACGAGTTGTGCAGTCGAATGGTGCAGCCACCCGCCTTCGGTCGTGTAGACCGGCACCCTCGGCTGCGCCCCGCCGGCGAGCTTCCACAACGGTAGGCCGGCGCGACGCGCCTTGAGGTCCCACAGTGCGGTATCGATGGCCGCCAGCGCAAGGCTGGTAATGGCGCCGACGGCGGTCGCATGGGTGTGGAAGAACAGATCCTTCCACAGCCGCTCGACCTCGGCAGCGTCGCGGCCGATCAGCCGGGGCGCGAGGTGGTCGCGCAGCAATGCCATCACCGACGACCCGCCGGTGCCTATGGTGTAACTGTAGCCGGTCCCCACTGCGCCGTCGGCGCAGGTGATCCGCACGATCGGCGTCTCCTGGATGACGAATGACTGGATTGCGTCCGTCCTCCTGACCTTGGGTGCCAGGTCGACCTGCAGGATTTCGACGCGCTCGATCGGCGACATGGACATGTGTCAGTAACCGAGCGCGTGCGGCAGCCACAGCGAGATCTGCGGAACATACGTTATCAGCGCGAGCGACAGCAACAGCGGCACGAGCCAAGGCAGAATCGCCATCGTCGTGCGCTCGATCGACAGATTGGCGACGCGCGCGAGCACGAACAGCACCATCCCCATCGGCGGATGCAACAGGCCGATCATCAGGTTCAGCACCATGATGAGACCGAAATGCACCGGATCGATGCCGAGCTGCTGGATCACCGGCATCAGCACGGGAACCAGGATCAGGATCGCGGCGGTGGGCTCGAGGAAACAGCCGACGAAGAGCATCAGCGCGTTGGCGAGCAGCAGGAACACCCAGGGCGTGTGCGTGAACGACAGCGTCCACATCGCCACCATGTCGGTGACCCGCGTCGCCGTCAGCAGCCAGCCGAAGATCGACGCCGCGGCGACGATGAACATCACCGTCGATGTCGTCTCGATCGTGTCCATCGCGACCTTGACGAGCATGCGCCACGTCATCGTCCGGTACCAGACGAGCCCGAGTATCAGCGCCCAGACGCACGCGGCGATCGCGCCTTCGGTCGGCGTGAACACCCCTGTCGTCATGCCTCCGATCAGCAGCACCGGCGTCATGATCGGCATCACCGCATCGAACCGGAAGCGCCAGTCGGCGACGAACAGCAAGACGAATCCGAGCACCAGCGCGAGGTTGAACGCAAGCCCCAGCTTGATCGCGCCCCACATCACCAGCGGGAAGGCGATCACCACCCCGAGCTCGATGACCGCCTTGCTCACGCGGCGCCACTCGAACCGAATGTCGCCGCCCCATTTGTGCTTGTGCGCGAACCAGGCGACCGTGAGCATCATCAGGATCGCCAGCACCACGCCAGGCAGGATGCCGGCGAGGAACAGCTGGCCGACCGAGACGTTGGCCATCATCGCGTAGATCACGAACGGCAGCGACGGCGGGATGATCGGGCCGAGGGTCGCCGACGCGGCGGTCACCCCCACCGAGAATTCCATGTCGTAGCCGTGGTCCTTCATCGCCTTGATTTCGATCGTCCCGAGCCCCGCGGCATCAGCGATGGCGGTCCCCGACATGCCGGCGAAGATCACCGAGCCGAGGATGTTCACGTGGCCCAGCCCGCCGCGCAGCCAGCCGACCAGCGACAGCGCGAAGTTGTAGATGCGATTGGTGATGCCGGCGTTGTTCATCAGGTTGCCGGCCATGATGAAGAACGGCACCGCCAGCAACGGAAAGCTGTCGATTCCGCTGATCATCCGGTGCACGACGACGAATGGAGGCAGATCGCCGGTCAGCAGGATGTAGACGAGGGCGGACCCCGCCATCGAGATCGCCACCGGGACGCCGGTGGACATCATGGCGAGGAACGATCCGAGCAGCGCGGGAACCATGGCTCAGAGCGTCTCGTCGATCAGAATCTCGGGGCGCTCGAGGACGCTGTACCCGCGGCGCGCATTTTCGATCATCACCTGCAGCGAGCGGATCGCGGCGAGGACGAAGCCGATGCCGCACACCGCATAGACGGCGTTCATCGGCAGGTCGATCAGCGTCATCCGGTAATTGCCCATCTTCCCCATCATTTGCCAGGTGAGCACGCTCATGTACGCGAAGAACGCGATACGCACGCCATCGACGACCGTCGCGATCACCCGGCCCGCGCGCTGTGGCACCAGCCGGTAGAGGAAATCGACCTGGATGTGGCGCGACCGTCGCGTCGTCGCGGCGATGCCGATGAATACCGTGCAGATCAGCAGATAGCGCGCGATCTCCTCGGTCCATGCCGCCGAGTCGTTGATCACGTACCGCGTGAAGAACTGGTAGAAAACCGTCAGCGCGAGCGCCCAGAAGAACGCGAAGGAGATCCAGTCCTCGATCGTGTAGTGCGACAGCTCGATGGGCGCATCCTCGGCATGGAAATGGCCCGATTCGTCGATCACCGGCGCCGCCGACTCGGCGGCGCCGTTCAATGCCGGCCCTGCAGGATTCGATTCGTGCATCTCATCACACCGCAAACGGCGCGCGCCAAGGCAGCGTTCCGGGCGCGGTGCCGCGGAACGCCGACCGTCGGCTCAGTGCGCGTTGAACGTCACTTGATCGCCTGGATACGATCCCAGTCGACCTTCGAATATCCCATCGACTCGAGCGTGATCGATTTCTGGATCGCATCCCGGAAAGACTTCGTGTCGACGGCGACCATCTGCAGCCCCTTCTTCTTGAACTCGTCGGCGAGCTCCTTCTCGTGCTGCGTGATTTCCGCGGTGGCCTTCGCGGCTGCCTCCTGCGTGACGTCCGTGAACACCTTCTTGTCGGCGTCGGAAAGCTTGTTCCACACATGCGGGGCGACTTGCGTCGCCAGCGAATCGACGATGTGCCCCGTCAGGATGATCGCCTTCTGCACTTCGAAGAATTTCTTGGCCTCGATCGTCGTCAACGGATTTTCCTGTGCGTCGACGGTGCCGTTCTGCAGCGCCAGGTAGACCTCGGCGAATGCGATCGGCGTCGGATTGGCGCCGCAGGCCTTCGGCAGCGCGAGATACGCGGGCACGTCCGGGACGCGCATCTTCAGCCCCTTCATTCCCGCGCAATCGGTGAAAGGCTTGTTGGATGTCGTCTGCCGCGTGCCGTAATACGTCATCGCGGTGATCTGGATGCCCGTCTTCTGGCGGTACTGGTCGGCAAGGCCCTTGAACGCATCGCTCTTCGCCCACTTGATGAGGTGCTCGCCGTCACGGAACGTATACGGGTAGTAGCCGACGCCGATCGCAGGCATCGTGCGTGCGGCGAACGAAAGGCCGGAGATGATCATGTCAACGGTGCCGAGCGTCAGGCCCTGGTTGATGTCGCTTTCCTTGCCGAGCGACGACGCGGGGAATACGTCGATGTGATACCGGCCGTTGGTGCGTTTCTCGATTTCCTGAGCGCCCCAGACCGACCATTTGTGGAACGGCTCGGAGGTCTCGTAGACATGCGCCCACTTGAGCTTGGTCTGCGCGGCCGCGGGGCCTGCGATCGCGAACGCCACGGCGATGAGGGTCGCGGCGACGAGCTTCATTGTCTTCGGCATTTCGAATCCTCCTGAGGGCTTTTGGGCTGGTGTGGTGTCGGGCGTGGCGTTCGGCTCACGCACAGACGACCTGAACCTTGGTGCTCTTGGTCTTGTCGGCGGCAGCATGGAACGCGGCGACCGCGTCCTGCAGCGGGAATTGCCCCGACAGCAGGGGCCGCACGTCGACGCGGCGCGACGCGATGTAATCGACGGCCCAGTCGAACTCGATTCCCCAACGGAACGCGCCGCACAGGTCGAGCTCCTTGACCATGATGTCGTTGACGACCAGCGGCAATGCCTCGTGTGGCAGCGTACCCACCTGCACGACGCGCGAGCCCTTGCGCGCCGCGGCGATGCAGCTCTTCAGCGCGCTGAAATTGCCGGACACCTCGAACGCCGCGTCAAACTGCGGCGTGGCGAGCTTGTCGGCGTGGCGATCGGCGCGAAGCGTCGCATCGGCGCCGACTTCGCGAGCCTTGGCGAGCGGCCGGTCCAGCACGTCGCTGACGGTGACGCGCGTAGCGCCCGCGAGGCGCGCGGCGATGACCGTCAGGCAGCCGATCGTGCCCGCGCCGGTGATCAGAATCGACTTGCCCTTCAGGTCGCCCGCACGGTTGACGGCGTGCAACGCAACCGCCAGCGGCTCGGCGAACGCAAGCTCGCCAAGGCTCACGTCGGTGGCCACCGGATAGCACTGGCGCTCGCCCATGACGAACGTCTCCTGGAACATGCCCTGCACGTGCGGGAAGAGGCTCGCGCTGCCGAGGAATTTCATCTGCGTGCAAAGCTGTTCGCGGCCCTGCCGGCAGTAATTGCACTGCCCGCAAGCATGCGACGGCGACACTGCGATGCGGTCGCCGACCTTGACGCGCGTGACGCCGGCGCCGGTCGCCGCGACCACCCCCGACGCCTCGTGGCCGGGAATCAGCGGCTCGCGAATCACGAAATTGCCGTTGCGGCCCTCGAAATAGTAGTGCAGGTCGGAGCCGCAGATGCCGCCGGCGCCGAGGCGCACCAGCACCTGGCCCGGCGACAGCTCGGGCGTGGCGACCGCCTCGAGTCGCAGGTCCTCCTTGGCGTGGATTCGGCAGGCAAGCATGTCGGTTCCTTATTCGCGGGCGCGATCACCGAGATCGCGCGTCGTCGCGTGATTGGTTCAGTTGCGAGTGTCCCAGCCTTTGCTGAAACGCTTGTAAGCCTGGTCGAGATGCCGCTGCATCGTCGATCGTGCCTTCACCACATCGTGCGCGGCGATCGCCTTGACCACGGCGCGGTGCTCGGCGATCGCGGTCTGCCACAGCTTGGGCGAGTCGTAGTGATGCTCGAGCTGCTTGTACAACGGCCCCGTGCGCTCCTCCCACAACAGCCGGATCACATGCACCAGCGCACCGTTGCCCGTGGCTTCGGCGATGCGCAGATGGAACATGCGATCGCCCACGAGCGGCATGTCGCCGCTGGCCAGTTCCCGTTCCATCTCGGCGAGCGCGGCCTCGATCGCCTGGATGTGCTCCTTCTTCGCCACCTTGGCGGCCAGCGCCGCGCATTCGCTTTCGATCAGGTGGCGCGCGCGCAGCAATTCATATGGACCGGCCGCCGCGTCGCCGCTCGCGTCGGAGACGTGGCCATTGCCCGCGGAGCGCACGTAGATGCCCGACCCGATCCGCACGTCGACCAGCCCTTCGACTTCCAGCGCGATCAGCGCCTCGCGCACCGAAGGCCGCGATACGCCGAGCTGCTTCGCCAAGTCGCGCTCGGGCGGCAGGCGCGCCCCCGGTGCGAATTCGCCGCGGCCGATCAGCGCACGGATCTGGTCGGCGATCTGGCGGTACAGCCGGCGGGGCTCGATATTCGAAAACGGCATGGGATCTCGCTCGCGCCTTGAGCGGCCCGATATCCGCCGCCAATCGCCATCGGCAGAGGCTAATCGCCCTGCGCCAACTGGTCAAGTGGTATTACCAATTTGCCAAGCTGCCGGGTACAATCACCGCACCAGCTGACTTCGCTCTTCACTTCTGTCACCGCGCTCGCCCACTTCGCTCGCCCAGCGCTTCGATTCGCCCGACTTTTCGCGCGCTGCCATTTGCCGATGACCCGCATTTCGACGATCCGCGCCACCCCGGTCACCGTGCCGCTCGAGGCGCCCCTGCTGCACAGCAACGGCGCGCACTGGGGACGCTTCGTGCGCACGATCGTCGAGGTCGAGACCGAAGACGGCTACTGCGGGCTGGGGGAGATGGGCGGCGGCGGCGAGGATGCCACGCGCGCGTTCGCGGGCCTCGAATCCTACCTGGCCGGCCACGACGTGTTCGCGCTCGAGGCAATGCGCCTCAAGATCTGCAATCCGACGGCGAGCCTGTACAACAATCGCACGCAGTTGCACGCGGCGATCGAATTCGCGTGCCTCGACATCATCGGCCAGAAGCTCGGCGTACCCGTGCACGCGTTGCTGGGAGGCAAGCTGCGCGACGAAGTCGCATTCGCGAGCTACCTGTTCTTCCGCTACGCGAATCCCGAGACGGGCGAAGGCGAAGTGCGCACTCCAGAGCAGCTGGTCGCGCACGCGCGCGCGCTGAAGGCGGCGCACGGGTTCACCTCGCACAAGCTCAAGGGCGGCGTGTATCCGCCCGCGCACGAGCTGGCCTGCTACCGCGCGCTCGCGCAATCGCTGCCGGGCGAGCGCTTCCGCTACGATCCCAATTCGGCGCTGTCGCTCGCCGACGCGATCGAGTTCGGCCGCAACATCCTCGACATCCGCAACGACTACTTCGAGGACCCGGTGTGGGGCTTGCCGCAGCTCGCGCGCCTCAAGGAATTCGTGCCGCTGCCGATCGCCACCAACACCGTCGTCGTCAATTTCGAGCAGCTCGCCGCCAACATCCGCAACGGCGGCGTCGACGTCGTGCTGCTCGACACCACGTTCTGGGGCGGCATCCGCCCTTGCATCAAGGCCGCGGGCGTCTGCGAGACGATGGGCATCGGCGTCGCCGTGCACAGCTCGGGCGAACTGGGCATCCAGCTCGCGACGATGCTGCACCTCGGCGCCGTGCTGCCCAACCTGGGCTACGCGGCCGACGCGCACTATCACCACCTGAGCGACGACGTGATCGAGGGCGGCCCGATGCGCTACGCCGGCGGCGCGATCCGCGTGCCGGATGGGCCGGGGCTCGGCGTGCGGCTCGACCGCGACAAGCTCGCGCGCTATCACGCGCTGTACCGCGAACTGGGCGGCTACCCCTACGACCGCGACCCGGGACGCCCTGGATGGTTCGCGCAGGTGCCAAACGCCGATTGGGCGGATCCGCGGCGGTCGATCACGCCGCGCCTGCGCTGACACGCCCGATCCATCGACACACTGATTCAGAAGACACCGGGACAATTTCGCGATGGCAGGACGACTGGAAGGCAAGACGGTGCTCGTCACCGCCGCGGGACAAGGCATCGGCCACGCCGCGGCGCAGGCGATGGCGCGCGAGGGCGCGAGCGTGCACGCGACCGACGTCAACGAAAAGCTGCTTGCGAGCTTCGCGGGCATCGGCAACGTGACCACGCACAAGCTCGACGTGCTGGACGACGCCGCGGTGGCGCGGCTGATCGGCGCCACACCGCCGCTGGACGCACTGTTCAACTGCGCCGGCTATGTTCACCACGGCACGATCCTCGAGTGCGAACCGTCCGATTGGGACGCAAGCTTCAACCTCAACGTGCGCGCGATGTACGTGGCGATTCGTGCCGCGCTGCCGAGAATGCTCGACAAGTTCGCCAAGGGTGGCGGCGCGTCGAGCATCATCAACATGGCATCGGTCGCCGGCTCGATCAGGGGATTGCCCAACCGATTCGTCTACGGGGCGAGCAAGGCGGCCGTCATCGGCCTCACCAAGTCGGTGGCGGCGGACTTCGTGCAGAAGGGCGTGCGCTGCAACGCGATCGCGCCCGGCACCGTCGACACGCCTTCGCTCGCCGGCCGCATCAACGCCTTCGACGACCCGGTCGAGGCGCGCAAGATGTTCATTGCGCGCCAGCCGATGGGACGCCTCGCCAAGGCCGAGGAAATCGCGCCGATCGTCGTGTACCTTGCGTCCGACGAATCGATTTTCGCGTCCGGCCAGGTTTTCTCCATCGACGGCGGCATGACCATCTGACCCGCAGCATTCACCCTCACACGCTCGCAACCCCTGGAGGATCGACCCGATGAAACTCGTACGCTATGGCCCCGCCGGCCGCGAAAAGCCCGGCCTGATCGACGCCGATGGCAAGCTGCGCGACCTGTCGCGCAAGGTCAAGGACATCGACGCGGCCGCGCTCGCGCCGGCGTCGCTCGCGGCATTGCGCAAGCTCGACACGGCGAAGTTGCCGCTGGTCAAGGGCCGCCCGCGGCTGGGCGCCTGCGTGGCGACGCCGCCCAAATTCGTGGCTATCGGGCTCAACTTCATCGACCACGCGCGCGAGACCAATTCACCGATTCCCGAACATCCGGTCGTATTCTTCAAGGCGCAGACCTGCATCGTCGGCCCCAACGACAACATCGTGCTGCCGAAGGACTCGGTGCAGACCGACTGGGAAGTCGAGCTCGGCATCGTCATCGGCCGCACCGCACGCTCGGTGGCGGCGAAGTATGCGCTGCGCTACGTCGCCGGCTATTGCCTGATCAACGACGTGTCGGAGCGCGAATTCCAGATGAAGCGCAGCGGTTCGCAATGGAGCAAGGGCAAGGGCTGCGACACGTTCGGCCCGATCGGCCCGTGGATGGTCACCGCCGACGAGATTCGCGACCCGCAAAACCTCGGCATGTGGCTCGACGTCAACGGCGTGCGCAGGCAGACCGGCAACACCCGCACGATGATCTTCGGCGTCGCCGAAGTGGTGGCCGACGTGTCGAAGTACATGACGCTGCTGCCCGGCGACGTGATCACCACCGGCACGCCTCCCGGCGTGGGCCTCGGCATGAAGCCGCC
>JBEPUI010000084.1:0-11501 GCA_041691615.1 Pseudomonadota bacterium
AGCACATGATCGTGCGCGGGCTGACCGGCGTGGAGTTCATCTGCGCCAACACCGACGCACAGGCGCTGAAGCGCTCGACGGCGCGCACGCAGTTGCAGCTCGGCACGACGCTGACGCGCGGGTTGGGCGCCGGCGCCAAGCCGGAGATCGGCCGCGACGCGGCGATGGAGGACCGCGACCGTGTCGCCGAGCTGATCGAGGGCGCGGACATGCTGTTCATCACCGCCGGCATGGGTGGCGGCACCGGCACGGGTGCGGCGCCGGTGATCGCCGACATCGCGCGCAGCCTCAACATCCTGACCGTCGCCGTGGTGACGCGGCCGTTCAAGTTCGAAGGCAAGCGCCAGCGCGTCGCGCAGGCCGGCATCGAGGAGCTCGGCAAGAAGGTCGACTCGCTGATCATCATTCCCAACGACAAGCTGATGGAAGTCCTCGGCGACGATGTCGAGCTGCTCGATGCCTACGCCGCCGCCAACGACGTGCTGCACGGCGCGGTGTCCGGCATTGCCGAGGTCATCAACAACCCGGGCCTCGTCAACGTCGACTTCGCCGACGTGCGCACGGTGATGGGCGAGGTGGGCATGGCAATGATGGGATCGGCGTCGGCCGCCGGTCCCGAGCGTGCGCGCACCGCCGCGCACGAAGCGGTCAAGAGCCCGCTGCTGGAGGACGTCAACCTGGCCGGCGCGCGCGGCGTTCTGGTCAATATCACGGCGTCATCGGGGCTCAAGATGAAGGAATTCCACGACGTGATGAACACGATCAAGGAATTCACCGCCGAGGACGCGATGGTGATCGTCGGCACGGTGATTGACGACACGATGGAAGACCGCCTGCGGGTGACGATGATCGCCACGGGCCTCGGCAGCGCCGTTGTCAGCACCCACCAGAAGCCGCGCCTCGAAATGGTGGAGACTGTGATGGAACGCACCGGCACCGACAATGCCGGGATCTTGGTGAGCGGGTCGGTCGACTACGACAAGCTCGACCAGCCTGCGGTGGTGCGCCGGCGCAGCAGCCTGCAGCCGCAGTCGACCGCGTACGACGCCTCCGAAATCCCGGCGTTTCTGCGCAAGCAGGCGGACTGAATGTGGCGCGGCCACGGTGATAAAATCCGCGCAGCCCACGATGTGAAATCAAATAGGCCGTCGATGCTGAAGCAGCGCACGCTCAAGACCGCGATCCGCACGACGGGGGTGGGTCTGCATACGGGCGCTCGCGTCGAGATGGCGATGCGCCCGGCGAAGGTGGACACCGGCATCGTGTTCCACCGCACCGACCTGCCGCAGCCGGTGACGATCGCGGCCACCGCACGCAACGTCGGCGACACGCGGCTGTCGTCGACGCTGTCCGCCGGTGGGGCCAGCGTGTCGACCGTCGAGCACCTGATGTCGGCGCTGGCGGGTCTCGGCATCGACAACCTCGACATCGACGTCGCGGGTCCCGAGCTGCCGATCATGGATGGCAGCGCCGGCCCGTTCGTGTTCCTGCTGCAGTCCGCCGGCGTGGTCGAGCAGGCGGCGCCCAAGCGCTACCTGCGCGTGCGAAGCACCGTCGAAGTGCGCGATGGCGACAAATGGGCGCGGTTCGAGCCGTTCGCCGGGTTCAAGCTCGACTTCGCGATCGACTTCCCGCATCCGGTGTTCGGCTCGGAAAATCGCCACGTGGTGATCGACTTCGCCGAGCATTCCTACGTCCGCGAGATCGCCAGGGCGCGCACGTTCGGCTTCATGCAGGACCTGGAGGCAATGCGCGTCGCCGGGCTGGGACTGGGCGGCAGCCTGCAAAACGCGATCGTGCTCGACGAGACCAAGGTGCTGAACAGCGAGGGCCTGCGCTTCGACAACGAGTTCGTGCGGCACAAGGTGCTCGACGCGATCGGCGACCTCTACCTGCTGGGCCACCCGATGATCGGCCAGTACAGCGCCTTCAAGACCGGCCATGCGCTCAACAACAAGGTGGCGCGGGCGCTGCTCGCCAACCCCGATGCGTTCGACATCGTGACCTTCGATGCCGAGTCCGACGTGCCCGCGGCCTTCCAGGGCTGGCAGTTGTCACCGGCCTGATTCGCACCCTTGGGCCGCGCGCGCGAACGTTTCGCGGCGGCCTCTACTTTTGCATTCGCCACCATGGTCCTCGTTCGCCTGCTGCTCGCACTTGCGCTCGCCGCGGTCGGCGTGTCGCTGGCTTTATATATGGTCAAGCGCGACCGGCGCTACCTGCGCTTCATCGTCCAGGTCGCCAAATTCACGCTGCTGGTGCTGATCGCGGTGTTCCTGATGTTCGCCGCGGAGCGGTTCCTGATGCCGGTGGTGGCACCGCTGATCTAGCGACGCGCATTCAGACCTTGTCGAAGACGCGCGACCAGGTCTCCTCCAGGTGCCGGGCGATCACGCCGGCGAGACGATCGGCGTCGCGCGCCTCGAGTGCCGCGATCATTTCCTCGTGCTCGGCGACTGCAGCCGCCCATTTCCCCGGCTCGTCGTTGCCGATGAATCGGATGCGCTTCAGCCGAGCCTGGATCACCTGGTGCATCGACGCCAGCAGCGCGTTGCCCGACAGCCGCGCGATCGCCGAATGGATCGACTGGTTGCGCCGGTAGTATTCGAGGCGATTGCGCGCGTGATAGAGGTCCATCATTTCGTCGTGCGTGCGGCGCAGCGCCGCGATGTCGTCGCCGGACGCGTTGCGGCAGGCGAGGCGTCCGCCCAGCGACTCGATCGCCGCGAGCACGTCGAGCATGTCGCGCACGTCCGTCGGCGTCAGCTTGCGCACTACGGCACCGCGTCCCGGCACGAGCTCCAGCAGGCCCTCGCTGGCGAGAAACTTGAGCGCCTCGCGCAGCGGTGTGCGCGACACGCCGAGCGCCTTGCCGAGCTGGCCCTCGTGGATCCGCTGCAATGGCGCGAGCTGCCCCTCGATGATCATGTCGCGAATACGCTCGACCAGTGTGTCGTGCAGCGTGCGCCGGCTGAGCGGAACGATCGCGGGATCGGTCCCGGTCGCGACCCCGGCGAGCGGAGCCAGATCAAGGGCGTCGGCGTGGATTGTCATTTGATGTTGACTTTAGCATGGTCAACGTGGCAAAGTACATTCAGCATGCTGTATGCAGCATTCAGGAATGCCCGCCGATTACCGCGCTACCCGTCCGTTTGAACAGTCGCCGTCCTGGAGAGTCCCTTTGCCTCGCCCCGCGCAGCCGCCCGACAACCGACCCGTCATTGCGCTGGCTATGGGCGACCCCGCGGGCATCAGTCCCGAGCTCGCCGCCAAGGCGCTTGCGCTTCCGGAGGTCCACGCGGCGGCGCGGCTGATCGTCGTCGGCGACCGCCGGGTGCTGGAAGCCGGCGCCAGGGTCGCCCACGTCACGCTCGACGTCGAGTGGCGCAAGGACCTGGGCGACGGCGCGGGCGCCGCGCGTCCGGCCTTCCTCGACCTCGGTCATCTCGATCCGGAGGGCGTCGAACGTGCGGTCGCAGCCCGCGCCGGCGGCGAATTCGCGCTGCGCAATTATCGAACCTGCCTCGAGCTCGCCGCCGCCGGCCACGCCGATGCCGTGTGCTTCACGCCGTTCAACAAGGCGGCGATGCGCGCCGCGCATCCGTGCTACGACGACGAGATCGGTTATTCGCTCGGCGTACTGGGGCTGTCCGGGCCGGCCAGCGAGTTCAACATCCTCGAAGGATTGTGGAATGCGCGCGTCACGTCGCACATCCCGTTGTCGGCGGTGGCATCGCACATTTCGCGCGACGCCGTGGTGAAGGCGATCTGCCTGACCGACGGCTCGCTGCGCAATGCCGATGTCGCCGCGCCGCGCATCGCCGTTGCCGCGCTCAATCCGCATGCGGGTGACGGTGGCAACTTCGGCCGCGAGGAGATCGACCTCATCGCGCCTGCGATCGCCGACGCGCGCGCTGTGGGCATCGCCGCCGACGGTCCGTTTCCGTCCGATACCGTGTTCGTGCGCGCCCGCGCCGGCGCATTCGACGCCGTCGTGACGATGTACCACGACCAGGGCCAGATCGCGATGAAGCTGATGGGCTTCGATCGAGGAGTCACGCTGATGGGCGGCTTTCCGTTTCCCATCTGCACCGCCGCGCACGGCACGGCGTACGAAATCGCAGGCAAGGGCGTCGCCAACATCGGCGCCACCCGTGCCTCGCTGTTGCTTGCCGCAAAAATGGCCGTGCGCAATCGGCAACGGCGATCCGACCGCTCTGCGTCCGCTGCCTGAAGACCGCGACACGCAACGCAACGCCCGACGCAACGCCCACCTGGAGGAATCGAATGAAGAATGCAGTCCTGTCGAAAACACTGGCCGTCGCGCTCGCGGCATCGCTGCCCTTGATGCTGGCGCCAACGCAGGCCTCGGCGGCGTGGCAACCGACGCAGCCCATCGAATTCGTCGTGACCGCAGGTGCCGGCGGAGGCACCGACAATTTCGCCCGCACCGTGCAGAACATCGTCACCAAGTACAAGCTCGCCGACCAGCCGATCGTCATCCTCAACAAGGGTGGCGGCAGCGGCGCCGAAGGCTTCGTCTATGGCAAGTCCGAGCCGGACAATGCGCATCGCGTGACTTTCGGCACCAACAACGAGTACCTGCTGCCGCAGATCGCCAAGCTCGCATGGAAGGCCGACGACTACACGCCGCTCGCAGCGATGGCGCTCGACGAATTCATCCTGTGGGTCAACGGCAATTCGCCGTACAAGGACGCGAAGAGCTTCATCGCGGCGGCCAAGGCGAAGCCGGACACTTTCAAGATGGGCGGCAGCCAGGCGAAAGACACCGACCAGACGCTGACCAGTCTCATCACCGCGGCCACCGGCGCCAAGTTCCTCTACGTGCCATTCAAGAGCGGCGGCGAAGCGGCCGTGCAGCTCGCCGGCGGGCACATCGATTCGAACACCAACAATCCCAGCGAGAGCATCGGCCAGTGGAAGGCCGGCATGGTGCGTGCGCTTTGCGTGTTCTCGCCCCAGCCGCTGGCGGCCGGTCCGAAGGTTACGGCAACCGAGAGCTGGGCCGACGTCCCGACCTGCAAGTCCGAGGGCATCGCGATCGACCAGTACCAGCAGCCGCGCACGCTGTGGCTGCCCAGGAATGTTTCCGCCGACGTGGTCGCCTACTACACCGGATTGCTGTCCAAGGTTCGCGCGACACCCGAGTGGAAGCAATACATCGAGCGTTCCGCGCAGACCGACCAGTTCATCACCGGTGCGGAACTGAAGAGCTTCATTGCCGACAATGACCAGAAGTCGCGAAAGGTGTTCGAGCAGGAAGGCTGGCTGACCCACTGACGCATCTCGACGGTGCGGTCGATGCGGGAGCGCAAGCCGGGCGACGCTGATCCGGCTGCAGCGATCCATAGACTTCGGCGTCGCCGCGAAGGACGCCCATGACGCGAGCTGCAACCTCTGCCGGCAGCGGGAGACACGTGACGCGGCTTGCCGCCGAAGTGTTCGCCGCATTGCTGACGCTCGCGCTCGCAGTGGCGATCGCGCTCGGCGCGCGGGGAGACGGCATCGGCTGGACCACGGGCGGTCCCGAGGCCGGAACGTTTCCGTTCTACGTGGGCCTGATCGTCGGCGCCGCGAGCCTCGGCAACCTCGTGATGGCGTTCACGCGCGCCGATCGCGCTGCGGTCTTCCTCGACGCGACCAAGGCACGGCGGATCGCGGCATTCGGCATTCCGCTGCTGCTGTTCGTCGTAGCGTCGGTGGCGCTCGGCTTCTACGTCGCGACGTTCCTGTACCTGAGCGGCGTGATGCGAGTGCAGGGGCGTTATCGCTGGATCACCTCGATCGCCGTGGCCGTGGGCTGCGCGGCGTTCTTCTTTCTGGTGCTCGAGGTCTGGTTCAAGGTGCCGCTGCTCAAGGGCCCGCTCGAATCGACGCTCGGCATCCATTGACGGCCTGACGGGGAGCCCAGCCGATGGAAAATCTCGGGCTACTGCTGCACGGTTTCGAAGTCGTCCTGACCTGGCATCACGTGATGCTGATGGTGGTGGGGGTATTGCTCGGCATCCTGGTCGGCGTGCTCCCCGGCCTCGGCGCGCCCAACGGCGTGTCGCTGCTGCTGCCGCTGACGTTCGCGATGGATCCGGTGGCGGCGATCATCCTGCTCACCAGCATGTACTGGGGCGCGCTGTTCGGCGGGTCGACGACGTCGATCCTGTTCAACATCCCGGGAGAGCCGTCGTCGGTCGCCACCACGTTCGACGGTTATCCGATGGCGAAAAGCGGGCGCGCGGCGCAGGCGCTGACGCTCGCGTTCCTGTCGGCCGCGATCGGCGCATTGCTTGGCGTGGTCGTGATCACGCTGTTGTCCTCATGGGTCGCGAATTTCGCGCTGCGCTTCGGCTCGCCTGAGTATTTCGCCGTGTATTTCCTCGCCTTCGCAAGCTTTATCGGGCTGGGCGGCGCGTCGCCGGGAAAGACCATCGTGTCGATGGGGCTCGGACTTGCGTTCGCCACTGTCGGCATGGATACGATCTCGGGCAGCTTGCGCCTCACTTTCGGATTCGGCCAATTGGTGAGCGGCATCAGTTTCCTGGTGGCGGTCATCGGCCTGTTCGGCATCGGCGAACTGCTGGTGACGATGGAGGAAGGCCTGCGATTCGATGGGCTCAAGGCGCGCATCAGCCCGCGCGCGGTGATGGAGGCCGCCAGGATGCTGCCGCGCTACTGGTTGGCGCTGTTGCGCAGCGGCAGCGTCGGCTGCTGGATGGGCATCACCCCCGGCGGGCCGACCGCTGCCTCGTTCATGAGCTACGGCCTTGCGCAGCGCTTTTCGTCGCGCCGCGCCAATTTCGGCAAGGGCGAGCCGGAAGGCATCATCTCCCCGGAAACCGCCGATCACGCTGCGGGCACCAGTGCGATGCTGCCGATGCTGGCGCTGGGCGTGCCCGGATCGGCCACCTCCGCCGTGCTGCTGGGAGGGCTGATGATCTGGGGACTCAACCCCGGCCCGACGCTGTTCACCGAGCGTCCCGATTTCGTCTGGGGCCTGATCGCCAGCATGTATCTCGGCAACCTGGTCGCGGTCGGGCTGGTGCTCTGTACGGTGCCGATGTTCGCCGCGATCCTGCGCATCCCGTTTTCGATCATCGGCCCTGTCATCGTGGTCGTGTGCTTCATCGGCGCCTACACTGTCGCGAACTCGACGTTCGACCTGTGGCTCGCCGTGGCATTCGGCGTCGCGGGCTATCTCTTCAAGAAAATCGATTATCCAATCGCGCCGCTGGTGCTGGCGATGGTCCTCGGCGACAAGGCGGAGGACGCATTCCGCCAATCGATGATCATGTCGCGCGGATCGATCTCGATCTTCTGGTCGAACGGGCTCGTTGCAACACTTTGCACGCTGGCCATCGCGCTGCTGCTTTGGCCGTTGCTGGGCCGCGCGCTGCGCGTCGCGATCCCCTCGCGCCGGCCGCCGGACGCACTCGAGGAATGAATATCAACGACAGGAACTTCAAATGAGCACCCGCAAGTTGCGCAGCGCGGCATGGTTCGCGCGCCAGGACAAGATGGGCTTCTATTACCGCTCGTGGCTCAAGAACCGCGGCTTTCCGCAGGATCAGTTCGAAGGCCGCCCGGTGATCGGCATCTGCAACACCTGGTCGGAACTGACGCCCTGCAATTCGCATTTCCGCACGCTCGCCGAGCATGTGCGCTGGGGCGTGCTCGATGCCGGCGGCTTTCCGCTCGAATTCCCGGTGCTGTCGCTCGGCGAGACGATGATGCGGCCGACGGCGATGCTGTTTCGCAACCTCGCGTCGATGGATGTCGAGGAAGCGATCCGCGCCAATCCGCTCGACGGCGTCGTGCTGCTGATGGGCTGCGACAAGACCACGCCGTCGCTGCTGATGGGTGCAGCAAGCGTCGACATCCCGACGATCGGCGTGTCGGGCGGGCCGATGCTGCGCGGCATCCATTGCGGAACGCCGATCGGCTCGGGAACCAACACGATTTCGATGAGCGAGCAGCTGCGCTCAGGACAGATCACGCTCGCCGAATTCCACGAAGCCGAAGCCGACATGCACCGTTCGCACGGCCACTGCATGACGATGGGCACGGCTTCGACGATGGCTTGCATGGTCGAGGCGCTCGGCGTCGGCCTGCCGGGCAATGCGGCGATCCCGGCCGTCGACGCGCGCCGCAACCTGCTCGCGCGCGAGGCGGGCCGGCGCATCGTCGACATGGTGCGCGAGGACATCGTGCTGTCGACCATCCTGACGCGCGAAGCGTTCGAAAACGCGATCCGCGTCAACGCAGGCATCGGCGGCTCGACCAATGCAGTGGTACACCTGATCGCGATCGCGCGGCGAGTCGGCATCAAGCTCGACCTCGACGATTGGGATCGGCTCGGGCGGGACTTGTCGTGCCTCGTCGACCTGATGCCATCGGGCAAGTACCTGATGGAGGATTTTTTCGAGGCCGGTGGACTCCCCGTGGTGATTCGCGAGCTGGCCGAGCAGGGATTGCTGCACCGCGACGCGAGGACCGCCAACGGCCGCAGCCTGTGGCAGAACAATGCCGACGCGAAGTGCTGGAAGCGCGACGTGATTCACGCGTATTCGACGCCGTTCAAGGCGGACGCCGGCATCGCGGTGCTGCGCGGCAACCTGGCGCCCGACGGCGCGATCATCAAGCCGTCCGCGGCATCGCCGCATCTGCTCGTGCACACCGGTCGCGCCGTCGTGTTCGAATCGATCGAGGACCTGCACGCGCGGATCAACGACGACACGCTGGACATCGACGAGAATTCGGTGATGGTGCTCAAGTATTGCGGACCCAAGGGTTATCCCGGGATGGCCGAGGTCGGCAACATGCCGCTGCCGCCCAAGCTGCTGAAGCGCGGCATCACCGACGTCGTGCGCATTTCGGACGCGCGGATGTCGGGAACCGCGTACGGCACCGTGGTGCTGCACACGGCGCCCGAGGCGGCCGCCGGGGGTCCGCTGGCGCTGGTGCAAAACGGCGACCTGATCACTATCGACGTTCCGGCGCGCAAGCTGCACCTGGACGTCGACGACGCCGAACTTGCGCGCCGGCGCGCGGCTTGGCAGCCACCCGCGTCGCATGGCGAACGCGGATACGTGAAGCTCTACGTCGATCACGTCCTGCAGGCCAACGATGGCGCCGACTTCGATTTCCTGGTCGGTGGCAGCGGCTCTTCAGTGCCGCGCGACAATCACTGAACCGGCTACCCGCGAAGAATCCTCGTGGTGCCTCACCCAGACTCGCCGAACTCGCCGAAAGCATCGCAGCCGCCGGGCGGCATCGTGCGCGTGACGCCGACGCAGCACCGCGGCGCGATGCGCCAAGTCGCCGGACGTACCGACCGGCCTCTTCGCCGAAATTTGCGGCGACACGCCGGCATTGGCGAGCCGCGAGCCTAAGCCTTTGGTTGGTCGCTGGAATTTCGCGCTAGCGGCCGCGAAGCAATCGCGCCACCGCGTCCTTCAGAGGGCCCGGAGGCAACCCGTCGCGCAACCCCGCCATAGGTTTGCTCGCTTGCGTATCCCATTGAATTGGCGGGGATTTTTTGTTCGGCATAGGTATATTGCCGGGTTGCACGGCGACCTTGATCGCCGTAAACTCCCATCCCTCCGTCGCGAGCGCCGGCAACAGATCGGCGCCGCGCTGGCGCAACACCGCGGCGTACGCGCCGCTCTGCACGGAGAGGCGCAATTCGCCGGATTCGGCATCCGCCACGGCGATCCCGGCGGCAAGTGTGCGAGGTAGTGCCCGGCGGACGATCGTAAGGATCGACTGGTCGCGGGCGCGACGCCGTTGCCAATCCGCGAGCGCCGGATCGGCGGCAATCACGCGGGCCATCGTCAAGAGCGGCGAGGATCGTGGCACGGCAGCATGGGGCGAGAGGACGTACGCAATTGAACATCATTCTGGTGTCCGGCGCCAACGCGCGCGCGAAGACGATCACGCTGGACTGGCGGCACTGGGCCAGCGGGGGGGTCGCGCTGTTCGTCGTGTTCGTGATGTTCACGCTGCTGTTCAATTTCCTGACGCTTAAATGGGCGGCCGCGGTCCAGCATCCGTGGCTGCAGGCGATCGTGCTCGCAGACCAGCGCGAGGAAGCCCAGCGCAATCTCGAGAAGGTCCAGGGCCACCTCAACGCGATGGCGCTGCGGCTCGGCGAATTGCAGGCACAGGTGCTGCGCCTCGACGGGCTCGGCGAGCGCCTCGCCAAGAGCGTCGGGCTGAAGCCGCAGGAATTGCCGTCGCTGACGCCCGGCGCGACGCCCGGCCAGGGCGGCCCGGTGTCGTCGCTGCCGTCGCGCAGCTTCACCGAGAACGAGTTCGCAAGCATGCTGCGCTCGCTGACCGACCAGGTCGAGGTGCGCAACGACCAATACAGCGTGCTCGAGGCGTTGCTGGTGCAGGATTCCGCCAACCGCAAGTTCCTGCCGACGCACCAGCCGATCCCAGACGGGTGGTATTCGTCGAACTTCGGCTACCGCATCGACCCGTTCACCGGCATGCACACGTTTCACGAAGGCATCGACTTCCCGGCCGACGTCGGCACCACGGTCACCGCGGCGGCGAGCGGCAAGGTGATCTTCGCGGACGTGCATCCCGGCTATGGTAAAGTGGTCGACATCGATCATGGCAACGGGCTCGTGACGCGCTACGCGCATGCGTCGCAGTTGCTGGTCAAGGAAGGCGACCTCGTATTGCGCGGCCAGGCAATCGCCAAGGTCGGCACCACCGGCCGCTCGACCGGCCCGCACCTGCACTACGAAGTGAGATTGAACGGCACGCCGCAGAATCCGGTGCGCTTTTTTCAGCCTGGTTAATCCCCTGCGCGCGGATGCCGGACACGAGACAGGGGTGAGGACGTCCTCACCCCTTGTTTTTTGTCTCTTGTTTTCGGCTTTCTCGGGCGCCACGTACAGCGAATGATTTCGAACCTCCTAACCCGCGTATTCGGCAGCCGCAACGAACGGCTGCTCAAGCAATTCGCCACCCAGGTCCGCGAAATCAACAAGCTCGAGCCCGCGACGGCCGCACTGTCGGACGCCGAGCTGCGGGCGAAGACCGACGAGCTGAAGAAGCGTGTGGCGGATGGCGCGACGCTCGACGACGTGCTCCCCGAGGCGTTCGCCGTGGTGCGCGAAGCCGGCAAGCGCTCGCTCAACATGCGCCACTTCGACGTGCAGCTGATCGGCGGCATGGCGCTGCACCACGGCAAGATCGCGGAAATGCGCACCGGCGAAGGCAAGACGCTGGTGGCGACGTTGCCCGCCTATCTCAATGCGCTGTCCGGCAAGGGCGTGCACGTGGTGACGGTCAATGACTACCTCGCGCAGCGTGACGCCGACTGGATGGGACGCATCTACCGCTTCCTGGGATTGAGCGTAGGCGTCAACCTCTCGCAGATGCAGAAGGACCAGAAGCAGGCCGCGTACGCCGCCGACATCACCTATGGCACCAACAACGAGTTCGGCTTCGACTACCTGCGCGACAACATGGTG